>NZ_DAMBOE010000006.1:0-261796 GCF_032063905.1 Alcaligenes phenolicus
ATCCAGTATTAGAGGCCGCATGAATCAGGTTCCAACTGCCTTGACAGACGCCGCGCCCGCGAGGGTGAAAGTAGCGTTGCAACATTCGGGTATCTCTATGCCCGGTGACTTTGGCGAGCTCGTGGGCGGGGAAAACTTCAGCCAAGCGAGAGGTAGCCTCATGGCGCAGATCGTGAAACCGCAGGTCCAGGAAGTAGGCTCGCACTGGGCGTCGGCCGTATTTGCGACACAAGCTTTCGTAGGCATTACGGGCGCGTAGACGAGCACGAGCAAAGGCGCGACTGATCGAGCCGGGAGTGATATCAAAAATACGACCGCGCAAAGGTTTTCCCACTAGCCACTTGCGCAGGGCGTCGCGTGCGAACGGTGTCAAAGGTACATAACGAGTATCCCCGTTCTTGGTGTCTTGCAAGGTGATGACCCCGTGGGTCAGATCTATTTGTTCACGCGTCAGATTCACAATTTCAGAGCGGCGCATACCTGTTTCGACGGCCAAGGCAACTACAGTGGGCAGGCAACTGGAGCGGGTATGTTTCAGGATCCACTCAAATTCAGAACGTGGGCATTCTTCCACACTGACGCCATATAGACGAATCTGATTAAACAGTCGACGGTCGCGCGCATCGTTGACGGCAGGTCGTCGGATTAGTTGAACTGGATTGGCCAGCCAGCTATAGCCCCAGTCTTTGCGGGCGACGGTGTACAGATGCGATAGCAGGGCCATCCGTCGATTGACGGTCGCGGGAGCGCGGTCTTGCATCCATTCGTCACGGACTCGTTGCAAGTCTTGCGGGGTAATCCGGGCCAGATTCCGGTTTGCCAGCAAGGTGCTGTTCCAGGCCCGGGTTAGTGAACGCTCCTGGTAGGCCGATTTCTTCAGTGTAGACACCTCACTCAGGTATCGCTCCAAGGCCTCTGCCAATGAAGGGCAGGTTCGGGAAAGGCGGCGCTGACGGGTGGCATTCATAAGTAAATCTGTCTTGTAGGCCATATAGCAGGCCGCTTCAACTGTGATTTTTAACAGCCCATGTTCCTGTGGAGCGTTTATTCGGCGTTTTTGCGGGTTCCCCAGTTTGGTGATCACGCTTATTCAAGGAAAAAAATGATGTTCGATAACGACGCCGCTCATTTACCCATAAGCACCGGTTCGGCTCTGCTTATTTATGGTTGGACGATGCAGGATTTTGTGCTGACACTCTGGGCGGCTTATGTGGTGATTTTGATCGTGACCAAGCTGCCCGAGTTCATTCGGGCGGCGGCCCGGATTGTGAGCGGAGTGCAGCGTGCCTGGCGCCAGCTCAAGGAGTGGAAGCATGGATCTGAAGACTAAGCTGGGTGTGGGGGTAGTCTCGGCGGCGATTGCTTTGGTTGCCGCCTGGGAAGGGCGCTCTTTGATCGCCTATGTGGATCCCGTAGGCATCCCGACTATCTGTGATGGTTACACGCAAGGGGTCAAGCTGGGTGATCTGGCAAGTCCGGAGCGTTGTGACGCCTTGACGGAGCAGGAGGTGCGTCGTGCTTTGGCTGTAGTGGATGGTTCCGTCAGCTATCCCTTGCCGGATGAAGTGCGTGTGGCGCTGAGCAGCTTTGTTTACAACGTGGGCGTCGGTGCCTATGCCAATTCGACTTTGCTGCGCAAGCTACGGGCTCAGGATATAGCAGGTGCATGCCGGGAGCTGGATCGTTGGGTCTATGCCGGTGGCCGCAAACTGCGGGGGCTGGAGCGGCGGCGTCAGGCCGAGAGGCAGTTATGTCTATCAAGTCTGCATTAGCAGGGGCTGCTGTTCTGGCAGCCCTTTTTTTATGGGGGGCGCTTTATGGTCAGGAGCAGTATCGCAAAGGCTATGAGCTGGCCCAGGCGCAGACCAGGGCGGCGCAGTTGCAGGCCGAGGTTCGTGCACGCTTGATGGAGCAACGATTACAAAAGGAGGTGGAGGATGTTCGAGTCACTTATCAAATGCAGCTGGATGCGGCCCAGCGTGTTGCTGTGGCTGCTCGCGCCGATCTTGACGGCTTGCGCAGCAAGCTCGCCGCCGCCAATGATCGTGTCGCCGCTCAGGCTGCCCGAGCCGGACATGCGCTGGATGCAAACGCCCGAATTACCAGCCAGCTGCGCAACGTGGTCGGCCTGTGCGCAGAGCGATATACAGAGATGGCAGGAGTTGCTGATGGATACCGGGGCGCTTTAAGCGGTTTGCAGAGGTATGTGTTGGCCTTGAGGAAATAGGGCACCACGGATGGAAACAGCCCAGCGAGTTAGCGCTGTGTGCGTTTAGCGTTTCAGGCCTTCGGTTTGATAAAACAGTTTCAGGTCGCGAGGGCTGCTTAGTCTGACTTTAGGCAAGGTGCTTGCCTCAAAAATACTCAAGTACTTGTGGCGATTGGGCGGGGTCACGATGGCGATATGGCGGATCATTTGCCATTTCACGCTATCTTTACCGCCTTCCAGGGCTCCACGACGGTTGCGCTCAAACAGGGTGCGCCGGAAGTAGCGCAGCAGGCTGGTAGCGGTGGAGACCTCTAGCACGATGAAACCTGTAGCGCGAGCCAGACGTGGAGCCAGGTGGCGCGTGTAGTTGCCTTCCATCACCCATTGTTCTTGCGCAATAGCCGCCTGATGCAGCGCGATAAAGTCCGCTTCAGGGCGGGGCACCCAGTTGCTATGGGGCAGGTGGTAGAGCTGATCCAGATGCACGGCCGGGATGGCCAGCTTGCGTGCGATCGCGTCAGCCAGGGTGGATTTGCCGCTATTGGATGGGCCAAGAATGCAGATGCGGGGGCCTAGGCTCTCAAGAAGGGACATGGTGCAGTGCTGGTGTGAGGAAGGTCAGCTGCGGTGAAGGGGCTGGGTGAAGTGAGTCTATCATCACAGCCCCATCGTACTCTGGCAGGTCTGACACGGCAGGTGATGTAGGGTTGTGGGGGGCTAGGCTTAGTTCGCTGCAGCGGCAGGGCTGGTGAAAGAACAAGTGCATCGTGTCGCGCTTGGTAAGCAGGCAAGCCCCAAACCGCCATTTTGATAAGGACGCTGATGATATCTGCTGTTATGGTTAAGTTTCAAGCCATGAACATTAGGAGTCATTATGTCTACTTACGTTAAATTGCGCTCGGCTGTGGCGCTGGCTTTGTTATCAGGTGCGCTGTCGTTCCCTGCCCATGCGCAGTACACGGGCCCGTCGGAGATTGGTCAAACGACGGTTGCGGAGATCCTGAAAAATCCCGTCGATGATCAGGGCGTGCGGGTGCAAGGTCATCTGCTACGTCAAACGGCCCACGACAAGTTTCTGTTTTCTGATGGTAGTGGGGAGATTGTGGCGGAGATCAAGGTCAAGCATTTTGCGGGTCAGACTCTGGATGAGAAAACCAGGGTGGAGCTGATTGGCGAGGTCGATACCAGTTCCAAGCGCCCGCCCGAGATTGAGGTGGACTTTTTGAAAGTCGTGGACTGATAGCCCTTGCTTGATACCCCGTCTTTCTGCTGTCTGATTATCCCCATAGGCGCTGCTTAAATGTGACGCTACACTGGCCGGGTCGCGGTGCAGGCCGCTTTTTATTTCCGTGTCCAGAATGGCTAAGATCCTTCCCATCTTGATGTTGGTCGTCTCCAATGTGTTCATGACCATTGCCTGGTATGGGCATCTGAAATATCCCAATAGCCCCTTGCTGAAAGTCGTGCTGATCAGCTGGGGCATTGCTTTGGTGGAGTACTGCCTGGCGGTGCCGGCTAATCGTTTGGGGCACACCGTCTACAGTGCCGCGCAGCTAAAGACCATGCAGGAAGTCATTACCTTGCTGGTGTTCGTGGTGTTCTCGGTGCTGTATCTGAAAGAGAGCTTTACGCTGAATCACCTGCTTGGCTTCACACTGATTGGTGCCGGTGCGTTTTTTATTTTTTATGGGCCGCTGAAATAAGAGCAAGCCTCATCACCGTTCAGGCATAAAAAAAAGCCTCGCATGTCGCAAGGCCTGAAGCCGGATAAATAGGGAGGTGAAAAATGTTATCCGGTATTTCCATACTACGGATGGGCAGGCCCCCTGACTAGGTTCAAAGCATAGCAGTGAGTAACTATTTGTGGCTCCGAACGTGCTGTGTCTTATGGGGCTTGGAGGATCTGAAGCAGGACAGTTTGCTCCCAGGCTCGAAAAAAATGTCCCTGAAATAAATAGCCCCAAGGCCGGAATCAACTCCAAGCTTGGGGCTATGTGATCAGGTCGTCGTCAGTGCAAAAAGCGCTTGGACGACCTTGCTGCGTGAGTTACTTGCTGACTTGTTCGGACTCTACAACCATGTCCAGAACATCGGCCTTGGACGAGGCGTCTGCAGGCACGTTCTTCAGTTCGTAGCGGTTGATACGCAGCACGTTACGAACGCCAGGAGTATGGGTGTAGCCCTCGATGTCGCCGTAGTAGTACATCCAGTCACCCGTGTAGGTCTTGACGCCCGAATCGCTGTACTGGATCTCGCGTACCTTCAGGCATTGGTAGTTTGGAATCAGCGGATGGGAGCACTTCTCTTTTTGTGCAGCCACTTCCAGGAACACACGGGTTGGCTCGCTGCCGTAACGGGTCGTTGCAGTAGGTTCACCTTTCAGGCGCCACTTGGTGCCGTCTTTAAAGTTCAGGGTCAGGACCGGTGCTGGATTATCCGGTGCGGAATCGGCCTTGGCCATGCTCCAGTCTGTCGCTGTAGGCAACAATTTGCCAACGGCTTGTTCGTTGCGCATCAGCTCGGGGTCCGAGCACATTTTCATGGTGCTGACCGGCGAGGTAAAGGTGATTTTGGAACCGCTGATGGTGTAGCCGCTGCCCAGGACATTACACAGATTGTCTACCGACATCATGGTGTCAGTGAAATTCAAGGTGACTTGCTCGCCGCCTGCGCCAGGTATGGCAGGGGCTGGCTGGCCGTCTTTGCCGGTAGTAGCAAACAGACGCCAGTGATAAGCCTGCAGAGAGGTTTCTTTATCCATTTGGCGCTCGGAAGTCGCGGTGTTGCTGTTGTTTGGAGCCGCGCAAGCGGCCAGACCCATTAAGGCCAATGTACCAATCGTCAACTTGAGGGTGTTTTTCATGAGTGGTTTCCTTGATGAGTCGTGGGCTGCATTGGGAGTGTCAGCCCGGGGTTGAAAAATAAAACAATCAGAGTGCACGGCGTTCTGGTAGAACGTTCCAGCTCCCGATCAAGCTTGGGGTAAAGCTTGTACCTGATTATCCAGACTTTCGCGCAAGGAGTTTGGCAAGGATAGTAAACGTGCCAGCTCGTCCAGATACGCGCGTTCCATATAGCTTTGCTCGTCAATGACGATGGCACTGGTCAAGTAGATTTCAGCGGACATCTCGGGCGTTTGCGCCAATTGGGCGATGGCTTGCGGGTCAACCGGTTTGAGCAGTTCTTGCGACAGCCAGAGACGGGCTTGTTCGGGGGCGGCCATTTTACTGATTTCTGCGTCGATCAATTCGCGCTCGGCATCACCGATATGGCCGTCTGCCTTGGCAGCGGAGACCAGAGCGGCCAGGATGACCATGGCATGGGTATCGGCCGGACCGTTGGAAGCCAGCGGCAGCGGGGCGGCTGGGATCGCTTGCACGGGTGTTGGAGCCGCTTGCTGGCCCGCATTTTGTTCCTGCCAGTTCTGATAGACCTTGACGGCCAGGGCACCCAAGGCAGCGGCTCCGCCGTACGCGGCCATGGAACCGCCCATTTTGCGGAACTTCTTGTTGCCCAGCAGGACGCCCAGAACGCCGCCTACAACAGCGCCGCCACCAAAACCACCGGCTTGTTCACTGATTTTCTTACCCAGGCCGGAGGAGTTCAATTGGCCTTGACCTTGTTTTAGTGCGCTTTGGCCGCTTTGCAGAATTTGTTGCAGCATTTGCTGAAGTGACATGGGATCGCTCTATGAAAGGTAAACAGTAGCTTCGTTATAAACTACTTTATTGTGTGTGCCCGCGTACAATTGTAAGCAGACCTGCCAGCGCAAATCGTTCAATAAGACGTGTGCGGCACGGGGAATTTGGTATCTTATGCCAGATCAATCCATATAAGCGCGGCTGCGCTGATATCAAGGGGGGAAGGGCTTAACTGGCTCTGCACATTATGAAATTGACTCGAACTGCTTTCGCTTTGTCCGTTGTTCTGGCCGCTCTGGCCACACCGGCTCAATCACAGGTCAAGATTGGCGTGATCGCCTCGGCCACTGGACCGACCGCCGTGGTCGGTTTGCCGCAGCGCAATACCGTGCCGCTGCTGCCTACCAAAGTTGGCGATCTGACGGTTGAGTACGTCTCCCTGGATGATGCCAGCGACCCGAACCAAACGGTGACGCTGTTCAAGAAAATGATTTCCGAGGACAAGATCGATGCCTTGATCGGGCCTACCGGCTCGCCCAATGCCATGAGTCTGATTCAGTTTGCGGCCGATTCGGGCACGCCTGTGCTGGCACCGGTGGGCGCGGCGTCCGTCGTGCTGCCCATGACCGAGCAAAAGAAATGGGTCTTTAAAACGACCCAGAACGACGACATTATTGCTCAGGCCCTGGTCAAGCATATGGTCGATACCGGCGTGAAAACAGCCGGTTTCCTGGGCTTTAACGATGCCTACGGCGAGAGCTGGTTGACCGTGTTCAAGGAACTGGCCGAGGCGAACAATATCAAGATTGTGGCCACCGAGCGTTATGTGCGTTCCGATACCTCGGTAACAGGTCAGGCCTTGAAGATTTATGCTGCCAAACCGGACGTAGTCCTGGTAGCCGGCACTGGCGCTGCGGCTGTTCTGCCGCAAGTGACGCTGGTTAAGCAAGGTTACAAAGGGCAGATTTATCAAACGCACGGTGCTGCGCTTCCTGCGTTCTTGAGCCTGGGTGGCGAGCAGGTTGAAGGCACTATTCTGGCGGCCAGCCTGATGTTGGTCTTGCCTGAAATTGCCGATAGCAATCCGTCCAAGCCTATCGCGCAGGACTACATCCAGCGCTATACCGAGCGTTATGGTCAGGCTCCCGCCACATTTGGTGCCAACGTGTACGACGCTGGTCTTTTGCTGGAAAAGGCAATTCCTGAGGCGGCTACCAAGGCCAAACCCGGTACGCCGGAATTCCGTTCGGCTTTGCGTGATGCGCTGGAGCAAACCCGTGATCTGGTGGCTACCCAAGGTGTGTACACCATGTCGCCCGAAGACCATAGCGGCTTTGACGAGCGTGGTCGCGAGCTGATTACGGTGCGTAACGGCCAATGGCATTTGCTCAAGCCTTGAACAGGTTTTAAGGCAGGCATAGAAAAACGCGGCTTAAAGCCGCGTTTTCTGTTTTCCTTGAAGGAAAGTGGAAGGAGGACCGGCTTGCTTATCCGGCCTGATTGGGAAGGCTGAGCAAAATATGAGGCTCTTCAACTTCAAGCTCAGTTTTCAGGTACTTGGCACCAAAACGGCTGAGCGCCACGATCAGTTTGGCGGGAATGCCATCCAGAAGAATGTAATAGTCCTCCTGGCCCTGCTCAATTTGCTGGACCACATCTGGTTGAGAGCGTTGCCAGCCTGCGCCTCCAAGATGGGTGATTCGTTCGTAAGGGTCCCGACGCATATCTTTCGTGACGTATGCAACCTCGATCATTTGCCACCTCATGAAGTTCTTGTTGGGACCTTCATCATTGGGCATATGATGGCTGACAGCCATTAGGGATTTTACGAACCTTGAGGTTTAGACCTTCAAGGCCTTGACCAGATAGGGGTCCAGGTCTGGTTGACGCAGCAACCAGTTCTTGTAGTCCTGTGGTACATCGGCAATGGCCATGCCCTTGTGTTTGCCAAAATGCAAAATAGTGGGAATCCGGGCGTGCTCGGAGAGCTGCCACAACTGTTCCCAGGTATTGATGTTTTGCGTCAGGCCCAGCAAGTATTGCAGGAGTGCCAGGCAATTGCGTACATCGGCCAAGGCGCTGTGCGCATTGCGCAGGCGCTCGCGGGCGTTGGCGCGATCAATGTGATAGATCAGGGCGGACTGGCTGTAGCTGTCCAGGCCTGGAATCAAGTGCCGGGCCAAGGCCAGAGTGCAAATCCGCTTGATATTGGGCGAACCGGCCACGCCCCAGTCGTAGTCCACGTTATGGCCAATGATGTATTGGGTGTCGGCAGGCAGCTTGAACTCGGTATGCGACGGGCAGTCTTGCAGCTCTTCGTCGTAAATGTGGTGGGTGGCCAGCGCACCCAGAGAATTGGCTTCATCAGGCCGGTAGCGTTGCTCGAATTCTTCATTGACCAGCAAGAAGACAGGGTCGCTTAAACGCAGCCAGGCTGCCTCGATGACTTGAGGTTTGGCAGTGCCGGTGGTTTCAGTATCAAACAGCAGGGCAGACATACGGGAATCGCTAACAGACAAAGCCGTCATGGTAGTGCATGTGCCCCGCTTTGCCTATACGGGTTTCAGGCGAAAGCCTTCGGGAACGCCCCAGCGATTGGTGCGTAACAGCCAGTGAGTCTGGCAGCTCAGGCAGCGGTACTGGGTCTCATGAGCCCCGTCAGGAGAGGGAGGATGCTGTCCCAGTAAACGCAAGTCAGCATGCGCTTGGCTAGTACTTAATCCCTGTGGCAAGGTCAAACACGCTTGGCACAAGGGCGAGCCGTAAACTGACGCCATATCACCGCTCCCTGATGTTTTGTTTCGTATTGACACATCAGTATCGGTTTGCTTACGGATAGCGTCAAGTCTTCGTTTGTGGTTCGGGGAAATGATAGGAAAAACTCTGATCCCGGCCGGCACGTTTTGCCTCGTACAAGGCCGTGTCGGCCTGACGAAGCAGAGCATGCAGATCCAGCGTGGAGGCTTCCAGAGTTGCGATACCCAGGCTGGCCGTCATGGTCAGTTGCTGCTCGTTATCCAGGGCCAGGGGCCGCAGGGCAATACTTTTGCGGACACGCTCGGCCACGGCATGGGCTTGGGTGGCGCTGCAGTCGGGCAGCAAGATGCCAAACTCCTCACCACCCAATCGACCACACAAGTCTGTATCGCGCAAAGCCAGGGAAATACGCTGGGTGATGGCGCTCAGGGCCAGGTCACCGACATGGTGGCCGTGGGTGTCGTTAATGGGTTTGAAGTGGTCGATGTCCAGAACAATGACGCTGACAGGAACGTGCCGTAGGCGACATTGAGTCAGCATGGTCTGGCTTTGCTGATAAAAGGCCTGCTTGTTGAGCAAACCGGTCAAGGCATCGTGGTGAGCCAGCCGCTGGAGCTTTTCCACTGCCAGATTACGGGCTGAGATCAAGCTGGCACTGGTAATGGAGGCGAGTGCAATGGAGGCAATGCCGATGCGCAGCGACAGCAGATCCAGTGAGGTATATAGCTGGCTGGGCAGGAAGTAGACCGGCTGGCTCAGGGCAAACAGTGTCCAGAGCACATAGAACAAGGTCAACAAGGTGGTGGAAAAGAGCGAGTAGCTCAGGGCGCACCACAATAAAGGCAGGACGGGAAAGGCCAGGGAGCCAGGTCCGTCAATCAGCAAACTCAACAAGCTGGTCAGTAATAAGGACAGGGCGGGTGCCAACTGGGCCAGACTCATCAAATGGGGCTCGTTCCAGTACTCCATGAAACGGCGTATGGGGCGGGCCGGGGCAGTCAGGATGACGGGCAAAATAGCGGTGTAGGAGATCATGCCGGTCAGCATCCAGGACAGGATGGCCAGCGACAAGGCTTGAGAGGTATGCAAAGACAGGGCAATGCCGCCTAGCAGGGCGGAAAGGATACAGGCCAGTCCGTAGTAGGCGGCCAGGGTCAGCATGGCCTGAGGGCGGCGCAAGGACAGGTCCAGCAGCGGATTGCGGGTGATCAGCCAGTATGCCAGCCCGACGCCACTGACATTGGCCAGGGTCAGCAAAAGGGCAATAGGCAGGGGGTTGCGGGCGATCAGTTCGGCACACAGATAGGCCAGAATGACAATGACCCAGTTAAGGAGCTGGCTGGCCCAATCCGGGCGACGAATGAACAGGCCCAGCAGCACAGCCTCGGCAGGCCAGAAGATGGTCAGGGCGTCGTAATGGCGCAGCTTGGTGCCCAGCAGGGTCAGGATCAAGACCAGGCTGAACAGGAAAAAACGGGAGAGATAGGAATAGCGCCGCGGCGGGCGCAAGCAGGAAGCCTGCTTTGATTTCATATCCGTTGCCATAGGAGCGCACGCTCGTCGTGGACGCTTTACAGCGTCGGATAAGTTTCAAGCCGCCACTATTTTAGGATGAAAGCAGGAATGTTTCTTGCAAATTGTAATTATCTGTTTGTAAATGAAATAAATACGGGGAGTTGGGTTCAGCTCCCCGTATTCATTAGCAGGCAAAGCCTTAGTTCAAGGCTGGCAAAGGGTGGCGCGGAGCCACGTGATGCACGTCCTGCAGGCGGAAACGGAAACGCACGTTGGCGTCCTGGTTCTGCGCGTCTGCCGTATAGGTGGTGCAGCCATGTACAGGCGAGCTGAAAATCACGGTACCCGCCATGCGAGGGCCGTTCTTGGGTTGCAAGTAAACGGTATCGCCAATGCGAATATCGGTCTTGTTCAAGGCAATATGCTCAGGGCGCGATACCAAACCGGTTGGATAGATATTTTTCATAATTTTTTTCCTTATCGTGTGGCGTCATTACATCGTTTTTTTATTGAGATTTGATGACACCATGATGGATCGGACTCCACACGGAGGCCAAGCCATTGCTATTTCAATGTAGAGCCGCGCTGGTCGAACAAATGTCAGGCAGACGTGCTCTGTGGCAGCATGGACAGCGCCTTATTCGTTTGCCAAGCAAATGGACGGAGCGAGTCCGCTACGATGCAAAAAATAAGTCTGGATGTGGCTGTCGTCGCCGTGGTGAATGAATACCCGCATGTTTGGGGACATGCCAGAAGGTCAAAGGGACCTGTTTTGCGTGGGTACATTCAAAAAAATGTTGATCGCACTTTCTTGATGTAATAGATATGTTGGTGCAATCAATCAATTATTAACTCATAGCTTTGCGCCGTTGTCAAGAGTTAGTGCGAAATAGATTTTCAGAGTCGATGTTTCTGATCCACTTCTTTGCAATCAGTCTGCAAAGCAGGGACAAGCGCTCAGGCTGTTTTAGAATAAATCCCTTAACTTGCTTTCTCTGTTGCGACTCATGATTACCATCACTGGCCTTTTTACCCATCCCATCAAATCCTGCGCCGCCCAGGCTCATCCGCAGGGCGTGGAGGTCAGCGTTGCTGGCCTGGCCTTTGACCGAGAGTGGGTTGTTGTTGACCAACAGGGCGTATTCATGACGCAGCGTCGCTGGCCGCGCATGGCCTTGATTCAGCCAGTGGTGCAGGACGGGCAGATTACTGTGCAAGCGCCTGGTATGGATCCTTTGTCCTGGTCTCTGGATGCCCCGGCAGGGGATAACGTCGCTGTGTCCGTGCGTATCTGGAGTTCAGATACCCTGGGCAGGGACGAGGGCGATCAGGTCGCGCAATGGTTTAGCGACTTTTTGCAGACTCCTTGCCGGGTATTGCGTAACCATAGCCGCGCAAGGCGTTATGTACTGACCGAACGTGTGCGTCCCTGGGAAGAAAAGTCCCAGGGCTGGCGTCAGATTGGCGATCAGCTCAATGGATTTGGTTTTGCAGATGCGCTGCCTTTTCTGTTTACCAATGAGGCGTCCCTGGAGGAGCTGAACCGCCTGGTGCAACAGTCGGGGGAGCAGGCCGTGCCCATGGATCGTTTCCGCGCGAATGTGGTTTTTAAGGGCTTGCCCGCGTATGAAGAGGACTATGTGCTGGGCGTCAGCAGTGAAGGCTTGAGCTTTGCTTTTATCCGTCCCTGTACTCGTTGCCCTATGCCCAATGTGAATCAGCTGACTGGGGATGTGGGTACCCAACCTGGCCTGGCCCTGGCGCAAAGCCGTCAGTTCCCGCAAGGGACCTTGTTTGGCATGCAGGCCATGCTGGTTGAATCCAAACCTCAGAGACTGAGTATCGGCCAGACGCTGGATGTGGAATACAGCTTTTAAGCCTTGAACCACACTGGATCAGGCGTAGTCCAGGGGCAGACGGGTCGTGAACTTGATCTGCTCCATGGCGAAACTGGAGCTGACGTCGGTCAGCTCTATTTCCGAGATCAGGCGCTGGTAAACACGGTCAAAGCTTTTGATGTCGGGCACAACCACGCGCAGCAAATAGTCGGTATCGCCGCTCATGCGATAGAACTCCACAATTTGCGGGATCGCCTCCACCACAGCCGAAAATTGGCTGTACCACTGTTTGTTGTGCTGATTGGTCTTGATGGCCACAAACACCGTCACCCCGACATTCAGCTTTTCAGAGCTGAGCAAAGCCACCCGTTTTTCGATATAGCCTTCCTGCTCCAGACGCTGTATGCGTCGCCAGCAGGGTGTACTGGACAAACCCACCCGATCGGCAATTTCCTGGATGGCCAAGGTGGCATCGTTTTGGAGGATCTCCAGAATGTGCTTGTCGAATTTATCCAGCATAAAAATAATTTCCCAATAATCTTGCTAGTTGTAGGTTTTTATTCTCAGAATTCTGCCCGCAGTAGCGTGAAAACGCAATAATTGCCCATGGACTCTTGCGTAGACTGTTTTCATTCATCTCTAGCGATCAGGATCAGGAAAACAGCATGCAGGACTGCGATTATCAAAATACCCGTTTGACCCATGTAGGACGGGACACCAGCGTGTCGGCTGGTTTTGTGAATGTACCCGTTTGTCGCGGCTCCACGATCCTGGCCGACAATCTGGAGCAATGGGCGCAGCGCAAGGAGCCTGACAATCCCTACGCCTCTTATGGCCGTTTCACCAATCCCACCTTGCAAGCCTTGACGCAAGCCGTGGCCGAGCTGGAAGGCGGTTTTCAGGCCAGCTTGTTTCCCTCTGGATTGGCGGCCTGTACCCATGCCTTGTTGGGCATGCTGGAAGTTGGAGATCATTTGCTGATACCGGATTCAGTCTATGGACCGGTACGCGCGTTTGCCCAGCAGGTGCTGGCCAGCCGCATGGGTATTCAGGTGCAGTTTTACGAGCCGTCTGTGGGCGAGGGCATGGCCAGCCTGATTCGTCCCAATACCAAGGTGGTGTACGTAGAGTCGCCCGGTTCGGCCACCTTCGAGATTCAGGATATTCCTGCGATTGCTCGCTGCGCACATGCGGTGGGGGCGTATGTGCTCTTGGACAATACCTGGGCTACTCCCTTGTTCTTCCAGCCCTTCGAGCATGGCGTGGATGTATCCATTCAGGCGGCCACCAAGTATCTGACCGGACATTCCGATGCCTTGCTGGGGATTGCCACCGCGAACGAGCGCGCCTGGCCGTTGCTGCGTCGTGCTGCACATGATTTTGGTCAGACAGCCGGTCCTGACGATGCCTTTTTGGTGTTGCGTGGCATGCGTACTTTAGGTGTGCGTTTGCGTCAGCATCAGGCCAGTGCTTTGCAGATTGCCCGTTTTCTGGAGAATCACCCGCAGGTTCAGCAGGTGTTGCATCCGGCATTGGAATCGCATCCCGGTCATGCCATCTGGAAGCGGGATTTCACCGGCTCTACCGGCTTGTTTGGCCTTGTGCTGGAACCCTTGGGCGAAGCGCAGCTCTCCTGCTTTTTCAAGACCTTGCGCCTGTTTGGCATCGGTCTGTCCTGGGGGGGCTTCGAGAGTCTGGCTCTACCCATGGATATGCCCAAACGCAATGGGAAGGCCTTGTTCGGGGAAGGGCAGTTATTGCGTTTGCACGTGGGGCTGGAAGAGCCCCAGCACTTGCAGCAAGATCTGGTGCAGGCTTTGGACGCGGCTTATGTGCTCAACACGTCCAGAAGCACAAGTGGGCTGCGTTTAGTTGCCCAGCAGGCTTAACTGCTGGTTTTCCTGACGGGCGATCAGGCGACGCGTCTGTTCTTCACTGATGTCCAGGCTGGGATCATCCAAAGAAGGTTGAGCGGGGCTGGAGATGCTTTCTGCAATCCGGTTCCAGCGCAGTCCCAGTTTGCTGGGTTTGGCCGGGCGACGACGGCTGCGCGGGGCGGTTTCATGCTGGTCGGGCGAGTACTGAGTCAGATCAAACTGGCCTGTGACGATACCCACTTGCTTGAGCAGAACCATGGCCTGCAAGGGGCTTTTGAAACTGCGCGGATCTTTACTGCGGGCGGTAACCAGCACGGCCTGACCGGCACGCGTGGCCACTTGTACAAAAAAATGATTGCCTTGTCCTTTGATGGACACACCTAAAATCCCCCCGGCTTGCGTGGCGGCACGCAGCTGCTGCAGGGTAAAGGTGACGATTGCGCCTTGACAGGGCAAAGAGGACATAAATTAGCGCTCAATAAAGAAAGCCCGCCGTTGCGGGCTGGTCGGGCAAATAGCTGCGTCCCCACAAGAGGGGACTCAAGGGCGACATTATGCCAAAAAATAGGCGGTTCGTGGCTTGGACGGCACAAGGCGGAAGGAAGTCTTGTGCGGGCTGGCACTCAGGCGGCGGCTTGGGCGCACAGGCGCGGCAGAATGTGATTAGCCAGCAAGGGGGCTAGCGTCAGCGAACGGATTTCCTGCGGGCTGACCCAGCGCGCTTCTTCCAGCTCGGCGGCTGCCCGGATTTCCCGGTTTACCGTCAAAGTGAAAACGTGGGCATGAACCATGTGGCCAGGTTCATTGGCGGCGGGGCTTTCAAAGTACGCTTCGTAGCGGGCAGAGGCGGTTTCTTCCGCTGTCAGGCCCAGCTCTTCATCCAGTTCGCGTTGCAGGGCTTGCAAGGGCGTTTCACCTGCCTCCAGCTTGCCGCCTGCCTGCATGTAATAGGCGCTGCCACGCTTGCGGACCAGGAGAATCTGGCCTTCAGAGTTGGTGATGTAGGCGGCAGCCAGCAAGATGACAGGATTGGACATGGTGTTTCAAACAAAAAGGGTCAAGCCAGGATCGGTTCAAGCAGGCTATTTTTGCACAGGCTCGGAAGGAGTGTCATCCAGGGTTTTGGCACGCAGCAAATAGCGGGTGGCGAAAATGCCTGGGATCAAGAGCCCCAGTCGATACCAGCCCAGGTGACTGGTCAGCCAGGCCGAGACGGCCAGCGACAGCCACAACATGATTAGCGCCCGGCGTTTGGCCTGACGGGTCAAGCCCTGGCCGTTCTCCCAATTCCGCAGGTATGGGCCCAGATGGCGCTGATCCAGCAGCCATTGATGGAAGCGGGGGGAGCTACGGGAAAAGCACCACGCGGCCAGCAGTACAAACGGCGTGGTAGGCAGCAAGGGTAAAACAGCGCCGGCAATCGCCAGCGCCACACAAATCCACCCGGCAAACAACAGGGCGTAACGCATCATGCTTAGCGGGGAACGCGTCCCAGCATGTAGAACTCGTCATTGCAGCGCATGGACATGAAGTTGGCCATGCGATTGCTCAGACCAAAAAAGGCACTGATACCGGCAATATCCCAGGCGTCCTCGTCGCTGAAACCGTGCTCGTGCAGAGCCTGGAAATCGGCGTCTTCAATCTCCTGAGCGTTTTGCGAGACTTTCATGGCAAAGCTCAGCATGGCTTTTTGGCGTGCCGGAATATCGGCCTTGCGCCAGTTCACGGCCACCTGGTCCGCCACCAGCGGATTCTTGGCGCGGATGCGCAAGATGGCACCGTGGGCGATCACGCAGTAATGACATTGGTTGGCGGCAGAGGTGGCCACCACAATCATTTCCCGGTCTGCATGGCTCAAACCACTGGGCTTTTCCATCAGCGCGTCGTGATAGGCAAAAAAGGCGCGAAATTCGTCAGGGCGGTGTGCCAGGGCCAGAAACACATTCGGAATAAAACCGGATTTTTCCTGCACGGCTTCAATACGGCTGCGAATATCCTCGGGCATTTCGGCCAGGGTAGGGACGGGATAACGGCTGATAGCGGGTTGAGCGTGTGTCTCGGGCATGGCTTGTCTCCAGGTAAAAATGGATGTTCTAGTTCATCGGGTAATTAAATCCAGCTACGCAAAGGTGTCCAGGGTCGGTCAAGACGATATAATGACATATTGATCCTGCCGCGGGCACGGCTCTGTTATAGAGTCTTACGGGCGGAACTGTACTTGCACACCACTACTGACGCGATAATGACAACCATCCTTGAATCTCTTCCAGTCGGCCAGAAGGTCGGCATTGCCTTTTCCGGTGGCCTGGACACCAGCGCTGCACTTTTGTGGATGCGCAACAAGGGCGCAATCCCTTACGCATACACCGCGAACCTGGGTCAGCCTGACGAACCCGATTACGATGCGATTCCTCGCAAGGCCAAGGAATACGGTGCCACGCTGGCCCGTCTGGTGGATTGCCGTCAGCAACTGGTGGCTGAAGGGATTGCCGCCTTGCAGTGCAACGCCTTTCACATCACCACCGGTGGCGTAACCTACTTCAACACCACGCCTATTGGCCGTGCTGTTACCGGCACCATGCTGGTTGCCGCCATGAAAGAAGACGACGTCCATATCTGGGGCGACGGCAGCACCTACAAGGGCAACGACATCGAGCGTTTCTACCGCTACGGTCTGTTGACCAACCCTGAACTGAAGATTTACAAGCCTTGGCTGGACCAGACCTTCATTGACGAGCTGGGCGGCCGTGCCGAGATGTCCGAGTACATGCAGGAAAACGGTTTCGACTACAAGATGTCGGCCGAAAAAGCCTACTCTACCGACTCCAACATGCTGGGTGCCACGCACGAAGCCAAGGATCTGGAGTATCTGAACGCCGGCATCAATATCGTCAAGCCCATCATGGGCGTGGCTTTCTGGCGTGACGATGTGGCCGTGGCTGCTGAAGAAGTGCGTGTGCGCTTTGAAGAAGGTCAGCCTGTTGCCCTGAACGGCGTGGAATTCTCAGACCCCGTGGAACTGATGCTGGAAGCCAACCGCATTGGTGGCCGTCATGGTCTGGGCATGAGCGATCAGATCGAAAACCGTATCATCGAAGCCAAGAGCCGTGGCATTTACGAAGCCCCCGGCATGGCCTTGCTGCACATCGCTTACGAGCGTCTGGTTACCGGCATCCACAACGAAGACACCATCGAACAGTACCGCATCAACGGTCTGCGTTTGGGCCGTCTGCTGTACCAAGGCCGCTGGTTTGACCCACAAGCCATCATGCTGCGTGAAACCGCCCAGCGCTGGGTGGCTCGTGCTGTAACTGGCGAAGTGACACTGGAACTGCGCCGCGGTAACGACTACTCCATCCTGGACACGGTCTCGCCTAATCTGACCTACAAGGCCGAGCGTCTGAGCATGGAAAAAGTGGACAGCATGTTCTCGCCACGCGACCGTATCGGTCAGCTGACCATGCGTAACCTGGACATCGTGGACACCCGCGACAAGCTGTTCACCTACACCCAGGCTGGCTTGTTGGCTCCTGCCGCTGGTTCGGCTGTGCCTCAGCTGAAAGACAGCAAGAAGTAAGACATGGCTTGCAGATCGGGGTGGCTCTGGGCAGCCCTCTTGATCTGAAGCAGCAGCATCAAAACACCCCGATATCGGTTGAATCCGATATCGGGGTGTTTTTTTGGGTGGGCCTAGCGTTCTTGAACGGCTTTGCTTAATGCTGTCAGTGTTTGCTACTGCCCTGAGCTAGCAACGAGGAACCTGTTGGCAACTTGGCTTGACGAGACCATCAAGGCCAAGCAGCAGTTGGTGTACGCCGTGCATCCAATCAGTCGATCAGTTTCCCGCTTGGCTCATGGAAGGCGAAGGGGCCGTCAAATTGGCCGACGGTGGCAGTATGGGTCACGATCTGGCCAAGGCCGTCCAGCGCATGAACGGCATAGCCGGGTGGTTCCAGTGTCCAGGCCGATGCCGCATTTTCAGCCAGATCCAGACAGACTTGATGCGCCACCGATGGGGCGGTGCTGGCAATGGTGCCGCCAAAACGGATCTGGATATTGCGATGCAAATGCCCGCTGATCACACGTTCGATATTGCTGTGCCGGCGCACAATCGCTTCCAGTTGTTCCGCTCCTTGCAGCAGGCCTATCTTGTCCATGTGACCGATCAAGGTGTTGAAAGGAGGGTGGTGCAGGGCAATGACGGTGGGGCGCTCAGGCTGTTGGGCCAACTCGGTACTTAACCAGTCCAACTGCTCCTGATCCAGACTGCCCGCGCTGGCTCCCGATACCGCACTGTCCAGGGCCAGCAGTCTTAGCTCTCCAATATCCACGCTGTAGCAAACGGGCCCGGCCTTACCCAGATAGGTATGTTCGGGAAAGCTCTCGCGCAGTTGCTGGCGGTCATCATGGTTGCCCGGCAACAAATACACCGGGATGGGGCCCAGCGGTGCCAGCAAGCGGCGCAAGTGCGCATATTCCTGTGGTCGACCAAAGTCGGTCAGATCGCCCGTCAACACCAGGGCATCCGGTTTCTGTGGCAGGGCTAGAGCGTGGTCGATGGCGTCCTGCAGATAGGGTGCGGTATTCAGACGGCCATAAGCCAGCCGACCTTCTTCCCGAATATGCGGGTCCGTCATTTGAATCAGTAATGTTTTCAGCATCGTTATACGCTTGCGTTAAGAGAGTGGCACGGTACCGGGCATCAGCTTGCCGGGGTTGATGTGAATTCCCACTGTACTGCCAAGGACGGCTCCGTGATCACGGTCTACCTCGGCAGTCAGAGGGGCTTGTCCGTCCACGTCCAGGGTCAGTTGCACTCGTCCTCCCATAAAACTGCGTTGTCGCACTTTGGCACGTGCCCAGCCGCTGGGTGTATCCATGCAAACGCTGATGTCTTCCGGGCGAACCAGCAACTCCTGCGCCCCGCGCAAGGTCTCGGGGCAAGTCAGGCTCAGGTCTGCCAGACGGATTTCGTTATTGAGCAGGCTTTGTTCGCTGCGTTGCAGGACGTTGACCCGCCCGAGGAAGGTAGCGACAAAAGGGTGGGCCGGATGGCGGTACAGGCTTTCGCCATCGCCAATCTGAATGATGCGGCCTTCGTGCATGACGGCCAGACGGTCGGCAATGGCAAACGCTTCCTGCTGATCGTGGGTCACATGAATGGCCGTGATACGCAGGCGTCGCAGTAGCTCGGCCAGCTCGTCGCGCAAGGAGACTTTCAGCTTGGCATCCAGGGCGGCCAGCGGCTCGTCCAGCAGCAGAACGCGGGGTTGATTGGCAATGGCACGTGCGATGGCAACTCGTTGTCGTTGCCCACCCGACAAGGCGGAGGGCTGGCGTTTTTCCAGACCATTCAAGCGCATCAGATCGACCAGCTCACCCACCAGTTTTTGGCGTGCGGCCAGATCCATTCCCTTGATCTTCGGGCCATAGCCGATATTGGCTTCCACTGTCATGTTCGGGAACAGGGCGTAATGTTGAAACACCATGCCGACCTCACGCTTTTCAATCGGCAGATGAGTGACGTCCTGGCCGTCGAACAGAATGCGGCTGCCGGCATCGGGCATTTCCAGGCCGGCGATCAGTCGCAGCAAGGTGGTCTTGCCGCAGCCCGAGGGCCCCAGCAAAGCCATGACTTCACCGGGGGCGATGTCCAGGGTGCTGGGATGTAAACCCCGTGTGCCATCGGCATAGGTTTTGGCGCAGTGTTCGATACGCACCGGTACGTGTTTATTTTCCATAGTGTTTCTCCAGCAAGCGCGCCAAGGTCTGCAGCCCCCACAGCACGGGCAAGATGACGAGCATGAAAATCAGCGTATAGGCCGAGCCCACCTCGATACGCATGGACGCATAGCTATCGGCCAGCCCCACGGGCAAGGTGCGGGTCAGTGGCGTATGCAGCATCCAGGTCAGGTTGAACTCGCCCAGCGACAAGGTGAAGACCATCAGGCTGCCAGCCACAATCGCAGGCAGGATGGCCGGCAGCAGGATGCCGAAAAAGATTTGCGTAAAGCTGGCTCCCAGCGAGCGGGCCGCTTCTTCAAGGTCGATCAGGCTGCGTTTTTGCAGAGCTGCTGTGGTCGTACGCACCATAAAGGGCAGGGTGAACACAATGTGGCCCACCAGAATGAACCAGAAGCTTTGACGAAAGCCTTGCAAGGAGCCATAGGCCAGCAGCAGGGCCAGGGCCGAGGCCATGCCGGGTACCGCCACTGGCAAGGTCAACAGTTCTTCAAAGCTGCGCGCCAGACGGGAGCGGCTGCGTGCCAGGGCATAGGCACAGGGGACGCCCAGCACAATGACAGCCAGAACACAAAGCAGCGCCAGCTGCAGGGATAGCCAGACTGTGCCGCCATAGTTGGCCCAGACTTGCTCCACCCATTTCAGGGTCAGACCACTTTTCAGTCCGATACGATAATTGTTGACCAGCCCGGCCAGCACGGAAACCAGAATGGGGCCGAGCAGGAATAGGACGGTCAGTCCGGTGACAGCCAGAAGCAAGGGGGCAGGGCGATGGGGATTTGAAGCCGTTTTCAGTTTCATGGTGCCCTCAAATAACGACCGAGGGATCGCGGACCAGACGCCGGGCCAGCCACAAGGTAAACCATGTCAGCAGCCCCAGGGAAATGGACAAGCTGGCCGCCAGGGTGAAATTCGCATAGTTGGTAAATTCGTTATAAATCGTGATAGGCAGCACTTCGTAGCGGCTGGACAGGGTGAACGCCGTACCGAAAGCGCCCATGGAGGTGGCAAAAACAATGGCACCACAAGACAGGGACGTGGGGGCCAGTTCCGGTATCCAGACATCTCTGGCAATGTCCCAGCGTGTGGCTCCACAGGAGCGCGCGGCTTCCTCCAGATTGCGGTCTATGGATTCGGCGGCTGCGGTGTAAGTAGCAATGGCGCGGGGCAGGGAAAAGTACAGATAGGCCAGAAACAAACCCAGCAGGCCGTAGGCAAAGGTCACTCGCCCCAGTCCCAGATCCTGGCCGATCTGGGCCAGCAGCCCTTGCCGACCGCCCAGCAAGATAATGAAAAAGCCCACGATGACGCCAGGAAAGGACAGGGGCAGCGTCATCAGGGAGAGCAGCAGGCGCTTGGCCGGCACGCGATAGCGAGCCATCACGATGCCGACCATGGCACCCAGCACCAAGGTGGCCAAGGTCACGATGGCGGACAGGAGCAGCGTTTGCAGCAAGGCCTGCAAGTACCGCCCTGATGTCAGCACGACCCAGTAGGTGTGCATGCCTTCTTGTGCGGGCAGGGCCAGAAGCTGTACCGCGGGCAAGAGCCAGAATGCGGCAAAGAAAGCGACGGCAGGGGCCGAGCACAAGGGCAGCAGGTATTTACGTTGCATAGGCTAACTCCACATGGACCGCTTAGCGGACCTCTGCCAGATAACGCTCGGCAAAGGGTTTCTGACCCTGTGCCATGCGGTCATAGTCAATGGCCTTGGCACGCGCGTATTCGCTGTCCGGCAGGAAGCGCGACTGGGCTTCCTTGCTGACGGCGCTGCTGCGAACCGGGCGCAGGAAAGCATTGGCCCAGATGGACTGCCCTTGCTCGGACAGCACAAAATCCAGCACCTTGCGTCCCTGTTCGGTGTGTGGAGCCTTGTTGACCAGGGACATCACATACGGCACCACAATCGTGCCTTCCTGGGGGATCACGAAAGCGACGTCCTCGCCATCCTTGTACTGAGCGCGGTAGGCGCTGAAGTCATAGTCCAGCAAGATAGGAATTTCGCCGGAAATCAGGCGGGCGTAGGCGGTTTGCTTGGGAACGATGGGATTGTTCTTTTGCAGGGCCTTGAACCAGTTGATGGCGGGATCAAAGTTGTCCATATTGCCGCCCAGGGCTTCGTTGATGGCAACGGCACCCACATAACCCACAAAGGCGGAAGAGGGGTCCAGATACCCGACCAGGCCTTTGTATTCGGGCTTGAGCAGGTCGTTCCAGGAGGCAGGCACAGGCACATTGCCCAGGGCCGACTTGTTTACCATGATGCCCATGGTGCCGGAGTGGATTGCAAACCAATGGCCTTGCGGGTCTTTCAAGCCTTCGGGAATCTGCTCCCAGCCCTGGGGTTTGTAGGCCTGGGTCACGCCTTCTTTCTGGGCCTGAATGGCAAAGGTGATGCCCAGATAGGTCACATCGGCGACCGGATTGGCGGACTCGGCAACCAGCTGGGCCAGGGACTGGCCGGAGTTCTTGTTATCGGGTGGGACGGTAATGCCGGTGTGCGCCTTGATGGCCTCGATCTGGCTCGCCCAGTCGGCCCATTCAGGTGGACAGTTGTAGCAAATGGCGGTTTGCGCGGCAGCCGCGCTTCCCACTGTCATCAGGGCCAGGGGCAGTGCCAGGCGGCAAGCCAATGTGCTCAGCATATGTTTCATGGTCGATCACTCCAGTCAATAAGTGGTGTCAGGCAAAAGCCGGGATTGGCTTGAACGCAGGGGGGCGGGAGCGGGTCCCGCAGAGGAAAGGGGCTTCATCCTGGATGCGCCCGTGGTGAACAAGGGGCAGGGGCGCAGGACTCGCCCGGGTTGAAGGTGTAGGGCAGCAGAACCGAGGCCTGCGCGGGAACTGTTTTCTGCTGGGCTACCGCCTCCAGCAGCAGGTTGATGCACTGGCGACCAATTTCTTCATTGGGCTGTGCGATGGTGGCCGGGCGTGGAAACAGTTCAGCGCCCAGGGCGATGCCGTCAAAGCCGATCACGCTTATATCGTTGGGAACCTGCAGGCCAATCTGCTGCGCCGTGCGCAGACAGCGAATGGCAATCAGATCGTTGGAACCAATCATGGCTGTGGGGCGTTCTGGTTGGCGCAAGAGTCGGGCGACGCTGGCAAGATGCACGTCTTCAGAAGACGGTGCTTGCCCTTGCTCTCCTTGATCCATGAAAGGCACTTCCAGCAGTGGCATGGGCACCAGGCCAGCCTTGTCCATTCCTTTCAGATAGCCACGGCTGCGTTGCTGGGCGCGATCAGAAACGTGCAGATGACCGCTTACCATGGCAATGCGGCGATGGCCTTGCCTTGCCAAGTGGCCGATCAATTCAATCATGGCCTGCTCGCCGTTGACGGTGACGCAAGGATGCTCGGGATGCAGGTTGTACGCCAGTACGTAGGGACAGCGTGTCTTGCTCAGCCGAACTAAAGCAGGAGAGTGAGCCGGGTTGGAGACCACCAGCACAATGCCTTCCACATTGCTGGCCAGGAGCAAGGCCACTGCCTGGGATTCACGTTCCAGGTGGTAGTCGGTAAAGAAGGGCAGGATGGCATAGCCGCCGCGGGCTGCGGTATCGGCGATGCCCTTCAGGCACTCGGCAAAGACGGGGTTGAGCAAGGTCGGCAAGACCACGCCGATGACTCGGCTGCGCTGGCTGCGCAGACTGCGTGCCGAGGCATTGGGCTCATAGGCCAGTGCGTCGATCGCGGCTTGCACGCGCAGGCGGGTTTTTTCACCCACCTTTTCCGGCTCATTGAGCACGCGCGATACCGTCGCAACCGACACCTGTGCTGCTCTGGCGACATCCAGTATTCCTACGTTGGCCATGATACCCAGCCGTCAAAATGAAAACGATTACATTTGAGCAAAGGCATATGTCAGGCAAATGACGGTCTTGGTTTTTTTGTGTGCTGCAGGAACCACCTTGATGCCACTTATACGAGCCTGATCGCAAACAGATCCTGGTCTTGATACGACCAGTTCTACAGTGAGTTCTCCTGAACAACAGGCCTGCGCGGTCAGGCTTTCATCTCATGAAACCCATTCTTGTTTTGCAGCACGAGGTCACGCAAGGGCCGGGGGTGCTGCTGGATCATCTGGAGAGCCACGGTCTGCCCTATCACTTGTGCATGTCGCCGCTGGATGGCCGGGCGCCCGTGTCGGCTCGTGATTACAGCGGGGTGGTGGTGCTGGGCAGTGATCGCAGTGTCAATGATCTTTTGCCCTGGATAGAGCAGGAGCATGCATTGTTGCAGGATGCGGTTCAGCGTCATGTCCCGGTTCTGGGCCATTGTTTCGGGGCGCAACTGCTGGCGCGCTCCCTGGGAGCCCGCGTGCAGCGCAATCCGTATCCGAACATAGGCTGGGGCCAGGTCTGGAGCAGTCCCTACGCCCGGCGTGTCATGGGCCTGCCCAGGCGTGCCATGCTGTTCAACTGGCATTACGACACCTTCCAGATTCCCTCGGGGGCAAGCCGGACTTTATACGGCCCTCATTGTCTGAATAAAGGTTTCTGCCTGGGCCCGCATTGGGCCTTTCAAGGCCACCTGGAAGTGACTGCCGACAGCATCCGTCAGTGGTGTGATTACGGCCGCTGCGAGTTGGAGCAGGTATACGGTCCGGCAGCCCAGGATGCAGAACATATCTTGTTGGGCCTGGATCAGCACCTGAGCACTTTGCACCTTATTGCCAGACAGACTTATCAACGCTGGACAGATCAGTTGCTGGAGCGTGCCGGTGTCGCCCTGGCCCAAATCCATATGCCGTCTTTATACGCGGGCCAGTAAACACTGTTCTGAATTTATGCCGCCACTCCTAGACTTTCTCTGTCTGCTGCAAGTCAGCATTGATCAGGAGTTCGGGATGAGTGCGTCCTTTTTTACGGTTCTGGCAGGAGGGATTTCTCTGGGGCTGTTTATCTATTTGTTCTATGCCTTGCTCAAGGCCGAAAAATTCTAAGTTCAGGCCAGCAAGTGTTCATTGTGGGAACAGGTGTGCATATGAGTGATTTTCTATTTTTAGCGGTGCTGTTCGCGTTCTTTGCGATGGCGACCGGATTGGTTCTTGGTCTTGAGAAGCTGTAAGAGGAGCTGTCATGCTGGACGATCTGATGCAGTTTCTAGTTATTCTGGCCGTCTCTACGGTCTTGTTAGTGGTGGTGGGTAAATGGATTGCCCATTTTTTCAGTAGCCCCAATCACAGCCTGATCGAACGTGGCACGTATCGGCTGCTGGGCGTGAATCCTGAAGAGAAAATGTCCTGGAAGCGATATGGTCTGGCGCTCTTGTTGAGCAATGCCGCCATGTTGCTTCTGGGATATATTCTTTTGCGGGTGCAGGGCTGGATTCCCGGCGACAGCCTGCAGCGCGCCGCGCAAACGCCTGACCTGGCCTTCAATACCGCTGTGTCTTTTACGACCAATACCAATTGGCAGGCGTACTCGGGTGAATCCAGTCTGTCCAATTTTTCCCAAATGGCGGCCATCACCTTTCTGATGATGATCAGTGCCACAACGGGTCTGGCAGCGGCAGGAGGTTTCATCCGTGGCTTAAGCCGTAAAAGCTCGGCGGATATTGGCAACTACTGGGTGGATTTCACCCGCTCCTTGTATCGCTTGCTCTTGCCGTGCAGCTTCCTGCTGGCCTTGCTGTATATCTGGCAGGGTATGCCACAGACACTGAGCTCGGATGTCGTGGTCAATACGCTGGAAGGGCTCAAGCAGCAGATAATTCTGGGGCCAGTAGCCAGCCTTGAAAGCATCAAGCATGTGGGGACTAATGGGGGCGGCTTCTTTGGTATGAACGCGGCTCATCCATTTGAAAACCCTACGCCGCTGACTAATACCGTGCATATGCTCAGCATGTTGCTGGTGCCCTCGGCCCTGACTTACGCCTTTGGCTCCATGCTGGCTCGTCGTCGCCAGGGTTGGGCTTTCTTTGCGGCCTTCCTGGTGATGTTCATCGGTTTTCTGTCCCTGATTTATAGCGCTGAACAGGCAGGCAATCCTTTGCTGACTTCCCTGGGTGTGGACCAGACCCAAAGCAGCACGATGGGCGGTGGCAATCTGGAAGGCAAGGAACTGCGCTTCGGTGTGGCGCAAAGCAGCTTGTTTGCCACCGTGACTACGGCTGCGACTACCGGCTCGGTCGATGCCATGCACTCCTCGCTGACGCCTTTGGGTGGCCTGGTGCCGATTGCCCAAATGATGCTGAACAACGTGTTTGGCGGGATAGGCGTGGGCTTTATCAGCCTGGTCAGCTACGCCATTCTGACGGTGTTTCTGGTGGGCATGATGATAGGGCGCAGCCCGGAGTTTCTGGGCAAGAAGATCGAGGCGCGGGAGATGAAGTACGTGATGCTGGCCATGCTGGCGCATGCTTTCAGCATTCTGGGCTTTACGGCCTTGGCCAGCGTGCTGCCATCCACCATGGACAGTCTGTCCAATATGGGGCCGCATGGTTTCAGCGAAGTGCTGTACGCCTATACCTCGGGTACGGCCAATAACGGCTCCGCCTTTGCAGGTTTCAACGCGAACACACCTTTCTTCAATATAACGATAGGGCTGGCGATGCTGGTTGGGCGTTATCTGACCTTGTTGCCCTTGCTGGCTTTGGCCGGTGCGCTGGCTGCCAAGAAAGCAGTTCCTGCGGGTCCAGGCACCTTGTCGACGGCCACCCCCTTGTTCACCGGCCTGTTGATTTTCGTGGTCCTGGTGGTGGGCGGGCTGACTTTCCTGCCTGCACTGGCGCTGGGCCCGATTGTGGAGCACCTGTTGATGCTCGATGGCATTACTTTTTGAGGATTGACTGTCATGTCTACCCATCAATTTATAGTTTCGACACCGGCGGCACCGACGATGAAAAGCTTGTTGCGTCCCGTGCTGCTGTCTGCCGTGTTTTTTATGCTGTTGACGGGCATTGCCTACCCGTTGGCCACGACCTTTATTGGCACCGCCTTGTTCCCGCAGCAGGCAAAGGGCAGCCTGATTCAGCGGGACGGGCAACTCGTGGGTTCGCGCCAGATTGGTCAGTACTTCAGTCAGCCCGAGTATTTCCATGGGCGTCCCAGCGCGACGTTGGGAGCCGATCCGGCTGACCCTTCCAAGAGCATTGCGCAGCCCTATAACGCGGCGGCCAGTGGGGCCAGCAATCAGGGGGTACTAAGCAAAAGTTTGCTGGAGGCTGTGGCAGAACGCAGCAAGGCATATCGCCTGATGAACGGTTTGGCAGAGGATGCTCCTGTGCCTGTAGATGCTGTCACAGCGTCGGCATCGGGTTTGGACCCGCATATTTCGGTGGCCAACGCCCGTTTGCAGGCCGCCCGTATCGCCAAAGTGCGCGGTATGCCGCTGGCTCAGGTCCAGGCCCTGATTGATCGCTATACCAGTGCTCGTCAATTAGGTGTGCTGGGCGAGCCACGCGTGCAGGTCTTGGAGCTTAATCTGGCGCTGGACATGGCCAAGCGTGCCCAGCCCGCAGTGCGTTAGGAGCAGGTGTCATTATGTCTATTACTGATCTGAAAGCCCCGCAAGAGGCCGAGCGTTCGACGGCATTTCAGGCCGTACCCTGGGGCACGGTGTGCAAGGAAGCCTTCAAGAAATTGTCGCCTCGGGTGCAGTTCAAGAACCCGGTGATGTGTGTGGTGTATCTGGGCAGTATCGTCACCAGCTTGCTGGGCGTTCAGGCCTTGATGGGGCAGGGTGAGGCCCCCGCTGGATTTATCTGGTCTATTGCAGCCTGGTTGTGGTTTACAGTCCTGTTTGCCAATGCGGCCGAAGCCGTGGCAGAAGGCCGTGGTAAAGCTCAGGCTGATGCGCTGCGTTCTACGCGCAAGCGGGTCATGGCCAAGGTTCTGAAAGACCCCGCCCGTGATAGCCGCGCCTGGCCTGTCCCCAGCGACGAACTGCTGCCCGGTGCCTATGTGCTGGTTGAGGCGGGCCAGATTATTCCGGCTGATGGCGAAGTTCTGCAGGGGGCAGCGTCGGTAGACGAGTCCGCCATTACGGGTGAATCGGCGCCGGTTATCCGGGAATCGGGGGGCGACTTTTGTTCCGTTACGGGGGGAACCCGTGTTCTGTCCGACTGGATCGTGATGCGGGTCACCGCCAAACCGGGTGAGGCTTTTCTGGATCGCATGATTGCGATGGTGGAGGGCGCCAAGCGTGGCAAGACGCCAAACGAGATTGCCTTGAATATCTTGCTGGTTGCCCTGACGCTGATCTTTCTGCTGGTGTGCGTGACCTTGCTGCCTTTCTCCAGCTTTGCGACGGTGCTGACCGGCCAAGGTTCGCCCGTTACGATTACCGCCTTGATTGCTCTGTTGGTGTGTCTGATTCCGACTACCATCGGTGCCTTGCTGTCGGCGGTAGGTGTCGCCGGGATGAGCCGCATGATGAAAGCCAATGTGCTGGCCAGCTCGGGCCGCGCTATCGAGGCGGCGGGAGACGTGGATGTTCTGCTGCTGGACAAGACAGGCACCATTACGCTGGGTAATCGGGAGGCCTCGGCCTTTTTGCCCGCGCCGCAGGTATCGGAGCAAGCCTTGGCAGACGCGGCCCAATTGGCATCGTTGGCGGACGAGACCCCCGAAGGACGCTCCATTGTGGTGCTGGCCAAGCAGCTTTTCAATTTGCGTGGTCGTGAATTGCAAGGTGCGCAGACCATTGCCTTTAGCGCCCATACACGCATGAGCGGCATTGATATCGATGGTCGTCAGATTCGAAAAGGGGCGGCAAATACCATGCGCTCCCATATCGAGTCCCTGGGTGGCGTATTTCCTCGCGAACTGGACACCTTGGTCAATGAGGTCGCCCGCCGGGGCAGCACACCGCTGGTCGTCACTGAAGGTAATAAGGTGCTGGGCGTGGTGGAGCTCAAGGATATCGTCAAAGGCGGTATCAAGGAGCGCTTTGCCGAGTTGCGCGCCATGGGCATCAAGACTGTCATGATTACCGGGGACAACAAGCTGACCGCCGCTGCCATTGCGGCCGAAGCCGGGGTGGATGATTATCTGGCCGAAGCCACGCCCGAGGACAAGCTGCAATTGATTCGGCGCTATCAGGATGAAGGACGCCTGGTTGCCATGACTGGCGACGGCACGAATGATGCGCCTGCTCTGGCGCAGGCCGATGTGGCCGTGGCCATGAACAGCGGCACCCAGGCGGCCAAAGAAGCCGGCAATATGGTGGATCTGGACAGTAACCCCACCAAGCTCCTGCGTGTGGTGGAAGTGGGCAAGCAGATGATCATGACACGCGGTGCCCTGACCACCTTCAGTATCGCCAATGATCTGGCCAAGTACTTTGCGATTATTCCTGCGGCTTTTGTGGTCACGTATCCTGCTTTGGGTGCCTTGAATGTGATGCAGCTGCATAGTCCGGCTAGCGCCATCCTGTCGGCAGTCATTTTCAATGCCTTGATCATCATTGCCCTGATTCCCTTGGCCTTGCGGGGCGTGAAGTATCGGGCCGAACCGGCCAGCCGTTTGCTGAAACGCAACTTGCTGATTTACGGCTTGGGGGGGGTGATCGCACCTTTCATAGGCATCAAGCTGATTGATCTGCTGCTGACGCCGTTTTTTGGATAAGAGCGTAAGATCAATAGCAATTTTCTGGATGGAGTGCGCAGATTCATGTCACTTGAGGATAGGCCGGACCCGGATGAGCTGCTGCAGGTGATTGGCGAGGATCCGCACCAGCCTCGTCGCGGGCAGCTCAAGATTTTCTTCGGCGCTTGTGCGGGCGTAGGGAAAACCTACGCCATGCTCAAGGAGGCGCATCAACGCCAGTCCGAGGGCGTGTCCGTGGCTATCGGGATTGTGGAAACCCATGGTCGCCAGGAAACCCAGGCTCTGATTGACGGTTTGCCCGTGCTGCCCCGCAAGGAGTATCAACGTCAGGGGCGGGTGGTGACGGAGTTTGATCTGGATGCCGCCTTGGCCTCGGGTTATCAGCTGCTGCTGGTGGACGAGCTGGCGCACTCCAATATTGAAGGCAGTCGACACGCCAAGCGCTGGCAGGATGTGGAGGAATTGCTGGATGCGGGCATTGACGTGTATACCGCGCTCAATGTGCAGCATCTGGACAGCCTGAATGAGGTGGTGGGCGGCATTATTGGGGTACGGGTCCGGGAGACGGTGCCAGACCGGATTTTTGATCGGGCGGCCGATGTCTTGCTGGTGGATCTGCCGCCGGATGATCTCTTGTCTCGTCTGAGTGCGGGCAAGGTGTATCTGGCCGACTCGGTGGCCCATGCGCGTCAGAACTTCTTTCGTCGCGGCAATCTGATTGCTCTGCGTGAGTTGGCTTTGCGCCGGGTGGCGGATCGGGTCAATGCGGACGTGCATGTGTATCGGATCTCCCATGCGATACGGACAGTTTGGCCGACACGTGAGTTACTGATGGTATGCGTCAGTGCCGATAGCGCCCAGGAAGCTCTGATTCGGGAGGGGGCGCGTTTGGCCCAGCAATTGCAGACGCCCTGGATTGTGCTGCATGTGGATACGCCGCAGGAAAGCGGGCAGATCAAGGCGCAGGAAGCACTGGTGCGCTTGGCGGCCAGTGCTCAGCATGCCGGAGCCGAGTTTGCCAATATTGCCGGGCAGGATGTGGCGCATACGATTCTGGCTTATGCCCGTCAGCGCAATGCGACCAAGCTGATTTTAGGAAACTCCTCAGCGCGGTCTATCGGGCCCTGGCGCAGCAGCCTGTCCGAGCGCCTGGCACGCAGCAATCCCGAAATCGGTTTGTTGCTGCTGCGTATGGATACGGTACAGCGGCCTATACGACCGTTGGAACTGGAACAGCCCATGGCGCAGGGCAAGGCCTTGTCGCTTGCGTCCATTATTTGTGTTGTGACCACCTTGCTGGCCGAGAAGCTCTTGCCCTTTTTCGAGCTCTCCAACGTGATCATGCTGTTCCTGATCACTGTGGTCTTTATTGCCCTGCGTTTGGGACGACTGGCGGGGGTATGGGCTTCTTTGCTATCAGTGGCGTTTTTCGACTTCTTTTTTGTCGAGCCGCGCTATTCCTTCTCGGTAACGGATACCCAATATGTCTTTACCTTCGGCGTCATGCTGGGAGTGGCGCTGATTATTGGCCAACTGGCTGCCAAGCTGCAGGCCGAAGCCAGGGCTGCCCGTGATGGTGAACGCCGTGCTGCGGCATTGACTCGTGTCAGCCGGGACTTGGCCGGAGCCTTGGCCCTGGAACAAGTCCTGGCGGTCTGCCGCGATACGCTGGAACCTTTGTTCGAGATGCAGGTGGTGCTGGTGGTGCCGGATCAGCAAAACCAGTTGGTGACGACTCGTCATACAGGCTTTGTGGAGCTATCGGTGGCGCAGTGGGTGTTTGACCATATGGAAGCCGCCGGTAATGGCACTGAAACCCTGAGCGGTGCCAGTGCCCTGTATCTGCCCTTGAAAGGCCCCATGGCCCCGCGTGGGGTCTTGGTGGTGCAGTCCGGCGGAGCCGCTTCCTTGAGGACACCGGATGGACGGCGCTTGCTGGATGCTTGTTGCTTTATCTTGGCCCAAGCTCTGGAGCGGATTCATTATGTGGAAATCGCCCAGGATACGGTGTTGCGCATGGAGGGGGAGAAAATGCGCAATACCTTGTTGTCCGCTGTCTCGCACGATTTACGCACTCCCTTGACCGTGATTCGAGGCCTGGCAGAAACGCTGGAGCAGCCCAAAGGCTTGAGCGAAACCGAGCGCACGGATATTGCCCGATCGATCCGTATTGAATCGGACGAATTACGGCGCCAGGTATCCAACCTGCTGGATCTGGCGCGTATGCAAAGCGAAGGGGTGAAGTTGCATAAGGAATGGCATGCCCTGGGCGAGATTGTGGGGATTGCCGTTGCCCGTTGCTCAGCGGCTTTGCAGCCTCGCAAGGTCGTGACCGAGTTTGCGGCCGACCTGCCTTTGGTCGAGGTGGATGGTGTCTTGCTGGAGCGAGTGGTGACGAATCTGCTGGATAACGCCGCCAAATATACGCCCGTCACCAGTACGATTTCCCTGCGCGGCCTGTGTTCTGGTCAGTCCATGTATTTAATGATCAGCGATGACGGGCCAGGCTTGCCGCCCGGTGATCCCGAGCGCTTGTTCGATACGTTTACCCGGGGGCAGAAAGAGTCCTCTGTGGCAGGTGTGGGCTTGGGGCTGGGCCTGTGCCGCACGATTATTGCCGCACATGGTGGTACGATCAGCGCCAAGCCGCGTATGCCCCATGGCGTGATCTTCGAGATTCGCCTGCCCTGGAAAGCGGCTCCCCGTATGGATGGTGACGAGCTACTGACATGAACAAAGCCCAGATACTGATCGTGGAGGACGAATCCAATATTCGTCGTTTTGTGCGAATTGCCTTGGAGCAGGAAGGCATGTCCGTGATCGAGGCCAGCACGCTGGCGCAGGCGCGCATGGATGCGGCAACCCGTCGCCCTGATTTGATGATTGTGGATTTGGGCCTGCCCGACGGGGATGGCAAGGACTTGATTCGTGATCTGCGCAGCTGGGTGTATTCGCCCATTCTGGTGCTGTCGGCGCGTGAGCGAGAGGAAGAAAAAGTAGCAGCCTTGAATGCCGGGGCGGACGATTATCTGGTCAAGCCCTTTGGCGTACCGGAGCTGCTGGCCCGGATCCGGGCCTTGTTACGGCGCTCTCAGCTGGTTCCGAATGTTCAGGCGGCTTCTTCGCGGGTTCGCTTCGGGAACGTGCAGGTGGATCTGGCCTCCCATGAGGTCACGCGGGACGGGGAGGCGGTGCATTTGACACCGATCGAGTTTCGTTTGCTGACGGCCTTGATTCGGGGGCATGGCAAGGTGCTGACGCACCAACATTTGCTGCATGAAACCTGGGGAGCGGCGTATTCCGATCGGCCTCATTATCTGCGGGTGTACATGATGCAGCTGCGCCAAAAGCTGGAAGAGGATGCGGCACAACCCAAGTATCTGCTGACTGAGTTGCAGGTTGGCTATCGTTTGGCGGGTTTGGAAATCCAGGAGTAAAGCGAATCTGGTGTTGATGTGGGCGGTGTTGCTTGAGATTGCTTATCGCATTGCCTGACGCTTTGAGGACTTGAGTTTGGCGGTTAAAGGATCAGCAGTACGCCAGTTTGGAACGTATATTCAAAGGGATTATGTGAATCACATTTGGATAGGCATGTGAAGCGATCCGGTATTAAAAAGGGGATACGACGTATCCCCTTTTTATGTCATTGAGCAAAATCTGCTCCGGGTAGAAGCACTCAGGCTTCCAGACGCCCCAGAATCAGGAACTCCATCAATGCTTTCTGTACGTGCAAGCGGTTCTCGGCTTCGTCCCAGACCACGCTTTGTGGGCCGTCAATGACTTCGCCGGTTACTTCCTCGCCACGGTGAGCGGGCAGGCAGTGCATGAAGATGGCTTCTGGGTCGGCCACATCCATCATTTCCTGATCCACACACCAGTCAGCAAAGGCTTTGCGACGCTCTTCGTTTTCGTCTTCGTAACCCATGCTGGTCCACACGTCGGTGGTGACCAGGTGCGCGCCCTTGCAGGCTTCCAGTGGGTCGTCGAATTCGCGCAGAATGCTGGAATCCGGGTTGCCGGTGCGATCCGACTCCAGGTGGTAGCCGTTAGGGGCCGACACATGCAGGGTGAAGCCCAGGATTTCCGCCGCTTGCAGCCAGGTGTAGGCCATATTGTTGGCGTCACCAATCCAGGCCACGGTCTTGCCCTTGATATCGCCACGGTGTTCGATAAAGGTGAAGATGTCGGCCAGAATCTGGCAAGGGTGGAATTCGTTGGTCAGGCCATTGATGACCGGCACCCGCGAGTGGGAGGCAAAGCGCTCCAGACGGGTTTGCTCGAAGGTACGAATCATGACGATATCGACCATGCGCGAAACCACGCGGGCGGTATCTTCGATAGGTTCGGAGCGGCCCAGCTGCGAGTCGGTGGTGGTCAGGTGAATGACCGAGCCGCCCAGCTGATACATACCGGCTTCAAACGAAACACGGGTACGGGTGCTGGCTTTTTCAAAAACCATCGCCAGGGTGCGGTCGTGCAATGTGTGGTGCGGCTGATAGCGTTTGAACTTGTCTTTGATCAGGCGTGCGCGTTCCAGCACATATAAAATTTCGTCGTGAGAAAAGTCGCGAAATTGCAGAAAGTGCCGAAGCGGTCCTGCTTGCACGATGGCATCCATAAAAAAATCCTGCGGATAAAGAAAGCCATCTTAACCTGTCCGGCTATTAAGAGCAAAGCCGGCCTGTGGCGGGGAAGGGGAAACCGTTTGGTTTTGGAATAAAGCGAGAGGGCAAAGTAATGATTAGCAATAAATTGTCAAGCGGCTAATTTATTGAATCCCGGGCTTTGCGTGGCCGCGATCGGATACAATGCGTGGCGAGAAAGGAAAAGGTGCAGCATACCTGAACTGCACGATTAGCGATTAATTGTTATGACAGAGCCAGTGAAGCAACTTGTAATCCATGGTGTGACCCGGCAGGATCAGCGCTTTCGTCCCAGTGATTGGGCAGAACGCTTGGCCGGTGTAATGTCCCAGTTTCGTCCCGCTGGGGCGATGGGTGGTCATCTGACTTATTCGCCCTATGTGGTGCCGCGATTGATTGACGGCGTGCGATGTGTGGTGGTGGATGCGCGCCTGCGAGAGCTTGAACCTTTGGCCTGGAAATTCGTCTGTGGCTTTGCCGATGATAATAATTTAAAAACCAGCGGCATTGATCCCGACAATATGGACCCTGTCGATTCCTGATTCAGACAGCGCATTCAATAAGTCGCCACCGCTAAAACGGTAGGCGACTTGTTTTTTATACGGTAAGCGGCGTGAGCACTTTGCCGGTCTTGTGATACTGCAATACATTTTCCAGCGTCAGCGAGAGCATGGCTTCGCGTGTCTCGTGCGTGGCACTGGCCGTGTGCGGTGCCAGAACGACCTGATTCAGATCGCGCAAGGCCTGGGGCACCTGGGGTTCATTTTCGAATACATCCAGCCCGGCAGAGCCCAGCCGTCCTTCCTGCAGAGCGGCAATCAGTGCGCTTTCATCCACTACGCTGCCACGGGCGATATTGACCAGAATCCCTTTGGGACCCAAGGCGTTCAGCACGTCTATATTGATCAGCCCTCGTGTTTCGTCGCCACCGACGGCCGCGATTACCATGATGTCTGCCCAATGGGCCAGTTCGATCAGGGAAGGCTCGTAGTGCCAGGGCACATCGTGACGTGGACGGCGGTTGTGATAGCGCAGTTCCATATCAAAGCCACTGGCGCGGCGGGCAATGGTCTGGCCAATGCGTCCCAGGCCCACAATGCCCAGCTTCTTGCCGCTGACCCGTGCCCCCAGCCCGAAACCATTGGGTCTGTCCCACAGGCCTGCACGCACGTAGCGATCCGATTCCGTCACACGGCGAGCCGCATCCAGCATCAAGGCCCAGGCCATATCAGCCACGCAATCGTTCAGAACATCCGGAGTGGTGCTGACCTGTATGCCGCGCTGTTTGGCGGCCTGTACGTCGATGGAGTCGTAGCCTACCCCTACGCTGCAAATCGCTTTCAAAGCGGGCAGGCGGTCCATCAAGGATGCGGGGGTAGCAGTGACAGCGCTGGTCAGGAGTACCTGTACGCGTTCGATCTGCTGGGCAGAGAGCTGGTTCAGGTCCTGGAGGACAATGCGCTCGAAATGACGGTCGATTTCGTCAAAAGAAGGGTGCTGGGCCAAAGATGCCAGTTGCAGCACGATGGGACGTGTCATGGGGACTCGCTAATGAAAAAGCAAATCCATAACTTAGCATGATTGGCCTGCATGTTCAGGCAATGGTTTTGTGGCTAATAAAAAAGGGGTGCTAAGCACCCCCTTTCTAACTGGTTTTTAGGCCAGAGCCGATTAAACCATTAAAAATCTTCAGCAATCAGGCCAGGGCCTTGATAGCAGCAGACAGGCGGCTCTTGTGGCGGGCAGCCTTGTTCTTGTGAATGATGTTCTTGTCGGCAACGCGATCAATGATGCTGGTCGCTTTGCGGAATACTTCGTTAGCAGCGGTTTTGTCACCGGCTTCGATAGCCTGGCGAACGCGCTTGATAGCGGTACGCAGCATGGAACGGATGCTGGCGTTGTGTTTGTTGCGAGCCACTGCTTGGCGGGCGCGCTTGCGTGCTTGTGCGGAATTAGCCATTTTTAATAAAGCCTAAGTTTTAAAGTTTAATCGGCAAAGACAATTATTCTAGGATACTAAGCCCGCTTTGTAAAGTAAGAGGGGCGAATGCCTACGATAAACAACATGCCGAAATAGGAAATGCCGCTGGCAAGCAACACGCCGCCCAGATACAGCACACGCAGCAGGGGCGTGGCTCCCAGGCTGATCCAGTCGATATAACGGTCAGCGAGCAAGAGGACGGCGGCCAGAGCAGCCAGGGCGGGAATAATCTTCAGGAAAAAACGTAACCAGTCATGATTAGGCTGGTAAATCCCGCGCTTTCGCAGCATGACCAGCAAGGTCAGCGCATTGACGGTGGCACCCAGGCCAATCGACAAGGCCAGCCCGGCATGGGCAAAGGTCGGCACCAGTACCAGGTTAAAGAGCTGGGTAATGATCAGGACGGCAATGGCGATGCGTACGGGGGTGCGGATATCCTGGCGGGCGTAAAAGCCGGGGGCCAGAATCTTGATGGCCAGCAGGCCCACCAGGCCAACCGAATAGGCACCGACTGCCAATTTGGTCTGGGCAACATCAGCGGCTGCAAACGCACCGTAGTGAAACAGGGTGGCGACCAGGCCGTCGGACAGCAAGGCCATGCCCAGGGCAGCAGGCAGGCCCAGCAGCAGGACCAGGCGCAGGCCCCAGTCCAGCAAGCCGCTGTAGTTCTTGTCGTCCTTGCCTGCATGGGCAGCCGACAGCTTGGGCAGCAAGACCGTGCCCAGTGCCACACCCAGCAGGGCAGTGGGAAATTCCATCAGACGGTCGGCAAAGGACAGCCAGGTCACGCTGCCGGACTGCAGCCAGGTGGCGATATTGGTATTGATCAGCAGGGAAATCTGCGCAACAGAAACGCCCAGAATGGCGGGCAGCATCTGTTTGAGAATGCGTTGCACGATGGGGTCGCGGCGCGCTTCCCCCAGTCGTAGCGAGAATCGTGGCAATAGGCCCAAACGGGCCAATGCGCCCCATTGCACCAGCAATTGGGCAAGACCACCGACCATCACCCCAACAGCCAGGGCGTAAATGGGGGTTTCCATGTGCTGGGCCAGGAACAGGCTGGCGCCGATCATGGACAGATTCAGCAGGATGGGCGTGAAGGCCGGAACCGCAAAGCGGCTCCAGGTGTTGAGTACCGCAGAGGCAAAAGCCACCAGCGACATGCAGATGATGTAGGGGAACATCATGCGCGTCATGGTGATGGCGGCACCAAATTCGGTTTGTCGCTCCGGTGCAGTCAGGCCGCTGGCCATGGCACTGACGACCCAGGGGGCCGCAACAATGCCAATGGCAGTGACCAGCATGACAGCAAAGGTCAGCAGCAGGGCGACGCGGTCCAGCAATTGCTGAACCTTGTCCTGCTCGTGTTCCTTGCGCACCTGCCCCAGGATGGGCACAAATGCTTGCGAAAACGCTCCTTCTGCAAACAGCCGTCGCAGCAGGTTGGGAATGCGAAAGGCCACCCAGAAAGCGTCGGTGAGCGGGCCCGCCCCAAAGGCGCGGGCAATCAGAATATCGCGTGCCAGTCCGGTGATACGAGACAGCAGCGTCAGGCCACTAATCGTGGCCGCCGAGCGAAACAAACCCATTGGAGCCGATACAGAAAGTTATTTTGGTGCCATACGGATAGCGCCATCCAGACGGATGGTTTCGCCATTGAGCATTTCATTATTGATGATGCTCTGCACCAGTTGGGAGAAATCTTCAGGGCGACCCAGGCGCGATGGGAAAGGGATGCTGGCCGCCAGGGAGTCCTGCACTTCCTGAGGCATGGCAAACATCATGGGGGTGCCGAAGATGCCGGGGGCAATCGTCATGACACGGATGCCGGTCTGCGCCAGATCGCGGGCCAGAGGCAGGGTCAAACCCACCACACCGGCTTTGGACGCACCGTATGCCGCTTGGCCAATCTGACCGTCGTAGGCAGCGACCGAAGCCGTATTGATCAGCACGCCACGCTCGCCCGAAGCTTCGGGGGTATTGCTGCTCATGGCAGCGGCGGCCAGACGACACATGTTGAAGGTGCCGACCAGGTTGATCATGACGGTTTTCTGGAACAGGTCCAGCGTGTGCGGGCCATTGCGTCCTACCGTGCGCGAGGCAGGAGCCACGCCGGCACAGTTGATCAGTCCGAACAGGGGGCGGGCGCTGTCCTGGCAAGCCAGATCCACGATGGCCTGGGCATCTTGCTCGGAAGTAACATCACAGCGCTGATAGTGTTGGCCCAGCTCCTTGGCCAGAGCCTCGCCGGCCTCGTCCTGAATATCGGCGATCACCACGCGGGCGCCATTTTCAACCAGCATACGTACGGTGCCTGCGCCCAGACCCGATGCGCCGCCCGTGACAATAAAAGTCTTGTTATTGATTTGCATGAGCTTGTCTCCCTTGAATAATAAACAACCGGCCCTTTTGGGGCCGGCTGAATCTTGACTTACTTAGCTTGCCAGGGCGTCCACAATGCGCTGGCGGATCTCATCGACGCTGCCCACGCCGGAAATCTTGCGATAGGCCGGAGCTTGCGGGTCGCCGGTGGCTGACCATTGCGAGTAGTAATCGACCAGAGGGCGGGTCTGCTCGCGATAGACAGACAAGCGGTGGCGGACGGTTTCCTCGCGGTCATCGTCGCGCTGGAGCAAGGGTTCGCCTGTTACGTCGTCCACACCGGGGGTTTTGGGTGGATTGAAGGTGACGTGGTAGCTACGACCGCTGGCTGCGTGGATACGGCGGCCGCTCATGCGTTCGATGATGCTCTCTTCCGGTACGTCGATTTCGATCACGAAGTCCAGTTTGACCTGGGCATCCTTCAAGGCATCGGCCTGGGGAATCGTGCGTGGGAAACCGTCGAACAGGTAGCCGGGCTCACAGTCTGCTTCTTTCAGACGGTCGCGAACCAGGCCGATGATGATGTCATCGGAGACCAGGCCACCGGCGTCCATGATTTTTTTGGCTTCTACACCCAGCGGGGATTGGGCTTTGACAGCGGCACGCAACATATCGCCCGTGGAAATTTGTGGAATACCAAATTTCTCGGTAATGAAAGCAGCTTGAGTGCCTTTGCCGGCACCAGGGGGCCCGAGCAGTATGAGTCGCATGAATTCCTCCAGGAAATGCGTCGATCCGATTCTCGCTTCAGTATGATGCGTTGCAGCATATTTAGCGCATTTTTTATTCGGATAGAGCAGAAAAAAGATCTTTTATAACCGATTTGCGAAGTGAGCGCGTACTCTTTCCAGGTCTTGTTCGGTGTCTACCCCGGCTGCAGGAATCTCCTGAAGGCGGTGAACCATAATCTGGAAGCCGTTTTCCATGGCTCGCAGCTGCTCCAGAGATTCGAAGTGCTCCAGCGGCCCGCGCGGCAGCTGGGCGTACTGCTGCAGGAAGCGATTTCGGTAGGCGTAAAGGCCAATATGGTGCAATGCGGGAAGCCCGTCGGCCAGTACCCGTTCGCCACCAGCCAACGCGTCGCGGGCCCAGGGCATGGGGGCGCGGGAAAAGTACAGGGCGCGGCCTTGCAGGTCGCACACCACTTTCACGGCATTGGGATTGAACAGCGTCTCTGCGTTCTTGATGGGAGCGGCCAGCGTGGCAATATCCGCCTGTTCGCTACGAGCCAGCAGTTCGGCGGCGGCATTGATATGCTCGGGCTGGATCAGAGGTTCGTCCCCTTGCACATTGACGACGATCTCGTCCTCGGACAGCTCCAGCAAGCGGGCAGCCTGGGCCAGGCGATCCGTGCCGGTCGGGTGCTCGGCGTCGGTCAACAGGGCGTTGAAGCCGTTTGCCTGGACGGCTTCAAGCACTTGAGGCGAGTCCGTCGCCACCCAAACCTGACGCGCTCCACTCCGTGCCGCTTGCTGGGCACAGCGCACGATCATGGGTTGGCCGGCAATGTCAGCCAGCGGTTTGTTGGGCAGACGGGTGGAACCCAGGCGCGCAGGGATGATGACGGAAAAAGTCATATCAGTTGCTGGCGGGTTCCTGCGCATCCAGTTGACGCGCTTCGTTGATCAGCATGGTGGGGATGCCGTCCACAATGGGGAAGGCCAGTTTGTCGGCCTTGCAGACCAATTCTTGCTGTTCGCGGTCGTGGCGCAGTGGGCCTTTGCACAAAGGGCAGACCAGCACTTCGAGTAGGCGAGTTTCCATTATTGAACTCCGGATAAAGAGGGTGGGGTTAAGCGCCGCTTGCGCAACAGGCTGTCCAGTTCAGCAATCCAGTCCGGGCGTGAGAACTCGGGTTGGACATCGACAACCCACAGTCGTGAGTCGTTCAGGTGCTGGCATTTTACGGCGTCTTTACGGGTAATGAGTACCAGCCCGTCATGCAGGGCCTGAAAGTCCTGGGCTTGCAAGGCGGCATGGTCGGGCAGGGGGAAAGTCTGACTCAGATGCAGACCACAAGCGCGCAGCATCGTGAAAAAACGGGCAGGCTGGCCAATGGCGGCCAGCGCCTGCAGTTCTTGCTGGCCGTATTCCTGATACCAGTCCGACCAGCTCAGGCGGCGGCCTGAACTCAGATGTTCCAGTTGATAAGGACGCAGGCTCATGCTCAGGGCGCGGCCAGGCTCGGCGGGTTGAGGGGTGGAAGGAGGTGCCTGGTCGGCCACCACCTGGCTGATCAGCCAGTCCACCGTACGCAGGCGTTCGGGGCCTTCACGCAGTGGGCCGGCCGGTAGCAGCAGGCCGTTTCCTACGCCACGTGCATCCTGCACCACGACTTCCATATCACGCTGCAAGGCCAGGTGTTGAAGGCCATCATCTGAAATAATCAGGTCGACGGCCGGGAAATCCTTGAGCAAAGCCTGGGCAGCCAGGGCACGACGAGGGTGGACGGCGATGGGGGCCTGGGTTTGGGCGGCAATCAGAGCGGGTTCATCGCCAAACTGTTCGGCGGCCAATTGTCCCTGGCCCACACGCGGGTTGGGGCCGATCTCCACACCATAACCACGGCTGACAATACCGGGCGTCCAACCCAAAGCACGCAAATGCTCGGTCAGCGCCAGGACGACGGGAGTCTTGCCTGCGCCACCGACGATGATATTGCCCACCACAATCACCGGCACCGGGCTGCGGTAGGATGCACCGGGATCTTGCTCGTAGCGTTGCTGCTTGCGTTGTACGAAGATTGCCGCCAGCGCGGAAAGAGGGCGCATCACAAGACTGAACCAGCCTTTTTTCTGCCACTGCTGGTGCAGCCAATCAGTCAGGCGGACGCGCACACTCATGGGGCCTGGGTCGCAAAGTGAATTCGATGGATGCCAACCTGACGGGCGGCTTCCATGGCCTGGACCACTGCAAAGTGGGGCGCCTGGGCATCAGCCAGAATCAGCAGGCTGCTGTTCTCGTCGGTTTTTTCGGTCGACAGGGCTTGGCTCAGGGGAGAACCACTGCTGGCGTCCAGCCACATGCCGTTCAGGGCATAGCGCCCATCCTGGCTGATAGCCAGTAGCAGTTCAGTGGTCTGGGCGGCCTGGGCCTGAGCCTGGGGCAAGGAAACATCCAGCTGGCGATAGCGCACGAAGGTGCTGCTGGCAGCCAGAAAAATCAGCACCACCAGCAAGACATCAATCAAGGGCACCAGATTCAGTTCCAGCGTGTCCTGGTCTTGGGCTCGGCGAAAGCGCATCAGACAGCCCTCTGAGCCAGCAGACGATCCAGCGCACCCGCTTCCGTTTCCAGACGGTGAAGCAGATAGTCGGCACGGCTGCGAAAGTAGCGGTGAAAGATCATGGCCGGGACAGCAATCAGAATCCCCAGGGCGGTGTTGTACAGGGCCACGGAAATGCCACGGGCAATCAGGCTGGGGTCACCACCGGCGGGGTCGTAGGCGGCAAAAATGTCGATCATGCCAATAACCGTACCAAACAGGCCCAGCAAAGGGGCGATAACGGCAATGGTGCCCAGTGCCGGAATGTACTTGTTCAATTGGTAGCTGATGTCCTTGCCTTCCACCTCGACCGCGGACTCACGCAAGGCGGAAGCCAGATGACGATTTTTCAGTACGGTGGCTAATACTCGACCCAGGGGGGAGTTGTCGTACAGGCGGGGCAGGGAGTCGTCCTGGATGCGGTTCTGGGCTGTCAGCTCGCTGATCTGGCGTGCCAGTCCAGTCGGTAGAATTCGTTTGCTGCGCAGGGCCAGAAGGCGCTCCAGGATTAAACCCAGGGCAAGAATGGAGCAGGCCAGCAGGAACCAGACAGGCCAGCCAGCGGCATGGATCAAAGTAAGCACGAGTCTATTATCCGGTCACGAAATAAATCAGCGCTTATTGTAGAGCCCCTGTCCGCATTGCGGGAATGTTCCGGCGCGAGCGCGGTACACTTTACGGTCTTTTCCCACAAAGCACGGCCAAACCCCTGATGTATTTGAAGTAATAGGTGTAGTGCTAAAACTATCCACAAAAACTGTGGATAATTCTGTGTATAAAACATCCCATAGTGGCTCGGGCGGTGGTTTAGAGGTTCTCTGGCTAATTTTCGACCATCTTGGTGTTTTTATAAATAGTCTTTAATTTCAATGGCTTATCCGGTTTCGGTAAAGTGCTGTATCAGGTGTTCAACGGAAGCCATTGTCTTGGCGTCTATTTGACAAAAGCATGACAGTTGTGGATACGGAGCGGTGGAAAACTAGTTCGGGGCGAGTCAAAAACAAAGAATATGATGCATTATCAAGAATCTAGAGCACCTGCGGTATGGACCGTGGCACAGTTGAACCGCCGTGTCAGCCAGTTGCTGGACGAGCACATGCCCGTCGTTTGGGTTAGCGGTGAAGTGTCCAACTTTACCCAGGCCGCTTCCGGGCATTGGTACTTTTCCATCAAGGATGACAAGGCGGCCGTTCGTGCCGTGATGTTTCGGGGGCGTGCCCAGGCCGTGGGATTCGTGCCGCGTGCGGGCGAGCGCTTCGAGTTTCGTTGCTCGGTTACCTTGTACGAGGCACGCGGGGACTTCCAGGTTCAGGTGGAAGGCATGCGCCGCGCCGGGCTGGGGGATTTGCACGAAGCCTTTTTGCGGCTGAAAGGGCAGTTGCAAAGCGAAGGTTTGTTCGATCCTGAGCGCAAACGCCCCATCGCCACCTTGCCGCGCAGCATAGGTATTATCACTTCCCTGGCAGCCGCGGCCTTGCGGGATGTCCTGACAGCGATGGAGCGTCGTGCTCCGCACGTGCGCATCATTATTTATCCTGCTCCGGTTCAAGGAGCAGAAGCACCGCCGCGATTGCGGCAAGCTTTGGAAACGGCGATTGAGCGGGCCGAGGTCGATACGCTCTTGCTGGTACGCGGGGGCGGTAGTCTGGAGGATCTCTGGGCTTTTAACGACGAAGGTCTGGCGCGTCTGATCGCGTCCAGTCCTATCCCTATTATTAGTGGGGTGGGGCACGAGACAGACTTCACCATTGCTGATTTTGTAGCTGACTTGCGCGCACCCACGCCAACCGCCGCCGCCGAACTGGCCTGTCTGGGGCGCGATCAGTTACTGGAACAGGTGTTTGCGCGTATGGGCGCGCTGAGCCACGGTGTGCAGCGTCATCTGGATCGGGCCTCCCTGCGTCTGGATCGGGCGGTCGCCAAGCTGGTCTCTCCACATCAACGTCTGGCTCAGCAGCAACAACGTCTGGATCATCTCACCCAAAGACTGCAACGTGTGGCTCGCAGCGTCCCCGATACTGCTGCGTTGCGCCTGACTACCTTGAGGGCGCGTTTGGAGCGCAGCATTCCTCAGCTGACGTCAAGACAGCAAAATCTGAATATGCTTTTCCAACGGCTGGAAAAAGGTCTGGATCATGCGCTGGTTTTGCGTCGCCAGCGCCTGGCTGCGGCCCAGCAAACGCTGCAAGCCTTGTCCCCGCGCCTTATCATCAATCGTGGATATGCCATAGTCAGGGATAGCGAGGGGAAAGTTGTAAAAAATGCGTTAGACTTAAAGATTGGTGAACGACTCGATGTCGAGTTGAGTCGCGGTCATGTGTCGGTGGATGTGGTGCGCACGCACGATCTGCTCTAGGCTGCGTCGTCCTTGTTGGATACCAAACACGGTTTTTTTTAGAAGGAATTGAAATGGCATTCACTCTTCCAGCTCTTCCATACGAACTCAACGCCCTTGAGCCACATATCTCCAAGGAAACTTTGGAGTTTCACTACGGTAAGCATCACCAGGCTTACGTCACCAACCTGAACAATCTGGTTGCTGGCACCGAATTTGAAAACGCTTCCCTGGAAGATGTGGTCAAGAAATCCTCCGGTGGCGTGTTCAACAACGCTGCTCAGGTTTGGAACCACACTTTCTACTGGAACAGCCTGTCCCCTAACGGCGGCGGCGCTCCTACCGGCAAAGTGGCTGATGCCATCAACGCCAAATGGGGCAGCTTTGACGCCTTCAAAGAAGCCTTCACCAAGTCTGCCGTTGGCAACTTCGGTTCGGGCTGGACCTGGTTGGTCAAAAAGGCCGACGGTTCCCTGGACATCGTCAATACCAGCAACGCTGGCACGACGCTGACTTCCGACGACGTCGCCCTGATCACCTGTGATGTGTGGGAACACGCCTACTACATCGACTACCGCAATGCCCGTCCCAAGTACCTGGAAATTTTCTGGAACTTGGTGAACTGGGACTTTGCCGCCAAGAACCTGGGCTAATCGTCCACGTTGAGGGTAGCGCTCATTGGAGGGCTACCCGGCAATAAAAAAACCGCCATGCGCATGCTGGCGGTTTTTTTATGGCTTCAATGAAAACAAGTCATAGGGCGTGTGCGGCCATGCCTTGCTGGTGAAGACCTTACATCTGGGATTGCTGGTAGTTTTCCAGGCCCACTTTTTCGATCAGGCCCAATTGCTTTTCCAGCCAGTAGGTATGGTCTTCTTCCGTGTCGCGCAACTGGGCCAGAATGATGTCGCGTGTCACGAAATCGCTGGCGGATTCTGCCAGTGCCATGCCTTTTTGCAGAGCCGCGCGAACTTCATATTCCAGTTCCAGATCCTTGCGCAACATGCCGACCACGTCCTTGCCGGGTTCAAACGCATTGGGGCGCATGTCGGGAATACCGTCGAGCATCAGGATGCGGCGTATCAGGGCGTCAGCGTGCTGGGTTTCTTCTTCCATCTCGTGGTTCATGCGCTCGTAAAGCTGCGTGAAACCCAGATGCTCGTAAAAGCGGGAATGGATAAAGTACTGGTCGCGCGCTGCGAGTTCGCCGCGCAACAGTTGATTCAGATAGTCGAGGACTTCGGGGTTGCCTTGCATGGTGATGAGCCTGTAGAGGATGTCAACGGGGGAAGTATGCCATGAGCAGGCCATGAGGGTGCTTGACCTGTGGCACCAAATGGCAAGCACGCTATTCAGTTTGGCGGCTGCAATGGCAAGATCGCGGATTGTCTTCCAATCGTGCCGGGGTGCAGCTTCAGTGTTTACCGGTCTCAGCCGGGTCAAGAGCTCCACGCGGCCGTTGGCGTTTTCCGAAACCGGGGCTTTTTGCTCCTTTAGTCGAGGTCTGCTATGTCTGCTGCTTTGCGTGTTCGTCCTGCCTTGTTGGGCCTGGTGGGCAGTGTCTTGCTTTTGTCGGCGGGTCAGTTGAGCGCTCAGTCTTCTACACATTTGGAAGTCAAGGAAAGTCACTCTTCCGTCCAGCGGGTGGCTGGTTACTTGGACCGAACTGAACTGCCGGATAGTGTGATGCTCCTCGATCCGCCGCCGGCTGCAGATAGTGCGGCCTTTGCCCGGGATGAAGAAGCGCGTCGGGCTGCCGGGGAGCTGAAAGGGTCAGCTCGCTGGGCACTGGCTAAACAAGATGCAGACTTGGTATTTCCACGGCCCGCTCAGAATTATTCGTGCGCACTGGGAGTTCAAATCGATCAAGAGAGCACGCCGGTTATTTATCAGATGATGCGTCGCTTGTTGCCTGATGCGGGTCTATCCACTTACGGAGCCAAAAACAAGTATCAGCGGGTACGTCCTTTCGATCTTCATAATGAAGATACATGCACACCAGCGGATGAGGAGTTCTTGCGCAATGATGGTTCCTATCCCTCGGGCCATGCGGCTGCTGGCTGGGCATGGGCACTAGTGTTGGCGCAGATCAGCCCCGAACGAAGTAATGAGTTGCTGGCGCGTGGCCTGTCTTTCGGTCAAAGCCGTGTCATTTGCAATGTACATTGGCAGAGTGATGTGGAGGCGGGACGTGTGATAGGCGCCGCCGCGGTGGCTCGTGTGCAGAGTGAGGAGGCCTTCCAGGCTGACATCCTGGCCGCCCGACTAGAGTTGGCACAAGCGAAAGTTGCTCCAAGTGATCAAGCCCTTAATTGCACCGAACAGTTCTAGCGCTGCTTTGAGTGGGCAGTTCGGCTGGCGATTGTAAAAACGAGCGCCCTCATATTGGTTTGAGTGCAGGAAAGAGGGCTTCCGTCTGCTTTCCTGTCCGAGCGAGCCTTGTTTTCTTAATGCCTTGATTACCTGGCGTTGCGGGTATGAGAATTGAATAAGCTTTTTCCTGCTGTGGATTCGGCTTGTAACTGTAGCAGGAGCTTTGGCGCATAGACCGCCGGATCGTTCGGGGCTGGACGCACTAAACTGACCGCAGTGCGGACATGCTGAATCACCAGAAAAAACCCGGCTGTACTCAAGCGCTACTATCAAAACAGTAGATTTCGAGCGCTCTTCATAGTGCTCCCGCGTGATTTTATTCAAGATATCAGGGTGAATTTCATGAGTCAGGACGCCTTTATTTGTGACGCAATTCGTACGCCTTTCGGACGTTATGGCGGTTCGCTGTCCGCTGTGAGGGCGGATGACCTGGGTGCGGTGCCTATTGCCGCGCTGATGAAGCGCAACCCCCAAGTCGATTGGAGCAGGCTGGATGATGTGATGTACGGCTGCGCCAACCAGGCGGGTGAAGACAACCGCAACGTGGCACGGATGTCCGCTCTGCTGGCCGGTTTGCCCGTGGATGTGCCTGGCGTGACCTTGAACCGTCTGTGCGGTTCGGGCCTGGACGCGATTGGTTCGGCTGCTCGTGCCATTCGCGCTGGCGATGCCTCTTTCATCCTGGCCGGTGGTGTGGAAAGCATGAGCCGCGCCCCCTTCGTCATGGGCAAGGCTGAAACAGCGTTCTCCCGCAGCGCCAATATTTACGACACCACCATTGGCTGGCGTTTCATCAACAAGGCCATGAAAGAGCAGTACGGCGTGGACTCCATGCCCGAAACGGCTGAAAACGTGGCTCAGCAGTTCAATGTGTCCCGCGAAGACCAGGACGTGTTTGCCCTGAATAGCCAGCTGCGTGCTGCCGCTGCCCTGGAAGCCGGCATTCTGGCTGAAGAAATTACCCCTGTGATCATTCCCCAGCGCAAGGGCGATCCCATTGTGGTGGATAAGGACGAGCACCCACGTGCCACGACTCTGGAGTCCCTGACTCGCTTGAAGCCTGTCGTGCGAGCCGATGGCACCGTGACCGCGGGCAATGCCTCGGGTGTGAACGATGGTGCTTGCGCGCTGCTGGTTGCCAACAAGGCAACTGTCGAAGCCCAAGGCCTGACTCCGCGTGCTCGTGTGGTGGCCATGGCGTTTGCCGGTGTGGAGCCACGCATCATGGGTATTGGCCCGGCACCTGCCAGCCAGAAGGTGCTGGCTTTGGCGGGTCTGACTCTGGATCAAATGGATGTGATCGAGCTGAACGAAGCCTTTGCCGCTCAAGGTCTGGCGGTGACTCGCATGCTGGGTCTGGCAGACAATGATCCGCGCGTGAACCCGAACGGGGGCGCGATTGCGCTGGGCCACCCTCTGGGTGCCAGTGGTGCGCGTCTGGCGATTGCGGCTATCAACCAATTGCATCGCACAGGCGGACGCTACGCCCTGTGCACCATGTGTATTGGTGTCGGCCAGGGCGTGGCTTTGATTCTTGAGCGCGTCTAACTAAGGTTGCAGGGCAGGCAGGCCGGTGATTTTCTCACCGGCCTTTTTGTCTGCTTGCTTGAACCAGCCTTGTTCCATCTCCAAGGCATAGCGCACAGGTCGCACCGGGCAGTGGGATTGAAGATCAAAGGGTTGCATGGCCTCGATATTGGTAATCGTGCCTTCTTCAGTAATGAAGGCGATATCCAGCGGCAGAGGCGTATTCTTCATCCAGAAGCAAGGCATTCCGCTTTGCTCGAATACGAATAACATGCCGTGATCGGGGGCCAGGCTTTCTCGATGCATCAAACCTTGTGCACGAGTCTCGTCGCGATCGGCCACTTCAGCCTGGATTTGTTTTGAACCCAGGGATAGTGTCAGGGTGGGAAGAGTCTCATCCGCCTGGACCGGGGCGCTAATACAAAGCGCTGCCAGAAGACAGGCAAAAAAAACAGGGCGCGCAGGCCCCGTAGTCGTAGTGCGATACTGCATGTGTGTTGCGAACCTGCTTTTGTTAGAATCGAGAGCGCAAGAGATCTTAAGGCGAAGTAATATTAAGTGCCTGCTTGCCTTTGGGGCCTTGGGCGACTTCATACAGAACTTTCTGGCCTTCTTTCAAAGTCTTGAACCCGTTCATCTGAATGGATGAAAAATGAGCGAAGAGATCTTCGCCGCCGTTATCGGGTGTAATAAACCCAAAGCCTTTGGCATCATTGAACCACTTAACGGTCCCGGATAGTTTTTGATTGTCTCCAGTGCCTGCGGTGGTGGTAGTTTCCGACATGCTTGCTGCCTCTCAACTTAGTGTATGGTTGATACTTTTTTCGGCCCCTCCCTGGGCCTGTGATCGCGGCACCTCACTTTTTTATTGTGAAGTTGACACGATCAGTCGGATGATGCTGAATTTTGTTCCCCCCAGTCAACCTATGGAAAGCACCTAGTTCTGTATTATGGCCATTGAGATCGATAAGCAAGGCGCTACAACGGTAGAGCGCCAATCCGCGCGGCTTGCCCCACCACCCATGTATCAGGTCATCTTGCTCAACGATGACTACACACCCATGGAGTTCGTGGTGAATATACTGGAGCGGGTATTTGCCAAGACCCCGGAGCAGGCCGAACAGCTTATGCTTAAAGTACATTACGAGGGTCGGGCGGTCTGTGGTGTGTATCCACGCGACATTGCCGCCACCAAGGTGGAAATTGTGCGACAACTGGCGCAGTCGCGACAGCACCCTTTGCAGTGTGTGATGGAGCCGGTGCCTGATGCTTGACCATTTAATGGTTTACCGTATTGTTCAGATCAGGCAAATTAGTCATAGAATAGCTTTAACCCCTAGTTTTACTCTTGCCGTGTAGGAGGAAGCATGATCTCCGAAGAACTTGAAGTCAGTCTACACATGGCCTTTGTCGAGGCTCGTGCCGCGCGCCATGAATTCATCACGGTAGAGCATCTGCTGTTGTCCCTGCTCGATAACGCCTCCACGCTGGAAGTGTTGAAAGCATGTGCTGCCGATATTGATGCACTGCGCCAGAATCTGCGTAAATTCATTAACGAAAATACGCCCACTTTCCCTGGTGAAGGCGAGGTCGATACCCAACCCACGCTGGGCTTTCAGCGTGTGATACAGCGTGCCATCATGCACGTATCGTCCAGCAACTCCGGTAAAAATGTAGTTTCCGGTGCCAATGTGCTGGTGGCGATGTACGGGGAAAAAGACTCGCATGCGGTGTATTACCTGCAGCAACAAGGTGTCTCGCGCCTGGATGTTGTCAATTTCCTCTCGCACGGTATCACCAAGGCCAATCCGGAACCTGCTGCCCCCGAGCCACCCAAGGCCGCCGCTGCTGCGGAGGCCGACACGCGATCGGACGCCCAGAAGTCCCCACTGGATCTGTACGCTACAGACCTGAATACCGAAGCCAGCCTGGGTCGCATTGATCCCTTGATTGGCCGTGAAAAGGAAGTGGAGCGTGTGATCCAGGTGCTGTGCCGCCGCCGCAAGAACAACCCCTTGCTGGTCGGAGAGGCGGGCGTGGGTAAAACCGCGATTGCCGAAGGCTTGGCGCTGCGCATTCAGCGTGGTGACGTTCCGGACATTCTTAGTCAAGCGCGTGTTTACGCGCTGGATATGGGTGCCTTGCTGGCCGGTACCAAATATCGGGGCGACTTCGAGCAACGCCTGAAGGCGGTGCTCAAGCAGCTCAAGGAAACGGCACAGTCCATTTTGTTTATCGACGAAATCCATACCCTGATCGGAGCCGGCTCGGCTTCGGGCGGTACGCTGGATGCGTCCAACCTGCTCAAGCCTGCGCTGTCCTCCGGTCAGCTCAAGTGTCTGGGTGCAACCACCTACTCGGAATACCGCGGAATTTTCGAAAAAGACCACGCCTTGTCGCGTCGCTTTCAGAAAATCGATGTGGCTGAGCCTACAGTGGAGCAGACCATCCAGATTCTGCGTGGTTTGAAGTCCAATTTCGAAGAGCACCACGGTGTACGTTACTCGGCAGCGGCCCTGACGGCGGCAGCGGAGTTGTCCGCCCGTTACATCAACGACCGCTTTTTGCCGGACAAGGCCATCGACGTGATCGACGAGGCCGGCGCAGCGCAGCGCTTGCTGCCGCGTTCCAAGCAGAAAAAGGTTATCGGCAAGGCCGACATCCAGGCAACGGTTTCGCGTATTGCACGCATTCCGCCCCAGACGGTCTCCAGCGATGATCGCAACAAGCTGGCAACCCTGGCCCGCGATCTGAAATCGGTGGTGTTTGGTCAGGATGTAGCCATTGACGCCTTGGCGGCTGCCATCAAGATGGCGCGCTCTGGCCTGGGTCTGCCTGACAAGCCTATTGGTTCCTTCCTGTTCTCCGGCCCGACCGGCGTGGGTAAAACCGAAGTGGCGCGTCAGTTGGCCTTTGTGCTGGGCGTAGAGCTGCTGCGCTTTGACATGTCCGAATACATGGAGCGTCACACCGTGTCGCGCCTGATCGGTGCTCCTCCTGGTTACGTCGGTTTCGATCAGGGTGGTTTGCTGACCGAAGCCGTTACCAAACAGCCGCACTGCGTGCTGCTGCTGGACGAAATCGAGAAAGCGCACCCGGACGTCTACAACATCCTGCTGCAGGTGATGGATCACGGCACGCTGACGGATAACAACGGGCGCAAGGCCGATTTCCGCAACGTTATCCTGATCATGACCACGAACGCCGGAGCCGAAGCGCTGAACAAGACCAGCATTGGCTTTACCCAGCCCCAGCGCTCGGGTGATGAAATGCAGGATATCAAGCGTCACTTCTCGCCAGAGTTCCGTAACCGTCTGGATGCGATCATTGGTTTCAAGCCCTTGTCGCGCGACATTATCCTGCGCGTGGTGGACAAGTTCCTGATGCAGCTGGAAAACCAGCTGCACGAGAAGCGCGTCGAAGTGTCCTTCTCGGACGCCTTGCGCGAACATCTGGCGGCCAAAGGCTTCGACCCAGCCATGGGTGCGCGCCCCATGCACAGGCTTATTCAGGACACCATTCGCCGTGCCCTGGCCGACGAGCTGCTGTTTGGTCGTCTGGTCGATGGTGGCCAGGTCGAGGTGGATCTGGACGAGAACGGCGAGGTGGTACTGGAATATCCTTCTTCAGGACCTGATGAGCCCGGTAGCAAGGCCTCTTCGCGTCCCGAGCCGGAATTAGTCGACTAAGCCGTGAGGGCATCGCGCCCCTTAATCGTCTGTACGCACTGTGACACCGTACACGAGCGAGTCCCCGTTCAAGGAGCGGGGCTCGCTCGTTGTGTGCGTTGCGATACTGAACTTTACCGCCACAGCCGCTTTTCACCACGTGAATGGCAAGCGCTGGTCTTGGCGGTTTTCATCCTTTTTCTGATTGCCAATCTGTTTCCCGTCGTCTATCTGAGCATGGCGGGTAAAACAGTGTCGCCCACGTTTCCCAAAGCCCTGTTGCTGATCTGGCAGCAAGGGTATTGGGGCTTGTCCGTGATGGCGGGGCTGGTGGGTTTCTGGCTGCCGCTGTTTCAACTGATTTTCCAATTTTGGGCCTTGGGCCTGATTGCCCGAGAAAAGCCCTTGCCGGGCGATTTCGGTATTGGCCTGCGTGCTTTGAGCCATCTGGAGCATTGGTCCATGACGGCTGTGCTGTTCCTGGGCTTGATTGTGGCCATGGTGAAATTTGCCGGGATCGGGCATTTGACGATTGCGCCAGGTCTGTACGCCTTTTTTGCTTTGACCTTCCTGCTGACCGGCTTGAGCCGCATTACGGCAGGGCGTCTGTGGCGCTGGGCAGAGGATCGCGATCTGGTGCCGGTTTCGACCCGACAGGTCTTGAAAGAGCATCCAACCTGGAGTGCCTGTACCCACTGTGGCTTTGTGCAGTCCAGCCAGAAACCGGACTGTGACCGTTGTGGTGCAACTGTTCATAAACGCAAACCCAATAGCCGTACACGAGTGGCCGCTCTGGTGTTGACGGCCTGCGTGTTCTATATTCCCGCCAATGTGCTACCTGTCATGGAGCTGCGAAGCATTTTAGGCAGTAGTGCGCATACGATTCTGGGTGGGGTTATTGAACTCTGGCAACTGGGTTCCTGGGACTTGGCATTGATCGTGTTCATCGCCAGTATTGTGGTCCCCATCACCAAACTGCTGGCTTTGATGATTCTTTTGTTGGGGCGTCGTTGGCGTGGCAATGCTGTACAGCGTCAACGCAATCGCATTTACGACATGGTCGAGCTGATTGGGCAGTGGTCCATGCTGGACGTATTCGTGGTGGTCCTGATGGCAGCCCTGGCCAACTTCCCCGGCTTGTCGCAGATTATTCCCGGGGCGGGGGCCTTGAGCTTTGGCATGGTGGTGGTTTTGACCATGCTGGCCGCGCTTAGCTACGACCCTCGCCAAGGCTGGGACAAGGATACCCACGAAGAACCCATAATAGAACCGCAAACTACGCCGTCTCCGCCTGCCTCACAGGCGACTTCCTGAAGGAAACAAGGTGCACGATCCTACAACTAATCAGCCTGACGGTCAGACCGAGCCCGCGCAGCCTAGACTGATTCCTGCCAAGCGATCCCGATTCTCCTGGATCTGGATTTTGCCCATAGCCGCCGCCTTGGTGGGGGCGTCTTTGGTGCTGCGAAACTGGATGTTGACCGGACCGCGTATCACGATCAGCTTTGATTCAGCCGAGGGTTTGGCTGTGGATCAAACCAAGCTACGTTATCGCGAAGTGGATGTGGGTACGATTTCGGACATTCAGGTGTCTCCGGATCGAAAAGGGGTTTTGGTCACGGCGCAGCTGGAGCGTGATGGCTCCGAGTTCATTACCCAAAAAGACACGCGGTTCTGGGTGGTGCGCCCGCGTTTGGGTTTAAGTGGGGTTTCCGGTCTGGGCACCTTGTTGTCGGGTGTGTACATCGGTGTGGACGCGCCTTTTGAAGTGAATAAAAAAGGCGAGCAACTGGACTTTGTGGGCCTGGAAAGTCCGCCGGAAGTAACCAGTGGCCGTGCTGGTAAGCGTTACGTGTTGACTGCGCCCGAATTGGGCTCGCTGGATCTGGGTTCGCCCTTGTACTACAAGGGCATACAGGTTGGGCAAGTCAGCAGTTATGAGCTGAATGAAGAAGGCAATGGCGTGCGTGTACAGGTGTTTGTAGATGCTCCTAACGACAAATTCGTGACGCAGGGCTCGCGCTTCTGGAACGTCAGCGGCGTCAATATGTCACTGGATTCCACCGGATTTAATGTGCGTACGCATTCTTTGGTATCCGCCTTGGCGGGCGGCCTAGCCTTTGATCAGATGGAAGGCGAGCCTACGGATGTTGCGGAGGCTGATGCGCAATACGAGCTGTTCCCCACACAAGAGCGCGCGATGGCAGAGCCGGATGGTCCCGCGGTTGAATTGCGCTTCCATTTCCATCAATCCGTGCGTGGCCTGGTGCCAGGCTCCAAGGTGGAGTTCCGGGGCCTTGAGCTGGGGCAGGTCTACGACGTGGATCTGGAGTTCGATTTTGAGCGCAAGCGCTTCTTTGCTTTGGTGAAGGCACGTATCTACCCGCAGCGTTTTGGTCGCCTGTACGAGCGGGTGGTGGAGGCTAGACCGGACGAGAAAGATCCAATGAGCGCCTTGTTCAAACCGATGGTAGAGCGTGGTCTGCGTGGTCAATTGCGTCCTGCCAGCCTGATTACGGGCCAGCAGTACATTGCTTTGGAATTCTTCGACAAGGCCCCTGAAGCCGAGTTCGACGAGACCGTCAAACCTTTGGTGGTGCCTGTGATCGCCGGGGATTTTGATCGTTTGCAGGAGCAGGTCAGCGATATCGTTACCAAGATTGCTGCTATCCCGTTCGATCAGATCGGCAAGAATCTGCAAAGCGGGCTGACGGAGCTGGGTCAGGTACTCAAGCAACTGGACAAGACGACGGTGCCGCAGCTCAATGGCGCTCTCAAGTCCATGGATGCCGCTGTTCAGAAACTGGGCGCCATGCTGGATTCGGATTCTTCCTTCAATACCTCTGTGGATCAAACCCTGAGCGAACTGAAACGCTCCCTGCGATCCCTGCGTGATTTAAGCGATACCTTGCAGAGCCAGCCCTCGGCGGTCCTGCGAGGTCGTTCCCCTGACGTGCTGCCGGAGCCTGCGCCATGATGTCTCGTTTTCTGATTCCCGTGGCGTTCGCCGGTTTGCTGACCGCTTGCGCTTCGACCACGCCCACTTACTACACCTTGCAAGCGTCCAATGCCGCTCCGGCGGCTGCGGCTCCTTCCACGCAAGTGTGGAAGGGCTTTCAGTTGCGACGCATGGATGTGCCTGCTCAATTGGATCGTCGATCCTTTGTGCTGACGCAGACCGCGGGCGGGCAAGTCAACCTGCTCAACGATAGCCAGTGGGCCTCACCTTTACCTGATGAAATGTCCCTGGCTTTGGCGTCTGGTTTGCAGGATCGCCTGGGCGTTCCCCAGTTAGCCAGCGCTGCTCCGAAAACACCGCTGTGGCAGATCGATGTGCTGGTACAGCGCTTCGAATCTGTCTATGGTGAACGCGCTACCTTGGAGTTGAGCTGGACACTGACGCCAGTTGGCTTTGAGGGGAAAGTCCAGCAATGCCGCTGGCTGGACTCCGAGCCAGCGTCCTCCGTGCCAGAGCTGGTGCAGGCGCATCGTCAATTGCAGCAGCGCTGGGCAGACGCACTGGCCGCACAAATGCAAGGTAAACCTGTCCCGGTTAACCTGAGCAAAGCCATGCTCTGCGTCAGTTAACCCTTTGGGTTAACTTTTTCCTGTGCGGGTTAACCTGAATACGAATTTGGGTTAACCGTCAGTATTATTTCGGCTTATCGCAGTCAACAAAGCGTAACCGGGATAGGAAGCATGGCGAGCACAACCTTAGGGATTAAAGTCGATATAGAACTGCGCGAGCGCCTGCGGCGTGCGGCGGATCAGTTGCAGTGCACCCCGCATTGGCTGCATAAGCAGGCCTTGCTGTCCTATATCGAAGGAATCGAGCGCGGTGTGTTGCCTAGCGAATTGGCGCTGCTAAGCGGGAGTGATTCCGACGCCGTTGACGAAGGTGTACTCATGCCTTCCATCCCGTTTTACGGCTTTGCGCAGGATGTGCAACCGCAAAGTGTGTTGCGCGCTGCCATTACCGCCGCCTACCGCCGTCCAGAAACCGACTGTTTGCCTTTGCTCTTGAGTGCAGCGCGCTCTTCTCAAAGTGCGCGTGCTCAGGAGTTGGCCGCTCGTCTGGTTAAAGCCTTGCGCGCCAAGCGCCGTGGCGGCGGCGTAGAAGGCCTGATCCAGGAATTCTCCTTGTCCAGCCAGGAAGGCGTTGCCCTGATGTGTCTGGCCGAAGCCTTGCTGCGTATCCCTGACCGCGCAACACGTGATGCCTTGATTCGCGACAAGATCAGCCACGGCGACTGGCGTGCACACATGGGCGAGTCTCCCTCGCTGTTTGTGAATGCCGCCACCTGGGGCTTGATGCTGACGGGGCGCCTGGTCAGTGTAAATAGTGAAAAGAATTTGTCCTCCGCCTTGACCCGCATGATTGGCAAGGGGGGCGAGCCCTTGATCCGCAAAGGCGTGGACGTTGCCATGCGCATGATGGGCGAGCAGTTCGTGACTGGCCAAACCATTGCCTCGGCGCTGGCCAATAGCCGCAAATTTGAAGAACAGGGCTTCCGTTATTCCTACGACATGCTGGGCGAGGCCGCGACGACAGCGGAAGACGCGCAGCGTTACTACCAGGCATACGAGCAAGCGATCCACGCGATCGGTCGTGCCAGTCAGGGTCGCGGGATTTACGAAGGTCCTGGCATTTCCATCAAGCTGTCTGCATTGCACCCGCGCTACAGCCGTTCCCAGCGTGATCGCGTCATGCGTGAACTGTTCCCGCGCTTGCTGTCCCTGGCGCAACTGGCTCACCACTACGATGTGGGGCTGAACATTGACGCTGAAGAAGCGGACCGTCTGGAAGTGTCCTTGGACTTGCTGGACAAGCTGTGTTTCGACCCGTCTTTGGCAGGTTGGAACGGCATTGGCTTTGTGGTGCAGGCCTATCAAAAGCGGGCACCCTTTGTCATCGATTACCTGATTGATCTGGCCCGCCGCAGCGGTCACCGCTTGATGTTGCGTCTGGTGAAAGGTGCATACTGGGATTCGGAGATCAAACGTGCTCAGGTTGATGGCCTGGAAGACTATCCCGTCTACACCCGCAAGGTACACACGGACGTGTCTTATCTGGCTTGCGCTCGCAAGCTTTTGCAGGCCCCAGAAGCTGTGTATCCGCAGTTTGCGACACACAATGCGCAAACCCTGGCCGCTATTTATGTGATGGCCGGTCAGAACTACTACACCGGTCAATATGAGTTCCAGTGCCTGCACGGCATGGGCGAGGACCTGTACGACGAGGTAGTCGGCCCGATCAAGGACGGCAAGCTGAACCGTCCTTGCCGTATCTATGCACCCGTCGGTTCTCACGAAACCTTGCTGGCGTATCTGGTGCGTCGTCTGCTGGAAAACGGTGCAAACACCTCCTTCGTGAATCAGATTGGCGACGCCGATGTGAACATGGAGCAGCTGATTGCCGACCCCGTGGCTCAGGCCCTGAGCCTGCAACCCTTGGGGCGACCACACGACAAGATTCCGTTGCCGCGCCAGTTGTACTGGGATGCGGAGCAGCGCTTGAACTCGGCTGGCCTGGATTTAAGCAACGAGCACCGCCTGGGTTCTTTAGCCGCCACCTTGATGCAAACCGCCGCTTTGCCACGTCAGGCTCAGCCTATCCTGGGTCAGGGTAATCCGGTCTGGGACGAGTCCAAAGCAACGATTGTGCGTAATCCGGCCAATCATCAGGATGTGGTGGGGCAGGTCATGTTTGCCACAGCGCAGGATGTGGAGCAGGCTCTGGAAGCCGCCAGCCACTATGCGCCGATCTGGCAGGCCACGCCGGTAGAAGAGCGTGCCGCCGCTTTGCAGCAGGCTGCTCAGTTGCTGGAAGACAATATGCAGGACCTGATGGGTCTGCTGGTGCGTGAGGCAGGCAAGTCCTATGCGAATGCGATTGCCGAAGTGCGTGAAGCGGTGGACTTCTTGCGTTATTACGCCGGACAGGTTTTGCGCGACTTTGATAATGACGAATATCGTCCCGTCGGTGTGGTGCTGTGCATCAGCCCCTGGAACTTCCCCTTGGCTATTTTCCTGGGTCAGGTCTCGGCGGCTCTGGCTGCAGGCAACGTCGTCCTGGCCAAGCCAGCTGAGCAAACCTGCCTGATCGCGGCGGCCGCTGTCGAGCTGCTGCACAAGGCCGGGATTGCTCCCGGTGCCTTGCAGCTCCTGCCTGGTGATGGCCCATCCGTGGGCGCGCCTTTGGCGGCCAGTGAGAAGGTTAATGCGGTGATGTTTACCGGCTCAACCGCCGTTGCCATGGGCTTGAATCGTCAATTGGCTAAACGCCTGACGGCAGACGGCCAGGCCGTCCCGCTGATTGCAGAAACCGGTGGCTTGAACGCCATGGTGGTCGATAGCTCGGCCTTGCCTGAGCAGGTGGTGTTTGATGTCTTGAACTCGGCCTTTGACTCGGCCGGACAGCGTTGTTCGGCCTTGCGCCTGCTCTGCATTCAGGAAGATGTGGCCGAGCGCGTGCTGAATATGCTTAACGGTGCCATGCAGGAACTGAGCGTGGGCAATCCCGATCTGCTCAGCACGGATGTAGGTCCGGTGATTGATGAAGAAGCCCGCTCCGGTATCGAAGAGCACATCAGCGCCATGCGCGAGGCTGGTTTCCGTATCACCCAAAGTGAGCAAAGCCGCAGCCTGACAGGTACCTTTGTCTTGCCGACCATTATCGAGATCGAGCAGGTCAAGGATCTGGAGCGCGAAGTTTTCGGCCCCGTTCTGCACGTGATGCGTTTCAAGCGTAGCGAGCTGGACAGCCTGATCAATCAGATCAACGAACGTGGTTACGGACTGACCTTTGGCGTGCACACCCGTCTGGATGAAACCGTGGAGCGTGTCGTTTCGCGCATTCACGCTGGTAACGTCTATGTAAACCGCAATATGGTGGGCGCAGTGGTAGGCGTACAGCCTTTTGGTGGTGAAGGTCTGTCGGGTACTGGCCCCAAAGCAGGCGGCCCCTTGTACTTGCGCCGACTGCTTAGCCGTTGCCCGCAGAACCTGCCTTTGCAAAGCTGGCAGGAGCAGGGCGTGGTCTTGCCCGGCCCGACAGGCGAAGCCAATATGTATCAGCTGCATCCACGGGGGCGAGTCCTGTGCATGCCTGTTAGCGTGCACGGCTGGAGAGCGCAACGTGAAGCCTGCGCGCAAAGCGGCAACCAGGCTATCTTGCTGGATCGCTTGGGTCTGGGCGGCTGGCAGGATGCCCCTGCCGAGCAAATCACCATGTCCGATTTGGGTGAGGCAGATTATGATGCTGTTTTGTTTGAAGGCGACAGCGACGAACTCCGGCAAGTGCTGGGCCAAGTGGCGGAACGCCGTGGCCCCATTGTTGGGGTTCAGGGCTTGTTGACACAGGAATTGGAGGGGGGCGCGGCATACGTGGTCGAGCGTTTGCTGCGCGAAGTCTCGGTCAGTACCAATACAGCGGCAGCTGGGGGCAATGCCAGTCTGATGATGGTCGGTTGATCTCAGCGGGCACCCATTTTTATGCACACGTTTGGTCGCACATTTCACCTGGAGCGGCGGCCCTGCGTTCATTCTCACGGCACGGGCCGACAAGTAGCGCGGCTATATTAAAAAACGAAGGAGAACAATATGCAGTCCATCACGAGCTTTAAATTGGCCTTGGTTTCGACAGCAGTTTTCGGTGCATTGGCAGCTAGCCCTGCTTTTGCCGCTGACAAGGTGATCAAGCTGGGCTTTTCGGCCCCCTTGACCGGCCCGCAGGCTCACTACGGTGAAGACATGCGCAATGGCCTGGTGCTGGCTCTGGAAGAGGCCAACGCCCAGAAAATTGAAATTGATGGCGCAACCGCCCGTTTTGAACTGGTGGCCAAGGATGACCAGGCTGACCCGCGTACGGCGGTTCAGGTGGCTCAGCAAATTGTGGACGACGGTGTTGATGGCGTATTGGGCCACTTCAACTCGGGCACCACGATTCCTGCTTCGCGCGTTTACAACGACGCGGGCATCCCCCAGATCGCCATGGCAACCTCGCCTGAGTACACCCAGCAAGGTTACGACAACACCTTCCGCATGATGACCAGCGACACCCAGCAAGGTGCCGCTGTGGGTCAGTTCATCGTCAAGGATCTGGCAGCCAAGAAAGTGGCACTGATCGACGACCGTACCGCTTACGGCCAGGGTCTGACTGACCAGGTTGCCCGTGCGGTAGAAAAAGCAGGTGGCCAGATCGTGGCCCGTGAATACACCACGGACAAAGCCAACGACTTCACCTCCATTCTGACCAACATCAAGTCCAAGGCACCCGATGCCATCTTCTTTGGTGGTCTGGATGCGCAGTCAGGCCCCATGAAGCGTCAAATGCAGACGCTGGACATCAAGGCACCGCTGGTTTCGGGTGAAATGACACGCAGCGACACCTTCCTGCGTCTGGCCGGTAATGCTGCCAACGGCACTTACGCGTCCCTGGCTGGTGTGCCGCTGTCCACCATGGCGGCTGGCGAGAAATTCGCCAAGGACTACCAGGCCCGCTTCAAGGCTGAGCCCGGTGTTTACGCTCCGTACGCCTATGACGGCGCCTGGAACATGATCACCGCCATGAAGGAAGCCGGTTCTTCCAAGGCAGAAGACTACCTGCCCAAACTGGCTGCCTTGAAACGCAACGGCGCAACCAGCAGCAATATTGCCTACGACCAGAACGGCGACCTGAAAGAAATCGCCGTCACCATCTACGAAGTTAAGGATGGCAAGTGGACGATGGTGAAAACCATGGTCAGTCAGGCTAACTAAGCACGCTTGATCCTGCAGTTTGAGCCCTTCGGGGCTCATCTTTACCGTGGCCTGTGTTTGGCAGGCCCACGCTCCCTGTTCTATCGCCGTGCGCCGGGGCAGGGAGCAATGACCACGAGTCCCAATCTATGGAAATCCTGATACAACAACTAATAAATGGCCTGACCGTGGGCAGTGTCTACGCCTTGGTGGCGCTGGGCTACACCATGGTGTATGGAATTATTGGCCTGATTAATTTTGCGCATGGTGATGTAGTCATGGTTGGGGCGATGCTGGCCACGACAGTGGTGTTATCGCTGGTCGGCGCGGACCCGGCAGGCTTGTCCGCCTGGTTGATGGTGGGGCTGGCCCTTTTGGCCGCTATCCCCGTTTGCATGGGCATAGGCTGGACTGCCGAGCGTTATGCGTATCGTCCCTTGCGTCGTGCGCCCCGTCTGGCTGCACTGATCACTGCTATTGGTGTGTCCTTTATTGTGCAGAACCTGGCCATGATGATCTGGGGGCGCAATTATCTGAGTTTCCCGCACATTATTGAACCCATGGTGTTCCAGCTGGGTGACGCGCGTATCAGCTTGCTGCAGATTCTGATTATTGGCGGTGCCGCCGCGATCATGTCCGGCTTGATGGTGCTGGTGCACCGCACCCGTCTGGGCACCGCCATGCGTGCAACTGCCCAGAACCGCGAAGTAGCTGGCTTGATGGGCGTGAACATCAATACCGTGATTTCCGCTGCCTTTGTGATCGGCTCGGCCCTGGCTGCCGTCGCAGGCGTGATGATCGTGACTTACTACGGCGTCGCCCAATACACGATGGGCTTCATGCTGGGCCTGAAAGCCTTTACCGCCGCCGTTCTAGGGGGCATTGGTAATTTGGGTGGTGCCATGCTGGGTGGCTTGCTGCTGGGCTTGATCGAAGCTCTGGGCGCAGGCTATATCGGTGACCTGACCAATGGGGTCTTTGGCAGTAACTATCAGGATGTGTTCTCTTTTATCGTGCTGATCTTGGTGCTGATTTTCCGTCCCTCGGGCCTGTTGGGTGAACGTGTGGGAGATCGCGCATGAGTCTGAATCAAACATTAAGTGGCGCTGGCTCCAAACAGCGCCCCGCAACGCCCGCTAAAGTCTGGGTTGGTGCGCTGCTGATTGGTGTGGTGCTGGCTATCCTGCCCTTCGTGCTGGGTATGGCGGGGCAAAGCTGGATCCGCACCCTGAACTTTGCCTTGCTATACGTGATGCTGGCCCTGGGCCTGAACATCGTGGTGGGTTTTGCTGGTCTGCTGGATCTGGGCTATATCGCTTTCTATGCCGTAGGGGCTTATGTCTGGGCTATGTTGGCATCGCCGCATTTTGGTTTGCACCTGCCGTTCTGGATGGTGCTGCCAGCCGGTATTGCTCTGGCTGCCGTATTCGGTGTGCTACTGGGCTTTCCGGTCCTGCGCTTGCGAGGCGACTATCTGGCGATTGTGACGCTGGGCTTCGGTGAAATTATCCGCATCTTCATGAACAACCTGGATGCGCCAGTCAATATCACCAATGGCCCGCAAGGGATCAACCGAGTCGATACCTTCAAGATTGGCGACTTCATCTTCGGCAAGGCGGAAACCCTATTTGGTATACGGATTACCGGGCCAGAGAAATACTATTACCTGCTCCTGCTGATCACTCTGCTGATTGTGTTCATCTGCGTACGCCTGCAGCACTCCCGTATTGGCCGAGCCTGGGAAGCCATTCGTGAAGACGAAATTGCTGCCAAGGCCATGGGTATCAATACCCGTAACGTCAAACTGTTGGCCTTTGCCATGGGTGCAACTTTTGGTGGTGTGGCTGGGGGCTTGTTTGCTTCCATGCAAGGCTTCGTCAGCCCAGAGAGTTTCAGCCTGACCGAGTCCATTTCCGTGCTGTGCATGGTGGTGCTGGGCGGCATGGGCCATATCCCCGGTGTGATCGTGGGGGCCTTGCTGCTCTCCGTATTCCCCGAACTGCTGCGCTCCGTCGTGGTACCGCTGCAGCAAAGCGTGTTTGGCGACGTGATTCTGGATCCGGACGGTATTCGTATGCTCTTGTTCGGCTTTGCCCTGGTATTGGTCATGATTTATCGCCCTGAAGGCCTGTGGCCCTCTGCAGTGCGCCGTCGTGAACGCAAAATGAAGCAGGTGCAAGCATGAGTCTGAGCATGAACCAACAAGTAAAAGACGGCGAGGTGCTGTTGCAGGCAGAAGGCTTGTCCAAACGCTTCGGCGGTTTGCAGGCCTTGTCTGAAGTCAGCTTCAGCATTCGCAAGGGCGATATCTACGGTCTGATTGGCCCGAACGGTGCGGGTAAGACCACGCTGTTCAACGTGATGACAGGCTTGTACATCCCCGAGTCGGGCCGCTGCACCTTTGCTGGTCGCAACCTGACCGATTGCAAACCCCATCAAATCGCTGAATCCGGTTTTGCGCGTACCTTCCAGAACATCCGTCTGTTTGGCAGCTTGTCTGCCCTGGAAAACGTCATGATCGGCCGCCACGTCCGCACCCGTGCTGGCGTGTTGGGGGCGGTGCTGCGTAACCGCGCTACCCGCCAGGAAGAAGAACAGATCGAGGCCCGTGCCTACGAGCTGCTGGATTACGTAGGCATTGCCCAGCACGCTAATGAGATTGCCCGCTCCTTGTCCTACGGCGACCAGCGCCGCCTGGAAATCGCCCGCGCACTGGCAACTGATCCTATGCTCTTGGCTCTGGACGAACCGGCTGCCGGTATGAACCCGTCCGAGACAGTAGTGCTGCGCCAGCTGATAGAAAAAATCCGTGGTGACGGCATTACCGTCCTGCTGATCGAACACGATATGAAGCTGGTCATGGGCCTGTGCGACCGGGTTCTGGTGCTGGAATACGGCAAAGTGCTGGCCGAAGGCAAACCCGCCGAAGTCCAACATAACCCACGCGTGATCGAAGCCTATCTGGGCGCAGGCGCAGCCAAAGAGCTGGGCATTACCGTTGAAGAGGAAAAGGCATGAGCACAGAACCGTTGATGCTGGATATTCGGGGTCTGGATGTAGCTTATGGCGGCATCCGGGCGGTACGCGGCCTGGACCTGCGAGTGGGCAAGGGCGAGCTGGTTTGCCTGATCGGTGCTAATGGTGCGGGTAAAAGCACCACGCTGAGGGCGATTACAGGTTTGGTGCCTGCCGCTGCAGGACAGATCGAACATCAAGGTGAAAGCATCGTCGGCCTGCCATCGCACCAGTTGGTGAGACGCGGCGTGGTCATGGTGCCGGAAGGGCGGGGGATTTTTCCGCAACTGACAATCGAAGAAAATCTGGCCATGGGGGCGTATACCCGCAAGGATCACCACGAAGTGCGCCAGGATATCGAGCGTATCTATACCTTGTTCCCGCGTCTGGCTGAGCGTAAAAAGCAGTCTGCAGGGACTTTGTCGGGTGGGGAGCAACAGATGGTGGCAATGGGACGGGCTATGATTTCCCGGCCTTCATTGCTGCTGCTGGATGAGCCTTCAATGGGCTTGGCTCCCATTATGGTCGAACGGATTTTTGAGCTGATCCAGACGATTGCTAAGGAAGGCGTGACGATTTTGCTGATCGAGCAGAATGCGCGCTTGGCGCTAGAGCTGGGAGATCGGGGATATGTGATGGAGTCGGGGCGGATTATCCTGGAAGGTCCGGCTGCACAGTTGCTGCATGATCCGAAGGTGAGGGCGGCTTATTTGGGGGAAGAGGATTTTGCTGCTTAAGTAAACTTCGGGCTTAGAGAAAAAGCCAATCAGCCCAAAGCTGATTGGTTTTTTTTGTGCTGGGTTTTATAAGTAGCGCAGATGAATGTAGGGGTGTTTGATTTTGGCCCTTTGCTACTTGTCGAATTATCGAAAACCAGACGCTCAGGCGCAGGTCGGGTTAGCAGAGTGTGGGTTGGTCAGCGTGGGTCAATGATCGGCCTGCAAGGCTTTCATTTATATAGGTAACAGGATCTGCGAACATAAGTCAGGTCTCCGCTCAAATTCATGCTGTTGCATTAGAGGCTGCTCCTTGCTGCTTCCTCTGCTCACATTTCGGGCAGAAATTTATGATGCCACGGGTGAGTTCATAGATATATGGTATCCAGATGATCATGCCAGCCGTTTCGATCGAGTCAAAGGCAAGAGTTTTGACGTTGACCTGTTCTCCGTCATGCTTGAACGGGCTGTCCATCACAAGGATGTCGGAAAAGGGTAGGGCATCTGGGTTGTAGATATGAACATCACCAGGCTGCCTTTGGTATGCCTCAGTGTTATCACCGGCTTTTCCATATGCGATATCCGTGGCTCTGATCCAATTTATCGGTTCTGCCGATTTGCACCACTCTATGACCTCAACCAGCTTTTCTTCGGTCAGCTTTCTTGGAAAGTCACCGTGGGTCTCGCATGTCCCGAATTCGGCGAACTGTCCAATCGAATACTTGTAAGAGTGCTCTCCTGCGACAAACGGGAGTTGAAAATAGCTCTCTACCGGAGGGGGCTGGACGTCGGTGTTCTTCAACAGACCAAGCAGTACGGAGTACAGATCGTAGAAGCAGTGCCCCGTTCGGTCCGGGCGTCCATGCATTTGAAGCTTAGTAATCGTACGAATGTCGTCATTCAGGAAGACAGCGCGATGTTCAGTGCCGTGCAACACGAAGCCCTTGGTCAGCACGAAAACAGCGTTGCACCATAGATGCTTGGGTTTGTCCTGAGCGAAAGCTTTGATCTCATTGATCAGATCAATCCAGTCTAGGTCGGTATCGAATGCGAACAGTATTCCAAAGCCTTGCTGGCTCTTGGGGCTTCCGGAAGATACGGTCCAGCCTTCCGTTGAAATTCGACGAAGCTTTTTGTAGCTTGCGATGTTCTCCAATCCATCACGGATGTCTTTTCGGGTTGCTTTCGATTTGACCTGTATCGTGCCGTATGTACTTTCGACCGGAAGAACCTGAAAGGCATTTTCACGACGCATCAACGACACCGAGTCCAATGGGTCGTAGAAGAGAATGTCCAGCTCTCCACTGACGTGGCCCGTCGTTGATGCGACGCGAACACTCCTGTCCGATGCGGCATAGCGTGCCGGCAACAGTCCCGTATCGACCAGAAATTGCCGGACAATCTCCTCACGAGCCAATCCGATATCTCGTGGATGCTTTGAGTCTTTCGCCCTGTCGTACTGGCGAAGCATGTCTTCCTGATAAAACAGGAACTCTCGATCAAGTCCGTGGAACTCACGTTCCTTTGAGCGAAGTGCGATGGCACGACTTATCTGGTCTTTCAGCATTTCCCGCGTACGATCTTCTCGCTCGGCGAAATCTGCACGCTCTTTCTTTTTAGCGTTTGTTAAACGTTTTTGAGCAGCACGTTTTCTCAAGGATTGTTTTCCCATATAAAAAGTGTGACAGAGTCAGGTCTTGAGTTGAAACATTTAGCCCTGGAACCACTGAACCTAACGCTATGAATGCCCGTTCCTGGCCCAAAGCAGCCTTGAACAGTTGAACGCTATCTTTCTATTGGCAATATCCGCATGGTATTGCCAAAGAATGACCTGCAATTAAGCTGCAACGCCAAACAACGCACCGACGCCAGCCGTTAGTCCCATCGCCAATGCTCCCCAGAAGGTCACGCGGGCGGTCGAGATAAATAGAGGAGCGCCGCCTGCCTTGGCAGCGATCAAGCCTAACAGTGCCAGAAAAAGCAGTGAGCTGCCTGCGACATACCACATGAGTGCAGCCGTTGGCGGCAGAAGAACTACAAGCAAAGGAAGTAGGGCGCCGGCTGCAAACGTCGCAGCGGAGGCCAGTGCAGCCTGTACCGGTTTGGCAGTCAAGGTCTCGGATATACCAAGCTCGTCTCGCGCATGGGCCCCGAGTGCGTCGTGAGCCATGAGTTGGGTCGCTACATTTGAAGCCAGGTTTTCATCCAAGCCCCGATTGATATAAATAGCAGTGAGCTCTGCATGTTCTTGTTCGGGGGCCTTAGCTAACTCTGCTTTCTCGCGGGCCAGATCTGCTTTCTCTGTATCAGCTTGGGAACTGACCGACACATACTCACCCGCCGCCATAGACATGGCTCCAGCGACCAGGCTGGCAACGCCCGCCACAAGAATGCTCTTTGTGCTTGCCCCTGTGGCCGCCACACCCAAGACCAAGCTTGCTGTAGAGACAATTCCGTCATTCGCACCAAGAACCGCAGCACGAAGCCATCCTGTCCGGTGCGTCTTGTGTCTTTCTGTATGTCTCATGGGTAGCCTCAGGTTGATATGTGATTACCTACTGAACCGGCGGTGTGACGAATGACCCGCTTACGTTAAGCACGCGCTTTCAGTCTCGGCATGTAATTAGAAAGTATCAGGATCCATAGTAATGCGATGTTGACGCAAACAGTCTCTTTAGGACGTTGCTTTCAGCAGGAAACGGTGGTGAATCCATATAAAAAAGTCCTTTCTTTGTTCCTGACTGACGTTAGCCAGACTGGCAATGTTAAATCCGCCGCCTGTCTGTTTGAGTAACGGTCGGGTTCAAGCAAGTCTGGAATGGACGACGATCTCGGCAGCCGTCGCAGGTCTTGATCGGCATACTTACCAGCAGCCGTTTTGGTAAGCTGGTGATTGGCATCGTTAGCGAGCAAGACCTCGTAGGCATGACCGCTTGCTTTTTTATCCTCCATTCAAAGAAGGTGCTCCATGAAGATTTTGATGATTCTTACTTCGCACGATCAACTGGGCAACACTGGCCAAAAAACGGGTTTCTGGCTGGAGGAGTTCGCCGCGCCTTACTACGTCTTTAAGGACGCGGGCGCGCAGATCACGGTCGCTTCGCCGCAGGGTGGACAAGTGCCATTGGACCCAAAGAGCGACGATCCAGCGGCGCAAACCGATGATACCCGCCGTTTCAAGGATGATCCGGCGGCTCAGTCCGTATTGGCCGAAACGCAAAAGCTCACGGAAGTTGTGGCCACCGACTTTGATGCCGTGTTCTATCCGGGCGGCCATGGGCCTTTGTGGGATCTGGCTGAAGATCCCACATCGATCGCACTGATCGAAACCATGCTGGCCGCGGGCAAGCCGGTCGCTGCCGTCTGCCACGCCCCTGGCGTGTTGCGCCATGTGAAATCGGCTGACGGCACCCCGCTGGTTCGAGGCAAGTCGGTTACAGGTTTTGCCAACAGCGAGGAGGAGGCTGTCGGTCTGACCGACGTCGTGCCATTCCTGGTGGAAGACATGTTGAAAGGCAATGGTGGCAATTACAGCAAAGGCAATAACTGGCAACCCCATGTGGTCAGCGATGGCCTGCTGATCTCCGGCCAAAATCCGGCGTCATCCAGACCCACCGCCGAAGCCTTGCTGAAGATGTTGGGGTGAAACTCGCCTAGCCAACGATGCTGTGAGCAGCATCGTTGGTGCAGTGATTTTTTTTGCTTGGGTAGCCGATAGCCGTCTTTAGTGAGTGGCTGTTGTCGATTCAAACGTTTGATGTAAGCCTAGCGCCAACGCTCACTGCGCCAAGCCTCTTGTTCTCCAGCATCAAGAAAAGTCCAGGCCACGAAGCGGCTTTGCTTTTGCCCCTGCGTCATTTCTACGGTTTTGACCTTAACCGCCTTGGCCTTTTTTAAGGCATTCAAGACACCGGGTACATTCGATGCTTTGGACACCAAGGTGCTGAACCAAAACACTTGTCCGCCTACCGTTGCGCTTTCTTCTATCATGCGGCGGATGAAAAGCGCCTCACCGCCTTCGCACCATAGCTCCGTATTCTGTCCACCAAAATTCAGCACAGGAGCATTGTGCTTGGGCGCAGCTTTGCCCAAGCCACGCCATTTACGTTGACTGCCGCTTTCAGCCTCTTCTTGCGATGAATGGAAGGGAGGGTTACACAGCGTCAGGTCAAAGTAATCGTTTGCACCCAGCAAGCCTTTGAAAATATGCCTGGGTGATTTCTGCTGGCGCAATTTGATTGCAGCCGGCAAGCCCGGGTTCGCGTGAATAATAGTTCGTGCAGAAGTCAGCGCATCAGCGTCTATGTCTGATCCTAGAAACTGCCACCCATATTCGGTATTACCAATCAATGGGTAGATAGCATTTGCGCCCACGCCAATATCAAGGACACGTACTGCCTCACCACGGGGAATGGCTCCCTTATTGCTGCTGGCCAGCAGATCGGCCAGGTAGTGCACGTAATCGGCACGACCCGGAATGGGAGGGCAGAGGTAATTAGCAGGAATATCCCAATGCGCTATGCCGTAAAAGCTCTTGAGCAGGGCGCGATTCAGAGTTTTGACGGCATTCGGATCGGCGAAGTTGATGCTTTGATCACCGTAAGGGTTCACAAAAACGAAAGCAGCCAGTTCGGGCGTGTCTTTGATGAGGGCATCAAAGTCGTAACGACCCTGATGGCGGTTGCGCGGGTGGAGCTGGGCCGCCGTTTTATTTGAAGTGAGTAATTCGGCGTTGGAATTACCTGTTTTGGGAGAGGGCATTGAAATCCGAAATCGGCCTGGGTAAGTCTGAGTCGTGGCGCTAGTACGTTTTTAAAGCAAAGTGTCAGGACTAAGGAAGGAGCGATACCTGCTGCACCAAGGCATTTTGCATCACATCTTTCCCTAGCTTTAATGCTTAGTTCTTGCCCGTGCTGCCAAAGCCACCCGTACCGCGCTCGGTTTCGGTAGAGAACTCGTTCACAAACTGCAGTGCCACTTGCACCACAGGCTGGAACATCAGCTGGGCGATACGCTCGCCGGGCTGGATCACGTAGTCCTGATCACTGTCATTGGCCAGAATCACGCCAATCTCGCCGTGGTAGTCGGCATCAATGACGCCAATGCCTTGGGCGACACGCACGCCGTGCTTCAGGGACAAGCCCGAGCGCGAGGCGACGATGGCCACCAGGCCAGGGTCCATCATATTGATGGCCAGGCCGGTTTTAACCAGCGTACGGCCGCCTGCGGGCAGGGTAACGGCTTCGCTCAGGCAGGCGCGCAGGTCCATGGCGGCCGAGCCGTCCGTGGCGTAGCTGGGGGCTTCAATCGTTGTGCTCAACAAGTCATTGACGATGCGGGCTTCAATACGGCGGTGCATAGACGGTATCCTGAAAAAAAGAGAGGCAGCGCACCTGCTTTAGCGCTGCCCGTCATCATAAAAGAGAAAAGGGATTAAAGCCGCTGGGCGATATCTTGAACCAGTTGGCGCGCCGCCAGCAGTTTATCCTGAGCGGGCCATTGCATATGGCCTTGCTCGTCAAACAACACCAGTTCGGTGTCGTCGGCATTCATGGCGCGCTGGGCCAGGTTGGCGACCAACAAGGGCACATTCTTGCGTTGACGCTTGGCTTGGGCGTGCTCGATCAAGTTGTCTGTCTCGGCAGCAAAGCCTACGCAGAAAGGACCGTTTTTCAACGCAGCAACCTCGGCCAGAATGTCGGGGTTGGGGCTGAATTGCAGGTCTGGTGTAGCTTGTTCGGACGTCTTCTTGATTTTGATGTCGCTGGCATTGCTGACGTACCAGTCTGCGACCGCTGCGACGCTGATAAATATATCGGCATCGTCTACTTGGGACATCACGGTGGCGTGCATTTGACGGGCGGTTTCCACGTTGATGCGACGCACCTGATAGGGCGTTTCCAGTGCAACGGGGCCGGAGACCAGAGTCACTTGTGCACCCGCTTCTTGAGCCGCACGGGCAATGGCGTAACCCATTTTGCCGGAGGAGCGGTTGCTGATGACGCGCACCGGGTCAATCGGCTCGCTGGTCGGGCCAGCGGTGATCAGAACGCGTTTGCCTGCCAGCAGCTTGGGCTGAAAGAAGGAAGTCAGCTCTGCCAGCAGTTGGGCAGGTTCCAGCATGCGGCCATCGCCGGTTTCACCACAGGCCTGGTCGCCGCTGCCGGGGCCCAGAATATGTACGCCGTCGCGGCGCAGTTGTTCGACATTGCGCTGAGTGGCCGGGTGCAGCCACATTTCCCGATTCATGGCGGGGGCGATCAGCAGGGGGCAGTGACCGCGGGCCACGCATAAGGTGCTGAGCAGATCGTCGGCCAGACCGTTGGCCAGCTTGGCCATGAAGTTGGTGCTGGCGGGGGCGATCAAAATGGCATCGGCATCCCGGCTAAGCTGGATGTGCGCCATATTGTTGGGAACACGCGCATCCCACAAGTCGGTGTAGACGGTACGTCCCGACAGGGCCTGAAAGGTGACCGGGCTGATGAAGCGCGTGGCCGATTGGGTCATGACCACATCAATCCGGGCACCCAGGTCCTGGCTGCGACGCAAGAGTTCGGCGGTTTTATAAGCAGCGATGCCGCCGGTGATGCCAAACACCAGTTTTTTATTGCTAAGCATAGGACATGATCCTTACAGACTCAGGAGCGCTGTCGTTTGTTGCGGCGCATGCGCATGAACTCGTCCAGCACCAACAGGGCAGCGCCGCAGCTGATGGCGACGTCGGCAATATTGAAGGCCGGAAAGTAGGATTGATTCCAGTAGAACAGCAGAAAATCTACCACGTGCCCGTGCATCAGGCGATCCACCACGTTGCCGATGGCGCCACCCAGAATCAGGCTTAGCGACAGGCAAAACAAGGGCTGCTTGGCCGAGCGGCGCAGCATGGTCACGATAAATACCGTGGCAACGGCTGCAATGCCGACAAAGAACCAGCGCTGCCAACCCTGACCACCGGCCAGAAAGCTGAACGCCGCGCCGGGATTGTAGAGCAGGGTGAAATCAAAGAAGGGCAGGATATTCCAACGTTCCTGATAGAACAGGTTGCTGTCGAAATACTGTTTGGTCCATTGGTCCAGGCCGACAATAAAGGCGGCCAGACCAATCCAGGCCCAGAACTGCCGCGAGGGCAGTCGGGCCTGGCCGGGAGAAGGGGTCATGTCCTTATCAGGCATGGTGACGCACTTCGCCTTCGCCAAACAGATTGTCCTCGCAACGACCACACAGGGTGGGGTGCTCGGCGCTCTGGCCTACGTCAGGGCGGTGGTGCCAGCAACGCTCGCACTTGGCCTGTTCGGTAGGGGTAACGTCGATGCGCAAATCGCCTTCGCCAGCGTGCACGTCAGCACGCGAGACGATCAGCATGAAGCGCAGGTCCTGTCCCAAGGATTGCAGGAATTCCAGATCCTGACCGGTGGCGTAGATGTCGATTTCGGCCGCCAGCGAGGAACCGATGGCACCGGTGCTACGTACATCTTCAATACGGCGCATCACGTCGGCACGGATGGCGCGCAGGCGCTGCCATTTGGTGCTCAGTGCAGTTTGTTCGCCTTGCTCCGGCAGGACATGGAACAGCTCGGTGAAGATGGTGCCGCTAGGAACCGAACCACCGTGCATGTCGCGCCAGGCTTCTTCTGCCGTGAAAGACAGGATAGGAGCCATCAGCTTGAGCAGGGTCTGTGTCAGGTGATACAGCGCGGTTTGAGCCGAGCGACGTGGCTGGCCATCTTTAGCCGTGGTGTACAGACGGTCTTTCAGAATATCCAGGTAGAACGCGCCCAGGTCTTCGGAGCAGAAGGTCTGCAAGCGAGCCACGATGGGGTGGAACTCGTAGCGCTTGTAGTTCTCCAGCAACTCGGCCTGCATGTCGGCGGTCATTTGCAGGGCGTAGCGGTCGATTTCGGTCAGTTGATCAACAGGTACAGCATGTTGGGTGACATCGAAGTCGGCCAGGTTACCCAGCAGGAACTTCAGGGTATTGCGGATACGGCGGTAGCCTTCCACAACACGCTTCAGAATTTCGTCGGAGATGGACAGCTCGCCCGAGTAATCGGTAGAGGCGGCCCACAGGCGCATGATCTCGGCACCCATCTTGTCGGCAATTTCTTGCGGCTTGATGATATTGCCCAGCGATTTGCTCATCTTGCGGCCATTGCCGTCCACCACGAAGCCGTGGGTCAGCAGGGCTTTGTAGGGCGCGCGGCCATACAGCATGCAGCCCGTCAGCAAGGACGAGTGGAACCAGCCACGGTGCTGGTCCGAGCCTTCCAGGTACAGGTCGGCAGGCCATTGCAGCTTGTCAGCGTGCGAGCCGTGGGTGGTGTGATCCTTGCCGCCCAGCACGGTAGCGTGTGTGGTGCCCGAGTCAAACCACACGTCCAGCGTGTCGCGGTTTTTCTCGTACAGATCGGCTTCGTCACCGAGCAGGTCGCGTGGGTCCAGGTTTTGCCAGGCTTCGATACCGCTCTTTTCGATACGCTCGGCTAATTGTTCCATCAGCTCGGGCGTGCGGGGGTGCAGTTCACCCGTTTCCTTGTGCACAAAGAAAGCCATGGGCACACCCCATTGGCGCTGACGCGACAAAGTCCAGTCCGGGCGGTTGGCGATCATGGCATGCAGGCGGGCACGACCCCAGGAGGGGTAGAACTCGGTGTTATCAATGGCTTCCAGGGCCATTTCACGCAAGCTACGGCCGCTGCTGTTTTCCTTGTCCATACCGGCAAACCATTGGCTGGTGGCACGGTAGATGATGGGCGTCTTGTGACGCCAGCAGTGCATGTAGCTGTGCGGGTGCTGTTCGGTTTTCAGCAAGGTACCGGCGTTCTGCAAGGCTTCCACGATTTGCGGATTGGCCTTCCAGATCATCTGGCCGCCAAACAGGGGCAGATTCTCGGCGTAATGCCCATTGCCCATCACGGGCGTGAGCATGTCGTCGTCCTTCATGCCGTGGGCTTTGCAGGAGATAAAGTCTTCAATACCGTAGGCCGGGGCCGAGTGCACCACGCCAGTACCGCTGTCCAGGGTAACGTAGTCGCCCAGGTACACAGGGGAGCGGCGTTGGTAGCCTGCATCCACGTGCGCCAGAGGGTGATTGAATTCGATCAGGTTCAGGGCTTCGCCGGTAGCGGTGGCCATGACCTGGCCGTTCAGGCCCCATTGTTCCAGGCAGGATTTCACCAGCTCTTCGGCCACGATCAGCATGGAGCCGGTGGCGCGTGGACTGTCCAGCTTGACCAGGGCGTAGCTGATTTCAGGGTGTACGTTCAGTGCCTGGTTGGCAGGGATGGTCCAAGGGGTGGTGGTCCAGATAACGATGGCGCCATCGTCCACGCTGTCTACGCCAAAGGCGGCGGCCAGTTTGTCCTTTTGCGCGAAGGGGAAGGCCACGTGCACGGACGGGTCAGTGCGATCGGCGTACTCAACCTCGGCTTCTGCCAGGGCGGAACCACAGTCAAAACACCAGTTCACGGGTTTCAGGCCACGGAACACGAAACCCTTTTGCATGATCTTGGACAGTACGCGCAGCTCGTCGGCTTCGTTACTGAAATTCATGGTCAGGTAAGGGTTCTCCCAGTCGGCCAGCACGCCCAGGCGTTTGAAGTCCTTGCGCTGGCTGTCGATCTGCTCCAGAGCGTAGGCGCGGGCCTTGGCCTGAACTTCAGCCACAGGCAGGTTCTTGCCGTATTTCTTTTCGATCTGAACTTCAATAGGCATGCCGTGGCAGTCCCAGCCGGGCACGTACTGCGCGTCAAAGCCGGCCATATTGCGGCTTTTGACGATGATGTCTTTCAGAACCTTGTTGACCGCGTGGCCAATGTGAATGTCGCCGTTCGCATAGGGAGGGCCGTCGTGCAAAATAAATTTGGGACGACCGGCACTGGCTTGCCGAATTGCTGCATAGACTTTGTTTTCTTCCCACTGGCTAATCCAGCCCGGCTCACGTTTGGCGAGGTCACCACGCATGGGAAAGGGAGTGTCGGGCAAATTGAGAGAGTTTTTATAGTCCATTTGAAGCAAAGTAGTCGCGAGCGCGTTGTGCATCGTTGTCGATGGCGGCGATCATTGTGATGAGGTCCGGGAATTTTTCCTCGTCCCTGACAAATTCCAGAAATTCTATACGGGCAAGTTTACCGTAAGCATCCAGGCGTTGGTCGAGTAAATGCACCTCTAACAGCAGCCGTCCCTGGTCGATGACGGTTGGGCGTACCCCCAAGGAGGCAATGCCGGGCAGAGCCTGTCCGGTCAGTCCGTGAACCCGGACCACGTACACGCCGGAGCGGGCGGCACAGTGTTCGGGAACACGCACGTTCAGGGTCGGGTAGCCAATGTCCCGGCCCAGTTTCTGGCCATGAATGACATGACCACTAATATGAAAGGGCTTGCCCAGCAGAGCACGGGCGCGGTCCAGCTGGCCCACGGCCAGGGCGGTGCGCACTTCCGAACTGGAGATGCGGCGGCCATCGGCATCGGCCACATCGTGCAGGGTCTCGACGCTAAAGCCATGGCGCTTGCCCGCTTCACGCAACATTTCAATGTCGCCGGCGCGTTTGTGACCGTAGCGGAAATCCTCGCCCACCAGCAACCAGCCAGTGTTCAGACCCTGGACCAGAATCTCGTCAATAAAGGTTGCGGCCGACATATCGGCCATGGCCTGATTGAAGCGGGCCAGATAAATTTGTTCAATGCCACATTGATGCAGGGCTTCGACCTTGTCGCGCAGGCCGCTGATCTGCGTGGGGATCAGTTCGGGCCGTTGGCCGCGCTGCGCAAAAAAGGCGCGCGGGTGGGGCGTAAAGGTCATCACACAGGAGCTCAGGTCCTGCTGGCGCGCCATTTCATTGACGCGATGCAAGATGGCCTGATGGCCCAGATGGACCCCGTCAAAATTGCCAATGGTGACAGCGCTGCGGGCCGTGCTGTTGCGCCGCGGCAGAGAGCGATAGAGTTTTAGATCAGATTTCACAAGCGAGAGTTTACAATTTTGGATTCGTTATTTCTCGGGAAACAGGATTTTGACCGATTCCACCCTACCTTGTCGCCTTGTTGTGCTTATTTCAGGCCGGGGCTCCAACTTGCAGGCCATAGGCGAACTGATCAAGACAGCGGGCTTAAATGGCCGTATCGAGGCGGTCATCTCTAACAAGGGCGATGCGCCCGGACTGGAATGGGCGCAGCGTCAAGGGCTGCCTACCGAGACGGTTTCGCATCGCGAATTTGCAACACGTGAAGCCTTTGACCAGGCTTTGGCACGCGTGATCGACCGCTACCAGCCAGATTATGTTCTACTTGCGGGATTCATGCGCATCCTGAGCACCGATTTTGTTCAGCACTATGCAGGCAAGCTCATCAATATACACCCATCCTTGCTTCCTAGCTTTCCCGGTTTGAATACCCATCAACAGGCACTTGACGCGGGCGTGCAGTTTCACGGCTGCTCGGTGCATTTTGTGACCCCTGTGCTCGATGATGGTCCCATCATTGCCCAAAGTATCGTGCCCGTCCTGCACGACGATGATGCACAGACTCTGGCAGAGCGCGTTTTGGCAACCGAACACCACGTCTATACCGAGGCCGTACGCTGGCTGATCGAGGGACGGGTGCGTTTGCAGGCTGATGGCCGTGTCGAGGTTGCCGGACTTGCGCATCGCGGCTTTTATTTCCCCGCCTGATTGAGCGGGCTATTTGGAATTTTTGAATATTCATGTCTGATCACCAACAATCCCGCGGCCGCTCGGACCGCAAGCGCCCGTCCTCGTCTGCCCAACGTAACGAGTCCGGAGCGCGTGGTCGCCCTTATGCAGCACGCCGCGACAAACCCTCGGGTCCACCCGAGCCGGGCGCAATGGCACAGCGCCGTCTGGAGCAGGTCTCCAGCGCCCTGGGTGAAGTTTTGCAGTGGAAGCATCCCGCCGACCTGGCTTTGACACGCTGGGCGCGTACACGCCCCAAAATGGGCTCGCGCGACCGTGCCGAGATTCGCGAAGCCGTGTTTGATGTGCTGCGCCACTTGCGTCAGTACCGTAACTGGGCGGAAAGCGGCGTAGGCCCGTCAACCCGTCGTCTGGCCATTCTGGGTCTGTCTACGGCTATTGGTCAGGAATCCCTGTCTTTGGGACTGACAGAAGAAGAGCGCCAGTGGCTGGGCCATATCCGCGCCCTGAATGTGGACGGTCTGCCAGTTGGCGTGCGCCTGAGCCTGCCCGAGTGGCTGGAAGAGCGTCTGAAAGAGATTCCGGATTCCTACAAGCTGATGGCCGCCATGAATGAGCAGGCCTTGCTGGATCTGCGCGTCAACCCCATGAAAGCCGAGCGCGATACTGTGTTGCGTCAGCTGCAAAACGGCCCTATGGCTCGTTTCAAACCGGTTGCCATGCCGTTTTCGCCTTGGGGTATCCGTATTGAAGGCCGTCCATCTGTCGCAGTATGGCCACAGTATGAGAAAGGCGAGCTGGAAATTCAGGAAGAGGGCAGCCAGTTGCTGACCGCCTTGCTGGAGCCTCGCCGTGGCGAGATGGTTATTGACTACTGCGCCGGTGCCGGTGGCAAATCCCTGCTGCTGGGTGCCTTGATGCGCTCTACAGGCCGTTTGTACGCTTTTGACGTGTCGGCAACCCGCTTGAACAAGGCCAAACCCCGCTTTGCGCGTGCTGGCCTGTCCAATGTGGTGCCTGTCGTGATTCAGGAAGCGGGCGACCAGCGTGTTCGCCGCCTGCATGGCAAGGCACAGCGTGTGTTGGTAGACGCTCCGTGCAGTGGATTGGGAACTTTGCGTCGAAATCCTGATCTTAAGTGGCGTCAACACCCACAAGCTCTGGAGCAGTACACTCAGATGCAGGCCGACATTCTGGAGCAAGCCGCGGCTTGTGTCGCACCAGGAGGTCGTTTGGTTTATGCAACATGTAGTTTCTTGCCTGAAGAAAACGAGCAGCAAGTGCAGGCATTCTTGGACAAACATCCCGAATTCAAACTGCTGGACGCCCGGGAAATCTTGAAGGACAAATGTCCGGCCCTCGCGCTAGAGGGGCCTTATTTGAATCTGCGCACGGACCGTCACCAAACCGACTGTTTCTTTGGTGCGGCACTTGAACGAATCACGGAAAGTGCTTGATTTAAAGCAAGTTCGTCCTTAAATAGTGTTATTGTTAACTGGTTAGGTGGGCTACACTTTTCCGGTTTCCCTTAACACAAAGATCAGGTCTAAAAGGGTCTATGCAATCGTTTCTTTCTTTTCTTGCTGACGGATGGCTGCAACTGTCTTGGTGGCAGCTCACTCTTGTCATTCTGGCGGTGACTCATGTCACTATTGTGTCAGTTACCGTATTTCTCCACCGCAGTCAGGCGCACCGCGGGCTGGACCTGCACCCTGCGCTGATGCATTTCTTCCGTTTCTGGCTCTGGATGACCACCGGTATGGTCACAAAAGAATGGGTTGCGATTCACCGCAAACACCATGCCAAATGCGAACGTGAAGGCGATCCCCATTCCCCTGTGGTCTTTGGTCTGGGCCAGGTGTTCTTTCGTGGTGCCGAACTGTACCGTCAGGAAGCCACCAACCCTGAAACCTTGAAGCGTTTCGGTCACGGCACGCCCGATGACTGGCTCGAGCGCAACCTGTACAGCAAATACAGCATGTTGGGTATTACCATCATGCTGGGTATTGATCTGTTCCTGTTCGGTCTGCTGGGTCTGACTGTCTGGGCTATCCAGATGGCCTGGATTCCTTTCTGGGCAGCCGGTGTGGTGAACGGTCTGGGTCACGCTATCGGTTACCGCAACTTTGCCAGCCCTGATACCAGCACCAACGTGTTCCCTTGGGGCATCATCATTGGTGGTGAAGAGCTGCACAACAATCACCACGCTTACGGTACGTCCGCCAAGTTCTCCAGCAAATGGTACGAATTTGACTTGGGTTGGTGCTACATCTCGGTGTTCAAGGCACTGGGTCTGGCCAAGGTCAAGAAGGTCGCTCCCAAGCTGCGTTTGGAGCCTAGCGTGCCTTCGAATGCTCCGCTGGAAGGCATCAGCCTGGCCACCTTGCAGGGCGTGATTACTCACCGCTACGAAATTCTGGCCCGCTATGCGGACATCATCAAAACCACGGCCTCGGAAGAGATCGCTCGTCTGAAGCCACAAGTGAACAAGGACAACCCGAATTGCTCCTGGTCCCTGCTGGAAAGCTGCAACGACTGGATCGGTCGCGGCGACGACGTTCTGGCTCCCGAGCAGCGCGCTGAACTGGAAACCGTAGCGGCTGGCGATTCCCGCCTGTCCATCCTGGTTCGCATGCAGCGTGAACTGGCCGGTATCTGGGAAAGCTCCAGTGCCTCCAGCGAGCAGTTGCTGTCCGACCTGCGCACCTGGTGCCAGCGCGCTCAGCAAAGTGGTATTGAAAGTCTTGAGCAGTTCGCCTTGCGTCTGCGCCGCTACGCGGCATGATGGATCGCTTAAACCCGGAACAGCGAGCCGCCGTTACTTTACCCTCTGGCCATGCCCTGGTGCTGGCCGGAGCGGGTAGCGGAAAAACCAGTGTACTGACCTCCCGAATGGCCTGGTTAATCCAGACCGGGCAGGTCAGCCCACATGGCCTTGCTGCTGTTACCTTCACCAATAAAGCCGCGCGCGAAATGCTGACGCGGCTTACTTCTTTATTGCCTATCGATACCCGCGGAATGTGGGTCGGGACCTTTCACGGCCTGTGCAATCGCCTGCTGCGTATGCATTACCGCGATGCCGGTCTGGTGCAGACGTTCCAGATTCTGGATACGGCAGATCAGTTGGCCTCCATCAAGCGTATGGTCAAGGCCAACAATGTGGATGACGAGAAATTTCCGCCCAAGGAAATTCAGAAGTTCATCAACGCCTGTAAAGAAGATGGCCAACGTCCTGGCGACCTGGAAGCGCACGACCCTCACCGCCGCCGCCTGATCGAGCTCTATCAGCTTTATCAAGAGCAGTGCGAACGTGAAGGGGTAGTGGACTTTGGCGAGCTGCTGCTGCGTGCCTACGAGCTGCTCTCACGCAATGCCCCGATTCGCGAGCATTATCAGCGCCGTTTCAAACACATTCTGGTCGACGAGTTTCAGGACACCAACGTGCTGCAGTATCGCTGGTTGCGTCTTTTGGCCGGTGATCAGGCCTGCATGTTTGCCGTGGGCGATGATGACCAGTCCATCTATGCTTTCCGTGGTGCGAATGTGGGCAATATGGCCGACTTCGAGCGCGACTATGCCCGTGGCAATGTGATACGCCTGGAGCAGAACTACCGTTCTTGCGGCCATATTCTGGATTCGGCCAACGCGCTGATCGAGAACAATAGCGGCCGTCTGGGCAAGAATTTATGGACCGATAGTGGCGAAGGCGAGCTGGTGCGCATCAGCGAACTGGCCTCGGATGCCCTGGAGGCTCAGTGGATTGTGGACGAAGTCCGCGCCCTGATTGCCGAAGGCAAGCCACGCCGTGAAATTGCCATCCTGTATCGCAGCAACGCCCAGTCCCGAGTGATTGAGCACAGACTGTTTTCCCAAGGCTTGCCCTACAAAGTGTATGGCGGCCACCGCTTTTTCGAGCGTCAGGAAATCAAGCACGTACTGGCTTACTTGCGTTTGATGGATAACGCGGACGATGACACCGCTTTCCTGCGCGTTGTGAATTTCCCGACTCGCGGTATTGGCGCTCGCTCTGTGGAGCAGCTGGCTGATCTGGCGCGCGAGCGCAGTACCAGCTTGTTGCGTGCAATTCCCTATTTGCAAGGGCGCGCGGCTGCCAGCTTGATGCGTTTCTCGAACCTGATTCAGGATATGGCCAGCCAGGCGCAGATCCTGTCCTTGCCCGAGCTGATTGAGCACGTTGTCCACGACAGTACCTTGCTGGCCCATTACCAGGCCGACCGCGAAGGTGCTGAGCGGCTGGAAAACTTGCAGGAATTGGTCAACGCAGCCACGGTGTTTGTGGGTGAAGAAGGCTTTGCCGAGCTGCCCGCAGGTCGAGTCCCTGAAGCAGTGGCGGGCGAGTCCGAGCAGGCTATGCAGAACCCGGATCAACCGGCTGCCTCTGTGCTGGCTCCCATGTCGCCTTTGGGCTCTTTCCTGACCCATGCTTCTCTGGAAGCAGGGGATAATCAGGCCCAGGCTGGTCAGGACGCCATTCAGTTGATGACGATCCACGCAGCCAAAGGTCTGGAGTTCGATGCCGTCTTCATTACTGGTTTGGAAGAGGGCTTGTTCCCGCATGAGAACAGCTTGTTCGACCCCGGTGGAATTGAGGAAGAGCGTCGTTTGATGTACGTGGCGATTACGCGGGCGCGTCAGCGACTGTACATCACTCTGGCGCAAAGCCGCATGTTGCACGGCCAGACGCGTTACGCCATGCGTTCGCGCTTTCTGGAAGAGTTGCCGGAGCAACACATTAAATGGTTGTCGGCCCGCTATACCAGCTCGTCCATGCAGTCAGAGGCCAGTTCGGGTGCCTTCCGTCGTGGTCAAAGCTGGGAGTCCAAGGACAAGAGCTATTCGGCCCAGCCTTACGGCGGTCGCAGTCACACCAGCGTGCTGGAAGTGAATGGCCAGACTTTCCGGGTGGGGCAAGGGGTGCATCACAACCGCTTTGGTGAAGGCACCATTATTAATCTGACGGGCCAGGGCGACGATGCCCAGGCCTTGATTCAGTTCCGTGAAGTCGGCAGCAAGACTTTGGCCTTGGCCATTGCCAAACTGGATCCTGTTAGCTAAAAAGCGAAGCGAATACTGAGTTAGTCAATCGCAGTTTGAAGGCCCCCGGAAACTCCGGGGGCTTTTTTTTTGGCCGCACAAAGCCATGGGAGTTTTCAAACAGACACGTTTTTTTGCCTGGTTTTTGCATCAAGCAGTTCAATTCTCCTGCTCCTCATTCTTGGTTTCGTCGCCTCTCAAGAAAAAATTCATGTTTTATTTCCTGTTTTTGACAGGAGGAAGGTGTGTTCGGAAACCTTTGCTGTATGCGGGTTTCCTGTTTTTAGTATTCTTCTTTTAGCTGCTATATGAGCGTTATATATAAGGGTTATAGATTCTAGTTATAAAGATAGTGCCCCCATAAAATCGAAGCCTAAATTAATTACAGATAACAAACACACATGGAGGCGATCATGGAACCTAGCAATCTCTCGCGCCGACGCATGCTTTTGTCCACGGGCGGAGTCATGGCTTTGGCGGGAACGGCAAGCCTGACACCCTTGTCAGCGGCACTGGCTCAGGAAAAGGCAAAAACGCAGGCTAAAGCCTTGCCAGCCTATGCATCCTGGAAACATGCCGACAGCTTGATCGTGCACAGTGCCAATACCATTGAAACCAAGCGCAGCGCGTTTGGTTCGGGTCTGATTACACCGCTGGACCGCTTGTTCGTGCGCAATAACGTCGCCCCTCCGTCTGAGCAGATCGTCGCCGATCCAGACGCATGGGTATTGGCGATCAAGGGCGTAAAGAATCCTAAAGACATGACCGTGGCCGAGCTGAAACGCCTGGGTCTGGTCGCCGTACCCATGGTGCTGCAGTGCTCCGGTAACGGTCGTGCTTTTTTCCCCGAGAAACCCAGCGGTACACAGTGGACCGTAGGCGCAGCAGGCTGTGTGGTCTTTACTGGCGTGCCGATCAAGGCTGTGCTGGAGGCTGTCGGTGGCATGGAAGAGGGTGCCAAGTACATGACCGGTCAAGGCGGCGAGGAGATTCCTCAGGGACTGGACCCGAACACCATCATGGTGGAACGTTCGATTCCGCTGGAAGCCATTGATGACGCGATTCTGGCCTGGGAAATCAATGGTCAGCCTATCCCTCTGGCCCACGGCGGCCCCTTGCGCTTGGTCGTGCCGGGTTACACCGGGGTCAATAACGTCAAGTACATCAAGCAGCTGGCGTTTACCAAGGAGCAGTCTGCCGCCAACATTCAGCAAAACAGCTACCGCCTGGCGCCAGTGGGTGAAAAATCCAACCCGAATCAGGAATCGGTTTGGGAAATGCCCGTCAAATCCTGGGTGACCAGCCCCAGCGGCGAGCCGGGTGAGGAGCTCAAGGCCGGCAAGGTACAGATCCAGGGCTTGGCCTTTGGGGGCATGACGGCAGCCAAAGAGGTGGAAGTGTCCGTGGATGGCGGCAAGAACTGGGTGAAAGCGACGTTTGTGGGCCCTGATCTGGGCAAATATGCGTGGCGTCAGTTCGTTGTGGGCGTGGACCTGAAACCGGGCAAGTACGAGATTGCCAGTCGCGCGACCAGCGAAGCAGGCACGGTACAGCCTGAAGAGCGTGTAGCCAATAACCGTGGCTATTTGAACAATAGCTGGCGCGACCACATGCTGGCTGTCACGGTAGTTTAAGTCTTGAATGTTGTACCCGCCCCGTCAGCTCGGGGCGGTTATGGAAGGGAATCATGAAGAAATATCTCGTTGCTGCAGTATCTGTATTTGTTTTCAGTACCCAGGCTTACGCTCAGGAGCAAGGCAAGGAACTGTTTCTGACAGGCGCCAAGCCCATTGCCTGTGCGGTCTGTCATACCTTGGCTGACGCGGGTTCAGCCGGGGCCATCGGTCCGGATCTGGATGAACTCAAGCCGGGCAAGGAGCAGATCCTGAAGGTCATGAAAGAAGGCATGGGTGCCATGCCTTCTTTTGCTCAAACCATGAGTGACGAAGAGCGTGATGCTGTCGCCACCTATGTCAGCTCTGTAGCGGGTCAATAAGTCCTGCTGTTGCCCTTGTAGTCAGGCACTGGCCGCCTTACCGATTTTGCTCCTGATCAGGGTGCAGAAATTCGGTAGGCGGCTTTTTGTTGGCATTGTGATGCAGGATGCGGGCAGGGCGACCCTCTTCATCCAGCCAGATCTGGCCAATGCCGGAACCATTCCAGACGCGCTCTCCATGCTTGCGCTGATTTGGCAGACGTGGGCTGATGCTCAGGTCACGGCGTTGCGTAAACCAGTTAAGGGGAGAGCGGGGGGAATAGAGCCAGCGGTTAAGCCGATCCAGCCAGTTCAGCAGCCCCTCCGGAAATTCGTTCTTGATGCCGCTGCTGGTCACTTGCCAGATATGCGGGATATGTTTGCTGTGGCGTACCTGCACATCGTAGACGAAGGAGTAGTGCACATCTCCGGACAAAATCACGTAGTTACCGGGAGTGCGCGAATGCCTGAAGATATTCAGCATGGTATTGGCGGCCCCCCGGTGAGCCATCCAGTTCTCGGCATCCACCGTCAGAGCAAAGCCTGCGTAGGTACAGATTCGTTGAATGACCTCGATCAGCTTGACGCCGAACATGGGCGTGGGTGACACAATCACGGCGGCACGCTCGTCCAGCAACTCGTGCTGCAGCTCGGTCAAGGACTCCCAATCCATCAAACCGGAAGGGCGGCTTGGCATGCGGCGGTTATGCCATCGGCGCGTGCGTGTATCAAGCACAATCAGCGTGGGCTGGGTGCGCAGCACATAGTCCCACTGACGAAACTCCAGCAACTCCTTGATGAGCGTGTCCTGTGTGTGGTGTTCAAGACGTTGATGCTCATCGGGCGATTGGGTCCAGACGGTGACCGTGTCCAGCATGGACTCAAAGACCTCGGGGCGGTTGCCCCAGGCCTGACACAACATATACGCCACCAGGGCATTGCCCACGATCTGTCGTGAAAAAGGATGGCCGTAGGCGACGCTTTCCCATTTGGCAGACAGATTCCAGTCATCGGTGATGTCGTGGTCGTCAAAAATCATCAGGGTTTGCACATGCGCCAACAAACGGGCTGCCTGGGGCAAATCCTGACGGAAGCCTTGCAGAGCGGCCGCTTCACGTTCCCAGCGTTGCTGATGTTTGGGTTCCAGAGCCGGGGGAGTGGGCTCGGCAATGCTTTGCCAGGGAATGGGGGACCAGACCAGCAAGTACATGGCAAAGACTTCAGCCAGCGTCACCAAATGGTTGTGGGCATTGGCGGTGGTGAAAATCGGCTTTTCTACGCCACCAAAAAAACGCTCACGCAGATCTTCGTTGGATTTAAAAGCCGGCAGCAAATCTGCGCGCCGGTAATAACTGGCAGGATGTCGATAAAGAGATTCGCTATCCGAGACAACCGCGCCTTCCAGATATTCTCCATACAAGCCTAGTCGCTCGATCAGGGAGTGAATGGCCGCCAGCATGGGGCCTGCCACATCGTCGGCATAGACCTGATCCCCGGACAGCATGAGCAGGGCTGGTCGGGCATGGGCCTGAGTGATGCGTTCGCTCAGTACCGTGTCAGCCTGTGCCAAGCCATCACGGGAGGCGTGATGAGGTTTGCGGCAGGAACCAAACATCAGATTATCGGCGCGGCTGGCCAACACAAAATTGGGCCGGGTCTGTCCCTGATGCAATAAATGGGGGGACCAGTCTGCGATCCCTTGTTCCGTTCCGCTGGCTGTTGAGTGGATCAGATCGTAGTGCACCAGCGTGTCCTGGGGAAGCGGGGCGCTAAGTGCTACATCAATGAAATGAATAAAGGCATGCTTGCCCAGCTGAACAATCCGGCATTGAGCGGTATCCAGAGGGATACGTTGAGGAGGACAGCCTTCCGGCTCCAGAATTAAATCCAGGGACAAGCTGGAACTGCCGACCAGCCAGAGGACTAAACGCTGGGAATCCAGGCGACGCAGAATAGGGCCCGCAAGTACCGGGGGCAAGTTGGAAGAAGGTTGGGAGAGACTCAAACGGGTAACAGCCAGAATCAGAAAAGACAATGGACAGCGTAGAGCGCAGAAAGTTGCAGTTCCAGCTTCGTTAGTGGAGCAATCTGTGTAGCGGAATGTTGGATAGATGGAATAAGAACAAGCAGGGCCACCTGTAATCAGTGGCCCTGTCTTGTCTGGCGGGTCCGCGCTTTACGATGTAACCGCGCTGCTTAGTGGTTTACCATTTCAGGCTTGATTTCCAGAAATGCCGCCACTTGTGCGTCCAGATCGCCCTCATGAACGACGCGTATCGGAAAGCCGAATTTCTCGCTTAAAGGGGCGACAAAGGCATTCAGGGAAAAGGCCATCAAGGCATTGCTCACGACAACCAGGCTGGCGGCACAGGAGGTGCTCAAGCGGCTGCGGTTGTCCTTGATCCATTGCGAGAACTCCTCCTTGTCCGAACTATCCTCTGCGCCGGGCAGCTCTCGGGTCAGCAAGACAAAGCGCTGCCCTTGATCCAGCAAGGTTTCCAGCTCCTCTTTCCAATTGGAAGGGGCGCTGTTCGAGATCCAGATACGGGGGAATTCCTGTGTGGCAACGTGCATGTGCGGGTCCTGAGAATGTCTGTTTATGATTCGTTTTGAATGCGCTGCTTTGTACCATCAATCAACAGGTTCAGGCCAGTGATAAAACGGCCCGTAAAGTCATCGGAAAAAATCGCCTCACGTGCCTGCCAGTTGCTGGGGTACTTTTCTTGAGCCAATTCTAAAAAAGCCTGTTTGCGTAAAGACAGGTCCAATGTGCTGCCAGGCCCCAGAGCCTGTTCTTCCATGACAAAACCCAGAATGTAGTAAATCAGGCTAAAGCTGGCCTCGGCAGCAAATTGGCTGTCTGCGCCTGCCTGCATGAAAGCGGACAAAAAGGCTTCGCTGGTGCGCAGCACATTGTCGGTGACTACATAGGTACCCGCAAAAACGCGAGCGCCGTCTCGTCTTTGCAACAGGGCCTGCCGAAACTCCAGACCCAGATGCCGAACTTGTTCATCCCAGGCTTGGTTGCTTGGGCTGTGTCGTGCCACGTTTTCTACCAGCGCGTCAGCCATGCCATCAATCAAGGCTTGCTTGGCATTGAAGTGCCAATACAGCGAGGGGGCCTGGATGTTCAGGGCCTGAGCCAGCTTGCGCAAAGTCAGGCCTTCCAGCCCCTCCTGGTCCAGCAAGTCCAGCGCTGTCTGGATGATGTGTTCACGTTGAATACGGGGCGCTTTTGTTGCCATGTTCTCTCCGATATTTTCAGCCTAACGCTGTTAGTGTATCATCCACTCATAGACTAACGGTGTTAGGTTGTGATTTTTGATTGGGTAGGAATACGGTAATGAGCACATCAACAACTTCGACGGAACGCAAAGTGCTGGGCTTGCGGCTGGCTCCTTGGCTGGGGTGTTTGGCCATTGTTGGGCTGCTTGTGCTGGCGACCACTCAGTGGAATGAGTGGACCAGTAGCCGGCGTATACAGAGCACCCAGAATGCCTACGTGAAATCCGATTTTGCGGTGCTCAGTGCCAAGGTCTCGGGCTACGTGAAAGCTCTGCCTTTGGGGGACTATGAGCGAGTCCAGGCGGGAGATTTGATTGCGCAGATTGATCCGGCTGATTACGAGTGGGCCGTGGCGGCTGCGCAAGCCGATCAGTCCAAGGCGCAGGCCAATCTGGACAATCTGGATGGTGAAATTGCACAGCAGCAAGCGCGTATTAAAGAGGCGCAAGCCAAATTGCGCTCCGTGCAGGTGCGTGTGCGGCAATACCGCAATAATCCGTCGCGTCAGGCAAGGCTGGTCAAGGAAGGCGCTTTGTCGCGCCAGGGTTATGAAAATGCCCAGGCGGATCTGGACGAAGCCATCAGCCAAGGAGAAGCCGCGGCGGCGCAAGTGGAGCTGGCGAAACACTCCTTGAAAGTGCTGCAAGGCCAGCGGGCGATACGTAGCGCTGATCTGAAATCGGCTCAAGCGGCGCTGGAGTCGGCGCGTCGCAATTTGGGCTATACGCGGATTGTGGCTCCTTTTGATGGGGTCTTGAACAAACGCCATGTGCAGGTTGGCAGCTTGCTCAGTCCAGGCACGCAGATTGTCTCCATCGTTCCTTTAGAACAGGCCTATGTGCTTGCAAACTATAAGGAAACGCAGCTTGCGCATGTGCAGCCTGGGCAGCCGGTGGAGTTGACTGTGGATGGCCTGCCCGGTGGCAGCTGGCGGGGGCGCGTAGTAGAGATTGCACCCATGAGCGGGGCCGAGTCTTCCTTATTGCCTGCCGATAATGCCTCCGGGAATTTCACCAAAGTGGTGCAGCGCATACCAGTGCGTATTGAGCTGGAGCCGGGCCAGGCACGGTTGGAGCGTCTGCGCCCTGGTATGTCGGCTCAGGCCAAAATCGATACGGCGGGTTCCCACGTCGCGGCTTATGACATGCCGGGTTTGAAACAGACTCGTCAGCTGGCCGTCGTTCGGGCTCAGGAGGGCTGACCATGCCGTTCTCCAGGCTGATGGCTAATACGCAAACCGCACGCCCCGTCCTGACTGTGATGGCGATCTTTCTGGGCGCGGTCTTGACCACCGTGCAAGGGCGTCTGTTTTCCGCTGCCTTGCCGGACTTGGGCGGCCAGTTTGGCTTGGATGTGCTGGAGGCGGCCTGGTTGGGAACGGCCTTGAATGCGGCGCAGTTGATCTCCATGCCGATTGCGCCGTGGCTGGCAACCGTAATCGGGCCGACCCGGGTACTGCTGGTGCCCAGCCTGCTGTTGGGCTTGGCCGCCTTTTTGATCCCTTTCTTTGCCCATCATTACCCCGTCTTGTTGAGCCTGCACGGATTGGCCGGACTTTGCCTGGGGATTTACCTGCCACTGACGATGTCCCTGGCTTTGCGCAGCGTGCACCCTCGGCTTTGGCTAGCTGTCATGGCAGCGTACAGCTTGCGTGTGTCAACCGGCATGGATGCGGGCTATGGCACATCCGGTTTTTTACTGGAGGAGTTCAGTTGGCATTGGGTGTATTGGCCCACTGCTTTTGTGGGGCCAGTGATTGCGTTTCTGGCCTGGAAAGCCATGCCGTTGACGCCTATAGATCGCGACCAATTGCAAAACGCCGATTGGGGCGGGATGGCCTTGTTTTGTACGGGTTTGGTGCTGGCCTTTGTAGGGATAGAGTCCGCGGAACGGTTGGGCTGGACTGATTCCGGTCTGGTTGTTTCTGCTTTGCTCGGTGGCGTGGTGCTTGTGGCGGCCGCGATAGGACGTGGCATGCGCAGGCAGAACTCCTTTGCCAGCCTGATGGCTTTGAGCAATCGAAATATCCGTGTGTGCCTGATTATTGCCTGCCTGTTCGGCGTGTTGATGACACCGACGTCTTTGCTGATCCCCAGCTTTCTGAGCCAGATGGGGGACTTGAAGCCCCTGCAAGCGGGTGCTGCCACCTGGATTGCGTTTGGGGCTTACCTGGCCTCGACTCCGCTGGCGATCTATCTGGCTCGACGTCTTGAGCCACGCCTGATGATGATTCTCGGTTTAGGCATCATCGCCTTCACCGCCTGGCTGGGAACTCATATTAGCCACGACTGGCGTGTGGAGCAGTTTGTTTCGATCCTGATTTTGCAGTCTGTGGGCGAGAGCACCATGTTGATCGGTTTGATCGCTGCTTTTGTGACCAATCTGAATCCTCAACATGGGGTGGCTTTGGGTGTGTATGTCCCCATTGCTCGTGTCTTTACGCCTGTTGCCGCCGCCACGCTGGTTTCTACCTGGCTGCGCATGGCAGGCGATATCAGCCGTAGCAGTCTGAGTAGCCATCTTGTAGAGGGTGACCCTCTGGTTATGGAGCGGGCTTCGGACGGCGTGGCCGCCTTGGCTCGCATTCTGGCTCGTGAATCGCAGGTCGCTGCGCAGATCAGCGCCTACAACCTGGTGTTTTGGTGCAGCTTGCTGGCCTTGTGCCTGGCCGTGCTGCTGCGTTCTTCACCCCCCAATCCCATCGCGCCTCCCTTTGTTCGACCTGCTTAGGTCCAGGCGGAGAGGCGGCTTTTTTTTAATCAAGGAGATTCATTATGAAATTAGGTTTATGGACATTGGCTTGCACGGCTTTGATCGCTTCAAGCTCTGCTTGGGCGGCTGACGGAACTGCACAGGTGCAGGGCCAGAGCTACAGCAAGAGTCGCGCCCAGGTTGTGCAGGAATTGGAGCAAGCTCGGAAACAGGGATTGATCAGTGTCGCTGCGCATGGTTACCCCAAAGTCCCACAAGGTCCGGCTAAAACGCGCGCTCAGGTGGTTCAGGAGTTGCAGGAGGCCCAACAAGCCGGCTTGCTGGATTTTGCAGACGATGAATATCCAGTCCTGCCTGCGGGCAGTGCTCATAAGACGCGTCAGCAAGTTGTGCAGGAGCTGGAACAAGCCAGAAAACAGGGCCGCCTTTTGTATGTAGCCCCATAAAGCTGTCTTGAGCAGTCTTTGCGGTACTTTGTCTAAGGTTTAAAAAGGGACTGAGGCTGCCTAACGGCAAGCTCAGTCCCTTTTCCTTTTATGAAATTGCTTTCGCGGGAACGGGTTTTAAACCTGGGCTATAGGATGACGCATCAAACGCAGCGCCACCAGTACAGACAAGCTAACGACCACTGCACTGAACAGATAAATCGCTTCCAGCCCCCAGGTTTCGGCGACTGCGCCCAGGGCAGGGCCGGTGATACCCAAAGAGATGTCCAGAAAGGCGACGTAGGCACCCATGGCAACACCTCGGCTCTCGGGTGGTGCGCGACGTACGGCCTCGACACCAAAACCAGGAAAGGCCAGGGAGTAGCCCCATCCGGTCAAGGCTGCACCCAGGTACGCAATGGCAGGGCTGTGGGCACCCCAGATCAGCAAGAGACCCACTGCTTCCACCAGCACGCATAGCAAAGCGACGCGTGCCCCGCCCAGCTTGTCAGGCAGATGCCCAAAGAACATGCGCGCAGCAATGAAGGCAAGCCCAAAGGCAGTGAATGCCAGCGAAGCATTGCCCCAGTTGCGATCAGCAAAGAGCAGGGCAATAAAGGCGGTCAGACTACCAAAACCGACACTGCACAGCAGCAAGCCCATACCAGCGCCCCAGACCAGCCCCAGGACTTGGTAGAAAGGGGTGCGACGCAGCGCAGTCGGGGCGGTGGCGCGGACCTTAAGTAGCATTACCAGGGAAATTAAAGGCAACAGCGTGACGGCGACGGCGATACCGTTAAAACCGTAATCTTGGTTCACCACAACACCCAGAGGGGCGCCGACGGCGTAGGCGCCGTACATGGCCACACCCACCCAGGCCATGACTTTGCCTGCATTTTGCGGGCCAACCAGGCTGATGCCCCAGCTTAGGGCTCCCGTTACGATCAGGCTTTCACCGCAGCCCAGCAGGATACGACCAATCACCAGTACCCAGACCGACAGGGTGGGTGTGCTGACAAAGCTTAAAGAAGCCAGGTAGGCCAGGCCGGACAAGCACATCACCATCAGGCCCAGCATGACGGCGTGCTTGGAGCCTTGCGTATCGGCCAGATTCCCGGCCCAAGCACGGGAGAGTAAAGCGGCTGCAAATTGAACACCGATAACCAGTCCCACGACCAGCGTGCTCATCTCCAGCACATTGTGTACATGCAAGGGCAGTACGGGCAGGGGCAGCCCGATACTTAGAAAACTGACGAACACGGCCAGCGTGATAGGCAGCAGCGTTAAGAAGATATGGGCGACAGGTGGCGACTGCGCCTTCGAGGTGGCTTGCGCCGAATTGGGTACAGACATGAAACACTCCAAACATGAGTAATTGCTCGATATTTGAGATAATATGAATAATTGCTCACATCGAAAACTCGCATTCGGAGTCCCTATGCAAACGCTTCCTCAAGCCCGTCGTATCCCGCGTCAAAGCCGTTCCCGGGCTTTGGTGGAGGCGATTTTGGAGGCAACGGCTCGCGTTTTGTCCGAGCGTGGCTATGCCGGCACCAATACCAATGTGGTCGCGGAAGTGGCTGGAGTTAGCGTGGGCTCGGTGTATCAGTACTTCCCGAACAAGGATTCCCTGATTGCAGCCTTGCATGAACGCCATGCCTTGCAGATGAACACCGCCATGGAAAGCAGTCTGGCCGGTACGCAGTCTTTAGGGTTGCGGGGGCGTTTGAGTGATTTGGTGAAAGCCTGGTTGGCGGCCCATCGGGTGGACCCGGAGTTGCACCGGGTGCTGGAAAAGGATTTTCCTTTTTTTGACGCGCCAGCTAGCGAGAGCCAGGCCGATCAAAGTATTCGTGACCGCATTCGTCAGCTGTTGGAGGAGCACCGTAGCGAGGTTGCCCCGAAGGATCTGGATTTAGCCACCTGGGTGGTGATGCAAAGTCTGGAGTCTCTGATTCATGGTGCGATCATTCCGCCCGGTGTGCCGTATCCACCGGAGCAGGTGGAAGAGGCCATTGTGGACTTGCTGTGTGGATATTTGGGCTGTGCGAGCCGTGGGAATGGGGGTGAAGGGAGCTGAGTTGTCGAGCCGGTTCTCGAGTGAGCTTTGGCTCATATGAGTTTGCTGTTTGCTGGTCGGAATCACCTTCGCTAAGGTATGCAGTGGACGATGTACTGCATCAAAACGAAGGATGAGGGAGCATTGCCAGCTTTACGAGTGTATATTCCCGGTGCTCAGGGGCCTGCCTCAGATCCCCAGGTGTCAGTAAACAGGTGCCAGCAGTCTCGCGAGGTCTCAATGTGTGTTTTACAGGCCATCCAGAGCTTCCGTCAAAAAGGCGCCAATCCTTGTGGATATGGCGCCTTCTTTTTCAGGAGTTCACGAGCGGAACGGAGTCGATAGGCCTAAACCTGTCGCCCAATTTCTTCCATTGCTTCCTGAATTTCCAACCACTCTTCTTCCAGCGTTTGATGCGTCTTGGTGAGCTCACCATGTTCGGTCATCAAGGCGGGGCGTTGGTCCTTGTAGCTGTCTGAATAAAAGTCGGAGTCTTGCATCAAGGTATCCAGCTCCTGTAAACGCAGCTGGGCTTTCTCCATGGCCGACTCCACTTTCTTCAAGCGGCTTTCCAATGGCTTGCGTTGTTGGGCTTGCCGTTGACGCAATTCGGCTTCCTGACGGCGTTGGGTCTTGCGGTCTGTGCCTTCAGCGCCTGTATCCGCACGGGCTTCCTGGCGAGCTTCCGAGCGCGATTGCGCGCTGCGGGCCAGTAGCCAGTCGCGGTAGTCTTCCAGGTCGCCGTCAAACTCCTGAACCTGGCCATCGGCCACAATCCAGAAAGAATCAACGGTAGAACGCAACAAATGGCGATCGTGCGATACCAGCAGCACGCTGCCACCGTAATCAGCCAAGGCTGTCGCCAGGGCCTCACGGGTATCCACGTCCAAGTGGTTGGTTGGCTCGTCCAGCAGGAGCAGGTTGGGTTTTTGCCAAACAATCAGGGACAGGGCCAGACGTGCCTTTTCGCCACCGGAGAAGGGGGCGGTCAGGCTGGTGACCATATCACCGCTGAAACCGAAGGAGCCCAGGTAATTGCGCAGTTCCTGCTCGCGTACATCCGGAGCCAGACGCGCCAGATGTTGCAGGGGAGTGGAGTCCGGGTCAATGGAGTCCAGCTGGTGCTGGGCAAAGTAGCCAATCACCAGACCTTTGGATTCCAGGCGTTCGCCCTTGATAGGTTCCAGCTTGCCAGCCAGGGTTTTGACCAGCGTGGATTTACCCGCACCGTTCATCCCCAAAATACCCACACGGGCACCGCCGCGCACCATCAGACGGACCTGGCTCAAAATGGCCTTGTCCTGACCGGGGTAACCCAGATCAGCCTGATCCAATGTCAGCAAGGGATCGGGTGTGTATTCGGGCGAGGGCAGGCGAATGGAAACGCTTGAGTCGTCGCGCAAGAGCGTCACGGTCTGCATGCGGGCCAAAGCCTTGACGCGGCTTTGCGCCTGTTTGGCTTTGGTGGCCTGGGCCTTGAAGCGGTCAATAAAGCTTTGCAGGCGCGCGGCTTCACGGGTTTGACGCTCGTAGGCGATCTGGCTTTGTTGCACGCGCTCGGCACGTTGCACCAGAAAGTCGTTGTAGCCGCCTTTGTAGCGAACCAGCTTGCCTTGATCCACGTGCAGGATCGAACGGGCCACGGCATCCAGAAACTCGGTGTCGTGCGAAATCAGCAGGACCGTGCCGGGGTAGGAGCCCAACCAGCGTTCCAGCCAGAGCATGGCGTCCAAGTCCAGGTGGTTGGTGGGTTCGTCCAGCAAGAGCAGGTCAGAAGGCGCCATCAGGGCGCGGGCCAGGGACAGGCGCATTTGCCAGCCACCGGAGAACTCGCGCACGGGCAGCATCCACTGATCGGGGCGGAAACCCAGACCGGCCAGCAGTTGCTCGGCACGCGAGGGGGCGGACCAGGCATCGGCTTCGATCAGGGCGTTTTCCAGTTCGGCAATGGCCTGACCATCGCTATCGGGCGTGTTGGCACGTTTTTCCTGCAAGGCACGCAAGCGCTCGTCGCCATCGATAACAAATTCGCGGGCAGGGCGGTCACGGTCCGGAATGGTCTGGCGCACACTGGCCACTTCCCAGACTTCGGGGATGCTCAGATCACCCCCGTCCAGATCCAGCTCGCCTTGCAACAAGGCAAATAGCGAGGATTTACCCGCACCGTTCTTGCCCACAATGCCCAGGCGCTCGCCCGGGTTGACGATGAAATCAGTATTGTCCAGCAGGACTTTGACGCCGCGACGCAGCGTAATTCCAGTTGCGCGTATCACAGAGCCAGTTGCTCCCGGCTTAGCAAGAGAATCTGGTCTTCAGCGGTTTCCGTGCTCAGCCAGATAGGCTCCAGCTCCGGGAAAGCGGTGATGAAATTGTCGTACTCATTGCCGATTTCCAATACCAGCACACCTTCGGGCGCCAGGAAGTTGGGGGCCGCTTCCAGAATGCGACGCACCAGGTCCATACCGTCGTCACCCCCAGCCAGGGCCAGTTGTGGCTCGTGCTGGTATTCCTTGGGCAGGTTCTGCATGGACTGCTCATTCACATACGGTGGGTTGCAAATGATCAGGTCGTAAGCGCTTGGCGGCAATTGATCCAGTAGATCGCTCTTGTACAAGCTCATGCGATCGTTCAGCTCGAAGGCATCGATGTTTGACTGAGCCACTTCCAGCGCGGCGTCGGACAGATCCACGGCATCGACTTGCGCTTGCGGGAAGGCCAGCGCGGTCAAAATAGCCAGACAGCCCGAGCCAGTGCACAAATCCAGGGCGTTGTAGATGGCATCGGGGTCCGCAATCCAGGGTTGCAACTGCTCTGCCAGCAATTCAGCAATGGGAGAGCGCGGCACGATGGTGTCGACGGTGACGCGGAAGCGGTGGCCTTGCAGCCAGGCTTCGCCAGTCAGGTAGGCGGCGGGCACGCGCTCGTTGCAGCGTCGTGCGACCAGGGCCAGATAGGCAGCGCGCTCGGACTCCAGCACGGTGGCATCCAGATACGGGTCTAGCGTGTCCAGGGGCAAATGCAGGGTGTGCAGCAGCAGATAGGCGGCCTCGTCCCAGGCATTGTCACTGCCGTGACCGAAGGCCAGCTGACAGCGGTTGAACTGGCTGACAGACCAGCGCAACAAGTCGCGCACGGTGCGCAGTTCCTGCTGGGCTTCCAGCAGGGAGGAATGATCGATGCAAGGGCTTAACAAAGCAGGGATTCCAATGTACGGCGATAAATGTTTTTAAGAGGCTCAAGATCAGCCACAGCAACGTGTTCATTGATTTGATGGATGCTGGCGTTGAGCGGGCCAAATTCGACCACTTGAGGGCAGATTTTAGCGATAAAGCGGCCATCCGAGGTGCCGCCTGTCGTGGACAGATCGGTTTCCACGCCGGTTTCGGTTTCAATGGCCTTGGCAAGAGCTTGGCTTAGCGGTCCGGCCTCAGTCAGGAAGGGTTCGCCACCCAGTGTCCATTCCAGTTGGAAATCCACACCATGGCGGCGCAGGATGGATTCCACTTCGGCTTGCAGGCCGGCAGGTGTTTGCTCGGTGGAGAAGCGGAAGTTGAAATGCACATCCAGTTGACCGGGGATCACATTACCCGCCCCGGTGCCGGCATGGATATTGGAAATCTGAAAGCTGGTGGGCGGGAAGTCGATATTGCCGGCGTCCCACATGCGGTCTGTCAGTTCGTGCAGTGCAGGGGAGAATACATGCAGCGGGTTGATGGCCAACTGCGGGTACGCCACATGGCCTTGGCGACCCTTTACGATCAAGTGACCGGACAGGGAGCCGCGACGGCCATTTTTAATGGTGTCACCTAATTGGCGCGAGCAGGTGGGCTCGCCCACGATGCAATAGTCCAGTTGTTCGCCACGCTCTTTCAGGACACGGCACACATGCACGGTGCCGTCGGTTGCGGGGCCTTCTTCATCCGAAGTCAGCAGCAGGGCAATCGAGCCTTTGTGTTCAGGATGGGCCTGGGTAAATTCCTCAACTGCGTGGATGAAGGCCGCAATCGAGGCTTTCATATCCGCCGCACCACGGCCATACAGCTGACCGTCGCGCACGGTGGGCTCAAACGGGGGCGAGTCCCAGGCCGCTTCCGGCCCGGTAGGAACCACGTCTGTGTGACCGGCAAAAACAAACAAGGGCGCCTGGGTGCCACGGCGGGCCCACAGATTGGACACCGGGCCGCTGGGCAGATGTTCCAGGCTAAAGCCCGCTTGCTCCAGCCTTGCGCCCAGCCATTGCTGGCAGTGGGCGTCCTCAGGGGTGACCGAGGGGCGGGCAATCAGGGCTTTGAGGGTGTCTAGTACAGAATTGTCAGTGCTCATGTTCAGGCGCGAAGTAAATCATTAATACTGGTCTTGGCGCGGGTACGGGCATCCACACGCTTGACGATGATGGCGCAGGCCAGGCTGTACAGCCCATCGGCCGAAGGCAGGGAACCAGGGACCACTACCGAACCGGCTGGGACACGGCCCTGGTAAATCTTGCCCGTTTCGCGCTCGTAAATCTTGGTGCTTTGCGACAGGAATACGCCCATGGCCAGCACCGAGTTCTCTTCCACGATGACCCCTTCCACCACTTCGGAACGGGCACCGATGAAACAGTTGTCCTCAATGATAGTGGGGTTGGCCTGTAGGGGCTCCAATACCCCGCCAATACCGACGCCACCCGACAGGTGAACATGCTTGCCGATCTGGGCGCAGGAACCGACGGTGGCCCAGGTATCCACCATGGTGCCTTCACCGACATAAGCGCCGATGTTCACAAAGGAGGGCATCAGCACGACATCGGGAGCCACGTAAGCGCCTTGGCGTACCACGGCACCGGGAACGGCGCGAAAGCCTGCCTGGGCAAATGCAGCCTGGTCGTGCTGCTCGAATTTCAGAGGCACCTTGTCATAGAAGGGAGCGGGCTCGCTGGCCATGACGCGATTTTCGTTGATCCTGAAGGACAGAAGAATCGCTTTCTTGACCCAGTCGTTGACCTGCCACTGTCCGTCGATTTTTTCCGCCACACGCAGGGAACCGTAATCCAGCTTTTCGATCACGGTATGGATGGCCGTGCGCAGTTCAATGCTGTGTTCTTGGGGGGAGAGGGAAGCTCGCTGTTCCCACGCCGATTCGATCAGACTTTGGAGGTCGCTCATAGGCTAGGCTCTGTGAATGCAGGCCGTCATTGGCAGTATCGGGATACAGAAGGCGCATGATGCGCGGTTTACCACCGCAGCGGCCGAGCTTGAATGGAGGCAACAGGATAACCGAGTCTGCCCCTTCCATGCACGGTTTTGTGGCTTTCTTTGTCGCTTTTGAGGACAGATGCGCGTGGGATGCAGTCTGCCAGCAAGGTCAGGAAGGTGGTGTGTTGGCCAAGTGAACTTCATGTGCAGAGGTGAATGCGGAGGCCTGCAATATCTGTGTTGGATTTTTTCTGTTTGCTTTATTTCTGAAGTTGTTTTTCTTTTTTCTTGTGGTTCGATAATTGTTTCTCTACTTGCCTTTGTTTTTCTTATCACGACTATTTTGTTTATTTATTATTGCTGCTGCTCAATTCAATTAGCTACGTAATCAAGTATTTCAAGATAATAAAAAATAAGCATGTATAGCCATACAAGCTTAGTGTGAAATTCTTGGGCGAGGCCTGGTTTGCGGGTGTGTGCTGCCTGATCGTATAGCCTGTTTCGTTCTCGTCTGCCTCTGTAGAGCTTATGTAAAAAGGGTTTAACCCCTTTTCGTCCAGGGTCATGAATCGCTCCATGTTGAGAATGAGGTGGCCTGCAGCCATGCGCTTTGATTCGGTTTCTCTTTTTACATTTTATAAAATTTATCGATTTTTTATCTGCCTAGAATGAGCGTGAAGTGTTTTTTTTGTTGCATTCAGTTCTTGTTTTTCATTCAAAGGGAGGGCTTATGCGATCGATCCTTTTATGGCTTCTGGGTGTTCCTATCCCTATCATCATTTTGCTGGCTCTGTTTTGGCACTAAGGTGCGTGCGATCACAATCTGAAATAAGGAATCATCATGGCTACAACGCAATTTGGTTCGGATGCAGGTTTGGGGACGCAAGCCGTGGCGGAGTCTTCGCACTCCGCTGTGTCTTGGGGCGCTGTCATCGGGGGCGCGGTTATTGCCGCTGCCATGACGGTGACCTTGCTGGTAGGCGGGACCGGCCTGGGTTTCATGGCGATTTCCCCGTGGAGTAATGACGGGGCCTCAGGCACCACGATGGCTATCGGGACGATTATCTGGCTCTTTGTCACGCAGATCATTGCCTACGGTATTGCGGGCTATGTCACCGGACGTCTGCGTACCAATTGGACAGGTGTTCACGGTGACGAAGTTCATTTCCGCGATACGGCACATGGTTTTCTGGTCTGGGCCGTGAGTGCGGTTGTCAGCGTCTTCTTGCTGGGCTCGGGTGTCGCCTCGCTGGTCTCGGGTACGGCTCAGGCAGGGGCGAATCTGGCCGGGGCTGGAGTGGGAGCGGCATCGGCCATCGTAGGCCAGGCAGGCAAGGATCAGGCGCAAGGCCCTGGCTTGGGCTATTTCACCGACACCTTGTTGCGTCCGGCAGATCCTGCCAATGCGCCTGCTCAGACTGGCAACCCGGAACGTGAGGTCAGCCGGATTCTGGCTCGCAGCCTGAAAGAAGGGGAGGTGTCCCAGCAGGATCAGGATTACTTGCTGCGTTTGGTGGCCAATCGTACCGGCTTGACGCCCGAGCAAGCCAAGGAGCGTCTGGACTCCGTGCAAAAGCAAGCCAAGGAAACAGCCGACAAGCTGGAGCAGCAAGCTCGTGAAGCGGCCGATACCGCTCGCAAGGCAGCCGCGGCTTTCGCGCTGTGGGCATTTGCGTCCTTGTTGGTAGGTGCCTTCGTGGCCAGTCTGGCTGCAACGATTGGTGGACGGGCGCGTATCACGCGTTAAGCCCCAGTCATGATGCCAAGTCGCTTATAAGTTGAGGCGGGCAGTGCAGGCCCCCGGATGTCAGAGCTCCGGGGGCCTTTTTGTTTCTGCTTCCATCAAGTTGCTGTCTTGTCAGTTCCTTCAAGGAACACGAATAAAGTTGCTGGGTGCTTGCCCCAAGCGGCGACGAAACATGGTGGAAAAGGCACTGGAGCTGTCGTAACCCAGATCCAGTGCAATCTGTGTGACGGATTGGCCGGCCGACAGCTTGGCCAGAGCCGCCAGCAGACAGGCTTGTTGACGCCATTCACTAAAACTCATGCCGGTTTGTTGCCGGAACAGGCGCGTAAAACTGCGCAGGCTTTTATTGATTTGCCCGGCCCACTGTTCTGGCGTGCTTTGAATATTGGGCTGGCTTAAAAAGTCTTTGCAGAGCTTGGCCAGGGATGGGTCTTGAGGGATGGGGGCAAAGAGCGGCATGGTTTGCGCCAAACCGACTTCATGCAGAAGCAGTTGAGCCAAGGCGTCGTCGCGGCCATCTTCCTCGTACAGAGCGGGCAAGGCCAGGGAGGCCAGCAACAAGTGATGCAGCAAGGGCGTAATGACCAGCACTTCGCAATGTGTGCTGCTGCGAGGTGCTGCTTCCGGCTCTATATATAAGCTTCGGGTGCTGGCGCTTTGCATGCGTACGCGATGGCGTTTCCCAGCTGGAATCCACACGCCGCTATAAGGGGGAATCACCCAGGCGCCATCGTCGGTTTCGACTTCCATCAGCCCGGTCATGGCATAGAGCATTTGCGCCCGTCGGTGCACATGAAAGTCCAGCAGCGTGCCTGGCGCGTAGTCCGTGCCAATCGCCAGCAAGGGGCGAGGGGTGGCATCTACGCTATCCAGTCGTACATTGTGCATAAGCAAGCCTCTGGCCGAAACGAAAGTATTGTTGACCGGTTTTAGCATGCCAGCCAAAGCAGGGCGACCTATTCTTGGGTTTTGTCATCTGTGTTGATGGGCGGCTATGTATTTTCTATTGCTGTTTTTTGGTTTGCTGGCTGGCGTGACCACCGTGCTGTTTGGCTTCGGTGGCGGTTTTGTGGTGGTTCCCGTGCTGTATTCGGTGCTGATTGGCATGTATGGCGTGGACAGTCAGATGGGGCAGGCGGCCATGCATATTGCGGTGGCCACTTCCACCTGCGTCATGATCGTTGGTGCTGGCCTGTCTACCTGGCGCCACCACAAGGCGGGCACTGTGCCTTGGGGGCAGGTGCGTCCTTTGCTCCTGTTCATCGCCTTGGGGGCGATTCCCGGTGCGGCAGCAGCCATGGCCTTGAGCGGGTCCTGGGTACGTTGGGTTTTTGTGGTGTATCTGGGCCTGACGATTCTGGATAGCCTGTTTCGTTCCGGCTTCACCCAAGAGGCCAGCAATGCCATGCGTCCTTTAAGCAAGGCCAGTAGTGCTGGGGCCGGGGTGATTATTGGTGCGATTGCCGCCTTTTTGGGGGTCGGTGGTAGCGTGATCACCGTCCCCCTGATGCGTCGACGCGGTGCCAGCATGACCGCTGCCACGGCCGCAGCCAATCCCTTGTCCTTGCCGATGGCGGTGGTGGGGAGCCTGACTTACGCCATGCTGGCCTGGAATGCCGATTCCTTGGGGGCCTGGCATGCAGGTTATATCGACTTGCGCGCATGTCTGGTGCTGGTGATTGGCTCCTGGTTGGGGATTCGCTTCACCTCGCGCTGGATCGGCAAGATCCCGGACAGCATTCATGCCAAAGCCTATATCGCCTTGTTGGGGCTGGTGTTTTTGGTGATGCTGCTGGTTTAAGTGTTGCAGGGGGACCTTGCGCCACCGATCCCTCCAAGCTTGAAGGCTTCACTTTTCCTGTTTTGAAAACTTGTGTTTTTTTGTTGAGTGCGGCGAAATGCAGTGCTTGCTGTGCTGCATTTTTCCCTATACTGAGCAGCACAGCACAAACAGGAGTGGGGCAACATGACAACAGAGATTGCAGTGGTCTTGGGTCTGGCTTTAATCGCGATTGTCTTGTTTGCTACAGAAAAACTCCGAATAGATGCTATTGCCTTGCTGGTGCTCAGCACCTTGGCGGTTCTGGGTTTGGTGACTCCCGAGCAGGCCGTGGGTGGTTTCAGCAATCCGGCCACGGTTACCGTCGCGGCCATGTTTGTGCTGGCTGCCGGGCTGCAAAATAGCGGGGCGCTGTCCGGGATTGGGGATTTGCTGAGCAAGGCACGCTCCCCTGTGCAGTTTCTGCTGCTGTTGTTTCTGGTTCTGGCGGTGATTGCTCCCTTCGTCAACAACACGGCGGTGGTAGCGGTATTCATTCCCATCGTCCTGGCCGCCTGCGCACGGATAGGCATGTCGGCCTCCAAAGCGCTCATCCCCTTGTCCTATGTCTCGCAAATGGCCGGGGTCTGTACCTTGGTCGGGACCTCTACCAACCTGCTGGTCAATGCCATTGCCCGCGATCTGGGCCATCCCGGTTTCACCATGTTCGAGTTCACCGCCTTGGGGGTGATCTGTATGGCTGTGGGTTGTCTTTATTTGCTGACGATAGGGCGCTGGTTATTGCCTGATGCCCGTGGCGGCGAGTTGGTCGAGCAATATGAGCTGGGCAAATACATTACCGAGCTGCGGGTGATGCCCGATTCTTCCTTGATTGGCCAATCGGTGGGCGATGCCAAGCTGGGCGAACAATACGGGGTGTTTGTGCTGGAGCTGTTGCGCGGCGATACCAAAGTGTGGGGCCCGCGAGAGCAGAAGATCGAGCAGGACGATGTGCTGTTGGCGCGCGGAGACTGGACCAAGCTGGACGAGCTGCGCAAAGAAGCGGGTCTGGAAGTAGACCCCCAGTTCAAGCTGGAACAACAGTCTTTTGAGCAGGTCGATCAGGTCCTGACCGAGGTCATGATTGCGCCGCGTTCGCGTATCAGTGGTCGTACTTTGGGCAGTTTGGGAGCAGGCTGGCACAAGAACGCCACCGTGCTGGGCATTCATCGCCGTGGTCAGGTCTTGCGTGAGCAATTGCGTGCGGTGCGTTTGCAAGTGGGCGATATCTTGTTGATATTGACTCCGGCCGCAGAGGCGGCCGATTTGCGGGCTGACAGCAATATTATCGTGCTGTCCGAGCGCGAGGCTGAAAAGGAAATGGGCTGGCGTGCGCCGTTTGCACTGGTCACCATGGCCCTGGTGATTTTGGTGCCTGCCTTGGGCTGGGTGCCTATCAGCATCACCTCCTTGTTCGGTGCCGTGGCCATGACACTGGCTGGTTGTTTGAAAGCAGATGATGTGTACGACGCCATAGACTGGCGCATCATCATCTTGATGGCGGGCTTGCTGCCTTTGGGGATGGCCATGAGCGAGACCGGCGCGGCCCAGTTTCTGGTCGAAAATACCGTTGGTCTGGTGAAGTCCTTTGGGCCTTTGACCGTGTTGGCCGTGGTCTACCTGATGGCCCTGATGCTGACCGAATTCATGAGCAATGCCGCCGCTGCCGTCTTGCTGGCACCGATAGGAATGTCCACGGCGAAAATGATGGGCGTCGATCCCACTCCATTTCTGATCGCCGTTACCTTCGCGGCTTCCACCAGTTTTGCCACGCCTGTGGGCTATCAGACCAACACCATGGTTTATGGCGCAGGCGGCTATCGTTTTGTGGATTTCCTGAAAGTGGGTTTGCCCTTGAATCTGATTTTCTGGGTGTTGGGCGTGGTGTTGATCCCCGTTTTCTGGCCCTTCAATCCGGCTTGAAGCCGCTACTTATACGGCAAGAATAAAGGAGACCCTGGTCATGGCCTCACTGGCCCCGCAGACCATCCAGATGATGCAGGGACGAGAGGAACCTGATTACAGGCTTGCGTCACCCGAGGAGCCGGATTGATCTTTAGGACCTTTCCAGCGATAGCTCAGCAGCAGCACCCACAGGGTGGCCATGCCCAGTCCGTACAACATCGCTCCATAGGAAACTGAAATATCAATACCGCAGACCCGCGAGAAGCGGTCTGCGGTATCACAGATATTCTTGATCGCCAGTACAAACAAGACGGTGTTGACGGCCATGGCCAGACAAGCGGACACCGCCCGTTCCGCCCAGATCAGACTGGCAACGGCCAGAATGGACAAGGGCATCAAGGAGTTGAGCACACTGGTATGCCAGGCTGAATAGGCCTGGGAAGAGTTGAGCAAACTTTCGTTGACGTGCGCAAAGGGAAAGAGCCACAACACAATCAAAGCAGCGCACAGGAAAAAAATCAGTTTCCTGGTGGTGATGTTGAACACGATTAAAAGTAAAAGTTTGCTTTATGAGGATTTCGAGTGTAACTGAACTGTTTTATGCCTAAAGACAAGTTGTGTAAATTTCTCAGCACAATTTGCGACAATTTTGTTACTTGAATATGACATAAACAGAAGAATTTTCGAATTTAATCACGTTTTCGTGACTAATTGACGAAGTCTATTCCAATTGTCCACATGAGGTAAATTGGAGTCTGGATTGTATGATGGCTATCTGGATGAACACTGCAGGAGTAATAAGGATGAAACGTTCCGTATGGTGCTTGAGTGCTGTATTAAGTGTGATGGCCTTGCCCGCCTGGGCTGAGAACCCGGCTTGCCAGTATCGGGCTGCCGAAATTCAGAACCAGATCAACTATGCTCGCCAGCATGGCAATGTTCATCGAGAGCGTGGCCTGGAGCGCGCCTTGGCCAATGTGCAGATGCATTGCCGGGACGCAGATTTGCTGCGTGATGTACAGGAAGATATCCGCGATCAGGAAGAGGACATCCAGAAACGCATGGATGACATCGCCGAGAAACGGGCTGAAGGGCGACAAGACAAGGTGCAGAAGCTGGAGAAAAAACTGGAACGTGACCGTGCCAAATTGGAGCAATTGCAAGATGAATTGAAAGAATTGCAGGCTCTGGGTGCTCAGTAAAAAGCGTCACCGCAAGTCCTGAGTCTTTTCCTGTTCTGGCGATCCATAGAGTTACAAAGAGCAGGAGTCAGAAGTAAATACGTGCTCCCACTGGGGGCACGTTCTTTTGAATCTGAAAGGACTGCTTATAATCACAGGTGCAGTCGGCGCAATGACGTAAGCCGACCAAGCATAAAACAAGAGTGGTATGAGCAGAAAAAGTACAGGTCGTAGCGTTAAAAAAACCAGTAGTAGAAAAAAGACAGGGCAGGCAAACCCGTCCCGATTTCTGAAGTCCGTCCTTGCCGCGGCCCTGACCAGTTTCGGGATTGCAACGGCCTGGCTTCATCCCCAAGGGCTGAACTGGCAAAGTCTTGAACCGTTTTTGGTGTCCTTGGGTTGGCCGGGCGCGACGCAGCAGGATAGTGTGCCTGTTCCGGCCTCGGTCGAGGGGTATGTTCAAACCTCTTTTGCACATTGCCCCCAGTTCTTTCCCGGCTCGCGACCTGTCGTGCCCATGGCTTACACGCAAAGAGAGTTGTGTTTCAGCTCTTTTGCGATTTTGCATAGCGGCCAAACCAAGACGCCGGTGTTTGTCGTCCAGCGTCTGAATCGTCAGCAGATTCAGTCCGCCAAAGGCTTGAAGCGCACGGATCGTTTTTATGCTGAAGGCCGTTTGCCGCAGGCAGAGCGGGCCGAGCTGAATGACTATAGAGGCTCGGGCTTTTCGCGCGGGCATATGGCTCCGGCAGGGGATATGGCGTCGGAGCAGAGCATGGCGCAGAGCTTTTCTCTGGCCAATATGGTGCCGCAAAATCAGGTGCACAATGCCGGCCCCTGGAACAAGATCGAAGCCGATACCCGTAAGTATGTGGCCCGTGCCGCAGGCAATGTGTATGTGTTTACCGGGCCTGTGTACGAGCGCAATGCCGCGACGATAGGTTCCAGTCGGGTTGCCGTTCCCAGTCATTTGTTCAAGCTGGTGTATGACGCCACCACAGGACGCTCCTGGGTACATTGGCAGGCTAACCAGGCTTCCACCCGTGTTGGGCCTCCCATCAGCTATGAGGAGTTTGTAAGACGGACAGGCTTGCACTTGCTGCCTGACACCAGTCTGAAAAGATCGGGTTGAAGCAGACACCTTGGCGTTTGGGCACTAGCCCGTTTTATTTATTGAGTATGGCGTGGACTTGATCTTCAGAAAAATACACGCTGTCCCCGACCTCGAAAACGTGGTAACTGATGTTCTGCTCGCTGACGACACCCCTGAAATACGCCTTGGGGGTGGCTGGCAGTTGGGTGATACGAACACTGATGTAGCGCTCGTTGGTGTAAGAAACCAGCTGTACATGCATACCCTGCTTCAAATCCAGGGCGCCTGGGAAACGGTCCAGATCGTCATGGCTGACTACAACTCGAAATGCAGTGGGCCTGTGAATGACATAGGCTTCCTTCAGCTGGAGATGTAGAGTCAGGATCTGTTGTGCTTGTGTGCTGATTTGCGCGCCCGGATGTCGGACTTCCTGCTCCAGTTCGGGATTGGGCGTCAGATTCAAGATTTGGGCCAATAGCAAAAATTGTTCGTGAGTCATAAATTGCAAATTATCAGGAAAGGGAATCGACGGGTTTTGGAGGCTCAGGGTACAGTGTGCCTATTGTCCGCGATCGGTTCTGATTTCGATTCGCGGTAATTGCAATAAAGATTTTTTTGTAGGGAAAACACAATGATGGTTCGACGTCTGATTCAAAGTTGCGCGGTGCTCGGTCTGGCCGCTTTGATGGCAGCTTGTTCCTCCGCGAAGCCCGGTGGTGGCCCCGTGTCAAAACTCTTTAATGAATGCACCTGGGACCGTGAGTCCTGCATGCACGAGGGCCGTTACGAAGCCGGTGAAAGCGAGTACGCCGAGCGTGAGGCGCGGGATTTGAATCGTCAGTCTGCCGCACGTTTGCGTCGTAGCGGTCTGTAAATAGTTTTCTCACGGCAGTGCCGGAGTTGTTCAGCCAAGCGAGGAGCTGACCGTGATTCGTGATGTGTTGGAAAGTCGGCAAATCGCCATTTATTTTGTGGCGATGTCGCTGGCCGCCTGGATGGCCAGTGTCTGGGTGATGCCAGCTAGTCTGGTTGACTGGATCAATCCGGCGCTGGCTTTCATGTTGTATGTCACCTTTGTGCAGGTGCCTATTGCCCAGTTAGGCAAGGCGCTGACCCAGCTGCGCTTTCTGGTCGTTTTGCTTCTGGCCAATTTTCTCCTGATACCTCTATTGGTCTTTGCGCTGGTGCCCTTGCTGCCAGACCACACCGTGTTGCGCCTGGGCGTGCTGTTGGTCTTGCTGGCTCCTTGCATTGATTACGTCGTGACCTTTGCTCAATTAGGTCGTGCCGACGCCCGCGCACTTCTGGCCGCTACGCCGGTACTGCTGCTTGTGCAAATGCTGCTCCTGCCCTTGTTTTTGAAATTGGCCTTGGGGGAACAGTTCGGTTTGTACATCAAAGCCGGGCCGTTTCTGAATGCTTTCTTTTACCTGATTCTGATTCCGCTGCTGCTGGCCTGGGCCACCCAGTATCTCGCGGGTAAAAGTCATAGCTGGGCGCAGATAAAAACGGGTTTGGGCTTGGCCCCCGTTCCAGCCACTGCTTTGGTCTTGTTCATCGTCGTGGCGGCTGTTCTGCGACAACTGGAGCCTGCATTGGATGTCTTGTGGCGAGTGTTGCCGGTGTATGCGCTGTTTGCCATTCTGGCTCCTGTCATCGGCTGGGCGCTGGCACGGCAAGCGCAGCTGGCCGTCCCGTTGCGACGTGCGGTGGCTTTCAGCAGTGCAACTCGCAATTCTTTGGTGGTGCTGCCTCTGGCTTTGGCGATTCCGGGGGCTTTGCCGTTGTTGCCAGCCATCATTTTGACGCAGACTCTGGTGGAACTGCTGGCACAGTTGGTCTATGTGCGTGTGCTGGCTCACTGGGGCCAAAACGAACAGGCTTGAGCGAGTTCTTGAGCAGGCACGCTGTTTATGGTTTGGTCAGTTGCCAGACCTCATTTGTAGCGGCCTTGCCCAGGCTCCGGTAATTTTTTAACTCATTGATTAAAAGGGATTTTGTTTGTCCCAGGGCTGAGTCTGCTTCCAAAATGGAGAAGGGGGCGTTAGCCTGCTAATGCCTGTGCAAACCGCTCGCTTTTCAGCAAGAATTTTCACTGGAAAACCGCCGCAAAATTGCGCGTTTTTTTCTTATAGAGCTTATAAAAAAAATCACATGGCAATTGTGTAGCCAAGCTCTATGATCTGCTCCGCCTCAGCCTTGAGTGCAACATCATGTTGCGGGCATGTTCTGTGTCCGCCTTCTATTACTTAGGATATCTTCAAAATGCTAGTTGCCGCTTTTCTGGCGTTTGCAGGCCTGTGCCTGTTCGTTAATGGTGTTCGTCTCTTTTACTCTGAAGGTCATCATGCTGGCAGGCTGGTGGATGCCAAAGATGCTGCTATCGTCAACTTGTTCACGGCCGTACTGGGATTCATCTGCATGTCCCATATCTTGAACCCTGCCAATAGCACCGTGTACTCTCCCTTGTCGGCCATTTATCTGGGCCTGTTTGCCTTGACCTATTTTTGGGTAGGGGTGAACGCGTTTACAGGAAGTGATGGGCGTGCCTTGGGCTGGTATTCCTTGGTGGTCGCCTGCATCGCTGTTCCCGCCGCACTTACAAATTTGAGCGTAGCCGAGCGGATTTTTGACTACTGGCAAGTCCTGAGCTGGTTGTCCTGGGCAGTGCTCTGGTTCATGTTCTTCTTGCTGCTGGTACTGAATAAACACATTGCCCGCCTGACTGGGCTGGTGTCTGCCGTGCAAGGGGTGCTGACAGCCTTACTCCCCGCGCTGCTGTATTTCTGGGGAGTGATCTAAGAGAGCAGGGCGTTTCTTGGAAAGTAAAAAAGGTCCGGTGTGAAAACTGGGCCTTTTTGCTGCCTGATGCCTTTTGGCATAGTGAAGTAAGGGTCGGTTTTCGCTGATTTCCAACCCTGATGCGCTGCGTTTTCAGCCTGGATTTCACACAAACCGCGCGATCAGATTTCCCCCGCTCTTTTCTTCCGCTTCTGATTGTGTCGTCCGGCATCAAGCAGCACAGCACCAGCGCCTGACAGGGATAACTGATCCCCCGGGTTTCTAAGTGGGCAGTCCGTCATGGACAAGCACCCACAGCCTATACAGCCATCCAGCTCATCGCGTAGCTGTGTCAGGCTGAGAATCCGCTCATTCAACATATCCCGCCAGCTCGTGGACAAGGTAGCCCAGTCCTTCGCGTTCAGTGGCCGGCCAGTAGGTAATTCATCCAAGGCTGTTTTGATGGTAGCCAGTGGAATGCCGGCGCGCTGCGCAATTTTGATGACCGCAATTTTCCGTAGAACATCCCGGTGATAGCGGCGCTGGTTGCCATCGCTACGCCAGCCATGAATGAGACCTTTGGTTTCGTAGTGATGCACGGTTGCAATGGTGACCCCGCTGCGGCGCGCGACTTCACCCACGGACAGAGGGATACTGGTGTCGACTCTCATGGTGTCTGGATCTCTTGACCTCATCTATACATGAGGTTTTATAAAAGACCACTCTTGCCTATGCAAGCTTTTCAAGCGGCAGGGCTACTTTTAAAAGAATGAGTCGAGATCTTATGAAGAATCAGCAAGCTTGCGCGCGTAGCGGGCAAGGGGTACAGACCGGGTGGGGCGCTTTGTTGTCGGGGGCCAATGCCATGCGTGCCCTTGTCCTGGCCGGTGGAGTGGTATTGCATGCCGTCAATGTCTACATTGTGACCACCATCTTGCCCACGGTTGTGCAGGATATTGGCGGGCTGGATTTATATGCCTGGAATACGACCCTGTTTGTCGTGGCGTCTATTCTGGGTTCGGCTCTGTCGCCCAAGTTGCTGGCCTTGACGGGCCCTAAGGGCAGCTATGCCGTCGCGGCCTTGATCTTTGCGGTGGGGGCGCTTGTTTGCGCGCTGGCGCCGAATATGTCTCTTTTGCTGTTCGGGCGCTTCGTCCAGGGGATTGGCGGTGGTTTTCTCTTTGCTCTGGCGTACGCCATGATTCGTCTGGTTTTTGCAGAGCCCTTGTGGCCTCGAGCTATGGCGTTGGTATCAGCGATGTGGGGCGTGGCAACGTTGGCCGGGCCGGCAGTCGGTGGCGTGTTTGCGCAGTGGGGAATGTGGCGTGAGGCTTTTGGATCGGTCGCCTTGATTGCCGTGCTTTTTGCCGCTTTGGCATTAGTAGTCCTCCCCAAACGCGAGCAACATGCCGCAGCGGTGAGCAAGGTGGCTATTCCTGTGATTCAACTGCTGTTGTTGACGCTGGCGGTGTTGGCGATCTCTGCCGGTAGTACCTCGGCAGATGTACTGCAAAATGCGCTTGGCCTGGGCTTGGCGGGGGTGTTGGCCGTCGCTTTGCTGGTAGTGGAAAAACGTTCGTCTACCAAGTTGCTGCCATCGGGGGCGTTTCAGTTCAGATCTGCTATTGCCACACTCTATGCCTTGATGTCCTTGTTAGTGCTGACGGTGACCAGTGGTGAAGTTTTTGCACCGTTTTTTCTGCAAGTCTTGCATCAACAGTCCCCGTTAGTAGCGGGGTACTTGACGGCGCTGATGGGGGCGGGGTGGACGGTAGGGGCAATTATCAGCTCGGGCCTGGGAGAAAAAGCCATTGCGCGCGCGATCATGGCGGGGCCTATCCTGGGGCTGCTGGGTATGGTGGGGCTTGCTGTTTTGCTGCCGGATACTAGTTCGGGTTCCGTCCTGGCTTTGGCACCGATTTGTCTGGCTCTGGCCTTGATAGGCGTGGGAGTAGGGGTAGCTTGGCCCCATTTGCTGGTGCGGGTTTTCAAGGCAGTGCCAGCTCAAGAACAGGAACTGGCCGGGGCATCGATTACAACCATTCAGCTCTTTGCAACGGCAAGCGGAGCAGCCTTGGCTGGGATGATTGCAAATGCGGGTGGACTTATTGATCCTGGTGGCGTGGAGGGAACGCGTCAAGCGGCTTATTATTTATTTGGAATTTTTGCTGTGGCACCGCTCTTAGGGATAGGGGCGGCAAGGAACTGTCGGGCGTGAATGCTGTCTGATTAATTATGAGCCAGCTAATTTGTTCAGTGTTCCGCTAGGGTTAATACTAGAGCGTCGATTAATTAGCTCTTATTGATATAATATTTAGTGCAATTGAAGCCTGGTTCTATATTTTTAATTTTCATGAAGGAGGTTGCCTTGTGAATAGTGCCCCCTTTACTAATCAGGTACCGAAACCCGACCCGCAGCCGAAGCCCATGCGTTGGCCTAGCGATTTTCCGGGTAAACACGATCGGCAGGAATAAGCTCCGAATTTAATCGGGAAGCCGCCTTCAACGGCGGCTTTTTTGTGCTTGCACTTCAAGGCTTTCTTTTGTGGGGCTAGGAAATGAGGAGGGGAATCTTTCGGGCTTGATAGTAGGAGTATCAGGTGACGTGCCCATTGCTCTTGCTGCTTCACTAAGCTGTTTGTTGTGGTTCAGCCATCTCTGTGCCGACTTTCTCTTTATGCAGAGCATGGTTTTTGTCTTGTCTGGCTGGCCGTGTTGAAGTCCTCCCCTGAGACTCCCTGACAACAAAAATCTCTTCCTCCTGGGCCGGTTTCAAACCGGCTTTGACTTACGTCTATAGAACGATGTGCATACTCGCTTTCAGTCTATCAATGTAGTATAAAGTAACAAATATTCTTCGATTTATTGGTCATTAAAGATAATTTATGACCCCTTTATGCATGAAAAATGTAGTTATCGAGTAAAAAATAGGAATAAATGTTATTTATTGTCAAATGTGACTAGGTAATATAATTACTTGCGAATGATTGTCATTATTGATTTTTTATAAAGGAAAGATGGGGATGAATCGCAATCCAAAGCCAAGCCCAAATCCGGCTCCCAGCCCAAGTCCTGATCCGGCTCCCAAGCCTGAGCCGCAACCCATGCGCTGGCCCAGTGACTTTCCTGGAAAGCACGATCGCTACAACTGATGTTTAAGTAGAGGTGTTCAGGAGAAAAGCACAGTGCCCGGCGGGGTTCTTGCGATTCTGCCCCCCCGGCACGTGCTTTTTCTCAGCAGTCTCGAGGTCAATTTCAGTAAATACCGTTGGATTTATCAGATTTATATAGCGCAGCTTTGGTGGGCTGTTACCTGAAAATAACTTTGTTAGCGCGGACAAGCTTTAACTAATGATTGTGAGAATGGGCTAGCTTCCGTACCCAACAATACAAGACGTGCAGCGAGTTGATCGAGTGGCAATTATTAACGGCCAAACAATTACAAGGGAACCAAATCAATAGACGCACTCGCAGTCATGTGGATCGCTCACAGCATTGAACTGGATTCAATACCTAGGCAATGCCGGCTATTTTTTGTTTTTTTGAGGAATTCGTGGGGCTTTTATGGGGCCTACGATGTTGAATGCTTGAAAACAGGCTATCAAAAGCTGTGAGAGGATGAAAGCTAAGCCGTTGATCTTACTTAAAATTGATTGTTTTGAATCAACGGTTTTCATGCTCTGGTGCGAACGGAGAGACTCGAACTCTCACACCTCTCGGCGCCAGAACCTAAATCTGGTGCGTCTACCAATTCCGCCACGTTCGCAGCACGAAAGAAGTAGATTCTAGCTTGGATTTTCATCCTCGGCAAGTGCTTGCTCCGTATGAAAAACAAATAGATTAGGGGCCATCTTGTACTGGCCCCCAAGTGCTTTTGTACTGCTTTGTTTTACTTGCGTTTTGGGTTCTTGGCGATCAGGCCGCGTGCTTGCCAGTCGGCTTGTTGTTGGGCGCTGATCCCCAGATTATCCAGGATTTCCTGGGTGTCCTGACCCAGGTGCGGAGCAGGGCGGTAGATGGCGCCAGGGGTGTGGCTCAGCTTGGGCACGATGCCGGGTACTTTAAGCGGTGTGCCGTCTGGCAGACTGCTGTCCAGCAGCATGTCACGGGCCTGATAGTGGGGATCCGCCGCGATATCGGCAATGTCATAAACCCGCCCCGCGGGAACGCCAGCCTGGTCCAGAATTTCCAGTACCTTGTCCAGTTCCAGAGCGCTGGCCCAATGGCCAATGGCGGCATCGATCACGCCTGCATTTCGGGCGCGACCATCATTGTGCGCGTAGTCGGGATTGTCAGCCATATCAGCGCGCCCAATGGCGTTCATCAAGCGCTTGAAAATGCTGTCGCCATTGCCGGCGATCAAGGCGTACTTGCCATCCTTGCAGACGTAGGCATTGCTGGGCGTAATGCCAGGCAGGCTGCTGCCGGCAGGCTCCCGAATGGCACCGAAGGCGGAGTATTCTGGCAGCAGGCTTTCCATCATGTTGAACACGGATTCATACAGGGCCACGTCAATATATTGACCTTCGCCCTTGTTCTGTTCACGCTGGCGCAGGGCCATCATGATGCCGATGACACCATGCAAGGCAGCCAGAGAGTCCCCAATGGACACGCCGACCCGTACCGGAGGGCGTCCGGCTTCACCGCTAAGGTGGCGCAAGCCGCCCATCGCTTCGCCAATCACTCCAAAGCCGGGCTTGTCCTTGTAGGGGCCGGTCTGGCCGTAGCCCGACACGCGCAGCATGATCAGGCCTGGGTTGATGGCTTTCAGGTCTTCCCAGCCCAGTCCCCATTCTTCCAGGGCGCCGGGGCGGAAGTTCTCGATCAGAATGTCACATTCTTTTACCAGTGTGCGCACCACGTCTTGGCACTCCGCCTGTCGCAGGTCCAGGGCCAGAGACTTCTTGTTACGGGATTGCACCTCCCACCAGACCGAGTTACCGTCATGCAGCAAACGCCATTTACGCAAGGGGTCACCGCCTTTGGGGGATTCGATCTTGATGACGTCCGCGCCAAATTCGCCCAGGATCTTGGCGGCAAAGGGGCCGGCGATCAATTGGCCCAGTTCCAGGACCCGGATGCCGCCTAAAGGGGTGTTCATGTGCATATCAGTCTTGCGTAGGGAAGGTAAAGTAAGGGATCATAGTCCGGCACGGCTGTATTGTCTTGACAGGAAATTATGATTCAAAATACGTTTGTTTGGATTTACCGTGCCAGTTTCCGGTAAAATGCCGGATTACTCTTATCAATTACTCAATTTAATATAGGTCTTCAATGCAGCCCGAGGTTGAAATTCTGTCCGGCTTGGAGCGCCGAGTCGATGTGGTCGTTTCGGTGGCCGACGTAGAAAAACAAGTCCAGGCCCAGCTCAAGCGTGTGGCTCGTACGGCCAAGGTACAGGGCTTCCGTCCCGGTAAAGCGCCTTTGTCCGTTGTCGAGCGCAGCCACGGTCCTGGTATCCGTTACGACGCCATCAACGAAGAAATCGGCAAAGCCCTGGACAAAGTGATCCAGGACTCCAAATTGCGCGTAGCCGGCACTCCTAATCTGGAAGCCAAAGAAGGCGAGCCTGCTGAAGGCACCATGGCCTTTACCGCAACTTTCGAAGTTTACCCAGAAGTGGCCCTGCCTGATCTGTCCAAACTGGAAATCAAGCGTGCCAACACGCCTGTGACCGACGAAGACATCCAGCGCACCGTAGACGTGCTGCGCAAGCAACGCGCCAACTACGAATCCAGCGCTGATCGCCAAGCTCAGGAAGATGACCGCATCACTCTGGACTTTGTGGGCACCATTGACGGCGTCGCCTTTGAAGGCGGTAGCGCTGAAGGTTTCCAGTACCTGCAAGGTCGTGGCCGCATGCTGCCCGAGTTCGAGACTGCCGTTGCCGGCATGAAAGCAGGCGAAACCAAAACATTCCCCCTGGAATTTCCTGCCGACTACACCGGCAAGGAAGTGGCTGGCAAAACTGCCGAATTCAAGATCACCGTGACAGACGTGGCCCAGCCTGTTCTGCCCGAGCTGGATGCTGAGTTTGCCAAGTCCCTGGGTCAGGCTGAAGGTGATGTGGACGCTTTGCTGGCCGACATTCGTGCCAACATCGAACGCGAAATCAAGGCTCGTGTGCACGCCCGCAACAAATCCGCTGTGATGGACGCCTTGCTGTCTGCCAGCGAATTTGACGTGCCTAACGCTCTGGTCGACAACGACGTGGAAGGTCGCATCGCTTCGGCTCGTGCCGAACTGAAAGAGCGCGGCGTGCCTGATGCAGACAAGATGCCTATCCCTGCCGAGGCCTTCAAGGAAGAATCCACTCGCCGCGTGCGTCTGGGTCTGCTGGTCTCCGAACTGGTCAAGGCTGCTGAACTGCAAGCCAAGCCCGAGCAGGTTCGTGCCCGCATCGAAGAATTTGCCCAGAACTACGAACAGCCCGCCCAAGTGGTGGCCTACTACTTGTCCGATCGCCAGCGTCGCGCCGAGATTGAGGCAGTGGTACTCGAAGACAACGTCGTCGAGCACGTACTGTCCCAGGCCAAGGTGTCCGACGAGGAGGTGGCGTTCGACCAAATCATGGGAACCAACTAATGTCGTCAACCTTTGTCGACTTCTACGCCTCAATGCATGGGGGGCAATCCGTTGCCCCTACGGGTTTGGGCTACGTGCCTATCGTGATCGAGCAGTCGGGTCGTGGAGAGCGGTCTTACGACATCTACTCCCGCCTGCTGCGCGAGCGCATCATCTTTCTGGTGGGCCCGGTTCATGACAACTCGGCCAACCTGATTGTGGCCCAGCTGCTGTTTCTGGAGTCGGAAAATCCTGAAAAGGATATTTCGCTCTACATCAACTCGCCCGGTGGTTCGGTCTATGCAGGCCTGGCCATCTACGACACGATGCAGTTCGTCAAGCCGGAAGTCTCGACATTGTGTACCGGCATGGCTGCCAGCATGGGCGCTTTCTTGCTGTCTTCGGGCGTCAAGGGCAAGCGTCTTGCCTTGCCTAACTCGCGCATCATGATTCACCAGCCTTCGGGCGGTGCGCGAGGCCAGGCTTCCGATATCCAGATTCAGGCCAAGGAAATCCTGAGCCTGCGTGAACGCTTGAACAAGATCCTGGCCGAAAACTGCGGTCAGCCTGTCGAGCGTATCGAGCTGGATACCGAGCGTGACAACTTCATGGCAGCTGAAGACGCTGTGGCCTATGGCCTGATCGACAAGGTGATGAACACTCGTGACGAGTAATCACCTGTCCCCACGGGGATCGATCTGAAGCAGTACTATGGCTGTTCGGGGGCGGGACTTGTTCCCGTCCTTTTACCATCCTGAAGTGAAATTTAAATTTATGTCCGAAAAGAAATCGGCCGACGAGAAAGTTCTGCATTGCTCGTTTTGCAATAAAAGCCAGCATGAGGTCAAGAAACTGATCGCTGGACCTTCGTCCGTGTTCATCTGCGACGAATGTATTGATCTGTGTACCGATATCATTCGTGACGAAGCTGCGGGCGCCACTCCTGATGGTGAACGTAAAGAATTGCCCACCCCCCAGGAAATCAAAGAGTTTCTGGATGGGTATGTTATTGGCCAGGAAATGCCCAAGCGCACCTTGGCCGTAGCGGTGTACAACCACTACAAGCGAATTCGTAACGGCAAGCCAGGCCGTGACGATGTGGAACTGTCCAAAAGTAATATCTTGCTGATCGGCCCTACGGGTTCGGGCAAAACGCTGCTGGCCCAAACACTGGCCCGCATGCTGGATGTGCCTTTTGTGATGGCTGACGCCACCACGCTGACCGAAGCCGGTTACGTGGGTGAGGACGTCGAGAACATCGTTCAAAAACTGCTGCAAAACTGCGATTACGATGTGGAAAAAGCGCAGCGCGCCATTATCTACATCGACGAAATCGACAAAATTTCCCGCAAGTCGGATAACCCTTCGATCACCCGCGATGTGTCGGGCGAGGGCGTGCAACAGGCACTGCTCAAGCTGATCGAAGGTACAGTCGCTTCGGTGCCTCCGCAAGGTGGCCGCAAGCACCCCAACCAGGACTTTGTGCAGGTGGATACCACCAGCATTCTGTTCATTGTGGGTGGTGCTTTTGATGGCCTGGAGAAGGTGATTCGTGACCGTACAGAAAAATCCGGTATTGGTTTTTCAGCCTCGGTGAAAGCCAAGTCCGAACGGGGTGTAGGCGAGCTGTTCTCGGAAGCCGAGCCCGAGGATCTGATCAAGTTTGGTCTGATTCCCGAGCTGGTGGGGCGTTTGCCTGTGGTCGCCACTCTGGAAGAGTTGCACGAAGACGCACTGATCCGCATTTTGACCGAGCCGCGCAATGCCTTGGTCAAGCAGTTCCAGAAGCTGCTGAGCATGGAAGGCGTAGAGCTGGAAGTTCAGCCCGAAGCCCTGCGTGCGGTAGCCCAGCGTGCCATCAAGCGTCGTACCGGTGCTCGTGGTCTGCGCAGTATTGTCGAGCAAGCACTGCTGGACACCATGTACGAACTGCCTTCGCGTAAAGACGTCAGCAAAGTGGTGCTGACCGAGGACGCTATTGTCGGAAAGAGTAAACCCGAATTGATTTTGGGTCGCCCTTTGTCCGATAGTGAAGCCAGTGACACTGAGTCGCCCTTGAAAAACGCAGTAGCTTAGAGATATCTCCTCGTTTGTGCCCTGTCTGGCTGCGGTCGGACAGGTGCAGGCGGGACAGGGCGACAGGCGAAGGTAAGGAGAAAGGAGTGGACCTATGAAGACCACCAGGCATAAGGGCTTGTCTCTCTTTAACTCTGTAAAGTTCTGTTCTAATGTTCGTTCGGCCTACTTGAAATATCAAAATTCGCCACAATCTGAGCTACAACAGGTTAAACCGTGAAAGGGAAGCCCAGGCTTCCCTTTTGCGTCTAAGGACATTTATAGGAAATGACTATGTCTGCGAGCCAGATTCTTTCTACGGAACCTATTGAGCTGCCGCTGCTTCCCTTGCGCGATGTAGTGGTGTTCCCTCACATGGTGATTCCGCTTTTTGTTGGCCGGCCTCGCTCGATCAAAGCTCTTGAGCTGGCAATGGAGTCCGGCAACAACATTATGTTGGTGGCGCAAAAGTCCGCAGGCAAGGACGATCCCGCTCCCGAGGATCTTTACGAAATTGCGTGTGCGGCCAGTATTTTGCAAATGCTCAAGTTGCCCGATGGCACGGTAAAAGTGCTGGTGGAAGGCTTGCAGCGTGCCCGAATCACTCAGGTACAGGATGCTGAAACCCACTTCATGGCCTCGGTGGTCGAAGTGCCTGGCGACTCCGGTGACGCGGCTGAAACCGAAGCCCTGCGTCGTGCCGTGCTGGGTCAATTCGAGCAGTACGTCAAACTGAATAAAAAGATCCCTCAGGAAATTCTGACTTCCCTGACCGGGATTGATGATGCTGGCCGTCTGGCCGATACCATCGCTGCTCACCTGCCTCTGAAGCTGGAGCAAAAACAGGGCATGCTGGAAACGCCCAAGGCTTTGGAGCGTCTGGAAAGCCTGCTGTCGCAACTGGAAGGCGAAATTGACATCTTGCAGGTCGAGAAGCGTATTCGCGGCCGTGTGAAAAAGCAGATGGAAAAGAGCCAGCGCGACTACTATCTGAACGAGCAGGTCAAGGCGATTCAGAAAGAGCTGGGCGAAGGCGAAGAAGGCGCTGATGTTGAGGAGCTGGAAAAACGCATCGAGCAGGCCCAACTGAGCAAGGAAGCGCTCAAGAAAGCCGAATCGGAAATGAAGAAGCTCAAGCTGATGTCGCCGATGTCAGCCGAAGCAACCGTGGTGCGTAACTATATTGAAACGCTGGTTGGCCTGCCTTGGCGCAAAAAGAGCCGTATCAACAACTCCTTGAGCAATGCCGAGGAAGTGTTGGATGCGGATCACTTTGGTCTGGAGAAGGTCAAGGAACGTATTGTCGAGTACCTGGCTGTTCAGCAACGTGTCGACAAACTGAAGGCTCCAATCCTGTGTTTGGTTGGCCCTCCAGGCGTGGGTAAAACCTCGCTGGGACAGTCCATTGCCAAGGCAACGAACCGCAAGTTCATTCGTATGGCTTTGGGTGGTGTACGTGACGAGGCCGAGATTCGCGGTCACCGTCGTACCTACATCGGCTCCATGCCGGGCAAGGTGGTTCAGAACATGAGCAAGGTGGGTGTACGTAACCCGCTGTTCCTGCTGGACGAGATTGACAAGATGGGCGCGGATTTCCGTGGCGACCCATCCTCGGCACTGCTGGAGGTTCTGGACCCTGAACAAAACCACACCTTCCAGGATCACTACCTGGAAGTGGACTACGACTTGTCCGATGTGATGTTCGTGGCAACCAGTAACACCTTGAACATTCCACCGGCCCTGCTGGACCGTATGGAAGTGATTCGTCTGTCGGGTTACACCGAAGATGAGAAGGTGCGTATTGCTTTCGATTACCTCTTGCCCAAGCTGATGAAGAACAACGGCGTGCGCGATGGCGAGCTGGAAGTGACCGAAGATGCCGTGCGCGACATCGTGCGTTACTACACCCGTGAAGCGGGTGTGCGTTCCCTGGAACGTGAAATCAGCAAGATCTGCCGCAAGGTCGTTCGCAAGCTGCTGGTGGCCAATCCACAAGCCGGTACGCGGGCGGCTCGCAACAAACCACTGACCCAGGAAACCTTGGTCGTGAATGCGGCGAATCTGAACGATTACCTGGGTGTACGTCGTTTCTCCTTCGGCCTGGCCGAAAAAGAGAACAAGGTTGGCCTGGTGACGGGTCTGGCCTGGACCGAGGTGGGCGGTGAGTTGCTGACCATCGAAGTCGCGGATATGCCCGGTAAAGGCAATGTGCTGCGCACCGGCTCGATTGGCGATGTGATGAAAGAATCGGTCGAAGCGGCTCGCACAGTCGTACGTTCGCGTGCTCAGAAGTGGGGCATTGCCAATAGCGTGTTTGAAAAGCGTGACCTGCACGTGCACTTTCCTGAAGGCGCCACGCCCAAGGACGGTCCATCGGCCGGTATCGCCATCACTACAGCTATTGTGTCCAGCCTGACGGGTATCCCGGTTCGTGCCGATGTGGCCATGACGGGTGAAATCACCTTGCGCGGCGAAGTTCTGCCTATCGGCGGCTTGAAAGAGAAGCTGTTGGCAGCGCAACGCGGTGGCATCAAAACCGTGATGATCCCGGAAGAAAACATCAAGGACCTGGCCGATATTCCAGATAACGTGAAAAACACGCTGGAGATTATCCCTGTGCGTTGGATTGATCGTGTACTGGAAGTGGCCCTGCAAGACGCTGTAACGCCTCTGAGCGACGAAGAAGTAGCTCGTCTGGCCGCTGAGGCCTTGGCAGCCACGCGTGCTGCTGGCGCGGGTTCTGAGTCCTTCAAGCACTAAGCATCCAGCAATAGTAAGCAAGCAGTGAAACAGGCTACCTTGGGTTCAAGGTAGCCTGTTTACATTTTGGTCAGACTGATCGTGGCTTTGAGGTTAGTCATAATGACTGCAGTGGGAGCCAGATCTTTGGGCAATGATATTGAGGGAGTTGAGGGTCGCAAGCTTGCGCGAGAGGTTTACGGCTGCTCAACTCTTGCTGTAGGCATGTAGGCATGTAGGCATGTAGGTACGTAGGGGGTTAGGTATGGCTATACACGCGATTGCCACCATGACTGCAACTGCAGACATACCGCGACAGTCATAGTCAAAGCGCCTGTCACCTTTAATCTGTTCAAACCTGTATAGCGAGCATGCACTCGGACCAATAAAAAACCCCATGCACCAAACGGTATATGGGGTTTTTCTCTTATCAGAAGCCCCAAGCCTGCAAAACAGCTTTGGTGGCCTAGAGAGGGACGGCTTAATGCAGCGGGCTGGTGCGAATCAGACCCACAGCAATGCCTTCCAAAGACAGGGAATCCGGGTCGGTGACGATGATGGGTTCAAAGTCCGGGTTCTCGGGCAAGAGGACTACTTGATTGCTGGAGCGCGACAGGCGCTTGACGGTGACATCGTCGCCAATACGTACCACCACAATCTGCCCATTACGTGCTTCACTGGCTTTCTTGACGGCCAGCAGGTCGCCGTCAAAAATGCCCGCGTCTTTCATGCTCAGGCCGCGTACGCGCAGCAGGTAATCAGGCGTTTGGGTGAATAGGGTAGGGGCGACGCCAATCTCGCGCTCGATATGCTCGGTGGCCAGAATGGGGCTACCGGCAGCCACGCGACCAATAATGGGCAGCAAGAGGGCGTCAGCCAGATTGGCCAATGCGTTGCTGCTGGGAGCAGCACTTTCGCGGGTATCCGTACCGAGCAGGCGTATGCCGCGCGAGGCGCCGGCAGTCAGCTCGATAGCGCCTTTGCGGGCCAGAGCTTTCAAATGATCTTCGGCCGCATTGGCGGATTTGAAACCCAGCACCTGAGCAATCTCTGCTCGAGTGGGAGGGAAACCCGTCCGTTCGATTTCAGAACGAATGATGTCCAGCACTTGTTGTTGGCGTGCAGTGAGCTTGGCGGTCATAGTATTGTCTGCTGAATATATATACAGTAAAGATTGTGCGTTACAGTTTACGTTTTTGCAAGCGGTGAGGGCTTTAAAGGCTTAATTTTTGACCCTTTGGGCTGCTCATGCGGGCTGTGGCCAATCCTTGCGGTCCAGGGTGTACAGCACATGGGGGACGAGTTTGTGGCCCGCCGGTACACCAGGGTGCTCAAAAGTGCCGGGCTGTTCTGTCATGCCCAGGCGTTGCATGACGGTCTGCGAAGGCAAGTTCAATTGAGCGGTGTACGCCACAATTTGATCCAGGCCCAGTTCGTCAAAACCAAAGTCCATGCAGGCTCTTGCCGCTTCAGTGGCATAGCCTTTGCCCCAGTATTCAGGCAGCAAACGCCAAAGAACTTCCACGCAAGGCTGAAAGTACAGATCGGCGGTCGGGCGGTTCAAGCCCACCATGCCAATAAAAGCGCCGTTTTCTTTCAGCTCGACTGCCCAGGGACCCCAGCCATGCTCGTCGATCAGGCTTTGGCTGCGCCGGGCGATGGCATCGCTTTGCTCACGGTCCAGGGTGGCCGGATAAAAACGCAGCGCGTGGGGATCGCTGTTCAGGCGGAAAAAGGGCTCCAGGTCGGAAGCTTTCCAGGGGCGCAAGATCAGGCGTTCGGTGTTCAGGGAAATCGTGTCTGTCATGGTAGTGCTCCAAGGGCTGGAACGACAACGCCCTTCCGAAGAAGGGCGTTGGGGCTGTAGTGAGCGACAGCTTACTTCAGGACTTGAGCGATGGCCTTGGCCACGACGTCAATATTCTGGCTGTTCAATGCAGCAACGCAGATACGGCCGCTGCTGACAGCGTAAATGCCGTGTTCCTGGCGCAGGCGTTCCACTTGCTCGGCAGTCAGGCCGGAGTAGGAGAACATGCCGCGCTGTTGCAGCACGAAGTCAAAGTTTTGGGTAGCGCCGTGCTCTTTCAGCTTGGCAACCAGTTGGGCGCGCATTTCGCGGATGCGATCACGCATGCCAGCCAGTTCAGTCGCCCAGGTTTGAAACAGCTCAGGCGAGTTCAGTACCGTGGCCACAACCTTGCCACCGTGTGTGGGCGGGTTGGAATAGTTGGTGCGAATCACACGCTTGACCTGGCTCAGTACGCGGGAAGTTTCGTCCTTGCTGGAAGTAACCAGGGTCAGGGCGCCAACGCGCTCGCCGTACAGCGAGAAGGACTTGGAGAACGAGGAGCTGATGAACATGGACAGGCCCAGCTTGGCAAATAAACGCACCACGCTGGCGTCTTCTTCCAGACCGGCACCAAAGCCTTGGTAAGCGATGTCCAGGAACGGAACCAGTTGACGCTCTTTGATCAGTTCGGCGATCTGGGCCCATTGTTCCATGCTGGGGTCCACGCCAGTCGGGTTGTGGCAGCAAGCGTGCAGGACCACGATGGACTGGGCAGGCATGGCGCGCAGTGAGGCGATCATGCCGTCAAAGTTCAGGCCATGTGTAGCAGCATCGTAGTAAGCGTAGGTGTTGACCTTGAAGCCAGCGCGCTCGAACAGGGCGCGGTGGTTTTCCCAGCTTGGGTCGCTGATGTAAACCTCGGACTGGGGCAGCAGTTGCTGCAGGAAGTCAGCACCGATTTTCAGTGCACCGGTACCGCCCAGGGATTGCACGGTCAAGGCGCGGCCTTCGGCAATGATGGGGGAGTCGGCGCCCAGCAACAGGGTTTGAGCACCCAGATTGTAGGTATTGATACCTTCGATAGGCAGGTAGCTGCGCGCGGCGGCTTTGCTCATCATGGCTTCCTCAGCCTTTTGAACAGCCTGCAAAATCGGGATACGCCCTTGATCGTCGTAGTAAACACCGACCCCCAGATTAACTTTGCCGCTGCGTTCGTCGGCATTGTATTGTTCGTTCAAACCCAAAATAGGGTCGCGTGGAGCCAGTTCGACGGTTTCGAAGAGCGATGTCATGATGATATGGGGGCGTTAGTGCAGAAAGGTAGAAAAACAAAGCATTAATGTGATAATACGGGCTTACCCTAAAGTGTGTCTAGCATGAAATTTGAGCCTGCCTTTCAAGAATTTCCGGGGAGTTCCTTCAAACTTTTCCAACCTTATTTGCCTGCTGGCGACCAGCCTGCGGCGATTGAGCAGTTGGTTGAGGGGATTGATGATGGCTTGATGTACCAGACCCTTTTGGGGGTAACGGGCTCGGGCAAGACCTATACGATGGCGAACATTATTGCTCGCACAGGGCGCCCGGCCATTGTTCTGGCGCCCAATAAAACTCTGGCGGCGCAGTTGTACGCCGAGATGCGCGAGTTCTTTCCACGCAACGCCGTGGAGTACTTCGTGTCTTACTACGATTACTACCAGCCCGAGGCTTATGTGCCGTCGCGCGATCTGTTTATTGAAAAGGACTCGTCCATCAATGAACACATTGAGCAGATGCGCCTGTCAGCTACCAAAAGCCTGCTGGAGCGGCCGGACACCATTATTGTGGGCACCGTGTCCTGCATTTACGGTATTGGTAATCCCGGCGACTACCATGCGATGGTGCTGACGCTGCGCAAGGGCGACCGTATTGCCCGGCAGGAGCTGCTGGCGCGTCTGGTCGCCATGCAGTACGAGCGTAACGATCTGGATTTTCAGCGTGGGATATTCCGTGCTCGTGGTGAAGTGGTCGATATCTTCCCGGCAGAAAACGCGGAGCTGGCCTTGCGAGTCAGCCTGTTTGATGACGAGATTGAAGAGCTGGAGTTGTTCGATCCGCTGACAGGCAAGGTCGTGCAAAAGCTGAATCGCTTTACCGTGTTCCCTAGCTCGCATTATGTGACGCCACGCGAAACCGTGTTGAGAGCGATTGAAACCATCAAGCTCGAACTGCGCGAGCGTCTGGAATTTCTGACGCGGGAAGGGCATTTGGTTGAAGCTCAACGCCTGGAGCAGCGCACCCGCTTTGACCTGGAAATGCTGCAAGAGCTGGGTTTTTGCAAAGGCATCGAGAACTACTCTCGCCACTTGTCAGGTGCTGCGCCCGGCGATCCGCCGCCGACGCTGATCGACTACCTGCCGCGTAACTCCTTGATGTTTATTGATGAAAGCCACGTCACTATCGGACAGTTGGGCGCCATGTATCGCGGTGACCGCTCGCGTAAAGAAACCCTGGTGCAGTTCGGTTTTCGTCTGCCGTCGGCCATGGATAACCGGCCTCTGAAACTGGAAGAGTTCGAACGCCGTATGCCGCAAACCGTGTTCGTGTCGGCTACACCCGCTGCCTACGAGCAAGAGCATGCAGACAATGTGGTTGAACAGGTGGTGCGACCTACCGGACTGGTGGACCCGGAAATCGAGGTTCGCCCGGCTACCACGCAGGTCGATGATTTGCTGGGTGAAATCAAGCTGCGTACTGCGCAGGAAGACCGTGTATTGGTGACAACGCTGACCAAGCGCATGTCAGAGGATCTGACCGAATACTTGTCGGAGAACGGTATTCGCGTACGCTACTTGCACTCGGACATTGATACGGTGGAACGGGCCGAGATCATCCGGGATCTGCGTCTGGGCGTCTTCGATGTGCTGGTCGGGATCAACCTGCTGCGCGAGGGCCTGGATTTGCCCGAAGTGTCTCTGGTAGCGATTCTGGATGCGGACAAGGAAGGTTTCCTGCGTTCCGAGCGCAGCCTGATTCAAACCATAGGTCGGGCAGCGCGTAACCTGAACGGTAAAGCCATTCTGTATGCCGACAGAATGACGGACTCCATGCATCGCGCCATCGAAGAAACCGAGCGCCGTCGTGCCAAGCAGATCGCCTTTAACGAAGAGCATGGCATTACGCCGCGTGGCGTGAACAAGGCCGTCCGTGAGTTGATTGATGGTGTTGTTGCCTCGGACCCAACCGCCAGCTTGCGCGAGGATGTGCCGGACGAGTTGATTCGCGACGAGAAGGCTGCGGCACGCGAGATCAAGCGCCTGGAAAAAGAGATGATGGACCACGCTCGCAACCTGGAGTTCGAGCAAGCCGCTGCCGCACGCGACAAGCTTCAAAGACTGAAGACCAAACTGTTGATGGCTTGATGGCTTGATGGCTTGGACTTGGTGCTTCTGGTGTAGGGGAAGGGAGCAGGCGACTTCGTTGGAGTCCGTCTTGGACTGAAGTGGCGACCTTCGCCTGGAACCGGATTGCCTGTTCGGTTCCACTCGCGCTTGACGCCCCTCCAGCAAAAGCGGGGTAATTCCATCTTTGATGATGCTTGTTGCATAATTGCAACTAAGCTTGGACGAAAGTACAGAAAAAACACGGTTCCGCTACCGGCTTTCATCACTCGGGTGTATTGCTTGATTTATCTCATCCCGAGAAAGTGGTGTATCCGCTAAGCAAACGGTGCTGCGCCTTTGGTTTGTTCCAGACTTCAAGCAGCTGCGACCGGTTCTTATTGGCAGCCCCCAAACGATACGGATTTGCTGCTTTCAAGGCGATTTTCGGGGCCTGTTTTCACCCCGGTTTCGTCTTGCCTTATTTGGGGTTTTCCCGCAGACTTTGACGCATTATGAGTAAGGTTCTGTTTGTCTGTACAGGGAATATTTGCCGCTCCCCCAGCGCCGAAGGTGTCTTGCGCCAACTGGTCGACCAGGCCAGTTTGTCGGAGGCTATTTTGGTGGATTCAGCCGCCACGCATGGCTTTCATGTTGGCGAGCATCCTGACACACGCGCACAGATAGCCGCTCGTAAACGCGGTTATGACATCTCTACCTATCAGGCCCGACAGGTCCAGCGCGAGGACTTTCGCAACTTCGACCTTATCTTGAGCATGGACTGGGAAAACCACGCTGCCTTGCAGCAAATGTGTCCTCCCATTTACCGTCACAAGCTCATGCTGCTGATGCGCTTTGCCACTGACTATGAAGCGGCTACCGTGCCCGATCCTTATTATGGCGGCCAGGATGGCTTTAATAAGGTCATGGACTATATCGAAGATGCCTGCCAGGGCGTGTTCGAACTGGTTCGCAAGCGCGTCCCCAATTACCGTGCTGCCTGAGTGGCTACATAACACTTCAGTATAAGTGTAAAAACACACGCTCAAGCACGGTAGTTTCCCCTGTATTTGCTATACTGGACCAAATTGGTCGGATTTGCCTTTGGCAGTCCGGCCGCTTTCGCCTTTGGCAAGGAAACTATCATGCGTTTGACGACAAAAGGGCGTTTCGCCGTAACCGCGATGATCGATCTTGCGCTGCGCCAGCAAAGTGGACCGGTGACGCTCGCAGGCATCAGCCAGCGACAGGGTATCTCGCTCTCGTATCTTGAACAGTTGTTTGGCAAGTTGCGCCGCCATGAACTGGTCGATAGTGTGCGTGGTCCGGGTGGTGGCTATACGCTTGCGCGTCTGGCCCGCCACATCACCGTTGCTGACATTGTGTTTGCGGTCGATGAGCCCGTTGATGCCACCCAATGCGGTGGCAAGGGTAATTGCAAGCAGGGCACAAATGGGCAGAAAGGCGAGTGCATGACTCACGAGCTTTGGGCGACGCTTAGTCGTAAAATGGTCGATTATCTGGATTCTGTCTCGCTACAGGACTTGGTTGATCAGCAGCGTCTGCGTCAGCTCAAGTTGGCCGCTCAGGAAGCCGGCCAGCCAGAAGAATGTACTTTGTAGTGGGCAAGATCCGCTACTGACCCGGAGTTTTGTATGAGTCGCGCTCAGCGTATCTATATGGATTATGCCGCCACCACACCGGTAGACCCGCGTGTGGCCGACAGCATGATTCCCTGGTTGACGGAACGATTTGGCAATCCCGCCTCCAGCAGCCATCCTTATGGATGGGATGCGGAAGAAGCCGTGGATCAGGCGCGTCGTCAGGTTGCCTCCCTGGTCGGGGCAGAGCCGCGAGAAATCGTCTGGACTTCCGGTGCTACCGAAGCCATCAATCTGGCCCTGAAAGGTGCCGCGCAGTTTTATCAGTCCAAGGGCCGCCATATTATTACCGTCCGTACGGAACACAAGGCCGTGCTCGACACCTGTCTGGCCTTGCAGGACGAAGGGTTTGAAGTCACCTTTCTGGATGTCCTGCCCAGTGGCTTGATTGATCCTCAGGCGTTTGAGCAAGCCATTCGCCCCGACACCATCCTGGCCTCGGTCATGTTGGTGAATAACGAAATTGGCGTGATTCAGGATGTGCAGGCCCTGGGGGCAATTTGCCGGGAGCACAAGGTGCTGTTCCATGTGGATGCCGCCCAAGCCACCGGCAAGGTTGCGATCAATCTGCAGGAGTGGCCGGTGGATTTGATGTCCATGTCTGCCCACAAGACTTACGGTCCCAAAGGAATTGGTGCCTTGTATATCCGTCGTAAACCGGCGGTGCGCCTGAAGGCGCAGATTCACGGTGGTGGTCATGAACGCGGGTTTCGTTCTGGCACGCTGGCGACCCATCAGATTGTGGGTATGGGGCGTGCTTTTGAGCTGGCTGCCCAGGAGATGGACCAAGACAATCAGCGCATCACCGCGCTGCGAGATCGTCTATGGGCTGGCTTGCAGTCTATCCCTGACCTGTTCCTTAATGGCACCTTGGATCAGCGTGTGCCGCACAACCTGAACATCAGCGTGGATCATATCGAGGGCGAAGCTCTGATGATGGCTCTGACGGATTTGGCGGTGTCCAGTGGTTCGGCCTGTACCTCGGCCAGTCTGGAACCGTCTTATGTGTTGACGGCACTGGGTCGCAGCGATCAGTTGGCGCACAGCTCCTTGCGCTTGAGCCTTGGCCGTTTCACGACCGAGCAGGACATTGATGACACGATTGCCGCCATCCGTCGTGTGGTTGAACAATTGCGGGCCATCTCTCCTTTATGGAGCGAGCCCGCTTCGGAGCAGTTCGCGCAATGAGATATAGTGACGCTGTCATGGAGCATTTCCTGCACCCGCGTCATGCGGGTGTCATGAACAGCAGTGATGCTGACGTAGGCACGGGGGAAGCAGGAAGTCACGAAACCGGGGCATTGATTCGGATCCAGCTCAAAGTATCGGAGCAGGGCCAGATTCAGGATAGCTGTTTCAAGGCTTATGGTTGTGGCTGTACCATCGCTGCCGCTTCTTATGCGGCGCAATGGCTGCAGGGTCGCAGTCTGGAGCAAGCGGCCCAGTTCTCGTCCACGGATGTACAGCAAGCGCTGGAATTGCCGCCGGTCAAAGTGCATTGTGCTTTGTTGGCCCAGGAGGCGGTTCAGGCTGCCATTGCCTCGGTACAGAACAAAGGCGCGTTTTAGTTGTCCAAGCCTGAAGGCTGAATATTCTTTCAGGTTTATAGAAAGGAAAAGATTATGTCTATTTCTCTTACTCAGCCCGCCGCAGAACATATCCAGCGTCATTTGAAAAAACGCGGGGGCGGTTTGGGGCTACGTTTGGGTGTACGGCTGACCGGTTGCTCGGGTCTGGCCTACAAGCTGGATTTTGTTGATGAGCCGGTTGAAGGCGATCAACTGTTTGAAGAGCACGGCGTTAAACTGTTTGTTGATCCTAAAAGCCTGCCCTTTATTGACGGCACGCGTCTGGATTATGGCCGTGATGGCCTCAATGAAGGTTTCAAGTTCATCAATCCAAACGAGAAAGCCTCCTGCGGGTGTGGCGAATCGTTTACCGTGTAGGAACTCATGTCATTACGTTTCGGTTTGGCGGCCAATCAATTGCACCATGATTCGGCAGATGCGGCTTTGTTTCAGTGGTTGCGGCGCTCAGCCAGCGGTATTCGCGAATTGGAAGTTGAGCTTTATACGGTCGGTCGTACCTGTAATGCCATCGAGCGTTCGGGCCTGCTGGAAGGCTATGGCGGCCTGGTTCGTTATCCTTATGGTCGTGATGGCGGCTTGATGAAGCTGGTGGCCCGGGTCACGCAAAGCCCGGATGGTACGCCGCCTTTTGATGGCGCCATTTATCTGATAGACCCGGTAGACCCTTCCTCCATTTTCCCGGAAGCACTGGCGCTCAAGCGCCAATGCATCACGCATGGCCGTCCTTTCATCTCGACCCTGATGGGTGCAATTGAATGGATTGAAGTGGAGCGTGTCAGCCGCGGCTTGTGGCCTGATTCCAGCTGCAAACGTATTTTTGACTTCCCTAATCAAACCCTGGCCATGATTGCGCACGATGCACTCAAGGACAAGATGATTGAGTTTGCCGACAAGCATTTTGATCTGCTGTCTCGCTTTGGCCAACGCGTGGGAACCGGGACGACAAGCCGCCTGTTGAACGAGCTGGCCTGGTCCAAAGGCTGGCCCAAGGACACACCCTGGATTCAGTCATATCTAAGTGGACCTTTGGGCGGCGATGCACAAATTGCCGAGCTGGTGCTGGAAAATCGTTGTCAACGTGTCATCTTCTTTGAAGACCCGCACGTTGCGCGTCAGCACGAGGCTGACATCCAGCTGCTGGAGCGTGCGGTGCGCGTGGTGGCAGACAAGGCTTCGTGTTTTTCTTCGCCTGAGGTGGCTCATAAATGGGCACAGGCGGTGATGCGTCTGCCGGTGGATTAGTTGCCGGGAAATAGGCCAGGGGTAACGAAGCAGCAAGGACAAACTCGCTGGATGAGGCTCCTGAGGCTAAAAGAGCAAAACAGAGCCAGCACATCGTACTCGCAGCACAGGTGCAACGCGGTGAAGCTATGAACCTGGATTCGCAATAAAAAGAGGACGCTTTCGAGCGTCCTTTTTCATTCCCGTATGATGTGTCGCCGAGCAAGTGTTCAGGCTGCGCGAAAGTCGCTGATAGCCGCTTTAGTAACGGCCGGGACGAGGGCAGCTTGATTCGCGCACGGGGGCTCTCTAGACTAAAGTTCGTGCTTGGCAAGCACTGCAACACAATGTCGCCCGATCAATGGGGCAGTCTGTGGATACTGGAGGTAGGCTTGAATCGACGCATGATCTTGAAAGCGACCGGTGCGGGTATCGCCGCCCGGCTTGGTGTTCCTGTTTCTTCTCTGGGTGCTATGTCTGCCACGGCTCCGGCACGTGCGCAGCAGGCCGATACGTTTCCCTCCGGACCTGTGCGTATTGTTGTTCCGGTGAATCCGGGCGGCAATGCTGATCGTATCGCACGGATGCTCGCGCAAAATCTGGCCAAATTGTGGGAACAAACGGTGATCGTGGATAATGTGCCCGGCGCTCACACCAGCCTTGGCGTCAACCGGGTAGTTCGTGCAGCCCCAAACGGGCATACCCTGTTGTCTAGTGGCGATCAGCTTGCGATCAACGCTGCCCTCGGTCGCAAGCTGCCCTATAGCGAGACGGAGGTCCGTGGCGTGACCCGCACTATTGTTAATTCGCAGGTGCTGGTGGTGCGGCCAGGGCTGGGCGTTAATCACTTCGATGATTACGTGGCGCTACTCAAGCGTCGGCCTGGCGAAGTATCTGCAGCGCTGCCGATTGGCTACGGCAGTATTTATCATTTGGCCGTCGAGATGCTTAACCAGCGTTTGGGTACGCAAACCAATAACATTCCCTACGCGGGAGGGGCCCCCGCTATTTTGGATATACTAGGTGGGCATGTGGACGGGGCGCTTATTGATATCTCTGGAACAATCCAGAACATTCAGAAGCGTGAACTCATCCCTCTGGCGGTGACCTCACCGGACCGCTCGAAGGTTTTACCGGATGTTCCCACTTTTCATGAGTTGGGTGTTTCTGATTTCGTGATCGAAAGCTGGCAGGGCGTCTTTGTGCCACGTGCCACGCCCGATAAGGTAGTTGAGGTGTTAAATCGCGATATCACGGCTGTACTGCGTTCACGTGAATTTGCTGAGCCATTGGAGGAGCAGGGCTTTGTGATCGCGCCTGATTCGGCTGAGTCTCTGGATCAGATCGTGGCACGTGATATTGCCCTGTTTCGTAAAGTGGCGGCAACTGCTGGCATCAAGCCCGAATGAAGTCTGCCCTTACAGGTGTAGGGCTGGTCAATGATGAGATTGGAGTGGGAGTTTGTTCCGGGACCGGGCAGAATAGCTGCGTATCTGCGTATGTGTATGCGGGGGCGAGGATGCATAGAAAAACGCGCGGCTAAGGCCGCGCGTTTTTCTTGCTTGAGACTGATTAGTCTTCGCGACGCAGGTGCGGGAACAGGATCACGTCACGGATAGCCGGGCTATCGGTCAGCAACATGACCAGACGGTCGATACCAATACCGCAGCCGCCTGTAGGAGGCATACCGTACTCCAGCGCACGGATGTAGTCGGCGTCGTAGAACATGGCTTCTTCGTCGCCAGCGTCCTTGGCCTGAACCTGGGCCTGGAAACGTGCGGCCTGATCTTCAGGATCGTTCAACTCCGAGAAACCATTGGCAATTTCACGACCAGTAATGAACAGCTCAAAGCGCTCGGTAATGCCTTCCTGGGTGTCCGAGGCACGAGCCAGTGGCGACACTTCCACGGGGTAGTCCACGATGAAAGTAGGGTGCCACAGCTTGGATTCTGCCGTCTCTTCAAACAGAGCCAGCTGCAAGGCGCCAAGACCGGCATCACGCAGTGGCGGCGAGTTCACATCCACTTTCAGGCGAGCCAGTTCAGTGCGCAGGAACTGGATATCTTCCAGCTGTTCGATCTGGTAGGAAGGAGCGTACTTCATGATGGCGCCGGTAATGGTCAGGCGATCAAAAGGCAGGCTCAGATCCAGCTCGCGTTCCTGGTACTGCAGGGTAGCGGTACCACGAGCGCTGATAGCGGCTTCACGTATCAGGTTTTCGGTGAAGTCCATCAGCCACTGGTAATCCGTGTAGGCTGCGTAGAACTCCATCATGGTGAATTCAGGGTTGTGACGAGGGCTGACGCCTTCGTTACGGAAGTTGCGGTTGATCTCGAACACGCGCTCGAAACCGCCCACAATCAAACGCTTCAGGTACAGCTCGGGCGCAATACGCAGGTACATTTCCATGTCCAGCGCATTGTGGTGCGTAATGAAGGGTTTGGCCGATGCGCCACCCGGAATGGGGTGCAGCATGGGGGTCTCCACTTCCAGGAAGTCGGCCTGGGCCATGTGCTGGCGCAGGCTGCTCATGACCTTGCTGCGGGCCAGGAAGGTTTGACGGGTATCTTCACCCATGATCAGGTCTACGTAGCGCTGACGGTACTTCAATTCCTGGTCAGCCAGACCGTGGAATTTGTCGGGCAGGGGGCGCAGGGACTTGGCCAGCAGGCGCACGCTGGAAGCATGTACGGACAGCTCGCCCTTATTGGTTTTGAAGACCGTGCCTTCCACGGCCAGGATGTCACCGATATCCCAGCCCTTGAATTCCGCGTAGTTTTCTTCGCCCAGTGCGGCCTTGTCCAGGTAGATCTGGATGCGGCCGGAAGCATCTTGCAGCGTGGCAAAACTGGCTTTACCCATGACACGCTTGAGCATCATGCGGCCAGCTACTTTCACGACTTTATTGGTTGCGGCCAGGGCATCCTTATCTTGTTCGCCGTACTGGCTGTGCAGCTCGGCAGCGTGGGCGTCAGGGCGGAAATCGTTGGGGTAGGCGATGCCGCTTTCGCGCAGGCGGTCCAGTTTGGAACGACGCTCGGCGATCAGGCGGTTTTCGTCTACGACGGGTGCGGAAGTGTCTAGCGGTTCAGTCATTGTGTCAGTACTTATTCGTAGTGGCGGATGTCATCCAGGACGTGCTGGCCAAAATCCGGGCTGTTCAGATGGCGCAAAATGCGCTCGGCCGTATCGTCCGGGCTGCTGAGCTGACCTTGCTGATGCAGGTCGATAAAGCGGCTCAGGTTCGGGAACTGGTCGCGGGACTGGCTACGGATATGGCCTTGCATATCGGTATCGACCACGCCAGGGGCCAGAGAGCAAACGGCCAGCTCGGGATTTTCCAGCTTCAGGGTCTGCGTATAAAAATCCAGCGCTGCCTTGCTGCAGCCGTACACGGCCCAGCCCGAGACGGGTTTGCGGCCAGCACCGGAGGATATATTGAGCACCTGGCGTTGGGCATCCTTGGGAGCGCCTTGCAAAAAGGCGGCGGTCAAGCTCATGACACTGGCGACATTCAATTGCAGCGCCTGTGTAATGGCCTGGGCATCGAGCAGGTGGCTGGCCTGCCCAACGGGATCAACCGTGCCCGCATTATTAATGAGGACGTAGCGTTGAGCCTGTGTCTGGCTGATCAAGGCTTGCAGAGCCTTGGCAGCCTGTTGTGCGCCTTCCGCGCTGGCCAGGTCCACTTGCAGATGTTGATGAGCCCCTTGGGGCGCATCCAGTTGCAGTTCGCTGCGGGCCAAAGTGATCAACTGATGGCCAGCGGCCAGTGCCTGACGTGCCAGGGACAAGCCCAGACCGCGAGAGGCACCGCTTAGAACAGTCAGCGTGGAAGTGTGCATATTAAATACCTTGTTTCAGGCTGGCTTGAATAAAGGCATCCAGGTCGCCATCCAGAATCTTCTGGGTATTGGAGCTTTCGTAGTTGGTACGCAAGTCCTTGATGCGGCTTTGGTCCAGCACGTAGGAACGGATCTGGTGACCCCAACCCACATCACTCTTGGAGTCTTCCAGTTTTTGCTGCTCGGCCATACGGTTGCGCATTTCCAGCTCGTACAGGCGGGACTTCAGCATCTGCATGGCTTCGGCACGGTTACGGTGCTGCGAGCGGTCGTTCTGACACTGCACCACAATGCCGCTGGGCTCGTGCGTAATACGAACGGCCGAGTCGGTTTTGTTAATGTGCTGACCACCGGCACCACTGGCGCGGTAAGTGTCGATACGCAAGTCGGCCGGGTTGATTTCGACTTCAAAGGAGTCGTCGATTTCAGGGTAGACGAACACGCTGGTGAAAGACGTGTGGCGGCCATTGGAGGAGTCAAAGGGGCTTTTGCGAACCAGACGGTGCACGCCGGTTTCAGTGCGCAGAAAACCGTAGGCGTAATCGCCTTCAATCTTGATGGAGGCCGATTTGATACCGGCAACGTCACCGTCCGACTGTTCCAGAATTTCAGCCTTGAAGCCCTTGTGTTCGGCATAACGCACATACATGCGCAACAGCATGGAGGCCCAGTCCTGGGCTTCGGTACCACCCGCACCGGCCTGAATGTCCATAAAGCAATTCAGCGGGTCAGCAGGGTTGGAGAACATGCGGCGGAATTCCAGCTCTTCAATACGGCTGGCCATGGCGGCACAATCTTCTTCGATGGCGGCGATAGTGGCATCGTCATCGTCCATCGCGGCAAGCTCAAACAGGTCCTGCGAATCCTTCAAGCCCGTGTGCAAGGCGTCCAGCACATGCACTACGTTTTCCAGACTTTTCTTTTCTCGGCCCAGATCCTGAGCGTGTTGAGGATTGTTCCAGACGTTGGGGTCCTCGAGTTCGGCATTGACTACGTGCAAACGATGAGCTTTGTCATCGTAGTCAAAGATACCTCCGTAAGGCATTTTCCCGCTCCGAATAATCGGCAAGGCGGGCTTCCAGTTGATTAAGTCGTTCCGATTCCATGATTCAGCGGCTTTCCTATATTTGAGGTGCCATCCGCGCCAGCCAGCAAGGCGGCGCGCGGCAAACTTCCGATTTTACCCTTATCGGAGGCCTATGGCACGTATTGGCCGCTCAGGAACCGGACATTGTGCACGTGGCTGTGCGATAGGCGGACACGGATCGGTAAGAAGGCTGCTTGGGGACGGCGGGCAGGGCAGGAGCATCGGACTCGAAAAGATCGCTATCCAGACTGAAATGCGCCACCACCTGGGCCAGCAAAGTGGTTTGCTCCAGCTGCTCCTGAGCGGTGTGGGCGCTGTGTTCAAGCAGTTGGCGGTTGGACTGGCCTTGCTGGTCCAGGCGCGTCATGACCTGGTTAACGTAGTCGATATGCGTCGCCTGCTCCTGAGAAGCTTGGGCAATATCAGCCACAATGCTGCGCATTTCATTAACCTTGTGTTGTGTGTTGGCCATGATTTGCGCCATGCCACGAGCGGCGACTGAGCTTTGCTCGGTTTGTTCGACTGAGCTGGAAATGAGGGTGGAAATCTGTTGCAAGGCGTCAGTAGAGCGTAAAGCCAGGTTACGTACTTCGGCAGCAACAACCGCAAAGCCATGACCATGGACTCCGGCGCGGGCGGCTTCTACCGCAGCATTCAGGGCCAGGATATTGGTCTGGAAGGCAATGTTGCGGATCAGTTTGGTGATCTCGCTCATTTTGTTCGAGCTGTCGGCAATCGCGTTGATGGTATCGAGCAGGCTGCGCACGGCCTGATTGCCTTGTGCTACTTGGCTGGAGGTGTCCTGCGCCAGATGATCGGCGGTTTGGGCCTGCTCCGCGTTCTGGCGCACGGTGTCAGCCAATTGATTCATGGCCTTGACGGTCTGATTCAGTTCGGCGGATTGATCCAGAATTTGCTCGCTCAGGTTTTGACTGCCCAGCACAATCGCATGCGAGCCGTCGCGTATCAAGCCGGTTTGTTCGCGGATCTGATGCACCACGGTCTGTACGCCCTGGCCGATGCCATTCAGTGCTGTAAGCAAGGTCCCGAACTCATCATGGCGACGTACGCTGAGCTGCGCATTGAGCTTGCCCTGGGCCAGTTCCTTGGCCAGATTAGCCCCTTGATCCAACGGCTGCTTGATGGAGCGATACAAGAGGCGTAGGGCAATGGTGCTGGCCATGAAGAACAGAGCCAGCGCTGCCAATGCCAGGCTGAACGCGCGGTCGCTGCTGCGGCCCGCCTGATCCAGAGAGCTGTCCAGGCGCTCGCTGAACTGGTGCTCGAACTGATCCAGCGTGTTGGTGATCTGGGTGGAGGCTTGAATGTATTGCTGGCTGAACACCAGCACTTTGGCCATCAAGGCATTGGGCAGGGCGATGCGGATAGCGCCGTTACCATCTTCAAACTGGCCGCTGGCGGTTTGGATGGCCTCGGACTGAACCTGGCTAAGTGCCAGGGTCTGCTCGTAGGCAGAGCGTAGCAGGTCCTGTACAGCCGGCTCCAGCTCCAGATCCCTGAAACGGTCCAGCATAGCCAGGGTGACACCATCCTGATCTGCCTGGGCACCCGTAAACACCGCCAGAAGGTGGCGGAAATTATCCTGAAATTCAATTTGCTCGCTGGAGACAAACGCGATGGCCTGACGGCTGAGCAATTCGCTGATGCGTTTGAAGTCTTTGCTAAGCGCCGTCGTTTGGTGGCGCTGGGCTTCCAGATGCTTGCGCTGTTCGATGCTGCTGCTCAAATGTTGCAGGGCAATCAGCATCAGGATTAGAAACAGGCTCAGAATTGCAAAATAGGCGATGAAGCCGGTTTTGAGCGTCAGTAATTTTTTCAAGGCGACTCCCACAAGATGTGGGGTGCGCCCGAGCGCTGATGGCTCTTGTCGCACCCCTGTCAGGCGCGCCTATCTTTGCATCTAATTGTGACAGGGGTGTGGCGATATGTCTTAACGGCGGTGGGGAGTGCGACGAGGGGCAGAGGTAGGCGCGCCAATACGCTTGGGCAGGTGGCGGAAGATAATGCGACCCTTGCTCAGGTCGTAGGGCGACATTTCCAGGGTGACGCTGTCGCCAGCCAGAATACGGATGTGGTGCTTGCGCATTTTACCGCCGGTGTAGGCGATAACGGCGTGACCGTTGTCCAGGGTGACACGAAAGCGCGAGTCAGGCAGGATTTCGGTGACGGAACCTTGCATTTCAAGTAGCTCTTCTTTGGCCATAAATCGGGACTCCTTTAAAAATAATAATTCCCGTCTGGCCTTGCTGGGCGGGACGGGGACGGGCTTGGAAACAAGGCAGACCGACAAACCGGACAAGCGGTGTCTGAAGTCCAGCCTTGCACTAGGCCCATAAAAATCGGGGTGAATCTGTGTCTGTCAGGAAGGGTTGGTTCCAGACAGGGTCAGGTGGATCAAATTGAAAACACGCCCGCCGTTCATAGGGGGATCCAGCCGGGGCAGGCAAGGTCTGCCTACCTGAAAAACGGGCAAAAACACGAATACTTGCCAGGAACAGAGACCTGCATAACGACGCGCGGGACAGGCCCTTGCGGTTAAAGGTGCTGGTTGTGGTGCCAAGTAATGCACTTGGGGCGCTTGATCGGATCAAGCTTTATTCCCAAAAGTGGGGGTGTTTCAAGGTCGATTTACCCTGGGTAGCTGCATCTGATGTTGCTAAAGTCAGACGAGCGTGGATGGGATGGGCCAATAAAATTCAATCAGCGCCATGACGTGACAATTGTATGATTATAAATAATATTTATGGATTGGTCAAAGATTGACCAGTTATCATCGTCACAAGCAGGCAGGTAAAGGCGTAGAGGGCAGGGCATGCTTGCCTATATACTAGGCCAATCGTAACGGCGCAGAGTTGACCTGAGGAGGGATCACATGCGCCGTTGCCGTTTTTTAGGACATGCTTGTGAGTACTCAGAAACTGACCCCCGGCACGACGGCTTTACTGGTTTTACCCACGATCTTGTGGGCAAGTAACGCCATTGTGGGGCGCCTGATTCATGATCAGGTTCCGCCCATTACCCTGAATTTCTTCCGTTGGCTGGTAGCGTTCACCATTCTGCTTTTTGTGGGACGACAAGTGCTGCGACGGGGCAGTAATTTGTGGACCAACTGGAAACGCTACTCGATTCTGGGTTTGCTGGGCATAGGGATCTATAACGCTTTGCAATACCTGGCACTGCAAAGCTCGTCCCCCATTAACGTGACTTTAGTCAACGCCAGCTTGCCGTTCTGGATGCTGGTAATCGGACGCCTGTTCTTTAAATCCACCGTCAATGGGCGTCAGTTGGTGGGTGGCTTGATGTCCTTGCTGGGTGTGGTGCTGGTGCTGACGCGTGCGGACTGGCAGGAGCTGATGGCCTTCCGTTTTGTGCCGGGTGATGTGTACATGGTGATAGCCACTATCGCCTGGGCGATCTATAGCTGGATGCTCAGCACGCGCCGCCATGAGGGTGCTATCGCAGAAACCTGGGCCACGGTAGTGATGGCACAAGTGTTTTTCGGTTTGATCTGGTCGGGTGCTTTTGCCGCCATGGAGTGGCAGTTTACCGATTGGCATATCGACTGGTCCTGGGGATTGCTGCTGGCCATTCTGTACGTGGGCACTGGTCCGGCCTTGATCGCTTTGCGATGCTGGGGGGTGGCTGTGCAGCGAGTGGGCGCGGCGACGGCCGGTTTCTTCGTCAATCTGATGCCTGTATTTGCCGCCTTGATGTCGGTCTTTATTCTGGGCGATACCCCCAAGCTCTACCACGGAGCGGCTTTCTTGCTGATCGTAGGCGGGATTTATGTGTCTTCGCGTAAAAGCTGAGGCTTGAGCGGATGCGGGTGTCTTGTGACACTCGGGATGAAAAAAAGGGACGCCCGGTAGAGCGTCCCTTTTTATTTTTTGGACTTCGGGTTCAAGTCCTTGCACGTGGCTGCAGGTGTTTACTTGCCATCGCCCATGCGACGGAAAATTGTCGCGACCAAGGGACCGGAAATATTGTGCCAAACGCTGAAAATCGCGCTGGGCACGGCGGCCAATGGCGAGAAGTGGGCACTGGCCAGAGCCACACCCAGGCCGGAGTTTTGCATGCCTACTTCAATAGCCAGCGTCTTGCGCTGTGGCAAAGGCATGCCACTCAAGCGTGCCAGCAGATAGCCCAGGACGTAGCCCAGCATGTTGTGCAGAACCACGACGGAGAACACCAGCAAACCGCTGGTCGCAATCTTGGACTGGTTACCTGCCACCACAGCGGCCACGATAGCCACAATGGCCACGACAGAAACCAGGGGCAGGGCCGCCACACCGGCTTTGATTTTCTCGCCCAGCAGGGACTGCACAATAATGCCCAGGGCAATCGGCAAAATCACCACCTGAACAATGGACCAGAACATGGCCGAGGCGCTGACTTCCAGCCATTGGCTGGCCAGGAAGTAAATCAGGGCGGGGGTGACGATAGGGGCCAGCAAGGTGGTGACTGAGGTAATGGCAACTGACAGGGCCAGGTCGCCACGCGCCAGAAAAGTCATCACATTGGACGAGGTGCCACCGGGGCAGCAGCCCACCAGAATCACGCCAATGGCCAATTCAGGCGGCAGGGAAAAGGCGTAGGTCAGAAACCAGGCCAAGGCAGGCATGATAATGAACTGACCCAGAACGCCAATAGCCACACGGCCAGGGCGTACAAACACTTCAGCAAAGTCCTGGCGCGACAAGGTCAGCCCCATACCGAACATGATGATGCCCAGAAGTGGAACAATATAAGCGCCTAACCAGCGGTAGTGGTCGGGAAAGTAATAGGCCAGAACGGCAAACAGTAGAACCCAGATGGCAAAGGTATTGCCAACAAAACGGCTCAGGCGGGCGATAGCCTGCATGATGAAATATCCTTCAAGGAGCACGGCTGGCCGGTAGGCCGGCGCGGTGCGGATTAGTCTGTTATGGGGAGCAGCATGGGTCGGGCCGGGTGTAGGGCCGTCCATCGCAGACCTGCTTAAGGGCTGGCGACGCGACTTTCCGATGGGGTGGGATAAAGCGCTGGCAACACGGGGCTGTACGGGCAGATCTGGGTAAGGTCAGGGGTACAGGTGGTGGTGAGCGAAACGGACAACATGGCAGGCCATGTTTTTTATCCTGGAAGGCCGAGCTCGGGCGTATTGTAGACCTTGGCCGCCGTGGTATTTTGATTAGCTGCCTTGCAAATGTGTGTATTAGGAGAGGGTTGGTGAATAGAGCGGGATCACGTCTGGCGGCATACGCCTGTTTGGCCTTGTCCATGTCTTTGGTGGGCAGTTATATCGCCCTGACACGGCCGTTGGTAACGGCACTGCCGGTGTTCTTGCTGGCCTGGCTGCGCTTTGGCATTGGCGCGATAGCCATGCTGCGTTGGCTGCGCAAACCGGCGGCCGAACCCGCACTGGATCTGCGTACCCGTGGCCTGATTTTTCTGGAATCCTTCCTGGGTAATTTCCTGTTCACGCTGTGCATGGTGACGGGCATCAGCATGACCAGCGCGGTCTCTGCTGGCGTTATTTTGTCTGCCATTCCCGGCATGGTGGCTTTGTTCAGCTGGTACTTCCTGAAAGAAAGCATAGGGCCGCGCACCTGGGTGTCACTGGCGCTGGGGATGGGCGGGATTGCCTTATTGGCCTTGGTACAGGCGGATGATCACGGTGTGGATCAGCTGGACCCAGGAAAAATGTGGCTGGGCAATGCGTTGATCTTTTGTGCCGTCCTGTGCGAGTCGGCTTATGCGGTCATAGGCAAGCGCCTGACCGCCGTGCTTAGTCCCAAGCGCATCAGCGCGATTATCAATCTGTGTAGCCTGGCGCTGATTACGCCCCTAGGTTTATACGCCGCCTGGGATTTCGATTTCACGGCACCGGCAGGCTGGATCTGGCCTTTGCTGGTGTTTTATTCCTTGGCGGCCAGCGTCTGGACGGTCTGGCTGTGGATGACGGGCGTACGTTCCGTACCTGCTTCGCAAGCCGCGGTGTTTATGGTCTTGATGCCCTTGGGTACCGCAGCAGTGGGTGTGCTCGTGCTGGGGGAGAGCTTCACTACTGTGCATGTTTACGCTTTTATACTGGCCTTGGCGGGTTTGGTGCTGGCGACTTTGCCGGCTCGGTCGAAGTCCCAAACGCCTTAAGAAGATTAGGCGCAGCTTTTTACATAGGCGCGGGATGGACGTATCGGGACTGTATTGGATGCGGCTATTACAGAAGTCATGCGTAGCTGGGATGCCAAGCCTGGTTCTATTCAAAGCTAGTCTTAATTAAAAAAACCGCTGCAAAAGCAGCGGTTCCGGGAAAGGGACACTGGGCGATAGCGATAGTGCTTAGTCCTGCCCCTGTGCATATTCAATAATAAATTGCACGCTGACGTTCCCGTTCCATTCGTTTTGATCCAGGCGATAGGCCGCTTCGATATTCTCCGGCAATAACGTATCGCGATTAAACCAGATTGCATCGAAGTATTCGCCGTTGCGCTCCAGGCTCAACTTCAGGTGCTTGTTCTTGAGCAGACGTTGTTGGCGTACGAAGAAGTTGTCGCGGAAAACAGGAGCCGGGAAACCGGCGCCCCAGACTTGTTTTTGCAGCATTCCGGCCACCGTAATATTGATGTGCTCGGGCTCTAGGGAACCGTCGGTTTCAATGATGGGATCGAATTGATAGCGGCCGGTCAGTTCCTGTACGGCTTCTTCAAAGGCCTGCACAAACACATCGTAATTGTCCTCTTCAATCGTCAGGCCGGCCGCCATGGCGTGGCCACCAAACTTCAGAATCAGACCGGGATAGCGTTTGGACACCAGATCCAGTGCATCGCGCAGGTGTACGTCGGGAATAGAACGGCCCGAACCTTTGATCTCGCCTTCGTCGCCTTGGGCAAAGGCCAGGGTAGGGCGCCAGTATTTTTCTTTCAAACGCGAGGCGACCAGGCCGACGATGCCCTGGTGCCATTCGGGGTGGAACACGCACACAGTTGCGCTGGTGTCCGGTTCGGCCAGTTCGGCTGCGCGCAGGGCCTCTTCGCGCATGGACTGCTCAATCGAGCGGCGATCCTGGTTCATGTCCTCCAGTTCGCGAGCCAAATTAGCGGCCTCGTCTTCGTCATCTGTGATCAGGCAGCGTATGCCCAAGGCCATATCGGCCAGTCGACCGGCGGCGTTGATGCGTGGCCCCAGGGCAAAACCCAGATCAAAGGCGCTGGCCTGACGAGGATCGCGGCCAGCAACCTGGAACAGGGCGCGCAGCCCAGCCTGCATCTGGCCCTTGCGCATGCGCTCCAGCCCTTGGGTGACGATCAGGCGGTTATTGGCATCCAGGCTGACTACGTCGGCCACGGTCCCCAGGGCAACCAGGTCGGCCAGTTCGTTCAGGCGTGGGCCGGCATTGGCCTCATATACCCCACGCTGACGCAGCTCGGCACGCAAAGCCAGCATCAGGTAAAAAATAACGCCCACACCGGCCAGGTTCTTGGAGGGGAACTCACAACCGGGCTGATTGGGGTTCACAATCGCCAGGGCATCGGGCAACTCATCGCCGGGCAGGTGGTGGTCTGTGACCAGAACTTTCATGCCCGCCATATGAGCGGCTTCCACACCATCAATACTGGCAATGCCGTTATCCACGGTAATCAGCAGATCCGGTTTGCCCGAGGGATGTTGCTCTGCCAGTTCGACCACGGCGGGTGACAGGCCATAGCCGGTTTCAAAACGGTTTGGAACGAGAAAGTCCACGACTGCGCCCATGCTGCGCAGCGCGCGCAGGCCGACTGCACAGGCGGTAGCGCCGTCACAGTCGTAGTCGGCAATGATCAGCATGCGGTCCCGGCGGGCAATGGCATCGGCCAGCAAAACGGCGGCTTCACGCGCTTGGGTCAGCATATTGGGCGGAATCATGTTGCGCCAGGCCGGATCGATCTGGGCGGCGTCCGTCACACCCCGAGAGGCCAGCAGACGGGCCATTAAGTCGTGAATCCCGGCCTGTTTCAGGGCGTGGCTGGCGGCTTCTTGAGCGGGACGGTTTTTCAGGATAGGGGTGACCACCACTGACTCCAGTTAGAGGTTTGTTTGAACAGGGACAGGGGCCAGATGCGGCGCGAGGCGGGACCGACGTGAGCGTAGCGGTCCAGTCCGGTCAACACCAGTTCTGGCATGGGCCCTGCGGCCAGGGGGGCGAGCACGGTTCGATCCAGCTCGGCCAGCTGTTGTAGCCAAAGCCCCCAGTCTTGTCGTATCAGGCTGTCTTGCAAATCATCAATAATGCGCAGCCCGGTAGGCTCGGGGCCTAATTGCTGACAGGACGCTCCGCCAAACAGCCACAAGCTGTTCACATTGGGTAGACCCGCCTGTTCACGCTCGTGGTTATCGGGCAGGGCAAAGGCCAGCATTTGAAATTCATTGATCAGACGACGCCAGGGGCGGGTTTGCACATCCTGTGTCCACCAATTATTCAAATTGCTTTGGCTGACCAGTTCTGTGGAGGCCGCTTGCACCGTAAAATCAGCCGGTGGAGTGACACGCCACAAGGCCGGGCTGATGTACTCGAATTGAAAGCCGGTTTCGTCCAGATAAGGGCGAATGGCCCCCAGCAAGGCGCGGCTGTAGGACTGAGTCAAGGCCAGTTGCTCGCTGGGTATCAGCATGGCGCCCTCACGAGAGGGGGCAATGTGCACCAGCTCTGCCAGCCAGACAGCTTCTTCAGGTGCCATCGAGTGGATTTGTTTCAACTGGCGTAGCCGCAAAGGGGCCAGACCTGCGCTAAGATGCTGGGCTTGGTGCGCCGTAAAGCCGTGGGCGTGCAAAAGCCAGGCTTGTGCTGGCGTGCACAGGTCCTCGGACGGGTCGCGTACCGACAGCGTGCCTTTGCCCTGAGTCAGTAACTGAACCAGTGAAGGCGCCGTCTGGGGCAAGTGTTTGATGAGTTCGCGCGCGATGGCCGGTTCCGGCAGCGCACCGTTGATTACGATCTGCATGACAGCGATTGTAGTGTTTTCTTTGAGGCGATAGCAGCTCGCATGGGATACGAATTTTGGATTGGAGCGCGGTATGCAGGCCTGGCCAAGGGCCGCAAACGGCGTGGGGGACGAAAAGACCGTTTCGTCTCCTTTATTGCGGGCAGCTCGATGGCGGGGATTGCCCTGGGGGTAGCCGCGCTGATTGTCGTGCTGTCTGTCATGAACGGCTTTCAGACCCAGGTGCGTGACCGCATGCTGTCGGTCTTGCCGCATATTGAACTAATTGTGCGCAATGCCGATCATCAGCAAGTCTTGAATGAATGGAAGTCGCTGGCTCAAAAAGCCCAGACCAATCCAGCGGTGGTGGGCTCGGCCCCCTATGTGGCCGGGCAGGGCATGCTGGTGCGCAGCAATCAATTGATGGGCGTGCAGGTGCGCGGCATTGAGCCTGATCAGGAAAGCAAGGTGTCCGAGCTGGCCCAGCAAATGGTCATGGGCCGACTGGAAAACCTGCAGCCAGGCACTTTCGGGATCGTGCTGGGCGAGCAGTTGGCCAATCAGCTACGTGTCAGCACGGGCGATACGATCATGCTGATGGCTCCGCAAGGCTCGATCTCGCCAGCCGGTTTTTCACCGCGCATGCGCCAGTTCACGGTAACCGGTGTGTTTTCCTCCGGCTATTACGAATACGATGCCAGCCTGGCTTTTGTGAACGTGGATGATGCTTCCAAGATTTTCCGCGACAGCGGCAATAGTGGTGTGCGTCTGCGTATTAAAGATATGCAGCAGGCCCCCATGGTGGCTCAGGAGTTGGCCAGCAAAATGCCGCGCAACGTACTGGTGTCGGACTGGACAGCCAATAACCGCACCTGGTTTGCCGCCGTGCAAACTGAAAAACGCATGATGTTCCTGATCCTGGCTCTGATTGTGGCCGTGGCGGCTTTCAACCTGCTGTCCTCTTTGGTGATGGCCGTGAAAGACAAGCAGTCGGATATTGCGATTTTGCGCACTATTGGTGCCACCCCCAGCGAGATTGCCCGTATTTTCCTGGTGCAAGGTGCTTTGATTGGCGTTGTGGGTACCTTGCTGGGCGTCGGTTTAGGTACCTTGATTGCCTACAATATCGACGTGATCGTGCCCTTTATTGAAAACCTGATGGGCCGTAAATTCCTGCCTCAGCAGATTTACTTCATCAGCGAATTGCCTTCCAATCCGCAGGTCTATGACATTGTGCTGATTGCTATTGTCTCGCTGGTTTTGTCCTTCCTGGCCACGCTGTACCCAAGCTGGCGTGCTTCCAAGCTTCAACCTGCACAGGTGCTGCGTCATGACTGATCTTATCGCTCCAACCGTGCTGCGCGCGCGCGATGTCAGCGTCCACTACGAGGAAGGTGGCAACAGCATTCAAGTGCTTTCCGGGGTGAATCTGGAAGTGTGTCGTGGCGAGATGGTGGCTATTATCGGCGCTTCCGGCTCGGGTAAAAGTACCTTGCTGCATGCTTTGGGCCTGCTGGACAAGCCCAATACCGGCAGTATCGAGGTCAACGGCACCCAGACGGAAAGCCTGAATGAAAGCGAGCGCAGTCAGCTGCGCAACAAGGTGCTGGGCTTTGTGTACCAGTTCCACCATTTGTTGCCCGAGTTTGATGCGCTGGACAATGTGGCCATGCCCTTGATCGTGCGCCGCATGAAGCGTGCCGAGGCGCGTGAACAGGCTCAGCAGGTTCTGGAACAAGTGGGTTTGTCCCAGCGCGTACATCATTATCCGGGGCAGTTGTCGGGGGGCGAGCGTCAGCGAGTGGCCTTGGCGCGTGCTTTGGTGACACGGCCTGCCTGCGTGCTGGCGGACGAGCCTACGGGTAATCTGGACCGCTATACCGCTGAAGGCATGTTTGAGCTGTTGAGCCGGGTCAATGAAGAATTCGGCACGGCGTTTGTCATCGTGACTCATGACCAGGCCCTGGCTTCCCTGGCCCATCGTCAGCTGGTCATGGACAAAGGCTACCTGACTCAGGAAATCAGGGCCGAGCGCCGGTCTTGATAGCCGGCAGGGTCACGGTCTGTAATACCGTGACCCTCTCCTTTGCAGGCTGGTTCTTGTGGGGAGTTTCATTATGCTTATTGATACGCACTGTCATCTGGATGCTCCCGAATTTGCTTCAGATCGAGAGCAGGTCATTGAGCGCGCCCGCGCGGCAGGTGTACGTTCGATTGTGGTGCCGTCCGTCGGTGTATTCGATTTTCAGGCTGCCCGCGAGACCGCTATGGCTGCGCCCGGTGGTGTGTACGCGCTGGGTATTCACCCTTTGTTTACACCCAAGGCGGGGGAGGCGGATCTGGAGGCCCTGGAGCAGGAAATCCGGCTGCGTCTGGACGACCCGCGTTTTGTTGCCTTGGGTGAAATCGGTCTGGATTACTTTGTGCCAGCGCTGAAAACCGACGAGGCCAGTCGCCATCAGGAGTGGCTGTATGAGGCCCAATTGGCTATGGCGCAACGCCATGGCTTGCCCGTGCTGCTGCATGTGCGTCGCTCTCAAGATCGGGTACTGAAATATCTGCGGCAGTTTCCGGCAGTAGGCGGAATCGCCCATGCTTTTAACGGTAGCGAGCAGCAGGCACAGATGTTTGTGCGTCAGGGCTGTGCGCTGGGTTTTGGTGGGGCCATGACCTTTGGCCGTGCCAAGCAGATTCGCCGTCTGGCGCAGGACATGAGTCTTGCCGATATGGTGCTGGAGACCGATGCACCGGATTTGGCACCGTCCTGGCTGGTGGAGCCGGGAACGCCACTGGCCTCGGTTCGTAATGAACCGGCCGAAGTGAAGGGAGTCGCGGAAAGTCTTGCGGAGCTGCGGGGGATGGACGTGGATGATGTCATTAGCCAGACCGGTGCCACGGCGCGACGAGTCTTGCCGAGGCTGGATATGTTTTTGTCTAGCCAGGGGTATTAGCTAGGGTTCAGATTTTTTGAACTGCTTGTCGGGACTGCTTTTTCCTGTGCCTTTTCACGTGGCCCATCTTTGAGCTAAGAGGATCTTCTTGCCTATCGGTACAAGCCGATGTGAGCAACGTGTCCTTTTGCTGACTCTTTGAATCAGCCCTGAGCTCTACGCTATAGATTTGCGTGGAGGTCGCGATGGCAGGGCAGAGCCCATGCTAGGGCGCGCATGTTTAGCCGCTTTTGTGGCCGCAGCCACATTTACCCATTTCCTGAAACCCTCGTATCTGGCCCTGCCTGTTTGGCCGTGGCTGGGTGCTGTGGTTGTGAGCATCTTGCTGGCACAGCGTTTCTCTTTTGCTTATGTTCTGGTCTTTGCCTGCTTGGGAGCCAGTTATAGCCTTTGGCACATACAGGACCGGCTGGCTCAATCCGTCCCCGTCGCCGACATCAATAAAGTCAGTCGCGTAGAACTGGAGATTCAATCCCTGGTGCAGGCCGGGCCGAATTACAGGCAGTTTCAGGCCCGAGTCCTGAATTCTCAGCCGCCCGGTTTGCCTGAGCAGATTCTGGTTCGCTGGACTGCCGCTCCAGGTCATCATTCTCTATACCGTGAGCCGGCTGTACAGAACTTTCCGGAATTGATGCCTGGTCAACGCTGGCGTATGTCCTTACTGGTGCGCCCACCTCAAGGGGCCCGTAACCCGCACGGCTTTGATGCAGAACGTCATGCCATCATTCAAGGCTGGCGGGCCGTGGGCAGCGTTCGGGGTCAGCCACAACAAGTAGACTTCGATCCGGCGCAGTCCTGGCCCACGTGGACGGAGCGTCTGCGTCATCATTTGCGCAGCGTCTTGATGCCCTACGTACAGGAACGACGCTGGGGCGGGGTGATGCTGGCTTTGTCCTTGGGTGATCAAGCCAGTATTGCCGCATCGGACTGGCTGATCTTCAATCGCAGTGGCCTGACGCACCTGGTCTCCATCAGCGGCACGCACGTTACGTTCCTGGCCGTCTTGTTGGCTGCCTTGGTGTCCTGGTGCTGGCGACGTATCCGCTGGGGGCGTTGGGTATTGGCTGAGCAGATTCCCGCCCAGGTCGCCGCGACCTGGGTAGGTGTTGCCGGGGCGGGCGCTTACTGCGTGATCGCAGGCTGGGGTGTTCCTGCTCAGCGTACTTTTTTGATGTTGCTGGTGCTGGGTGTCTGCCGTCTTTGGGGCTTGCACTTCGGAGCCAGCCGGACTTTGCTGATTGCAGCTCTGTTTGTGGTTTTACACGATCCTTGGGCGGGGCTGACGACCGGTTTTTATCTTTCTTTTGCTGCTGTCTCGGTCCTGTTCGCCTTTGGCTCTTTGATGGGGCAGGTGCCGCAGCCGGGCTCCTGGTGGCAGCGCTGGGGGCGGCGGATCTGGTTTGCGACTCAGTTGCAGGTGCTGATTACCTTGGCCTTGTTGCCCGCACTGGCCCCCTTGTTCCATGAAATATCCTTGGCTTCCTTGCCCGCGAATGCGTATGCCATCACCTTGATTGGCTCGGTTGTGACGCCTTTGGTGTTGCTCTTGCTGATTTTGGCGGCATTGCAGGCTCCGCCGGTCTGGTGCGAGTCTGTCGCCTATCTTGCTCATACCGTATTGGACTTCACCATGCAGCCTACGGTCTGGTTGGCGGAGCATAGCCTTGCCAGTATGCCGGTGCCTGCCCAGCATTGGGCCTGGACAGTTCTGGCTTTGCTGGGAGTGTTGTTGTTGCTCTTGCCTAAAGGTTTTGTGTCCCGTTTGAGCGGCCTGTCTCTACTGGTACCTGCCTTGGCTTTACGACCTTCCTTGTTACAGGAGGGGGACTGGGACTTGTTTGCCTTGGATATAGGTCAGGGCAGTGCGGTGGTGCTGCGTACACGTAATCAGGTGTTGTTGTTCGATGTAGGAAACCGCTACGGCCCTGATTCTGATGAGGGCAAGCGCAGCATTGCCCCCTGGTTGAAAGCCAAGGGAATAGGGAGGATAGACACCTTGGTGCTGTCTCATGCCGATATGGACCATGTGGGCGGGACGCGCAGTGTATTGCAGGCGGTGCCCGTGAGCCGCTCCTATAGCAGCTTTGACCTGGACGCCCATTTGAGTCGGGAAGAGCGTTTGCTGGGTTTGGCCACTGGCTCCACGACTCGCCCGGCACAAGTCTTGCGCTGCGAGCAGGATGCGTACTGGGAGGTAGACGGCGTACGTTTCCGGTTCTGGTGGCCGCCCGCAGATGAGGCCAGCTTCAAGGCCGTCTATGGTCGCGAGGAAGATAAAAACGCCATTAGCTGCGTGCTGGAAGTTCAAGGTGCCCGACACAGCGCGCTGCTTTTGGGTGATGCGGGTGTGGCACAAGAGCAGGCCATTGTGGCAGCAGGTTTGGGGCCTATCGACGTGGTGGTGGTTGGGCATCACGGCTCCCGGACTTCTTCTGGGGCGCATTATGTCAAACACATACAGGCAGGCTTGGCCATCGCTCAATTGGGCTGGTGGAACCGTTTCAACCATCCGCATCCACTGGTACAAGCTCGTTGGGAACGCTCCGGTGCTTTATTCCTGCGCACTGATCAATGGGGCGCCTTGACGGTGGAGTCACGCCCCTCGGCCCTGTTTTACTTTGGAGAGCGGGACCGTTACGCCCGTTACTGGCAGCCCCCGGCACCACCCTGAGGGCAGGACAGAAACGGCACAGTAAAGCCCTCGGGCTGGGCTACAATAGTCCTTTATCTGTCAAATTCTGGTCTGAGCGTTCATGACAACTGATCTTCAGGAGCCGCGCCTTAATTGGGTTATGTGTGCCAGTGCCTCCGGCACGCACCGCATGGCGTACTGGGAGTGGGGCGATCCAACTAACGACCAGGTCTTGATGTGCGTGCATGGTTTGACGCGTACAGGCCGGGATTTTGATCAATTGGCCCAGCGCCTGTCCAAGCGCTACCGCGTGGTCGCCCCTGATATTGTTGGACGTGGCCGCTCTGATTGGCTGATTGATCCGTCCGCTTACGCCATCCCTCAATACGTTGCCGACATGCTGGTGCTGATTGCCCGTTTGCAGCCAGCACGGCTGGATTGGGTGGGCACGTCCATGGGCGGTTTGATTGCCTTGGGCTTGCAAGGGGGGCAGGCGATGTCAGCCTTGCTGCGTCCGGCTCGCCCCGGACCTGGTCTGGGTGCTGAGCCCTTGCAGTTGCCTTTGGGTCGTGTTGTTTTGAACGATGTAGGCCCCGCGCTGGACATGACAGGCCTGCAGCGCATCAGCGAGTACGTTGGCCAGTCCGTGCTGTTTGATACCTTCGAGCAGGCGGTGGAATATGTGCGTTCCGTCTCGGCCTCCTTCGGAGAGCACTCCGCCGAGGAGTGGGCGGATATGTCCCGTCATGTATTTGTGGAACACGAAGGCAAATGGCGTCGCCATTACGATTTGCGCCTGTCGCAAGCCTTTGCTCAGCAGGCAGATGTGGATCTGGAGGCTGCACAGGCTTTGTTGTGGGCTGCCTATGAGGGTTTGCCGGATAAGGTGCTGATCGTGCGCGGCCAAGAGTCCGATCTCTTGAAGCCAGAAGCGGCCCAGGAAATGTTGCAACGTAATCCCAATTCGCAACTGGTGACTATTCCCAATGTGGGGCATGCGCCCATGCTGCGCAATGCCGAGCAAATCGACCACATCGACTACTTTCTAGCTGGATAGCCCCTTATGAGTGTTCAGGCCCGCTTGCCCGTTGATTTGCATTGCCATTCCATCTATTCAGATGGTGTGCTCAGCCCCGCGGAACTCGCCGCGCGTGCGTATGCCAACGGTGTGAAACTGTGGGCCCTGACGGATCATGACGAAATTGGTGGCTTGAAACTGGCCCGGCACTATGCCGAGGATCTGGGCATACGCTTCGTGGACGGCGTAGAAATTTCCGTCACTTGGGCGAACAAGACTATCCACATTGTTGGCCTGGGCGTGGACCCGGACCATCCTGCCTTGCAAAAGGCACTGCATGATGTGCGTGCTGGTCGCGAGCAGCGCGCCCGAAAAATGGGCGAACGCTTGGCAAATCTGGGTTTCCCCGATGCCTATGAAGGGGCAGTCCCATTTGCGGCCAACCCGGAACTGATCAGCCGTACGCACTTTGCGCGGTTTCTGGTGCAGCAAGGCTACTGCGTTGATATGAATGAGGCCTTTCGCCGCTACTTGGCGGATGGCAAGCCCGCCGCCGTAGAAACCGTCTGGGCCAGCCTGGAAGAAGCGGTGGGCTGGATACGGGCATCTGGCGGCAAGGCCATTATTGCCCACCCCGGACGTTACGAATTGGATGGCACCCGCAGCCACGCCTTGTACACCCGGTTTCTGGAACTGGGTGGCGTAGGTATTGAAGTGCTGACAGGCAGTCATACTCCGCAGGAATACAGTGTGTATACCCAGGTAGCACGCAGCTATGGTTTTGAAGTGTCCTGTGGTTCGGATTTTCATGGTCCCAGCGAAGGGCGTGTTGATTTAGGCGGTCTACCGCCTTTGCCCTCTGGATTGAAACCCGTTTGGCAGGAGTGGCTCTAGCAGGAGCCTTGAAAACGATGAATAAAGCCTTTGTGAAAGAGTCCGATCAGGACGACGATGACGATCTGGACGCCCCGGCCAGTGCACTACCCAGTGGCACCAAGAATTACATGACGGTCCTGGGTTATCGCCGTTTGCGTGGTGAACTGAGCCATTTGATGAACAAGGAACGTCCCGAGGTGGTGCAGATCGTCTCCTGGGCGGCATCCAATGGGGACCGTTCCGAGAACGGCGATTATCTGTACGGTAAAAAACGCCTGCGGGAAATTGACCGCCGTATCCGCTTCCTGACCAAGCGTCTTGAAATTGCCGAAGTGGTCGATCCCGGCTTGCAGCCCAATCCCGATCAGGTGTTCTTTGGAGCAACCGTTGTTTATAGCGATAGCCAGGGCGAAGAGTTCACCATCACCATTGTGGGGGTGGACGAAGCTGAACCCCTGCAAGGCCGCATCAGCTGGATTTCGCCGGTGGCCCGTGCCTTGATCAAGGCACGTGAAGGCGACACCGTGGTGTTGCGCACTCCCGCCGGCAAGGAAGAACTGGATATTCTGGAAGTGTCCTATCCCGAGCCCGCGCCAGCCCCTGATCTGGATGGAGACAGCCCGATTTGAACGCCGTACCGGGTCCGTATTGGAGATTACGGGGCGCGAATCGCTCCGGCCCCTCAAGACGTCTTGTCGAGCTTGCCGGGTTTGCTGTGTCTCCAACCCCGCTTGCGGCTCCCTTGTTTGAACTGAATTTTTCCTTTTTGTGCACGCCATTTACCGATGTGACCTCTTGTGTCGCTTCCGGTTAAAATGGCGTGTTTTCTATTTCTCCCACCTTTTTTGCCCCTCCCGTATCGTGAGCCAAATCCTGTACTTTCCCGGTTCGTCCGTGCTCTCCGCATTTCGTCGTGAGCGTTTGCTAGAGCGTGTCGAGCAGCGTCAACTGCCTGTTGCCGACATTCTTGCCCTGCACGAATACTATGTCTGGACTGAAGAGTCCGGCCTGGATGCCAGTGCGCGTCAGCATCTCAGCGACCTGCTGGACGATGGTCTGCCTGCGCTGGATCCTCAGCCGCCTAAAGGCGCCTTGGTTCTGCGTGTCATTCCTCGTTTGGGTACCGTGTCGCCCTGGGCCAGTAAAGCGACTGACATCGCCCATAACTGTGGTTTGCAAGCGGTACGCCGTATCGAGCGTGGCGTGCGTTACATCATCACCCCCAAGCGTGGCTTGTTGGGTGCCAAGGAACTGGATCAGGCTCAGCTGGAACAACTGGCTGCCTTGCTGCACGACCGCATGACCGAAACCGTGGTTGGTTTGGACTTTGACGGTCAGGAGCTGTTCACCCAACTGGAAGGCAAGCCTATCCAGACCGTGGATGTTTTGGGCGGCGGCGTGGCGACCTTGAAGCAGGCCAACGAGGAAATGGGTCTGGCGCTGTCCGAGGACGAAATTGAATACCTGATGGATGCTTTCACACGTCTGGGTCGTAACCCGCATGACGTGGAGCTGATGATGTTCGCGCAAGCCAATAGCGAACACTGCCGTCACAAGATTTTTAACGCACAGTGGGTAATTGACGGTCAAAACCAGGGCAAAACCTTGTTTGGCATGATTCGTGAAACCCACGCGGCTCAACCAGAAAATACCGTGGTGGCTTATGCGGATAACGCCGCCATCATGACGGGCGGCCCCGCTACTCTGTTCCACGCCGGTATTGATGATCAGGCCAACGAGCCCGTGTATCAGCGCCACGAAGCACTGGTTCACACCTTGATGAAGGTGGAAACCCATAACCACCCAACCGCAATTGCTCCTTTCCCTGGTGCATCTACTGGTGCCGGTGGCGAGATTCGCGACGAAGGCGCAACAGGCCGTGGTTCCAAGCCCAAAGCGGGTTTGACTGGTTTTACCGTGTCCAATCTGTGCTTTCCTGAACAAATGGAACCTTGGGAAAAAGACTCCCACGGTATTCCTGACCGTATCGCCAGCCCCCTGGACATCATGATTGAAGGCCCGATTGGTGGTGCCGCCTTCAATAACGAATTTGGTCGTCCCAACCTGCTGGGTTACTTCCGTACTTTTGAACAAACGGCTGGCGATCAGCGCTGGGGCTACCACAAGCCCATCATGATTGCCGGTGGTCTGGGTTCGATTGACGATCGCCTGACTCACAAAGATCCGCTTCCAGTGGGTGCCTTGTTGATTCAGTTGGGCGGTCCCGGCATGCGTATTGGTATGGGTGGTGGTGCTGCGTCCAGTATGGGCGTGGGTGCCAACCGTGCCGAACTGGATTTTGACTCTGTGCAGCGCGGCAATCCGGAAATGGAACGCCGTGCCCAGGAAGTGATCGACCGCTGCTGGCAACAGGGCGAAAACAACCCCATTATTGCCATCCACGACGTGGGGGCGGGTGGTCTGTCCAACGCATTTCCTGAGTTGGTGAACGATGCCGAGCGTGGCGCTATTTTTGAACTGACTCGCGTTCCTCTGGAAGAGTCCGGTCTGTCGCCTGCAGAAATCTGGTCCAACGAATCCCAGGAGCGTTACGTCCTGGCCATTCTGCCCAAGGATCTACCGCGTTTCGAGCGCATTGCTCAGCGCGAGCGCTGCCCCTTTGCCGTCGTGGGTGTGGCTACCGAAGAGCGCCAATTGCGCGTGACTTTCGGCGAAGGCTTGCCCGGCGTGGACGACGTGCACACCCCCAAGAGCATCGAGGAGCGTCCTGTTGACGTGCCTATGGATGTGATTCTGGGTAAAGCCCCGCGCATGGAACGTGACGTCAAGCGTCTGGAGGGCGTGGCCGAACCGCTGGATCTGACGCTTATTCCTTTGACCGAAGCCATGCACCGGGTGCTGCGTCACCCCACCGTGGCCAACAAGACTTTCCTGATCAGCATTGGCGACCGCAGCGTGGGTGGCCTGTGCAGTCGCGATCAGATGGTTGGCCCTTGGCAGGTGCCTGTGGCCGACTGCGCCGTTACCTTGGCTGACTTTGAAGGCGTGCGTGGCGAAGCCATGTCCATGGGCGAACGTAGCCCTAGTGCCATGATTGACGCTGCAGCCTCCGGCCGTATGGCTGTGGCTGAAGCCCTGACCAACCTGGTCGCCAGCGATGTGCGTGACCTGAAAGACGTCAAATTGTCCGCCAACTGGATGGCCGCTTGCGGCGTAGACGGCCAGGACGCCGCCTTGTTCGACACGGTTCAGGCTGTCAGCCAGTGGTGCCAGAGCCTGGGCCTGTCCATTCCTGTGGGCAAGGACTCTTTGTCCATGCGTACCAGCTGGGAGCAGGACGGAGAGTCCCGTCAGGTGATTTCGCCAGTTTCCCTGGTGGTGACCGCTTTTGCTCAAGTGGCCGATGTGCGCCGCACCTTGACCCCCCAACTGCAAACCAATGTAGGCGATACCGCTCTGGTCTTGATTGATCTGGGGCAGGGCAAGCAACGCATGGGTGCGTCCGTATTGGCTCACGCCTTCAATCAGGTTGGTCAGTCCGTACCCGATATGCAGGACGCCGAAGCCATGCTGGCTTTTGTGAAGGTGATTCGCCAATTGGCCGACCAGGATCTGATCCTGGCCTACCATGACCGTTCCGACGGTGGTCTGGCCGCGACCGTGGCCGAGATGGCGTTTGCCGGTCACACAGGCGTGTCCGTGAATCTGGACATGCTGACCATCGACCCTCATGCTGCCGATTGGGGCGATTACAAGATTCGTGCCGAACAGGTTTCCGTGCAGCGTGATGAGATTACCTTGCGCGCCTTGTTCAACGAAGAGGCTGGTGCTGTCATCCAGGTGCCATTGGCTCAGCGTGATCAGGTCATGCAAATTCTGCGTGAGGCAGGTTTGTCGGCTCACTCCCACGTGATTGGTAGCCTGAACAAGACCGATCAGGTCGAGTTCTACCGCGATGGTGCTTGCATTTACCAAGCCCCTCGTGTGGAACTGGCACAACAGTGGAGTGAAGTTAGCCGCCGCATCATGGAGCGTCGCGATAACCCCGCCTGCGCACAGGCTGAATTCGATCGCTGGGAAGATGTGCAAGACCCAGGCATCTCGCCGCGTGTCATGTTCAACCCGCAAGAAGATATTGCTGCTCCCTTCATCGCTACCGGCAAACGCCCACGCGTTGCCATCTTGCGCGAACAGGGTTGCAACAGCCAGGTCGAAATGGCCTGGGCCTTTGACACAGCCGGTTTCGAAGCCGTTGACGTGCACATGACCGACTTGCTGTCGGGCCGCGCATCGCTGGAAGGCATGCAGGGCATGGTGGCTGTGGGTGGCTTCAGCTACGGCGACGTTCTGGGCGCCGGTGAAGGCTGGGCCAAGACCATTCGTTTCAACAATCAGTTGTCCGATCAGTTTGCTGCCTTCTTCGGTCGCAGCGACACCTTCGGTCTGGGTATTTGTAATGGTTGTCAGATGATGGCGGCCCTAGCCCCCATGATTCCGGGTGCGGAATTCTGGCCACGCTTTACCCGTAACCAGTCGGAAAAATACGAGGCTCGTTTCTCCAGTGTGGAAATCGCCGCTTCGCCATCCTTGTTCTTCAAGGGCATGGAAGGGACACGCCTGCCAGTAGCCGTGGCTCACGGTGAAGGCTTTGCGAACTTCCAGCGTCAGGGCGATGCATCCAAGGTAGCGGCTGCAGTTCATTTTGTGGATCACCGCGGTCAGCGCACGGAGCAATACCCGCTGAACCCCAACGGCAGCCCTTACGGTTTGACCGGTGTAACCACGGCAGATGGCCGCTTCACCATCATGATGCCTCACCCGGAACGCGTGACGCGCAACGTCATGATGTCCTGGACGCCAGAGCAGTGGGGCGCCGCCGATCAGGGTGCTGATCAGATGGCAAATGGTGGATTTACTCCCTGGATGCGGATGTTTCGCAACGCTCGGGTCTGGATTGCGTAATTGCTTACGCGTATAATCGATTTTTGGACGGAGTTATAAAAGCATGCGTCTCATCAAGAAAGCACTGACCTTCGACGATGTGTTGTTGGTTCCCGCTTACTCCGAGGTTCTGCCTCGCGATACATCCTTGCTCACCCGCTTTACGCGGGACATCACCCTGAATATCCCGCTGGTTTCGGCTGCCATGGACACGGTAACCGAAGCGCGCCTGGCTATTGCCATGGCACAGGAAGGCGGTATCGGGATCATCCACAAGAACCTGACGGCGGATGCTCAAGCACGTGAAGTTGCACGTGTGAAGCGTCACGAGTTCGGCATCGTGATTGACCCGGTTACTGTGACGCCCACCATGAAGGTGCGCGATGCCATCAACCTGCAGCGTCAGCACGGTATTTCCGGTTTGCCTGTGGTTGAGGCCGGCAAGCTGGTGGGTATTGTTACCAACCGCGATCTGCGCTTTGAAGACCGCCTGGATCTGCCTTTGCGTGATGTCATGACGCCTCAAGAGCGTTTGATCACCATGCACGAAGGCGCCACGCTGGACGAAGCTCAGGCCCTGATGCACCGTCATCGCCTGGAACGTGTGCTGATCGTTAACGATCAGTTCCAGCTGCGCGGTCTGGCAACGGTTAAGGATATTGTCAAAAACACCGAGCACCCTCTGGCTAGCAAAGACAGCCACGGTCAGCTGCGCGTCGGCGCCGCAGTCGGTGTGGGTGACGGTACTGAAGAACGTGTCGAGAAACTGGCTGCAGCCGGTGTGGACGTGGTGGTGGTGGACACTGCCCACGGTCACTCCCGTGGCGTTATCGAGCGCGTTCGCTGGGTCAAGAAGAATTTCCCTCGCATTCAGGTTATTGGCGGCAACATTGCTACCGCTGATGCCGCTCGCGCTCTGGTCGAGGCCGGTGCAGATTGTGTCAAGGTCGGTATTGGCCCTGGTTCTATTTGTACGACTCGTATCGTGGCCGGTGTGGGTGTTCCTCAAATTACGGCTATTGCTGATGTTGCCAAGGCATTGGAAGGTACGGGCGTACCTTTGATTGCTGACGGCGGTATCCGCTTCTCCGGCGATGTGTCCAAGGCTTTAGCCGCTGGCGCTTCCGCTTGCATGATGGGCGGTATGTTTGCTGGTACTGAAGAATCTCCTGGTGAAGTGGTGCTGTTCCAGGGCCGTTCTTACAAGTCCTACCGCGGTATGGGTAGCTTGGGCGCCATGGTCGATGGTTCGGCTGATCGCTACTTCCAGGATCCTTCGAACAACGCTGACAAGCTGGTTCCAGAAGGTATTGAAGGCCGCGTGCCTTACAAGGGCAGTGTTATTGCCATTATTTACCAACTGGTTGGTGGCATCCGTGCTTCCATGGGCTACTGCGGTTGCAAATCCATCGAGGAATTGCACGCCAAGGCCGAGTTCGTGGAGATTACGGCTGCGGGTGTACGTGAGTCCCACGTGCATGACGTACAGATCACCAAGGAAGCGCCGAACTACCGCGCTGACTGATCTTGGCTAGTCTCTTGCATGCCAGAAGCCGCCAGCCTTTGGGTTGGCGGTTTTTTTTTTTGTATCGCCTTTGTGTTGTGGGGTAGGGGGTGGACTCAGGATAGACGCCTCTTGCGGCCTGGGTGGGGACGCGGGGCGGACCGCTTGCCGGTGCTGCGCACCGGTGCCCTTGGCGGTGTCGAGATACGGGCGCACTCTGAACTCACCCGGTGATTGGTCCCCCGGACCAATCACAAGCGTCGGGTTCAAACAGCAGAGTGCTTGCATCCCGTATCCCGACACCGCCCGCGGCAAGCAGTCTGACTCGCCCCGCGTCCCCACCCAGGCCGCAAGAGGCTCAGATCGAGAAATATATAGCCCCGCTTGTTTTTTTGCGCTTAGGGTTTTTGTTGGTGTGTTGGTTTTTGGAAAGAGCGTGGGTGGGAAATCGTAGCTTGATGGGAGGAAGGTTTGTAATAAGGAAGAGGGAGTAGAGAGGTCTATTGATGAGAGGAAGGAGGCTAGGGAAAGCAGTCTTCCTTATGGCTAAAAATAGGTATTAAAAATTTTTGTTTGTTGGCAGTTTGGTCGGAGCTCTACACAATCGCTACCGTCACCGTCAAGACCACAGCAACAGCAACAGCAACAGCAGTAACTACTGCTATCTCAGCCTTTGTTATTCCTATCTTGGCTGGTGTTGTGTAGCCCTTGTTCCATTCAGGGAGCGACCCTTTATGGTGTGGGAGGGATGGGAATGCAGAGAACTCTAAATAATAAAAAGCGCCCCGTTTATGACGGGGCGCTTTGCTTTGGATACTGCGGGGTGCGCTTACCCTAAGAGTGCTATTCAGCTATTCAGCTATTCAGCTATTCAGCTATTCAGTTCATTAGTTCGTCACTCGTTAGCTCACAAATTAGTGGTCGATAGCTGGCAAATCAGTTCATAGCAGGAGTTGGATATAAGACTCCCATATTTCTTATTTAGCAGGGGCTGTTTTGGTTTTGAACAGCCATTGTTGAGGCGGCCATTGAGCCAGAATCACCCCCGCCAGGGTTAGCAGTCCGCCGCTCACATGGTGTGCGCCCAACTGTTCACCCAGCAATGGGATGGCCAGCATGGCGGTCATGAAGGGCAGGATATTCAGGAACAGGCTGCATCGGGCCGGGCCCAAGCGTGTGATGCCTTGGATCCAGCAGTAGGGCAGCAGGACGGAGGCCAGGATGCCTGCGTACAGGATCAGGGGGACTGTTTGCTCATTCAATTGCGTTTGTTCTGCTGGCAGCCAGAAGAAGACGGGCAGCAGGGTGATCAAGGCTCCCCAAGCTTGAAGATAGGTCGATTGCCAGGCTGGCACAGTGATATGCCATTTCTTCAAAAAGACGCTGTAAAAGGCGTAGCTTAATGTCGCTGTCAGCATCAGCAAGTCGCCAGAGCGGACTCCTTGGCTTAGCAGTTGCATGGGATGGCCGCTGCTAATCAACCAGACTGTTCCAAACAAGGCCAGCAGGGCACCGGGCAGCATGCCGCGAGGGCCAGAGCCTGGCAGCAGCAAACGTGTGGTCAACAGGGTCAGCAGGGGTGTCAATGCGGTAATCACGGCCATATTGGTGGCGCTGGTACTGGCTGCTGCCCAGTAAGACAGGCATTGATAAAACGCCATGCTCAGAAATCCCAGAAACAGCAGTTTGGGCAGTTGGGGGCGGATCGAGTGCCAGTGTCGCCAGACAGGGCGAGCGGCAAACAGGCTCATGATGGCCAGCGCCAGCACGACTCGATAAAAACTCATGGCAGGTGCGGCGATCAGGCCGTGCGCCATTTTGGAAACAATTACATTGCCGGACCACAGCAGCATGGTCACCAGCGGATAGGCATAGTTGCGCATTGGAAGCATCCATCAATAAAGAAGACGTATGCTCGCTGTAGACCGGCTTGCCTGTCTTTCGCTAAACTGACTTGAATTAGCGTAAATGGGACAGCTTGTGCTTGATCCTCTTATTCATATCCCTGTCGAGCTGGCCAAGATGCCCATTAGTGGTTTGGCGGCAGACTATCCGGACGGCCATCTTATTCAAGAGCACCAGCATGTACGGGCGCAGTTTTTGTACGCCGTGCAAGGGGTGATGGTGATCGACGCCCAGGAAGGACGCTGGGTGGTGCCTCCCAGTCGTGGCGTTTGGCTGCAACCGGGGCGACCTCATACGGTTCGCATGCGCGGACAGGTCAAAATGCGCACGATCTTTGTGGATGAGGATGCCGCTCCGGGCTTGCCAGCGCGTAACTGTGTGCTGGATGTCAGCCCTTTGCTACGAGAGCTGATTCTGGAGGCCAGTCGAATTCCTTTGGTGTACGCGCAAGACAGTCGTGATGGCCGCGTGATGCGCTTATTGCTGGATGAATTGCGCGAGCTGCCTGTATTGCCGTTTCATCTGCCCTGGCCCGAAGAGCCGCGCTTGCTACTGGTGTGTCGGCATCTGGAGGCCCGCCCCGATGATGATAGGGATGCAGAGGCCTGGGCCAAGCAACTGGCCATGAGCGTCAAAACTTTCCACCGCCTGTTTCGTCGCCATACCGGCATCAGCTTTGGGCAATGGCGTCAATTCGCTCGCTTGCTGGGGTCTCTGGAAGGTTTGGCAGCCGGTGAGCCTATTGTGCAAGTGGCTTTGCAGCACGGTTATGCCAGCCAAAGCGCATATGCCGCCGTGTTCCGGCGGCATTTCGGGGTTACTCCCAGAGAGTTTTATCGCTCTAAAGACAGCGTGGACGAAGCGGATTAGTCCGCCAGCTCCAGCAGCAGTCGGGCCAGCATGTCGGGGTGTGTCATCAAAGCGCAGTGCCCGCTTTCCAGTTCACGGAATTCCCAATCTTTTTGCTGACGGGCCCATTCGCGCGAGGTATCGACCCCTCTGAACGTGGGCTGTGTGCAAGAAATATAGGAGCAGGGACGGCCATTGCCAATGACGGGGTTCTGTAAACGAAGGGAAGAGCGGTAGACGCTGAGCGGCTGTGGCGTCAGGCGGTTCCCGACAAAGTGCAGATCTTCCGTGGCATGCAGGCCCAAGGCGCTTAGAGGAGGAGGGGGGACGGCGGGAACGGCGTTTTTCCCGGCAGAGGCTACCATGCTGTCGACAATCTTTTCCGGTAGCGTGTCGAAAGTGCTGGTGCCGCTTGGCAGGATAAAGGCGTCCAGGTAAATCAGTTGCTGAATGCAGCGCGGCATGACGTCGGCTACGCCGCTAATAACCAGTCCACCAAAGCTGTGGCCCACCAGAACCACGTTGGAGAGTTCCTCCCAACGTATCAAATTAGCGACATCGTCCACAAAGGTATTCAGGGTGATGTCCGGGCTGAGCAAGTGGCTGCGTTCGCCCAAGCCGGTTAGCGTGGGGGTATAGACTTTATGCCCTTTGGCCTGCAGCCGGGCCGCCAGGCGGGACCAGCACCAGCCACCGTGCCAGGCACCGTGAACCAGCACAAAGGTCAGGCTGTCGGAGACTTCGTCCGTATCTTCCTGGCATTCATAGGCAAAGCTGTGCGGGCGGGCACCGGAGGGGCCGGGAGCAGGGATATAGCTGCCGCCGCCTTGTTGTTGTGTGGTCTGTGCAGGTCGGGATTCCTGGTGTTCATTAAGTTCGCTCGGACAAGGGGTACGACTCGAAGACATGCTGAAACTCCCAAAATGACTGCATGTACTGTAGCTGCCTTGCCGCATGAATGCCAGTGATGCAGGACAATTTCGGCCTGGAGTATTTCTGCGACTCCCTAAGCGGCGCTACACAGCGTAAAATAGATCCTTTACCGCTTTATTATTGGCTCGATACTTTCATGCACCAGCGAATTCTGATTCTTGATTACGGCTCCCAGGTCACCCAGCTTATTGCGCGTCGCGTACGCGAAGCCGGTGCGTACTGTGAGATTCACCCCGGTGATGTTAGCGATGAATTCATCCGTTCCCAAGAAGGCCTGAAAGGGATCATTCTGTCGGGCAGCCACGCCTCGGTCTACGCCGAAGACGCTCTGCAAGTTCCCGCCGCTGCGTTTGAAGCCGGCGTACCCGTTCTGGGCATTTGCTACGGCATGCAAGCCATGGCCCGCCAACTGGGCGGCGTTACCGAAGGTTCGGACAAGCGTGAATTCGGTTACGCCGAAGTCCGCGCCCACGGCCACACCAAGCTGCTGGACGGTATTCAGGATTTCGCCACGGCAGAAGGCCACGGCATGCTCAAAGTCTGGATGAGCCACGGCGATAAAGTTACCGCCTTGCCTCCCGGCTTCAAGCTGATGGCTTCCACCCCAACATGCCCCATCGCCGGTATGGCCGACGAAGACCGCGGCTTCTACGCTGTCCAGTTCCACCCTGAAGTCACCCACACCGTTCAAGGCGGCGCCTTGTTCGAACGCTTTGTGCGCGACATCTGCGGCTGCGTGGGCGATTGGAACATGCCGGACTACGTGCAAGAGGCTATCGCCAATATCCGCGAACAAGTCGGCGACGAAGAAGTCATTCTGGCCCTGTCCGGTGGTGTGGATTCCTCGGTTGCTGCCGCTCTGATCCACCAAGCTATCGGCGAGAAGCTGACCTGCGTATTCGTGGACCACGGCTTGCTGCGTCTGAACGAAGCCCAGCAAGTCATGAGCACCTTCGCCGACAATATGGGTTTGAAGATCATCCATATCGACGCCTCTGACCGCTTCCTGGGCAAACTGGCCGGTGTTACCGATCCAGAAGCCAAGCGCAAGATCATTGGCCGTGAATTCGTGGAAATCTTCCAGGAAGAAGCCGCCAAACTCAGCAACGCCCGTTGGTTGGCCCAAGGCACAATCTACCCGGACGTAATCGAATCCGCCGCTGCCAAATCCGGTAAAGCCACTGGCATCAAATCCCACCACAACGTGGGTGGCCTGCCAGACACGCTGAACCTGAAACTGCTGGAACCCCTGCGGGAACTGTTCAAGGACGAAGTGCGCAAACTGGGCGTAGCCCTGGGCTTGCCACCAGCAATGGTCTACCGCCACCCCTTCCCAGGCCCAGGCTTGGGTGTTCGTATCCTGGGTGAAATCAAGCGTGAATACGCAGACTTGCTGCGTCAAGCTGATGCCATCTTCATCGAAGAGCTGCGCAATACGGTTGACGAAGAAACCGGCAAGAACTGGTACGACCTGACTTCCCAGGCCTTCACCGTTTTCCTCCCTGTGAAAAGCGTAGGCGTGATGGGCGATGCTCGTACCTATGAGTACGTGGTTGCCATGCGTGCCGTGCAGACCACCGACTTCATGACGGCTGACTGGGCTGAATTGCCATACTCCTTGTTGAAGCGCACCTCTGGTCGCATCATTAACGAAGTGCGTGGCATTAACCGTGTGACGTACGACGTCAGCAGCAAGCCGCCAGCGACGATTGAGTGGGAGTGATCCCGAGTCTGGCTCTGCCAGGCACATGAAGGCATTAAATGCCGCTAAGCCCGCGTAATTGCGGGCTTTTTTCGTTTTCAGCCTAACACTATCTGGCAAGTTTTCGCATTGCCCAGGCGGAAGCCCGGTAACGGCTCGGTGGGGCAAAAAAGATGATCGCCGTTGGGAAGTCACCAGCCAAAGAGAAGGCCAAAGAAAAGGGCCGCGAGGGATGCAGAGACGATCGGGGTTTGGGCTGAAAAATAGCTACATGGGTACCAAATGGTTGATTCCATCCGCGAGAGGCGACGCTTAATTTAGGACGAGAGTTAAGGCCGAAATTTGGCAACCAGAAACTGGCTGACATTACGCACGCGTACTGGCGAGCGCTGACTAACAACATTGTGGAGCGAGGTGCTCCGGAGATAGCAGTTCACTCGCGAGTTAATAGCCTCTGGTTTTGTAGTCACCTAACCAAGCAGACCTTGCCGGAGATTGAGATAGACTGCGCACAGGGCGACCTGATCGAACAACCGCAGTTGTTTACCCATGACAGCCTGTTGCGTCGACCTGTGCGGCCGCGATCTTTTTCATCCGAGGCGCCCGGTACATTCCGGTGAAACTCTTTCTGGTCTGTACACAATCACATCAAAAGGAGCTAGATAGTGATCGATACATTCAACAGAACCGGCCCGCTTATGGAAGCCTCCAGTTACCCCGCCTGGGCGCAGCAGCTTATTCAGGACTGTAGCGAGAGCAAACGTCGCGTTGTAGAGCATGAGCTGTACCAGCGCATGCGCGACAATAAGCTCAGTGCGGCCACGATGCGTCATTACGTAATCGGTGGTTGGCCGGTGGTCGAACAGTTTGCCTTGTACATGGCACAGAACCTGACCAAGACCAAGTTTGCCCGCCATCCAGGAGAGGACATGGCGCGCCGCTGGCTGATGCGCAATATTCGCGTGGAACTTAACCATGCCGATTATTGGGTGGATTGGGCTCGCGCCCACGGTGTCAGCTTGGAGGAGCTGCAGGCTCAGAACGTGCCGCCTGAGCTGCACGCGCTGAGCCACTGGTGCTGGCACACCAGCTCAGTCGATTCGCTGATCGTGGCCATTGCCGCCACTAATTACGCCATTGAAGGGGCCACGGGCGAGTGGTCTGCGGTGGTGTGTTCGACCGGCGTGTATGCTGCGGCGTTCCCGGAAGAAGAGCGTAAGCGCGCAATGAAATGGCTGAAGATGCACGCCCAGTACGATGATGCGCACCCGTGGGAAGCTCTGGAAATCGTCTGCACGCTGGCCGGGAACAACCCGAGCAAGGCGTTGCAGGTGGAGTTGCGCCAGGCCGTGTGCAAAAGCTATGACTACATGTTCCTGTTCCTGGAGCGGTGCATGCAGTTGGAAAATGCCTCAGCGAACTCTCGCAAGCAGCCGGTGCCGGTAGCCAGCGAGGCCTGAGCCTGTCTGGCAATGGCGAGATCAACCTGCCATTGCCGAGCGCTTGCTTTTAAGCGTTCTGCGTTGCGGCTTATGCGCACTTCCTGTGCAATGTCGCTAGGGCGCACTGGAACCCTTATTACTTAAAGAAAAATCTCCTTGAACTTCTTTCTAGATCAGCTAAGTGCAGCAATCCGAGACATCTATGCTCCGGCAGGCATGCAGCTAACGCATTTTCCACAACCCGAAGCCGAAAGCCCAGAGTACGGAGCTTTTCGTTTCGGCCTTGATAGCCATACCATCGTCTTTCGGGTCGCGAAAACAACGCCGACCAAGCTTGGGCAGTTTGTGACGCTCTGGAAGCGGCCGACGCCGGACAGTGAAATCATGCCCCTTGATATTGCAGACAAGGTGGATTTTGTCGTGATCAGTGTTGCTGATGCAGATCACGGGGGGCAGTTTATTTTCAGCAAGCAGCTCTTGCTTGAGAAAGGCGTCATGTCTTGTGAAGGGAAGGGCGGGAAAAGAGCCATTCGTGTCTACCCACCATGGGTTGTCCCGACAGCTAAAGAAGCCATACGGACGCAACGGTGGCAGACGGAGTACTTCCTTCCGCTTGCTGCTGATGGGACGGCCCAATCGCCAGAGTTGGTACGCAAGCTCTTTCTAGCCCTTTAGCTTGTACCGTCTTGAGCTGAGGCTTTAGGGCTGACTTGCATACCAATACCACTCGGCCCGGACCCCCGAGCCAGCTCCATAAACGCCTGCAGATAATCAATCACCGTTTCCGTCTCCCTCATCCCCAGGAAGATCTGCTTGGCGATGCCATGTTTGCCCAACCTTACCGGCACGACATCCAGCTTCTCCGCATACTCCTCCACCAGCCATCGGGGGAGGGCGGCGACCCCACGTCCACTGGCCACCATCTGCATCATGATGTCCGTCGTCTCAATTGCCTTGTGGCGTCGGGGGGCGATGCCTGCGGGCAGCAGAAACTGGTTGTAGATATCCAGCCTGTCTATGTCCACCGGATAGGAGATCAGCACTTCCCGGTCCAGGTCCTTGGGCTTGGCATAGTCCACCTTGGCCAGCGCGTGAGCTTTATTGACCACCAGCACCTGCTCGTAATCGAACACGGGCTCGAACTTCAGGCCTGGCTTGTAAAGCGGGTCTGGGGTAACCAGCAGATCAATTTCATAGCCAAACAGCGCGCCAATCCCGCCGAACTGGAATTTCTGCTTCACGTCCACGTCCACATCCGGCCAAGCGCTAAGGTACGGCGAGACGATCTTCAGCAGCCATTGATAGCAGGGGTGGCATTCCATGCCGATACGCAGCGAGCCTCGCTCGCCTTGGGCGAACTGGCCCAGGCGCTCTTCGGCCAGATCCAGCTGCGGCAGGACGCGGTTGGCGACGGCCAGCAGATACTGCCCGGCTTGAGTCAGTTGCAGGCTGCGGCCTTCGCGACGCCAGATTTCTGTGCCCAGTTGCTGTTCCAGTTTCCGCATGGTGTGGCTAAGGGCAGATTGGGTAACGTGCAGCACGGCAGCGGCGGCGGTCAGGGACCCTTGCTTGTCAACTTGCTGCACAACGGCCAGGTGGATGCGCTCTAACATGATACGTGAGTGATATTCATGGGTTGGTGAGATAAGACCATTTTACTTCATTGATACGGCTTCCTACAATGCAAGTCATTCTTTAATCCACTGGCCTATTGAGAGCAGCACATGACGACGATTCATAATCTTGGCTTTCCGCGCATTGGCGCCAAACGGGAACTGAAGTTCGCCTTGGAGTCCTATTGGAAGGGCGAGTCTTCGCGTGACGAACTCAAGATGCTGGGCGCTCAACTGCGCCAGCGGCACTGGGAGAACCAGGCCGGTCTGGATCTGGTGCCCGTGGGTGATTTTTCTTTTTACGATCAGGTGCTGGATGCCAGCTTCTTGCTGGGCAACTTGCCTGAACGTGTGCAGGACTTTCATGGTGATGAGCTGGATAACTACTTCCGCGTAGCCCGCGGTCGTTCGGCCAAAGGTCTGGAAGATCACAGCGCCTGCTGCGGCGGTGTGGCTGCCGGTGAAATGACCAAATGGTTCGACACCAACTATCACTACATCGTCCCCGAATTTACGGCTGACACCCAGTTCAAGCTTGATGCCTCGCGTTTGTTGGAGCAACTGGCTGAAGCCAAGGCTCAAGGCGTGAAAGCCAAGCCTGTGATTATTGGTCCCGTGACTTATCTGGCACTGGGCAAGGCCAAGGACGAATCCAACAAGCTGGCCCTGCTGGATCGCTTGCTGCCTGTGTATGTCCAATTGCTGGATACGCTGGCCAAAGCAGGCGTGGAGTGGGTGCAGATTGACGAGCCTATTCTGGTTACGGAGCTGGATGCCGATTGGCAGCAGGCGTTCAAGACCGCTTATCAGCAACTGAAAGCTGCTGGCGTGAAGTTGCTGGTAGCCACTTACTTTGGTCAGTTGCTGGAAAATGCTGCTTTGGCCGCCAGCTTGCCTGTCGCCGGTTTGCATGTGGATGCCATCAATGATCGTGATGGCGTGGATGCACTGCTCAAGCTTTTGGGTGACGACAAGGTCTTGTCCCTGGGCGTGATCAATGGTCGCAATATCTGGAAAACAGATTTGACCGCCGTGTTGGACTGGGTTGAGCCCATCGCCAAGCAACTGGGTGATCGTTTGTGGATTGCTCCTTCCTGCTCGCTGCTGCACGTGCCGGTTGATCTGGATAGCGAACAAAAGCTGGATGCTGATGTGAAGTCCTGGTTGGCCTTTGCTTTGCAAAAGCTGGGCGAACTACGGGTATTGGGTAAAGCCTTGAGCCAAGGTCGTGAGGCCGTCAAGGCAGAGCTGGCCGAGAACCTGGCCGCTTTGACTGCCCGCCGCAACTCACCCCGGGTGAACAATCCTGCGGTGAAAGCAGCGGTGGCTCGTATTTCGGCCGAGCTGGGCAAGCGCAAGAGCGTCTACGCACAGCGTGCGTCCAAGCAAGCTGAATTCCTGAAGTTGCCCGCATTCCCCACCACGACGATTGGTTCTTTCCCGCAAACGGTAGAAATCCGCCGTGCTCGTAGCGAGTTCAAGGCCGGTCGTCTGGACGAAAACAGCTATCAGGCCGCAATGCGTGCCGAGATTGAGCGCAGCGTGCGTGAGCAGGAAAAACTGGGTCTGGACGTGTTGGTGCACGGCGAAGCCGAGCGCAACGACATGGTTGAATACTTTGGTGAGCAGTTGGACGGCTACGCATTCAGCCAGTTCGGTTGGGTGCAGTCCTACGGTTCGCGCTGCGTGAAACCACCCATCCTGTTTGGTGACATCAGTCGTCCTCAAGCCATGACGGTGGAATGGATCACCTACGCCCAGTCGCTGACCCAAAAGCCCATGAAGGGCATGTTGACCGGCCCTGTGACGATTTTGAACTGGTCCTTTGTGCGTGATGATCAGCCTCGTTCGGCTTCTTGCCTGCAACTGGCGCTGGCCATTCGCGAAGAAGTGCTGGATCTGGAAAAGGCCGGTGTGCATGTGATTCAGATCGACGAAGCCGCCTTGCGTGAAGGTTTGCCACTGCGTAAATCGCAATGGCAGAGCTACCTGGACTGGGCCGTGGAAAGCTTCCGCATCACCGCCAACGGCGTGGGTGACGAGACGCAAATCCACACACACATGTGCTACTCGGAATTCAACGACATCATTTCCTCCATCGCTGATATGGATGCGGACGTGATCACCATTGAAACCAGCCGTTCGGACATGGAGTTGCTGGAAGCCTTCGAAAACTTCCAGTACCCCAACGAGATCGGCCCTGGCGTGTACGACATTCACTCGCCCAATATTCCGACCGAGCAGCACATTGTGAATTTGATGAAAAAAGCCGCCGAGCGCGTGCCAGCAGAACGTCTGTGGGTGAACCCCGACTGCGGTCTGAAGACACGTCAATGGGCTGAGGTGATTCCAGCTTTGACCAATATGGTGGCCGCAGCGAAAGCCTTGCGGGCAAGTACCTGATCCGATCAGGAGTGAGTTTGGCGGAAGGTCCCGGCCAAATGCCGGGACTTTTTTTGAGGGCGATTCAACACTGTTTTCTGGCTTCACCAGGAAGAAGAGAGCAAGCAGTACAGCCCGCAAAGCAGATCCGACAAACAGCGCGACATGTACATAAATAAGATGAATTTATTTTTCCAGATCAGTGACTTGGCTGAAAATAAATTCGAGATTGAAATCAGAAATTAGGGCATACATAAAAATGAACAAAGAATTCGCGTTCAGCATCAAAAGCATCCGTTTTGATGAAAACTACCGTCCATCCGACAACACACGCATCACCACCAACTTTGCCAACCTGGCCCGTGGTGAAAGCCGTCAGCAGAACCTGCGCAATACCCTGAAGATGATCGACAATCGCTTCAACAATCTGGCCCATTGGGACAACCCGAATGGGGATCGTTACTCGGTTGAACTGGATATTGTGTCTGTTGATATTGATGTTGAAGGCAATGGCTCTACATTCCCTACCATCGAAATCCTGAAAACCAATATCGTCGACCACAAGGAAAACAAGCGTATTGAAGGGATCGTGGGCAACAACTTCTCTTCATATGTGCGTGATTACGATTTCAGCGTGGTTCTGCTGGAGCACAACAAGAACAAAAATGGTTTCAGCGCCCCAGAGGGCTTTGGTGATTTGCATGGCAAGTTGTTCAAGGCTTTCGTGAACTCCACGCTGTATCAGGAAAACTTCAACAAATCCCCCGTGATTTGCCTGAGCGTATCCAGCAGCAAGGTCTACCACCGCACGGGTAATCAGCATCCGGTATTGGGTGTTGAATACCAGCAAAACGAGTTTTCGCCGACCGATGAGTACTTCGCGAAAATGGGTCTGCAGGTTCGTTATTTCATGCCCCCAAATAGCGTGGCGCCTTTGGCCTTTTACTTCCGTGGTGATTTGCTCAGTGACTACACGAATCTGGAATTGATCAGTACCATCAGCACGATGGAGACATTCCAGAAAATCTACCGCCCCGAGATTTACAATGCCAATTCAGCAGCAGGAATGCGCTATCAGCCCAGCCTGAAAAATGCGGATCATTCGGTTACGCAAATTGTCTACGATCGTGAAGAACGTAGCCGTCTGGCGGTTGAGCAGGGCCGGTTTACCGAAGAAAGTTTTATCAAGCCATACAAAGTTATTCTTGATCAATGGGCAGCCAGTTACGCGCTTTGATTCATCAAAAACAACAAGGTTATTTATTATGAAAAAATTGCTACCCACCTCCACCGCTGGCAGTTTGCCTAAACCCTCCTGGCTTGCTGAACCCGAGAAACTTTGGTCGCCCTGGAGACTGGAAGGTGAGGACCTGGTCGAAGGCAAGAAAGATGCACTGCGCTTGTCCTTGCAAGAACAATTGCACGCCGGTATTGATCTGATTAGCGACGGAGAGCAAACCCGCCAGCACTTTGTCACTACCTTCATCGAACATCTGGAAGGCGTGGACTTTGAAAAGCGCGAGACCGTGCGTATCCGTGACCGTTACGACGCCAGCGTTCCAAGCGTTGTGGGTGCCGTGACTCGTCCTAAATCCGTGTTTGTGGATGATGCGAAATTTTTGCGTCAGCAAACCTCGCAGCCGATCAAATGGGCGCTGCCCGGCCCCATGACCATGATCGATACGCTGTACGACAACCACTACAAGAGCCGTGAAAAACTGGCTTGGGAATTTGCCAAGATCCTGAACCAGGAAGCCAAAGAGCTGGAAGCCGCAGGCGTGGATATCATTCAGTTTGACGAACCTGCTTTCAACGTGTTTTTTGACGAAGTGAATGACTGGGGTATTGCTACGCTGGAACGTGCTATTGAAGGTCTGAAGTGCGAAACCGCCGTGCACATTTGCTACGGTTACGGCATCAAGGCCAACACGGATTGGAAAAAGACCCTGGGTTCGGAATGGCGTCAGTATGAAGAGTCCTTCCCGAAGCTGCAGCAATCCAAGATCGACATCATCTCCCTGGAATGCCAGAACTCCCACGTTCCCATGGATTTGATCGAACTGATCCGTGGCAAGAAAGTGATGGTTGGCGCCATTGACGTGGCCACCAACGTGATTGAAACCGCTGACGAAGTGGCCAACACACTGCGCAAGGCGCTGAAGTTTGTGGACGCTGACAAGCTGTACCCCTCCACCAACTGCGGGATGGCACCTTTGCCACGCGCCGTGGCCCGTGGCAAGCTGCATGCCCTGAGCGCCGGTGCTGAAATCGTTCGTAAGGAACTGTCGGCCTGATAGGCTTGATGCCTGCACGCTAGCGAGTTCAGACTGCCCCCAGCAAACAGTATTGATGGCTTTGCCATCGCTGTTGCTGGGGGCAGTTTTATTGGGGTTGCTTATTTGGTCGCTTCAAATAACAGTTACTCCCAAGCAGCCTGCAAGCCCAGTAGGTGAGTCTTCTGACAGCTCTGGGTAAAGAAATTCTTGTCCATCACAAAGAAATGAACTAGGATTCACTCATGTAATGAATCAGAGTTCACTTCTTTATGGCCTATCGTCAAACCCCCGCCGTTGAAGCCCGTCTGCAAGACAATCGCAGCCGTATTCTGGAAGCTGCTCGCGTTTTGGTCAGTGAAGGTGGCTGGCAGGAAGCGCAGGTAGCCAGTGTGGCGGCCGCAGCCGGTATTGCCACCGGGACGGTCTATCGTTACTTCCCCTCCAAGGCCGAGCTGTTTGCAGAAGTCCTGTCGTTGGTGTCACAGCGTGAGGTGGATGTGCTCACGGACATTGCGCAGGCGGATGGTTCTTCCATGCTGCGCCTGCATGCCGCTGTCTCCACGTTCGTGAAGCGTGCCATGCGTAATCCTCGATTGGCCTATGCCTTGATTGCCGAGCCTTGCGACAAGGAAATCGACGCGGCTCGTCTGGTGTATCGCGCCGCGATCAGCCAGGTCATCCACTCCCTTGTTTCCACAGGTCAGGACGCTCAGGAAATGCGCCAGGATGTGCAGCCCGATATTGCGGCTACCGTCATTGTGGGCGGTTTCATGGAAGGGCTGATTGGCCCGCTTTCTCCTTTAAGCCGTCAGCAGCACGATGGCACGGACAGTTACCAGCGCCAAGTGGCCGCGCTGGCTGACCAGATTGCCCAGATGGCGTGCGCCAGCGTGGCAGTCCCTTCTGCCACGTCTTAGAAAAACAGTTCGGAGACAAATATGAACCAGCCGCTTTCCCCCAGCATTTTGAATGCGCCCCAAGACCGTTACAGCACGCATCAGGTTTTGAACCAGGCTTTGCCCGCCAGTGGTTTCAATGCTTTTACGGGCGATCAGGTTTTACGTGACGCCATCAGCCGTGAAGCCCCTTGGGCTGCATCGCGTTGTCAGGCCTTGGGGGCGGTGGCTGGTGATGAAAATGTTCAGGAATTGGCCCGTTTGGCGAACCGTCATATCCCTGAACTTAAAACGCATGATCGTTTCGGCAACCGGATTGATTGGCTGGAATTTCACCCCAGCTGGCATGAGTTGATGACCCTGGCCTGGCAGCACGAGGTGCCGAATTTAAGCTGGCGTACGCAAGAGAAAAATGGCCACTTCGCTCGTGCGGTCTTGTCCTATCTGTGGAATCAGGTGGAGCATGGTACGGGCTGTCCGACCGGCATGGCGTATGCGGCGTATGCCGGTTTCGAGGCTGAACCTGCTTTGGCGATCTGGGCGGATAAGCTCAAGGGGACGCGCTATGAATACAGTCGTCGCGAAGTGGGGGACAAACCCTCGGTGGTCATTGGCTATGCGATGACAGAAAAGCAGGGCGGCTCAGATTTGCGCGAGACGCAGACTACTGCGCGCTTCTCCCATAGCGCGGATTATCACGGCGCTACAGCGCATTGGTATGAGCTGACGGGACATAAGTGGTTTTGTTCAGTGCCGCAGTCTGATGGCTTTTTTACGCTGGCTAAAGTCAATGGCGGTGTTACGTGTTTCTTCTTGCCCCGTACCTTGCCGGACGGCAGCTATAACCGCTTTTTTGTGCAACGTCTGAAGGACAAGGCGGGCAATCGTTCCAACGCGTCCAGCGAAGTGGAATATGCTGGCACGCTGGCGATTCGGGTGGGGGAAGAAGGGCGCGGTATTCGGGAAATCCTGTCGCACTCGCATCTAACGCGTCTGGATTTTGCGATTGGTTCCGCAGGTTTGATGCGGCAGGCGCTGACTTTGGCTGTGCGTCACACGACATCACGCAAGGCTTTTGGAACCTCCATTGCCGATCGGCCCATGATGAGCAATGTGCTGGCGGATATGGCAGTAGAAGTGGAAGCGGCAACCTTGATGTCCTTGCGAGTCGCCAAGGCCACTGATCTGATGCAAAGCAGTGAACATGAAAGGCTGTTGGCTCGGGTGGCCACGCCTGCGGCTAAATACTTCAATTGCTCGCGCGCGCCCTCTATTGCGAACGAGGCTTTGCAGTGTCATGGCGGTAATGGTTTTATCGAAGAAAATCCCATGGCCCGTGTGTATCGAGAGTCCCCTTTGAACAGTGTCTGGGAAGGGACGGCCAATATGATGTGCATGGATGTGCGGCGCGCCATGATCAGGGACCCGCGCACGGTAGAGGCGGTTTTCAATGAACTCAAACCCTTGGCCGGGCAGGACAAGCGCTTCGATGCGTTGGTGCAGCATACCGAGCGTCTGTTAAGAGCGGCGATCGAGGACGAGTTCCTGGCCCGCCCCATGACTGAAGCCGTCGCCCGCGTCTTGCAGGCGGCCGAGCTGCTGCGCTATAGCTCTCAAGAAGTGACGGATGTCTTTCTAAGTACGCGCAGCTTCGGGGTGCTTGGAGCTTGGGGAGCGCATTACGGCACCTTGGGAATGATTGTCTCGTCGGAGACTGCACAGAATATTATGCGACGGGCGATGGTGTTAGATTGAATAGTTTGAGTTCTGCGATGTGATGGTTTTGGGCAAGGTTCATTTGAAGATGAGTCAGTGCACTAGTTTTTTAAGGCCATTTTGAGTTATTCGAATCTTTGCGTTTTTTATTCAAACGACCGAGTTAGGTAAGGTTCCTTTAGATCGTGTGTTAATACTGTCTGTTTGATTTTAGGGGCTCTCCGTTGGTTGCTGGAGTTCTATCGTACTCATCCCTATTCCTGGGAGCAGTGGTGTATGCCAACGTGGCCCGCTCGAGGAGGGAGGGCTGCCATCCGAGAGGTTATCGGATGGCTTTGTCTCAGTAGAGACAACTTAGGGGGAAAAGATCGGGGGTACGCATATCAAGAATTGGCGTTAATAAGCATGTACATGAGCCAAGCAGTATTGGGTTTTTTTATGATTTTAATTATTAATTTTTCTTAAATATGTTTTTTGTTATTTCTTTTGCCCTTAATCCCTGGCCGCTGGGTTGAGTTACTACTCTGATTGATTCATCAAGCGTAACAGGGTTTTTTTTGCTGTCTTCTCCAATAATATATTTAGGGGAGAATGGAGCAAGAGCTTTAGAGAATAATTCTATAAAATCATTTTGATTATTTTTGGAGATATTTTCAGTGTTAATCATTTCTGAAATTATGGAGCAATCAATCATAACCCCGGATAGCCATTCACTACTGGAAGAATAGCCACAGCACCAATATAGATTCGTGCCTTGCAAGGTGGACTGGGGAGACGCCATGTTTGCTCCAGTAAAACAGGATCCGAGCATTAGGCCTGTAATGTTGGATTTTTTTGAGTATTCTCCAATTTTTGAAAAAATATCATTCAGTTTTACATTTCCAATGTGCTTCTCATTGCCGTGCGCAGCAATGTAAATAATGGCATTTTCAAACCGTACGCTGCATAATATGGAGAGAGCTTTTATGAAACTATTTTTATCATAAAAATTAGCGTGAAAAACATCTGTTCCTCCAGCCATCTTAGCGATCCCTTCTACAAATGGCAGTACGCTACTTCGATTGCTATCTTGCTCGTCTAATATCCATGGGCACTCTAGAACTAAGATGGCCTGATTTGCGTTATGATGTAGTTTTGTTCTTCGTGTTTGTTGCATAGTGGTGGAGGTAATCAATCTAAATGGAATTTAGACAATGGTTGGGGTACGGCCCGCCTCATTACCCGCAGATAGAGGGGCAGGGTTCTTAACGAAGAGGTCTCTAGCGATATTGCCGATTGTATTGGTCGTTACGGAATCAAAGGTTGCACCAACGACTCCACCGAACAAAGGCACAGCTTTTCCAATATTAATGGCTCCTGTTGTGCCGAATTTAGTTAGCAACCGAAACCCTACTGCTTGGTTAATTTTAATTAAAGTGGCACCACTGATTTTGCTAACGTAGTTAGTGGCAACTTTAGTTGCAATCACAATACCAACATCTTTCAAAATGTCTTTCGCTGCATTTCCAGCTAGGCAGGCATAGACCAGAGCTTTGACTCGATCGTCTTTTGGGTCATACCCTCCAAGGTAGGCAATAGCAGTAATCATTCTCAACTGCACATACATAACGCTCGCAACGTTTGCGGGAATAGCTACGGGCAGAGTCACAATACCTCCCAATCCAGTTAGGAACCCTGAAGTAGCTGCTTTGGTATTTTGCCAACGAATCATCGAGTTGGCGGCATCCAACTTATTGTTATTGTTCTTGTGATACTCATCCGCGAACTCTTTGGCTGTGCCAGTTCCAGGGATGCCATTCATTGCTTTGTCGTAGGCCCAGTCTAATGCATCGTTGAGTTTGCTCAACGTCATGTTGTTCGCCACATGCGCTCCTAAATTTTTCTTTTTGCCTGGTTAGGCTGCTTATAAAATGTCATTGTGTAACTTTTTGTCGCCGAATGATGACATAAAAAAGCGATATGTGGCTAGTTTGTAAGTTACTTTGTTGGTATTTGTAGTCGGGGATTCAAGAGTGTTCACGAGAGGGTGGACTCTTTGCTAGTTACACTTACCTGTTCAGGAAGGGATATTTTTGATGAGGCTTGTAGAGCTTGAAGTCGAGCCTATCGGATTGATTGTGTCTTCTTGCTTCAACGCACTTCTGGCTTGTTTTATTTTTATGAAGTTTGGTGCACTGTGGTGCCCTCTGCGAACTTCAAGTCCCAGCTTTCGCTGATTATTAGTGCTCTAGAATGAGTTGCTCAGGTCCAGCCTCATAGGGCATGCAAGACGTCTTCCTTTACCATAGGCCCAGCAGCACCGATCTGGGAATGTTAAACGGTATCACGTTGTTTATATTGAATAAGTTGCTATTTGTGTACTAAGACTTAAGCTGATAAAGCATAGCGTGGTGGGGGAGAGGAAGAACACCGACAGGCGAGACATCTACGTGCCGATCAAAGGGACGTTAAGTACTTTCGACAAGGTTCCACCTATCCATCATCTAGAAATCGGCGTTCAGATACTAGAACATCTTGATGTGCTTAATTATCATGCGCGGGTATGGCTGCCTTGTTCAACTAGTGGCAAGTAGTGCAAACAGGCTTAGAGTACGTGTCATACACTTGCAAAATCGTCCCGTGAGAACCCGTTTCTCCGTCCTGGTCGTCAAGCCCTCCTTGCAAGAGGGTTTTTTCTTGGTTAATTATTGTTATGTTATAACATATCAAAATTGACGAGAATCCTGTGCAAGGAACCGCCCATTGATGCCCAAGGATGAAGAGAAATGACGATGAACCTCGATAACACGCCGGTCGATCCCGCAGCCCGCATTCCCGTAACAGTTTTGTCCGGTTTTCTGGGGGCGGGCAAGACGACTTTGCTGAACCATATCCTGAACAATCGCGAAGGCCGCCGCGTGGCCGTCATCGTGAATGATATGAGCGAGGTCAATATTGATGCCGCTCTGGTTCGTGATGGTGGTGCCGAGCTCTCGCGCACGGATGAAAAGCTGGTGGAAATGAGCAACGGCTGTATTTGCTGCACCTTGCGCGAGGACTTGCTGCTGGAGGTCGACCGTCTGGCCAAGGAAGGGCGTTTTGATCAACTGGTCATTGAGTCCACCGGCATTTCAGAGCCACTGCCCGTGGCTGAAACCTTCACCTTTGAGGGCGAGGATGGCCGTTGCCTGGGTGAAGTCGCGCGTTTGGACACCATGGTTACGGTGGTGGACGCCTTTAACTTCCTGCGCGATTACAGCTCGCAAGACAGCATTCAGTCCCGTGGCGAATCCCTGGGTGAAGAAGACGCGCGTACCGTTGTGGACTTGCTGATTGAGCAGATCGAGTTCTGTGATGTGCTGGTTCTGAACAAGATTGATTTGATCAGTGAACCAGAGCGTGAACGCCTGATGGCGATTCTGAACAGTCTGAATCCTCGCGCTTGTATTGAGACGGCCGAGTTTGGCAAGGTGCCCTTGGAGCGTGTACTCAACACCGGCTTGTTTGATTTTGAAGAAGCCTCCAGAGCCCCCGGCTGGTTGCAGGAATTGCGCGGCACGCACACCCCGGAAACGGAGGAATACGGCATAGGCAACTTTGTTTACCGCGCCCGCCGTCCATTCCATCCACAGCGTTTTCTGGAATTGGTTGAAAGCGAATGGCCGGGCGTGGTGCGCTCCAAAGGTTTTTTCTGGTTGGCGAACTTCCCGACTCTGGCGGGTTCCTGGTCACAGGCTGGCGCGGTGGCTCGTTATCACGTGGCGGGTTACTGGTGGGCTTCCATGCCGCCCGAGCGTTGGCCGGAAGACCCCGAAGCGGTAGCCCTGATCAAGGAAAAATGGGATGAGCGGGTTGGGGACGCGCGTCAGGAGCTGGTTCTGATTGGCATGGATATGGATGAGGCCGCATTGCGCGCCCGTTTCGATGCCTGCCTGTTAAGCGATGAAGAAATGGCCAGCGGCCCCAGCACCTGGACAACATGGACGAATCCGTTTTCAGACTGGCCTTGATGGAATTGAGGTCTTGCCAAGCTCCTGCTGGCTTGAGCAAGACCTTTTGATTGGATGTTGAGTATGACTGTTGTACTTCCTGACCCGGCTTTGAACGATTCCAGCTATGGCCTGACTCCGCTGTCCTGGGTAGGTATGGAGGGGGTCGATTTACCCATTACCGTGGTCGAACCGGGCTACACGCGTCAACTTCATGCGCGTGTGGATGCCCAGGTTGATTTGCCGCTGGCGCATGTGAAAGGGATACACATGTCCAGACTGTACCGCTTGCTGAATGACGTGCCACCAGAGCAAGCCTTGTCACCGTTGAGGCTGCGGCGTCTTTTACAAAGCATGGTGGAGAGCCAGGAGGACTGCGGTACGCGCTGTGCGCGCTTGGGTTTCAGCTTTGATTTACTGGTGCGACGGCCTGCCTTGGTGACGCAGAGTCTGGCCGGCTGGAAATCCTATCCCGTCGTGCTGGAGGCCAGGCTTTCGGACGATATCTTTGTGTGCAAGGTGCAGGTTCAGATAGCTTATTCGTCGACCTGTCCTTGTTCGGCTGCGCTGGCTCGGCAGTTGATTGAACAGGGCTTTATGCAGGCCTTTGGAAAGCAGCCTGTCTTGCATGCAGATGAGGTAGCGGCCTGGTTGCACAAGCGCGCCAGTTTGGCCACTCCCCATAGCCAACGCAGTCAGGCTCTGGTTCAGATTCAAGTATCGGAAAACTGTGAGGACTTTGGGCTTTTGGCGCTGATCGATCGTATTGAAGAGTCATTGGCGACACCCTTGCAAACCGCCGTAAAACGGGCTGACGAACAGGCCTTTGCGGCCTTGAATGGCCAGAACCTGATGTTTGTGGAGGACGCAGCGCGTCGTATAGAAGCGGCCTTGGCGGGCTATCAGAACCCTGGTATTCAGGTCCGCCATCTGGAGAGCCTGCATCCCCATGACGCGGTGGCGTTCAAGACTCCTTTGTCAGCAGAGATTTTCAGGGCTTAAGGAAGGCGTGGTGCTATGAGTGTTTTAGCCCTTATTGATCCTTGCTACAAACAGCGGCAACATCAAACTTTCTTGCTGCTGGAGCAGGCCAGCAAGATCACGATCAGCCCGTCTGACCTGATGCTTCGCTCCCGTCTTTCGGAGCGGCGATGAAAGCCTTTCTTGTCTCTATCCTGGTCCTGCTGGTTCGCGGCTACCAACTTTTTATCAGCCCATTGCTGGGGCCACGCTGCCGTTTTTATCCGACTTGTTCTCAGTATGCGATTCAGGCTTTGCGCACGCATGGCCCCTTCAAAGGAACTTGGCTGGCCGCACGGCGTATTGTCCGTTGCCACCCCTGGCATCCGGGCGGGCACGACCCTGTTCCGGCTCTTGGTGATCAGGATAGCCACACATCCAAGCATTCAGGAGATGACCGTGGATAAGGAAGCCGCACAAGAGCCCATAGCCCAAGCCCAGCAATTCATTGTGGACAGCTTCCAGTGCCTGGGTAACTGGATGGCGCGCTACGAATATCTGATTGATCTGGGGCGCTCCTTGCCGGACTTCCCGGAGAAATGGCGTACCGAGACGAACCGTTTGCATGGCTGTCAGGCACAGGTCTGGATGGTGTCTGAATTGCGCGATCACAAGTTGTTTTTTCAGGCCCGTAGTGATTCCGCCATCGTCACCGGCTTGTTGGCTTTATTGATGCAGGTGTACTCGGGCCGTTTGCCGCAAGAAATCCTGTCCCATCCCCCTGACTTTTTACGGGCAATTGAACTGGAGCAGCACTTGTCACCGAATCGCGCCAATGGTTTGTTTCACATGATGGAGCGGATTCGTTTGACAGCACAAGACGCTCTGGATGTAGAAGCCGCAAAGGTAAAACCATGACGCCAGTAATCCCGAAGGCCTCTACCTCCCAGGCTGCAGAGATCGCCAGGCAGCATAATTTGCGCCATGCCGATTTGCTGCTCTGTGGCGCTACGGCAATGACTCCAAATGGGGCCGAGCGTCTCGACATCGCCTGTGCACAAGGCCGGATTACGGCTCTTGGTGATTTGCTGCCCGGCTGGAGTGCAGACTGTGTGCTGGACCTTAATGGCCTGCATGTTTTGCCAGGGGTGATTGACAGTCAGGTGCATTTCCGAGAGCCGGGGCTGGAGCACAAAGAGAACCTGGAAGCGGGTACACGGGGTGCAGTCCTGGGCGGCGTGACGGCGGTTTTTGAAATGCCCAACACCCATCCCTTGACCTTGGGTGCTGCTGATTTGCAAGCCAAGCTGGATGCTGCTCAAGGCCGATGCTGGTGTGATCACGCCTTTTATATCGGTGGCTCTGCCTTGAATGCCGAGTCCTTGCAGGAACTGGAACAGCTCCCAGCTTGCGCAGGCATCAAGGTCTTTATGGGCAGCTCCTTTGGAGACCTATTAGCGGATGAGGACGACGTGTTACGTCGCATCTTGCGTCATGGTCGCAGACGGCTGGCAGTACACGCCGAGGATGAGGCCAGGCTGCGTGAACGCAAACATATCGCCCTGGATAGCGGAGACGTGCGCCAACATCCGGTTTGGCGTGATGTGGAAAGCGCCTTGAAGGCCACCCGACGCATTGTTCGGCTGGCGGCAGAGGTGAAGCGCCGATTGCACGTGTTGCATGTGTCTACCGCAGAGGAAATGCAGTTTCTGGCCGCGCACAAAGATCGCGTAACGGTAGAAGTGACCCCGCATCATCTCAGCCTGCAAGCCCCCAACTGCTATGAGCGTCTGGGCAGTTTGGCGCAAATGAATCCCCCGGTGCGCGAGCAGGTTCATCAAGACGCGCTGTGGCAGGCGATTCGTTCGGGCGTGGTCGATGTCATTGGCAGCGATCATGCACCTCATACCTTGCTGGAGAAGTCGCAAGCCTATCCCGCCTCACCCAGTGGCATGACTGGCGTGCAAACCTTGCTGCCCGTGATGTTGAACCATGTACACGCAGGCCGCTTGAGTTTGCAACGTCTGGTGGATTTGACCAGTTCCGGACCTGCCCGGATTTTTGGATTGGAAGGCAAGGGACGCATAGCCGTGGGTTTTGATGCGGATTTCAGTATTGTGGATTTGAAGGCACGCCGCCGCGTCCGCAATGACTGGATTGCCAGCGTCAGCGGCTGGTCTCCCTACGACGGCATGCCAGTTGTGGGCTGGCCGATTCACACCATTGTGCGCGGCCATTGTGTGGTTCGTGATGAAGCCTTGGAAGGGCAGGCGCAAGGCAGGCCGCTGCGTTTTCTGGAAGTTACTTAGTCGTCCATTCAGCAGGGAGTACGTCATGACGGATTCAAAAGAGCTTAAAGAGCGAGGCCTGAAGGTGACGACGGCTCGTATCCAGATTCTTGAGATATTCCAGGCCCTCGGCATTCGTCATTTGACGGCAGACGATGTGTATCGCCAACTGATCCGACAAGGCAGTGAGATTGGCCTGGCGACTGTCTACCGGGTGCTGACCCAGCTGCAACAGGCAGGCTTGCTAAAGCAGGTTTATTTCGAATCCGGCCGGGCGCTATATGAGCTGGACGATGGCGAACACCATGATCACCTGATTTGCACGGACTGCGGGCGTGTGCAGGAGTTTCATGATGAGACTATCGAGCAGCGACAACAAATGATTGCTCAAGAGCGGAGCTTTCAGGTTATGGAACATAGTCATGTGGTGTACGGACGCTGCCTGAAGCCGGATTGTGAGTATCGCCAGGAACCCATGATGACAAGGAGAAAACATGAAGACTGAAGGACAAGGCACAAGGTCTGCTGACAATATGGCAGTACAAGTAAGTCGCCGAATCTCGGTAGAGCAGGTGGAGGAGGGCCACGTACTGGCCCCCAAGTTTGACGAGCAGGGCCTGATTGCCTGCATCACGACAGACGCTAATAATGGCGAGGTCTTGATGCTGGGTTACATGAACCGGGAAGCCCTGGAAAAGACCATACAGACCGGTGAAGCACATTACTGGAGCCGCTCGCGTCAAACGCTCTGGCATAAAGGTGCCAGCAGTGGACTGGTGCAGACGGTAGAAGAAATGCGTATCGACGACGACCAGGATGCGGTGTGGTTACGTGTGCGGGTAGCCGGTTCCGGAGCCAGTTGCCACGTAGGCTATTACTCCTGTTTCTATAGACAGGTGCCGGTTGGTGTCGAGCATAGCAAGGGTCAGGATCTGGTTTTTGTGGAGTCTGCCAAGACCTTTGATCCGAAAGCCGTGTATGGGGATGTGCCCAATCCCACCGTGCTTTAAAGGGGGCTCATGCAGGTGGGGCTGGGCGAACTTCACGCTTGCCTCTGGTCGGGCGAGCCCGTGCTGATCAGGACGATGCAGCCCCCGTCTGTCGGGTAGAGCGATGCTTCCGATACGCCGCCGCCAAGGTCCGCAAGGCTTCCTGCGAGCGTTGGTTCGTCAATGTCGCGTCGCAAAGCACCACCCTGCTGGCGAATGCAGCCGATCCTGTCGAGGCGTGTTGCAGTCCTGGATAGGGGCAGGCACGAAAAAGCCGGGCTCTTTTGCCCGGCTTTTTCTTATGGAAGCTGCGGTAAAAGCATTGTGTTTACCTGATCTTCCCATGATTAGTTGTTGTCAGAGCTTCAAGCCTTGGCCAGGGCTCCCAGCTTCTTCTGGCTATTCGAGCGCCAGAACGAGTAGCTCAGTCCCAGCATCAGCAAGATGCAGGCAATGATAAAGACCATGCTGATCGGGCGCTCCAGGAAGATCATTGGATCACCACGTGAGAGCAGCAGAGCGCGGCGGAAGTTTTCTTCCACCATCGGTCCCAATACAAAGCCCAGCAGCAAGGGAGCCGCCTCAAAGCGCAGGCGCATGAAGAAGTAACCCAGCACCCCAAACAGCAGCACGATATTCACATCGAACAGGTTGTTGTTGGTGCTATAGACACCCACGCACACAAAGAACAGGGCAGCGGGGTACAGGTACTTGAAGGGCACGGACAGCAGGCGCACCCACATACCGATCAAGGGCAGGTTCAGCACCAGCAGCAGGATGTTGCCCACCCAGAAACTGGCGATCAGGCCCCAGAACATATCGGCGTGCTCGACCACCATTTGCGGGCCGGGCTGGATGCCGTGAATGATCAGCGCGCCCAGCATCAAGGCCATGACCGGGTCGCCGGGAATACCCAGGCTCAGGGTAGGAATGAAGCTGGTCTGGGTAGAGGCACTGGTGGCGGCTTCGGGCGAAGCAATGCCCTCAATCGCACCACGTCCAAAGCGCTCGGGGTTCTTGGCAACTTTCTTTTCCGTGGCGTAGGCAATGAAAGACGCAATGGTCGGGCCAGTGCCGGGCAGAATCCCGAAAGCCGCACCAATCGCAGTACCGCGCACCAGAGCGCCTCTGGATTGCTTGATATCGCCTTTTTCCGGACGCAGGGAACGGGTGGAGACTTTACCAATGGCCTTGGTGTGGCCGCTATTGATCCGGTTGATGTTCTTGAGGAAGTCCGCAATACCGAACAGGCCCATGGCCAGCGCCACAATCTGCAAGCCGTCCTGCAGTTCCGGAATATTGAAGTCAAAGCGCGATACACCACTATTCACATCCGTGCCGACCACGCCAAAGATCAAACCCATGACGACCATGGCCACGCCCTTGATGGCAGAACCTTTGGCCAGTGTGGCGCCGGCCAGCAGGCCCAGCATCATCATGGAAAAGTATTCAGCCGGGCCGAATTTGAATGCAATATCGACCAGCGCGGGCGAGAACAGAATCATGGCCAGAATGCCGATGGTGGCTCCAAAAAAGGAGGACAACATCAACATGAACAGGGCCGATCCGGCCTTGCCGTTGCGGGCCATGGGGTTGCCGTCCAGACACGCCACCGCGTGCGAGGCGGTACCGGGCAGATTCAGCATGATGGAGGTAATGCCGCCACCGTACTGGGAGCCGTAGTAAATACCGGCCAGCATGATCAGGGCGGCGGTAGGGGTCATGGCGTAGGTCAGGGGCAGCAGGATGGAGATGGCTGCCAGCACGCCCATGCCGGGTAGAACCCCGATCAGGTTTCCCATGAACACGCCAAACACGGCCCACATCAGGTTGTCCAGTTGAAAGGCAACGCTAAAGCCGTGCATCAGGTTAGATAGAATTTCCATGGCTTAGCCCCAAGTGAACAGGGGGAATTGCAGCTCCAGCCCCCAGGAGAAAATAACCACACCCAGCAGCGTCACGAAAATGGACAGCAGCAGGGCAGTGAGCCAGGAATGTTCCTTGTCGCCCATGGCAGAGATGAACACCAGGGCTAAGGTGGCGGGAACCAGTCCGCCGTAGCGACCCAGAATAATGAAGGCGATGATGCCGCCCACAATGGCCAGCCAGCCACGCCATTGTGGCGGGCCGTAGTCTTCCTCCTGCTCATCACCGTGTGCGGCGGTCTCTACAAACAGGTACAGAGCGCCCAGCACAATCATCACGATGCCCAGCAGAAACGGGAAGTAACCCGGTCCCATGCGGGCCATGGTGCCCAAGGAGTATTTCTGTCCCATCAGGACGGTAAATACACCTACTCCCACCATCAGGCCAGCTGAATAATATTTTTGTCTGCTCATGAATCTCCTCATTCCCCTAAAGCAAGCATGATTTTTATAAACCCTGAAAAAGAGCGATTAAAAATGAGGCTAGCTTAGCGGAGCAGGAGAGGGCTTAGGGTGACAGTTTCATTACCTTTTGGTCATGTTTGAATGGCTTGGTCAGGCTTGAACAGGCAGCACAATGGTGACTTTCAAGCCGGATATTCCTTTGGAGAAAATCAGCTGGCCCCGGTGCAATTCAATAATGGCAGCAACGCTGGTTAATCCCAATCCAAATCCTTCACTATCATTATTGAATCTATAAAAATACTTGCCTACGTTTTCATATTCGCTTTCTGGTAATCCCGGGCCATCATCTTCCACAATGATGGAGATTTTATTGTCAAAGCGTTTTTTAATTTCAACGCTGGCATGGGAATGGGCGTATTTAACAGCGTTATCCACCAGATTGGCTAAAGCGCTGGCTAATAAATTGCTGTCACCATTAATAATGGCTCTATCGATTTTCTTTTTCTGCAGCGTGACGCCTTTTTCTTCAGCGAAAAAGCTGTACAGGTCCAGAACGTCTTCGGCAATCACTTCCAGATTGCAGGCCTTGAAGTTCTGTCTTTGCACACCGGCATTCAGCTCGGCAATTTGTAGCAGCTTGCCCAGCAGCACGCTCAGGTTCTCTACTTCTTCAATCGCGTCTTGCTGTGCTTGCCGGACATGCGGGGGGACGCCGGGCAAGTTCTGGGTTTCACGCAGCTTGCCAACGATGCGGGTGAGCGGGGTGCGGATATTGTGGGCCACGGTATCGGAGATATGCCGCGCGCCTTGCATCAGGCTCTCGATCTTGTCCAGCATACGGTTGATGTCGTGGTGGATCAGACCAAAGACGTCCTCGCTCTCGGAGGTGATGCGCTTGGAAATATCCCCCGCACCCACCTGTTCCGTCAGCAGGCGGATGCGGCCCACACGGTATTTCAGCTCATTGCTAAACACATAGGCGCCCAGAATCACCAGCATCAAGGCCAGGATCATGGAGGTGACGATGATGCGGCTAAGCATGGCGCGCAGCTCGTTCAAGGTGCCCAGCTCGTGGCCGACCACCAGGGTTTCGCCGCCGGACAGTTTGGTGACGCGGACATTGCCTTCGGATAGCGCGTCGATATGCTTGATCTGCACTTCCACCACCTGTCGTTCTGGCAGGTTGTTCAGGCCGGGAATTTCGCTGATATTGCCCACCAGGGTGTGGTTGAATTCATCCAGCAGCAGATAGATTTCCTGGCCCGAATCAATCCGGTCTGACAGGGTCAGCTCGATCATGCGCAGGATCTCTTCGCGCCCGCCCACTTCGTAGGCAATACTAAGTCGCTGCACGGCGACGTTAATCTGCCGCAGATGCTCGTCGCGCAAGGCCCCAAACACCTGGACGTAGAAAAAGCCGATTAAAAACAGCGTGGTAAAGATGGCCAGGATGCTGTAGTTCAGGGTCAGCCGGAAGGAGGTGGACTCCCACAGGCGTTTGATGAAATCAATCATCGCAGCGCTTTAGCTTGAATCCGTCGATGCTGTCCTTGTCGCTCAGTACATAGCCACGGCCACGCACGGTATGGATCAGGGGCGTCGCGCCTTCCTTGTCGACCTTGCGCCGCAAACGGCTGACCAGCACATCAATCACATTGGATTGCGGGTCGAAGTTATAGCCCCAGACGACTTCCAGCAGCATGGTGCGGGTAACGATCTTGTGGCTGTTCATCAGCAGGTAGGACAGCAGCTTGATTTCGCGAGGTTGCAGCTCCAGTACTTCGTCCCCACGGGAGATTTTCTGGTTGCGGATATTCATGACCAGATCATCCACCTGCAAATTCTTGATTTCCGCACTGTCACTGCTGCGGCGTATCAGGGCATGCAGGCGGGCGGCTAATTCCTGAAAGGAAAAGGGTTTGATTAAATAATCATCGCCTCCGGCTTTTAAACCATCTACTTTATCGTCTACGCCGGATAAGGCGCTTAATACCAGAACAGGAACTTTTTTACCTAAAGATCGCAAGGTAAAAAGAATGGAAAGGCCATCAACATTATTGGGTAACATGCGATCCAGAATAATCACATCCCATACATCTTTCATGGCATTCTCCAAACCGGAAACGCCATCATGACTGGCTACCACCGAATAACCCAGCTCGGATAAGCCATTCACTAAATACCGGGCGTTTTCCCGGTCATCTTCAATCAGTAAACAATTCCACATTTGGCTTCCCGGAGCTTTATGAAATGGCAGATTCATCCATTAAAGAAATGGATTGATCAAAAAGACTGATGCCGACTATAAGGCGAACATGACAAAACGGTAATGTTTGATGTCAGGAAATATAAAAATTACTTCATCCTGTTAAACCCGTTTGTGCTCTGAATTATAGGAGTAATTAGTCAGCACATTATTCTAGTAAAAATTCGGGGGCTGTCGGGCTGAAAATCTAGAACTGCACCGGGAGCTTGTCCTTTCAGAGGCTTGTAGGCCCGGCTGAACATCGCCTGCAAGGTGTAGCCTAAACGCTGGGCGAAGGCGATGTGGGACAGGTAGGATTGGCTTGCCAAATGCAGGGTCGGCCCTGTTTCTGGGTTTACGGTCTTCGTATAGGCTCTGTCTGCGGCCACAAAGCATGGAAATGATGGACCGGACCTTGCCCCAAGCCAATCTGCAATTTGTCGGCAGCGGCCAAAGCGCCATTCAGGTATTCCTTGGCCAAACCCACCGCAGCCGGTACGCTGCGGCCCGGGAGCAGGGCGGCAATGGCGGAGGATAGCGAGCAGCCCGTGCCATGCGTGTTGCGTGTCGGGATGCGGGGCGACTGAAAAACATGGCTTTGCCCCTGGCCTTGCAGCAAATCCACACTGTCCGGGCCGTCCACATGGCCGCCCTTTAACAGCACCCACTCAGGGCCCAGCAAGCACAGTTCGCTTAAAATGCTGTGCATCTCTTGCAGCGAGGCGGGTTCCGGCTTGTGTAGCAGATCGCCCGCTTCGGGCAAGTTGGGGGTAAGCAGGGTACACATGGGCAGCAGCTTGTCGCGCACGACGGACACGGCTTCGGGGCTGAGCAAACGATCCCCGCTTTTGGCGACCATGACCGGGTCCAGCACAATCGGGCAGTCCAGGCCGTGATGGTGCAGGCGGTCTGCAATTGCTTCCGCAATCCCTGCAGTGGCGATCATGCCGATCTTGATGGCATCCACGCGCACATCCTCAAACACCGCATCCAACTGGTCCGCCACAAAATCCGGCTCCAGCGCCACAAAACGCCGCACACCCTGGGTGTTTTGCGCGACCACGGCGGTAATCACGCTCATGCCGTAAGCGCCCAAGGCATACATGGCTTTCAGATCAGCCTGAATACCGGCACCGCTGGTCGGGTCCGTGCCCGCAATACTCAAGATATTGGGAATCATGCTTGGCCTGCTTGAGCTTGAGTGGCAGCCAATGCCAGTGCCCGACGGGCAACTCGGACTACATCAAAGCTGTGTGCCACATCCAGGCTGTCCAATTCGGCATTGCTGAACCAGCGCGCGTCCAGAGCATCATCGCCCGCTTGTGGCTCGCCTTGCTGCCAGCGGAACAGCACGGCAATCAGAATGAAATGCGAATAGGCCAAAGGTGTGGCGCTGGGTTCGCGGTCAAATACATCCAACGCATCAAAGATCTGCATGGCCTGGCCTTGTACGCCGGTTTCTTCGGCCAGTTCCCGATGGGCCGCCGCCATGATGGTTTCGCCCGCGCGAATCTTGCCGCCGGGAAAGGCCCAACGTCCTGCATCGGGGCGATTGGCGCGACGTATCAGCAAAATCCGGTCTTGATGGATGAGGGCAGCCAGGGTGGCGGCAACCGGGCCGACGGGGGAGGGAGAGTGGTCAGAAGACAAGATAGCAACTCCTAGTCAAGGATAGCCATCCGGCAGCAAGCGGCGAGCAGGTACATACCCGTCCCTTCGCCGGCATGACCCGGATCAGGTTCAACGGGTCACTGCGGTGCAATCTGCTCGGGCAGTTTCTCAGCCTGCTCGCCAGGCTCCCCTCGGTAAAAAGACCGTTCCTGTAAAAACGGTCTGGGCGAGTATACCTGTCTTTAGCCTATAACTCCCCCGTCAAAAACTGCGCTCGCCCACGCCCGAAGGACCAGTCTGCATCGCTGTTCTCGACCAGAGCGATGATCAGATCATTGGGCGAGACGCTACAGTTCTGCTCCAGCCGCTCTGCCAGCAAACGGTAGAATTGAACTTTTTGACTCTCGCTGCGGGGGCGGGACACGATGTGCAGCAGTACCACCTTGTCGCTACGCGGATAGCCCAGGTCGGTGTCTTCCAGTATCAGCTCGCCGGGACGATGCTGGGTGACGCACTGGTAGCGGTCGCTGGCGGGAACATCAAAGGCTTGCACCATGGCTTGATGCGCGGTGTCCAGCAGCAGGCGCAGTTCCTCGTCGCTGCGGCCTTGGATCAGATCAAATTTCAGTAGTGGCATGATGGTTCATTCTTGATTGAGACTGCGGTCTGCAAGGCCGCTGGAACTGATAGCCATATCGTCGTAAATCAGACGTTCGGCTTCGATTAGCAAATTCGACAACTGTTGATAGGCGGCGACCCATCCATCTATGAGCTCGTTGCTTGTCATCCTCGCGATCAGCTCTTCGCGTATGGCTTGCAGCTGGCAAGGGCCCATCATTGGGTCATGCTCGGGCTGGATCTGTAGAGCGAGGTGATTGTTGGCGATCTGGCTGGCCAAGAGGCTCATCGGTGGGGAGTCGTGCAGTATCAATTCATAAAAATAGGTGGTCAGGGCTTTGCTGCCGCTCGCCAGCAGCGGGGCAGCGGTCCTGATGATGTCACGTTGAGCGTCCGTCACCATAAAATTCAAAAGCCGGGCAAGACGGGGCTTTTTTTACAGTGTTCAAGATAGGCAGCGGGGCGAGTCATGGTTTCAGTCTCCTGGTTTGAGGGCGGGATAGCAGGGCTATCGATATGGAAGATAGAAGACTGAATCAATCAAGTAAAATGATGAATAATGATTCTATGAATCACTAATAATGATAAGAAAGAGATTCATGTAGGCGAGGCCTGGACGAGCCTGCGGTTTCTTGCGAACTACAGCGGGTGTTACTCGTTGCCCTTGGACGGCTTGATGATGAAGGATGCACGCCTGCCGCGTGGCGTTCTGAGAAGAATCTCCTGTTGATAAATCACTAAAAAAGATTTTATCAATCAGTATTCATCATTTTACTTGATCAGTTGCTGCGCCTATCGTCAGGGCTTCTCAACGACGGTTCTTGGCGCAGCCAAGGCTCTGAGGCCACTGTGACACAGGCCCAGGCCTGCAGGCGACAAGCTGACTGCCGAAACTGGCCGCTTGTACCTGTTGGGCAGGTGGCTCACGACGTATCACTCTCGGTATTGCACTGTAGAGGACTTGCCCCCGGTGAGCTTTTCAAGGAGCTAATCATGCAATTGCGAGACAACGGACTCAGGTTCTCGCCCATCACTATTGTGCTGCATTGGCTTGTTGCGGCCTTGCTGTTTTCCATTCTGGGCTTGGGGGTGGCCATGGCCCAAAGCCCCGGCGATGCGCGATTGGTACAGCTGCAAAATCTGTTGGGGACGCTGTTGTTCCTGATTTCCATCTACCGCTTCTGGGCGCGGGTGACCTCTTTTCACCCCTTGCCGGCGGGTTCGCCCAACCCGGTGGAGGTAATAGTGGCCCGTTCCGTGGCGACAGCCCTGGCCTTGGCGATGGTGCTGCTGCCCGTCGCCGTCTGGCTGTCCCGTGCGGCGGCTGGCGTGGCGGTGGAGCTTCCTGGTGGTCTGGCTTTGCCTACCTTGATCAGCCCGAGTGAGCAGGTCAAAGCCGTGGTTGATGTGCTGTTCAATATTGGCGCCACAGCCTTTTTGGCGGGGTTGGCCTTACACCTTTTCGGGGCATTCAAGAACCATTTTGTACTGAAGAATCTGGCCTTGCGTCGCATGTTGGGCAAACAGGTGGAGTTGTAAATCATGAGCGAAGCAAATCGAAACTTTGCAGGTAATGTCATCACGCAGATGTGCGGTGTGCAGTACCCGATTTTTCTGGCGGGCATGGCTGCGATTTCCGGGCCGCAATTGGTGGCGGCGGTAGCGAACGCGGGTGGGATGGGTGTGCTGGGTGGCTTGCGTCTGGCTCCCTTGATGCTGCGTAAGTGGCTGCGGGAAACCAGGGCACTGACGGACCAGCCTTTCGGGGTGAATGTGGTGCCGCAGTTTGGTGGCCCGGAGGTGTTCGAGGCCCAGTTTCAAGTGATCCTGCAGGAGCGGCCTCGCATCCTGTCGCTGTTCTATGCCGAGGACTATTCCGCCGACATGATTCCCCGTGCCAAAGACGCCGGCATGATCGTGATGGTACAAACTGGCACGGCGGCTCTGGCTCGCAAAGCGATTGCGCATGGGGCCGACATTATCGTCGCCCAAGGCAGTGAGGGTGGTGGCCATCTGAATCGCGGCACGATTGGCCTGATGTCTTTGCTACCCGCGATTCTGGACTGTGCGCAAGGTCGTCCCGTACTGGCTGCAGGCGGGATTACGACCCGCCAGGATGTCCGGGCGGCCATGAGTCTGGGGGCTTCCGGCGTGTTGGTGGGCACGGCCTTTCTGGCTAGCGAGGAGTCCAACGCGCACCCGCTCTACAAGCAAAAGATTCTGGAAGCCAGCACGGACGATACGGAATATCGCACCGGCTATTCCTTTGGCTGGACCTATGGCACGCCGCATCGCGTGATTCCCAACCGTGACAAGTGGAATGTGCTGCGTCTGGTCGGGGGCGGAGCGCGGGCAATTGATAAGGACACAATGGCCAGGAAACTGTCTTTGTATGCCGGTCAGGGCGTGGGTAAGATCCACAGCATTGTGCCTGCGGCAGAGCGGGTCGCGGAGCTGGCCTTGGGCTTGTCCTGACGCTTTACTGCGGCAAAGCCTGTGCGGCGTGGCTGGACAGACCCACAGGCTGACCGGTCAACTCAACAGTGCGGCTTCGCCTTGATCCAGTTTGGGTAATTGGGCGAACTGCGCTTGAGCCAGGGCCACAAAGCTGCGCAGGGCCGAGCCAGGATTGGCATCAGCACGACGGATAAACACGGTTTTTACCCGCGCAAGGTCAGGCGGCAGTTCGTGGCATTGCACGGGCAGGCGCAAGCTGCTGTTCTGGGCGACCGCTTTGGGCAGCAAGGTAATGCCCATGCCCGAGGCCACGCAGGACAGAATGCCGTCCAGTGTGCCCATTTCCATGATCTGGTTGGGCACCAGCCCGGCCTGATAAAACCAGTGTTCCAGCGTAGAGCGGTAAAAGCAGCCGGTTCTAAAGACCAGTACGGTTTGTTGGGGAATTTTTTCAATCAGGGCTGCCAGCGAATCCACCGCCTTGCTGCTGACCAGCACCAGTTCTTCCTCAAATACTTCCTCTTGAGTCAGGGCCGCGTTTTGATGAAAGCCACCGACAAATGCACCGTCCAGCTGGTGAGTCTCTACGGCCTTGATCAGCTCGGCCGTGGTGCCGGTTTGCAAGGACAATTGAACCTGGGGATAGCGTTCGCGGTATTGGGTCAGAACCTGGGGCAGACGGATGGCGGCCGTGGTCTCCATGGAGCCCAGACGCAGCAGGCCGCTGGGAGTGCCAGTGTCTTGCAGGGCGGCACGGCTTTCATCGGTCAACTGCAAGATACGGCGGGCGTAGGCCAGAAAGGTATGGCCAGCGGGAGTCAGCACCACACCACTTTTCTGGCGTATGAACAATGGCTGTTCCAGTTCGGCCTCCAGTTCTTTGATGCGCATGGTGACGTTCGATTGCACGGTGTGCACCTTCTGGGCAGCGGCAGTAAAGCTGCCATGCTCGGCAACCGCACAAAAAATCTGTAACTGGCGCATTTCCATCTCGGTCATCCCATGTCTGAAAGTGATGTTTGGGTTTCTACTCAATCACTTTATGGCATTCCTGATGAGTCGTAAAGCGCTTTGGGAGCGGGACTTACAGTTGATTGCGGTAGTTCGCCGGGGTGTGACCAAAGCTGCGTCGGAACAGGCTGATAAAGGCACTGGGGCTGGAATACCCCAGATCGTAGGCAATGGTGGCGACAGGGGCGCCGGCTGCCAGCATTTCCAGGGAGCGCATCAGGCGGGCGCGTTGACGCCAGGCGGTGAAGTTAAAGCCGGTTTCTGTCACGAAACGGCGGCTCAAGGTGCGCAGACTGACCGCCGCCCAGTCGGCCCAATGTTCCATGCCCTGATTGTTGCTGGGGTCGGCAATCAGGGCGCGGGCAATGCGTTGCAAACGCGGGTCCTGGGGAAGCGGCAGCCCAAAAGGTTCGATGGGCAGACTGTGGATTTCATCCAGGATGACGGAGGCAATATGAGCCTGGGCTTGGGGCAAGGGCGCGGCGGGAATCAAATCCCAGGAGCAGGCGCGCAGCACGGCTTCACGCAGCAGGCCGGAGGTGCGCAAGGTACAGGCCTGGGAAGGCAGATCGGCGCAGGCCGCTTCGTCTATATAGACGCTCCAGCCATGAAAAGGGCCATGCGATTGGCCCGAGTGCAGGACGTGCGGCGGCAGCCAGACGGCATGGATGGCGGGTACCACCCAAACGGCGTCCTCCACTCCAACGGAAAGCAGGCCGCGCAGGGAGCCGAACAACTGCCCGCGAGCGTGTTGATGGGGGCGCGAGGACAGCTCCGAGTCATGGTTGCCGGTGACGGCGAACAGGACGGGGTGCTCGGGAAAGTTCAGAAAATCGTGCAAACCAATCTTGCGTTCAGGCATGGCGTAATTTTGTTATCTATTGACCGATATAGTGTACAGCTGCCAAAACCTTTCTGCTTACACTGAAAACCTTGATGAATAAAGGAGTGACACATGCAAGCCCATGACATTCTTCCCGATCACGCCAGTGAAGTTCAGATTGATGGCGCCACCATTCGCAAAGGCACGGTAGGCGCGTTTCTGGCTAATGCTGCCGCCTTGCGCCAGCCTGATGTCAGCGATGCTCAACGCCAGCGCGCCTTGAACGATATTGTGGCGGCCTTGCCGGCTCTGAAAGCACTAGGTTTGTTTGATGCCCTGGAGATTCGAGATCCCCAACTGCGCGATTTTGTGGAGTCCAGACTGTGATGAGAGGTGAAAGCGCAACGGTTCGACCGTATTTGTTGCGCGACACTGCCTGGTTGTATTTACCCAGCGGTTTGATGCATGCCTTTGGAGGTGTCCCGCATCTGGGCGTGCGCCGCTTCGATATTGGCTGTCTTTATTGATGGCAAGGAGCCGCTCATGCAAGTTGATGATACGCAGTTTCCATTGGTGTTTTTAAGAGAACACAGCGCGCAGCAAACACCGCAACAGGCACAGGATCAATTGGAAGCCCTGTTGAATCGGGGCCAACGCTTTGTCTTGTTGACCGACAGAATGGGCGGTGAAGACCATACCCATGAAGAAAGCCACGAAGATCGCAAGCAACGTGCCTTGTTCTTCAAGCAGAACAAGCAGCGCTTGAAGGATTTGTGCGCTGGCATGGTGGTGATCAGCAAGGGGCGGGCCATTCCCGCTGCCGCACGTCTGGCGCAACAGACCTTGGGCCGGGTGCTGGGCCTGCAATTCAGTTTTGTTGTGGATGAGGGCGAAGCACGGCTTGAAGCCAGCCGTTTGCTGGCCCGCTAAATCGCAGGCGACACGCTTGCCTGAGAGCTGGGGCAAGTTCAAAGGAGGGACCACAGGCCGTGTGATACGGCCTGTTTTTGCGTGGGCTAAAACAGACAGCGTCAAAGCAGGAGAGGGGCCGGATGCAGATTTTTATTTCCAGTTGCTGATTTATCTATAAAATATACACTGTATATATATAAAGGGTAAATTATGAGCACAGCACACGTTTTCATCGGAACCAGCCTGGACGGATTCATCGCCAAACCGGATGGCGATATTGCCTGGTTGCTGGAGCGCAGTGATCCTGCAGAAGACCACGGCTATATGGCTTTTATTGCGGACAAGGATGCGGTGGTCATGGGGCGCGGGACCTACGAGAAAGTCCTGACTTTTGACGTCTGGCCTTACGAACTGCCTGTCGTGGTCTTGTCCAGGCAATTGGCCGACACGCCGGTTCCTGAACATCTGCAAGGCAAAGTCCGTTTCTCCCGGCAAACTCCCGAGCAGTTGATGGAGCAATTGGCGGCAGAAAACCTGCAGCGTATTTATGTTGATGGTGGCCAGCTTATCCAGTCTTTTTTGCGTGCCGGTTTGGTGCAGGAGATGATTCTTTCCACCATGCCGGTCCTGATTGGCGAAGGCCGCCGACTGTTTGGTGGTGTGAATCAGGATATGGATTGGCGTTTGCTTTCCAGCCAGAGTTTTCCCTCCGGTCTGGTGCAATCGCGTTATCAGCTCAAGCCATGAGTCGGGGGCGAGGGCGTCCGGCTGGAGGCACCGGCCTGACTGTGGACGATATTCTGAATGCTGGCCTGGCGCTGCTGGACGAGGGCGGCGAGCAAGGCTTGAGCATGCGGGCCCTGGCTTCCCGCCTGGGCGTGACTCCCATGAGTCTGTACAACCACGTGCCGGATCGGGCGGGTTTGCTGCGTGCCTTGTCCGACCGGGTGTATGCCCAGGTTCTGCAAGGTCTGGAGGAGCAGGAAGGCTTGGAACTGCGCCGGATTTTGCTGCGTTATCACCAGGCAGTGAGCCGTCACCCGCATTTGACCGTGGCCATCTTCAACGATCCGCAAGCCTTTGCCGGGGTGACGCAGGAGATTACCCAGCGCCTGCGTAGCTTGCTGGCCGATTGCACGGCAGAGCCGGAGTTATGGCTGGGCATCTTGATTGACCATGCTCATGGCAGCGGCCTGCCTGCCTCCATTACGAAAGATGAAGCGGCGCAGCGTGTTTATGAGCAGGCCCTGGATCGCTTGTTGATCGCGCTGAATGGCGCGGCTTGATCCTGATTCGTCTAGCTAGCTACGATCGCACGGCTTGATCCTGATTGGTCTGGCTAGTCATGATGGCGCGACTTGATTCCGATTTGTCTGGCTAGTCATGATGGCACGGCTTGATCCTGATTCCCCTGGTTAGTCATGATGGCTCGACTTGATTCTGATTTGCCGGGCTATTCACGATGACGCGACTTTATCCTGATCAGCCAGGCCAGCCACCAAAAGGCAGGGGTGTTTCTTGCCTTTTTTATGCCGTGCCTTTTACTGCTGCGCCATGCAAGAACAACTGGGTCATGGCCTCGAATTCCTGATGCAGGGACAGCTCGGGCTGATTCAGCCAGCGCAGCATGGCTCCGAAATACAGGTGGTGAAACCAGTGGGCCAATTGTTCGGGGTTTAGCGAGGGATCCAACTCCCCGGAGCCTTGGGCCAAGGCAATCAATGCCTGCCAGGTTTGAGTGATGTCACTATCCTTGCTGGCTGTGCCTGTATTCAGCAATTGATGGCGTAGATAGGCTTTCAAAAATTCAGGGTGCTGCGTGCACCAGTCTGCCGAGGCACGCAGTATGCACAAAGCCTGTGTCTGAAACGTAGGGCATTGAGCCACTTCATGTTGCAGATAGGCCAGATCCTGCTTTAGCTGCGCATCAACATGAAACGCCACCACCGCCTCTTTGCTGGGGAAGTGCTTGTACAAGGTGCGCTTGGCGATGTCGGCCCCGTCCGCAATCTGTTCCATGGTGACGGCCTCGTAGCCGTGTTCCTCGAACAGGGTGGCTGCTGTCTGGCGTATTTGCTCCAGCATCAGCAAGCGCTTGCGTTCCCGGCGGCCTGGATCGTGGTCTGCAATCATGGCATTTCTTGAAAAGTATACGAATTGCATAAGTATACGACGTGCAATATTATGATGCCATTGCTGCTATCGCTAACAAGGCCAGATCATGAAATTTGCGCTTGTGACTTACGGTACCGAGGGGGATGTACGTCCGCTTGCCACATTGGCGGCGGGTTTGATGGCATCGGGGCATAAGGTCTGCCTGCTGGCAGATGGTGGCACTTTAGGTTCTGCTCGAACCTTGGGTGTGCCCTGCCTACCCCTGGCTGGTGATATACGGCAGGCCCTGATGCCTGGGCAGATTCTGTCCAGTGCGGTGCAGGAAAAGGGCGGTTTTCAGCAAACGGCCAAGGCGCTGGCGGCGATTGCCAATGCCAATACCCCATCCTGGATGCAAACAGTGCTGGATGCCAGCGAGGGTTGTGACGCGATTATCGTTTCGGGTCTGGCCGCTTTTGTGGGGCTGTCCGTGGCAGAGCGTCGCGGCATTAAGGCCATTGGCACCGGGCTGATTCCCATTACTCCCACTGCCGATTTTCCGTCTCCCTTTCTGCCACTGAACAAGGTGCCGTGCTTCTTGAACAAACGTAGCCATGAATGGGTGAATGCATTGCTGTGGCGGGCGTTCAAGCGGGTCTCCAATCAGGCACGGCAGCAGATCTGCGGGCTGCCCGCTCAGAACAAGGTCTGGTCCGATCATCCCATGTTGTACGGGGTCTCCCCCAGCTTGCTGGCTCCCCCCAAAGACTGGCCCGCCAATGCGCGGCTGTGTGGTCAATGGATCATGCCGGCACAGGACTGGACGATGGATGCGCAACTGGAAGATTTCCTGGCAGCGGGGGAGGCACCGATTTATATAGGCTTTGGCAGCATGGCCGGTTTTGATCGTGTGCACTTTGTTGAAATGATGATTGAAGCCATGCAAGGTCGCCGCGTGGTGTTCAGCCCCGGTTGGAGTGGGATGCAAGAGGCGGTCTTGCCGGACAACTTCTTCAAGGTGGGCGAGGTGCCGCATCAGCATTTATTCCCCCGCATGTCCGCTGTGATTCATCATGGCGGTTCGGGCACTACGCATTCAGCAGCCAGAGCGGGTGTGCCGTCCATTGTCTTGCCCTTTGCGGGCGATCAGTTTTTCTGGGCACACAGGCTGGCCTTATTGGGTGTGGCGCCGGAGCCTTTGTCCGGAAAACGGGTCAATAGTGCTCAGCTGAAAGCGGCTTTGGAGTTTGTTCAGCAAGACGCTGTGCGGGCCCGTGCTCAAGACATCGCGCGGGATATGGAGAAGGAAGATGGGGTGGAGGTGGCCATTGCGGCGATCGAAGCCTTGATGCGCTAGTCGGAGGCTGACTTGTTGGCAAAACAGAGAAGGGTCTGGATAAAGGGGCGGGTCTCTTGCGTATCAAGCTGTCGAACTCCTTGTCTCCGTTGACTCTTCTTTGATGGAGGGGAAGTGTCAACGTAATTCAGGGCGGCTCAGGTCTGTCAGAAAAAGCTGGAGCAACTCCCCGGCAAGCGTTGAATACTTGCCGGGGCTGTTATGCACCTACGTTGCGTACCAAACTAGGCCGCCAGAATCTCGTTAAATTCCAGCACATTCAAATCCGGGTCGCGGATGAAGCAGACCATGCGACGGCCATGCCCCATCATCACCGGGCCTTCACTGACGCGAATCTTCTCCCGCTCCAGCCAGTTCAGCAACTTGTCCATGCTGTCGATAATGAAGGCGGCATGGGTGTAGCCGGGCCGCTTCACAGGCGCATCCAGCAGCACATTACCTTCCTCTGCGGCCAGGCCGTTATAGATCAAGTGAATACGCATTCCGTTGGTGTGAACCAGGCCGCAGGCTTTGGCCTGGGGCGCAAACTCGTCGGGGTCGCGCAGAAAACCCAGCTTGGCGTAAAAGGCTTCGGCAATGTCCAGGTCCGTTACCCGTATGCCTATATGGTCCAGCTCCAGTTTGTTGAAGTTCATGATGTGTTTGGGCTCCAAGGGCGTCGTCAGGCTTGCAGACCGGCGCGGGTTTTCTGAAAGGGAATAAAGCCGGGCAAGGCCTCGATCTGGCGCAGCCAGCTTTGAACGCGGGGATAGGCGGACAAATCCACATTGCCCTCGGGGGCACGTTCTACATAGCTGTACAGGGCAATGTCCGCAATCGTGGGATCTTCGGTTCCGGCAATCCAGCGCTGGTCTTTCAGGCTGTGTTCCAGGGTAGCCAAGGTGGCATGGGCGCGCGTAATCACTTCTTCGGGATTGAAGCTGGCACCAAACACGGTGACCAATCGAGCCGCACAGGCGCCGTAGGCAATCTTGCCCGCCGCCACGGACAGCCAGCGCTGTACTTGCGCTTCCTGATACGGATCGCTGGGCAGCCAGTGTGAGGGGCCAATCTTGCGGGCGATATAGACCAGAATTGCCAGCGAGTCGGCAATGATCTGGCCATCGTCATCCAGTACGGGAATTTCCCCAAAGGCATTCAGGGCCAGAAATTCCGCCCGTTTGTGCGCCTTGGCCGCCATATCGACCTCGATCAACTCATGGGGCAAGCCGCTTAAAGACAGAAACAGGGCGGCGCGATGGGCGTGGCCGGACAGGGCGTAGTGATAGAGCTTCATGGCAGTTCACCAGTCATAAACAAGAGGTATTCATTCTGCTTTCTATGGCAGTGGGAAACAATCGCCTAAAATTGCACTTCATTATTGCGATTATTGAGCATAGTCTTTGATGGTGGGGCGTATGGACAGGCTGAAAACACTACGTACTTTTATCTGTGTGGCAGAGCAGGCCAGCTTTGCCGAGGCCGGGCGGCGCATGAATATGTCGCCCACCACGGTATCGCGTACCATCGCAGCGCTGGAGGCCAGCCTGGGCGTGCAATTGCTGATGCGCACCACGCGCAGCGTGCGGCTGACGGAAGAGGGCAGCCTGTTTCTGGAGCGCTGCCGGGCAGGGATCGCCCAGATCGATCAGGCGGTGGAAAGTGTGCAGGGGAGCCGTTCCGAACCCAGCGGCACCCTGACGGTCACGGCCCCGGTCATGTTCGGAAAAATGTATGTGATGCCGGTGGTGCTGGAGTTGTTGCGCCTGCATCCACAACTGCAAATTCGCCTGATTCTGCGCGACAGCCTGGTGCGATTGGTAGAGGAAGGGATAGATATTGCGGTCCGCATTGCCGACTTGCCGGACAGCTCCTTGCATGTGGTGCCGGTCGGAGAAGTTCGGCGTGTGTTCAGTGCCAGTCCCGACTATCTGGCGCGTAAAGGCAGACCGGCTTCATTGGCAGATTTGCGGCATCACGATTTGATTTGGGTCGAGGATGAAGGCGGGCCGCATCGCGGTTGGGGGCTGGATGAGGTGCGTCGTGCGGGTGGGGTGCCGCGCCTGTCCGTCAGCCATGTGGATGCGGCAATTGCCGCAGCGGTAGCGGGTCTGGGTGTGTTGCGCACCCTGTCTTATCAGGTGGCGGGCGAGATAGAGGCCGGGCGGCTGGAGCCTTTGCTACGCGATGATGAAGCGCCAGCCTTGCCCGTGTCTTTACTGTTTGAAGGCGGGCGCAAACATCATCCCAATGTTCGCGCCTTTATCGAGGCCACCAAGCGTTATATGAAACCCTTCTGAGTTCGGGACGCCGGCTTTAGTCGGCTTGCAGATTCAGCGTGCTATCCAGGTGAATACGTTCAAAGTCTGAAATCAGCACCTGAATACGAATATTCCAGCTGGCCAGATGCGGTAGCTGGATATTGCTTACCTCCCATTGATCCTGACGCGTGAGTTCCGCCGGAAAGGTAATGGACTCCACCCCGGCCTGCGGGTTGCTGAAAATGACCTCTACTTCTTGAGCCTTCAAGGGGCTGAAATCCGGCTCGTATAAAGAGACGGTCAGAATGGCCGGGTGCTGTGTTGTAGCCGGGATGTACAGCAAGTCCGCCATGCCTGCTTCGGTATGGATATGACTGGAAATGGTGGGTGGGACGAGCTGGGCCAAGGCGCGTGGAGGTGGGGTAAAGCGCCACAAAGCGGCCACGGCCAGGATCAGCACTACCAACACATATTCCAGACGAACCACACGTCGCAGAGCTTGCCGAGCATCGCTACGCTGTTGCAAGACGGCTTGAGTCAGGCGATAGCGGTTGTAGGCTCCCAGGCCCAGCAAGAGCAGAACCAGAATCAGCTTGGCGCTGAGCACTTGACCATATCGGCTTTCCCATAGCGAGGCGAGCTGATCGAATTGCACGTAGATCAGCGCAGCTCCGCTCAGAATCAGGATCAGCAGGACGGCGGGAATCCAGCGAGAGAACAGCGTCAGCAAGCGGGATTCCTGAGCATGTTGAAGCGCGTAGGCCAAAGGCAGGAAGGACCCAATCCAGAGTGTCACCGCCACGACATGCAGCCAGACACTGGGCCGGGACAGCCAGGCGGGATCGGCCGTGCTGGCATGGCCGCTGGAAGCCAGAGAAGCGCCCAAAAGAATCAGCGCCAAAACAGCCAGCCATTTCTGACTAGTGACGTTTCTTGCTTTCCAGGAGAGGGCGGCACAGGCCAGGGCGACCCAGCCTAGCAGCACCGCCAAGCCCATCGAGGTGGATGCCGCCGTTTTCCAGGCCGCCGTGCTGAACAAGGCGGACAAGGGCAAGTCCAGCGCATCGACACCGACCAGGCCCAGGTTCAGCAATAAGGCGACGGCACCTATAGCCAACATGCGCGGCGCGATACGACTTTGCGGGTTTGATGCGTCGTTTGATGTCGGGATCAGGGCGCGGTAGATCACCCAGCCTATCCCCGTAAACAGACCCAGATAGCCCAGGAGTCGGGCCAGCCAGATCAGGCTGTTTCTGAGGGTATTGCTGCTGGCACCTTCCACCAGATTGGCGCTGGGTGTCCCAACGGAAAACGTCAGCGTCCCGCCTACGGGATGGCCGTCAGCAGAAATGACTCGCCAGCTCAGCCCATAAGTGCCTTCGGTCTCCATGGGCGGCAAGGCCAGTTCCAGCCGCTGGTCTTGCAGCAGAACGTCCCCCAGTTCCTCGGAGGAACCGTCGGGACGAATCAGTTTCATCAGCAAGGGCGAGACAGACTCATTGAAGCTCAGGCTGGCCGTTCGGGGAGCCTGGGCCAGCACCGTGCCGCTATCGGGTTTGCTGGCCACCAGGGACGCATGGGCATACAGAACTGGTGCCCAGGCCAGCAACAGCAAGGCAATCAGCAACACGACCAGTGGGTGGCAACACGCCTGCCCACGCAGGGTATGCGTTTGCATAAGATCTCCTTCAGGCTGATGCCCAAGGGCACCAGCCGCCTGGGTGTTTAAGGCTTGGGCAAGAGTTGCAGCGCAGGAGCAGGGGCGTCGGAATGGTCAGCGGCTTCCTTGGTGCCCGGAGCTGCTTGATCAATCCAGCGTTCCACGCCTTGTTCACACTCCTGAACAACCGGGAAGTAGAGCGTGCTATTGGGCTTGAGCTCATCGGCCAGGTAGCTGATGAATACGAACTCGTCATAGTGCTCGTCTTGCAAGGGGCCGCCAGCCCAGACCACTTCCTGAACACCGGAACTGACCTTGGCACCCCAACGCGTATAGGCCTGCTTGTAGTCACCTTTTACCGTTTCCAGCGTCCAGCCTGCTTTGGGTTGTGGTTTGACACCGACCACACCTTCGGGAATGCGGACGCGGATTTTGGTGGTGGCAGAGCCCTTGCAACCATGCGGCACGGACAGAACAGCCTTGTAGCTGCTGCCTACCGGGGCTTGCTTGGTTTGCAGGGAAACGTGGGCAACAGCAGAAGAGGCGAACAGCACAGCAGCCATGCCCAGAGTGGCACGGAAAGACGTAGAAGAAATCGACATGGAAAACCTCGGCTAGATAGAAAAAGAGAGACCGTCCAAGGACGGAGACATATCAAGCGAGGAGCAAGGGTGGGGCGCGTGAACCTAAAGGCGGGCCTTGTGCAGGTAGCGGTGGCCGGGTTTGATTGCTTTCGACCAGTAAAACCGGCCGATACGTGATCAGGCTGATCAGAACTGGTGTGTCGAGAGTCGGCAATAAGGCGGGTGACGCCGCGATGCCAAAGGGACAATCCTGCTGGTTTGGATGCGTATCGGAATTCGCCTGACCATCCTGGCCGACCAGATCAATCCAGAGTGTATTGGCTGGATTACCTGCGGTACAGAAGGTAATGGCAAAGCCATTGTCTTGTGCAGAGCGGGTAGGCATGTAGCCCGCGGGGACGATGGCGCGACAGACGTAGGCCAGCAGAGCCAGGCAAAACAGAAGTTGCCAAACTCGGATTTCGCGGAAAACGAAACGGGGACCCAGGGCGCGCATGCGGAAAAGTATATTACAAAACCGGCGGCTGACTGATGCGGCGTTTGCCAGTTATCTGGCGCCAAACTATAAGTGGGACTGGGACTGGGACTGGGACTGGATTCGGCTGGCTTGCCTTTGCTGTTGCCCTTGCCCTTGTTCGTGGTCCTGTCGTTCACCTCAGTATTAGTGCAGTCTCTGACTTAACGGTTTCACGCTATACGTTTTTTGATTGCAGCCACCGCCACCTGGGTCGCCACCGTCAAAGGTTCTGGCAGTTGGTCCAAGGCAAACCAGTCCATGCCGCTGTGTTTCTCAGGCTCCTGCACTACGGCTTGGCCGGTGAAAGAGTTCACCAAATAGACTGGCGCTACCCAGTGCTCGCTCTTGTCGGTATCAATCTGGTCCACATTGACCAACAGCTCCAGGCTCTCCAGACGCAGGCCCACTTCTTCCGCAATTTCCCGCGTGACGGCCTGCTCCAGTGTCTCCAGCCAGTCCACTTTGCCACCCGGTATACCCCAGTGCTCGGCTTCCGGTGCGCGCACCCGTTTGAGTAGCAGGATTTTGCCGTTTTGCATAATGACTGCACCGCAGCCCACTCGGATGGTTTCGTCCATGTCTACATCTCGCGTTTGGTAAAAGGGGCGCGATGTTTAGTCACGCATAAAAAAAGCCGCGAACACAGCAGGCGGCTTTGGTCAGGCAAGGCAATGCGGTGCTTAGGGGAAACCGGCACATTGCTCTACAAAGGCAGGCCGTGAAGCCAGGCGATGGTAGTAGTCTTCGGTCGCTTTGAGCACCGGACGATCAAATGGCGTATTCAGCCAGCGGTGAATCGACAGGCCCAGAATAATATCGGCCAAGCTGAACTCCGATCCGGCGGCATAGTCTGGGGTCTGCGCCAAGTGCTTGTCCAGAATCGACATTACCTTCGTCCAGGCCGCCAGGGATGCCTGAATTTGTGCTGCATCCTGATGCTTGGGCGATTGACGTACCAAACCCCAAAACGCATAAGTCCAGGTCGGGTTCAGTTCGGATGCTTGCCAGTCCAGCCATTGATCCACTTTGGCGCGTTGCCAGGCATCTTGCGGATACAAGGCCGTTGGTGACTGGCGATTGGCCAGATAACGCACAATGGTATGGGACTCCCACAGCACGCGATCCCCATCCAGCAGGACGGGGATTTTTGCGTTGGGATTCAGCGCACGGAACTCGTCCGTGTTCACGTCCTTGAAACCCATGCCCCAATCCTGCCGCTCAAATTCCAGATTCAGCTCCGCGCAGGTCCACATGACTTTGCGCACATTGATGGAGGATTCTCTGCCAAGAATAGTCAGCATGATGGGGCTCTCAGGTGATATTTACTTGCTGGCGGGCAGTAGTTCGTCACGGCGCTCGATAATGCGCGAGATCAGGCCATATTCAATGGCTTCCTCGGCACCCATCCATTTGTCGCGCTCGATATCGTCACGCACACGCTCGATAGGCTGGCCAGTTTCACGGGCAATCACCTGAGCGATACGTTCGCGCGCTTTCATGATTTCCTGCGCTTGAATGGCCATATCGCTGGCCTGACCACCGGCGCCACCGCTAGGTTGGTGAATCAGAAAACGGGTTTGAGGCAGGCACACGCGGCGCTCGCGGGCCGCACCCAGGAACAGGTGGGTGGCAGCACTGCCAACCCAACCGGTACCGACCATGGTGACGGGCGAGGAAATAAAACGCACCACATCATGGATGGCGTCGCCCGATTCCAGGTGCCCACCGGGCGAGGACACGATCATGGTGATGGGGGCGGTGGATTCGGCATCCAGCGCCAGCAGCTTGCGCACGGTTTCCGAGGCGAGCTTATCCGTGATGGTGCCAAAGACCAGCACAGTACGGGCGCGGAAGGCTTTTTCTTCCAGAAAGGCGCTGTCTTGAGGGCTGGTATCAGAGCGAGTTTCTTTTTCTTGGCCAAGCATGGGGAAAGACTCCAAGGGATAAGTATTCTGTCTGCTAAGGAAAATCGATTGCTCGACTATATCCCGGCTGATGGTCAACCGGGCTTTCACTTGGCAAATTTTGTGGTTTTTTTTGTCCGGGCCTGGGGCCGCAATAGGGCGCAACGCAAGCAGACAAAGCAAATGCAGGGCGGTCGGCCCTGCAAGCTCATCATAGTCTCATGCTTGTTGCGTGTTTTATCCAGGGAACAAGACCTTATAGTCCTGTCTCTTGGACCAGCATTACGGGAAGGGCTGATCTACACGCTGCCGCTAGGCATGGAGACTTGCCACAGGACCCCGATACATCATTGGAAGCGCTTCTCTCAACAATGACACGACGCTCCCTGCCACTAAAAAAGATACCTGTCGCTTCAGGCACTTGATGCTAAAAGGGGACGGCACTCGATCAGTTGCCAAGGTCGAAGAAGTCCCTGCTTAAAAACGCTTTTCCAGCTTCAGCGCGACTTCGGTTTGCTTGTATTTGAATGCCCAGTCGATATTGCTGTTGTTGAAGGTGTGCTTCACATATAGATTGGGCGTAATGCCTTTGAAGGCGAAGCGTGGCATGCCCACGTTCAGGATATAAATCTGCTGGCGATCCTTGCGCAGCCCGCCCAGGAACAAGTCCGCGGCATCGTGTCGAGTCTGCCGGTACAGTGCCGTGGCGTTGATGTTGAAGCCCGCATCAAAGGCTCTGTAAATTCCCAGGTTTGCCATATAGCTGCGGCTTTGTGCGGTTTGTTGAGACTGCAGATTACGGGTGTAATTCAGGCCCCCGTAGACCACGGTTTTTGCATCGATCAGATACGAGCCGTACAAGCCTATCTGGTTCTCTTTGACGCCTTCAAAGTACTGCCGTAAATCGCCTTTGTAGGACAGGCTCTTGTGCTGGGTATTCACGCCTACTTGCAGCCTGTCGCTAAGATTGTGCTTCCAGTCCACGCGCCCGCCCCAGGACTGATAGCTGGTGCGACGGTTGGTGTAATTGTTCTCGAACAAGGGCGTAATCGACAGATCGTTTTTAGCATCCTGATAGTTGTAGCCCGCGTAAATAATGCTGGTGTTGTCGCTGTAATAAATGTCCTTGGGCTCGGCTTCCTTGTGCTTGTCGTACAGATTGCCGTAGCTCAGACCGCGCAGCAGCAGATTGTGGTTGCCGCTTAGCTGGAAGCGCCGGTTCAAGGTCAGGTCGTAGACCATGGCCGTGGATTTGACCGGGTCCGGCATCTTGCGCACCGACGGAAAGCACCCAAAGAAATAGCAGGTAAAGAAGGTGTCTTCCTGGCCGTTTTCTTTGTTGATATTGCTGTTGTAGCCCAAGCCAATCGAGGCGGAACCGTGCCAGGCATTGCGGTCTTGTAGGGCACCCTGGAAGCCTTCGATCACCGGGCGCACTTCATCAGGAATACCGGCAGAGGAAATCTGGCTGAACAGCTCCTTGGCTTCGCTGGATTGATAGTCCTCGAACAACAGGCGGGCCAGTTCCAGCTTGGCGCGCATCATGTTCGGATCGCTTTCCTGAGCCTGGCGCAGCTTGCTGATAGCCAGGCTGTGATTGTCCTTGCTACGGGCCACCATCCCTTGAGCCATCAGCACCAGGGCAGGGTTGTGGCCGGGCAGCTCCTGATACTTTTCTACAAACTGATCCACCTTGGCCCACTGCTGCAGATTGATGGCGACATAAATGGCCGGTTCCAGATCGGTCAGCGTGGCATCGACGCTATAGGTTGTGCCGTTGATGGTGATCAGGGCTGATGGGTCCACATCGGGCGGGGTTTCTTCCACTAAATGGGAGCGTTCGCGTTCGTTCAGATTTCGGTCGATTTGATTCAGAAGTCGGCGCGTATCGTCGTCGTTGGCCTGCACCGCGCTGGATGCCATGGCCAGCAGCAGGCACAAAAGGGGAAGGGCTCGCCCATGCATGAATGAAAACCTTGCAAGAAAAAGGGGAGATGGACGCAGGGTCCGGAGAGAAAGGGGATCGAGCTTGTCGATCCCCCTTTTCTTATGGCAACACTAGGGTGTTGTCAGAGGCGGATTACTGCTTGGCACCGCCGAAGGCCATGTCGCCAGAGCCACCTGGGGTGTTGTAGTAAATGCCAGCCAGCGCATCAGCAGCAGCGCCGTAGAATTGACCTTCAATTTTGGACGAGTCGGTGAAGTTCTTGGCGAAAGTACCATTGGAGTTAATGGTCGTGCCATTGAAAACTACCGTACCAACCAGACCAGCCAGGGTACCTGTACCACCACCGTAGTTGGCGGTCAGGGTGCCTTTGGAGATACCAGCCTGGGTGCCGGGGTTGTATTGGTTGACACCTACAACGTCGTACTTGGCATTGACCAGGTTAGGCATGGCCGTGGTGGGGTTTTCGCCAGTGTAGAACACCGTGCGGTCAGCATGGCTCAGATTCAGGTCCGTGCTGCTGCCTTGGCTGGGGTTTGCTACACGAGGAGCCCATTCACCAAAATACACTTCTTGACCTGGTACTTTGGCGACAACCTCACCACCGAAGTGTGGGTAGCCTGTCAGTGGGTCGTTCATTTGGCGGTAGGCGTAGATTTGGGTGCCTGCGCCTACGCCGCTGCTAATAGTGTGGCGCCATGTCTCGGAGATCTTGGTGCCTACAGGCATTTGAATATAGCCATGGCCATCTGTGTTGCTTAAGACCTGGTTTGTTTGCCAAATGGGACCGCTCTTGAAGCTGACCACACCCGACTGATCGGCTGGGTTCGCGTTGTAAGGATCGGTGCCGGGCATGGAGATGCCTGCCTCGCCTTTAGCCATCATCGTGGACTCTTTGTCGGCCACTACAAATTTCTTTGAAGCACCACCAGCTACCGGGGCAGCGAAGCTGCTGGCGGAGGCCAGCAGGAAAGCCGAAACAATAGCCAGTTTTTGTACATTCAGACTTGCTTTCATTACGAACTCCATTAAGTGAAGAAAAAGGGCGTTTTTACGAAAACGACCAAAAAAACTGATTAACTTAAAAACGTGCTGTCATACCGACGCGCACTGTCCGTCCAGGGGCCGGAATAGAGGTGCGGGCCATGGGGTCTAGGTAGTACTGATTGGTTAGATTGCTGATCGCCACATCTACATTCAGGTTCTTCTGCACCTGATAGCTGGCGTAGGCGTCGAAGACCAGGATCGGGTTCCAGTAGTTGGCGCGGTTATAGGCCCAGCCGATAGCGCCAAAAGCACCCTCATCTTTATTTTTGGCAGCACTGTGATAAACGGCGCGTGCGCCCAGCAATAGTTTCTTTTCCAGGAGACGCGCACCCACATCCAGATTCAGTGAGTACTGGGGTTGCAGGCTGGTTCTGGCAAATGTCCTTGGGAATCCCCCATCCATGCAGCCTGGAACTTCACGGCCACTTGCTGCTCCTGGGATAGGGCTGAAGGTTCGCGCGTAATCGTGGTCGCATAGCTGTTGTTTCAGGCGATACGTACCACCAAAGTTGGCAAAGTATTTACCGCTATCCACTCGAGCTTGCAGTTCAATGCCGGACATTTTTTTCTCGGCAAATTGGACGACATTGAAGTCCCAGTCTCGGTCTATATAGTCTTTGATGCGGTTATTGAAATAATTGATCCTGACGTCTGCATAGTCCAGGCTGGGGAAGTAGCTGCTCAGGTTGTGGGCATAACCGATTTCCCAGTTATAGGCATGCTCCGGGCTAATTGCGACACCTGTGGAGCGTTTGCTGCTGCCTGTCATCGCCATGGAGGACTCAAACAGACTAGGGAAACGGACAAACTCGTTATATCGTGCATACACACGAATATCATCTGTGATAAAGGCAGTCAGTCCGATATGGGGAACCCATGCATGATCTTTCTGCTTTTTGGGTTCCTCCCATTTATTGGGTATTTCAGATTCGTCTTGATACACCGGTGTCCGGTCGGCATTCGACGCAATATATTTATCAGCTGTGCCCTTTTGACCTTGTGCATCAGTCACTTTTTCGCTTGCATTAATCTCGCCATTTGTGAACGGGTTGTTGGCCACAAAATCTTTGTGGCTGTCGCCTGACGGTACAAAAACTGTTTCGTCTGTGTAGCGATAGCCGTTCACCTTGCCTTCATGGAAAGCTTTACCGAGATAGTCTTCAAATGATTGTTTTGTCGTATGGCCAAAAACAGCTTCTAACAAGCTTGGGTCGAGGTCCGAGATGAATTGCCAGTCTTCTTCATATTGTTTGTAAATGGGGAGCTTGGTTTCAATGATTTTCCCCTCGTAATCAGCGACTTCCTGATTCGTCATCAAGCGTTTTACGTGATAGTTGTAGCCCGTCAGAGCGGGCCTAATAGCCCAATCCTTATGCTGCTGGCTACGCATCTCGGCCAGCTTGTCGTCATACGACCAATAGTCGCTGTAACGAGCGCCAGCATTCACCTGCAACCAATCGATCGGGCGCCAATCAAAATTAAAACCAAAGTTCCATTGTTGGCGGGTGCCCGAACGCGGCCCCATATGGTTTACGCCCCAGTTCAGTTCAGTCAGGTGCGTGAGGTTTTCCGAAGCGTCATGCTGTTTGAGTTTTTCGCGCGTAAAGTCCGCTTGCAAGCTCAAGTCCAGAGTGGGGTGCAAAGTCATTTCATTGCTCAGGTTCAAACCTGTGCGACGGTGATCGGTAATTTGCAAGGCGCGAGGCACAATGTTGAAACGACCATCCGCATTGGATTCTTTATCGGGTGGAGTCGTAGGGACGTTGGCACACATGGGTAGATCTCTGCCCAGGACGTGGCAGTCCGTATAGTCATCCCACGCGTTATCCCGACCATTCCACCCGTCGCCTTGAGTGCCATAGATAACGTCACCGTTCTGATGGCGAGCACTGTCACTTTGGGTAATCCAGGCGCCGGCTTTCAAGTTGATGAAACGGTTACCTTCGGGGTTCCAGGAGTAGTTCAGATTCCAGGTGTCTTGTTTGACCTTGCTATAGGGGTTCTCGTTTTGCAGAATCTTTTTTTCGCCCTGACCATCCAGCGCATGCACGGCCCAGACCACGTTCCAAGGCACACTCTCGCCAAAGGTATGGTTGCTGCGCATGTAGCTCATATCAATGGCTTGATCGTGAGGTAAGCGCAGCGTTCCCTTGAGCAGGGTGGTTTCCAGTTCGCTGGAAGTGTTCAGGACCTCTTCACCGGGGCGGAAATATTTGGCGATGTAGCTGATGCTTGGGGATGAGAAGCCCGGCCTTTTATCGTTCTTCGCATCTTCCTGCCATGAGTCGTGCTCGTACTTCTCGCTACCCTTTTTACCGCTGTAATAGTTGCCGCGACTGCGGTAGCTGTATGCAGCCAGCAGGTCAAAGTTCTCTTGTTTGGTTGCGATTGCCAAGCGATAGGAGTGGTCTTCGAAGTTGAAGTTCTTGCCGCCATTGCCTTCTTTAGGCATACGCTCTGGCGAAACGGATCCCGGCAGAATGACGCCGTTAGTACCACTCTTGTCAAATACTGCGCCAGGGATGTCCCTGTAGTCTTTACCGAACACTCCGAATGAACGCTCATTCGGCTTGGTCGAATTCGTCGCTGTCTCCGCCTTCAGCTCAATCCCGAAGCTCTCGCCCGGTTTGACAATATCCTCCACCTGCAGCGTGCGGATCTGCACCGATCCGCCAATCCCGCTGGCCCCCGACGTTGCCGACACGCCTTTTTCCACCAGAATGCTGCTGATCATATTGGGATCAACATAGTTGCGGTTGGCCACCCCGGCCGGTCCCAGCCAGACCGATGTTGCCTGTTCCGTGCCGTCAATCGTCAGTGGAATTCGGCCTTCACCCTGGATACCGCGAATGTTCGGGTCCAGCGCGCCGCTGTTGCGCGAGTCCCCCGCATAGACACCGTTCAAACCCTTGAACAAGTCCCCCACGGAGCTGCCCTTGTACAGCTCGATTTCTTCTTTGCCGGCGTACACATTGGAGACGTCTTTCTCGAAGACATCGGCCTTGCCGGCTTCATCGCGGGTTTCACGCACGACGGTAATAGTGTCCAGGCGAGTGGCTCTGTCCGTGTCTTCCTGGCTCTCGTCCTGACGGGAGGAGGGTGGGGCGCTGCCCACGCTTTGGGCCTGTGTCTGCCCGGCCCAGGAGGCCAGAATCAAGGCATACACCAGCGGCTTGAGCGCGTGTTTTTTTGTGTAGGGTGAAAGGGTAGCGGACATAAAACGAACCAGGGCTCCGTGCGAAAATAACAATCTGTCGTGAGGAAATACTTCCCGTTTGCTGGCCAGGCTCACCACTTGTCTCAAAAGGTGAGGAAAGGCACGGGGATATTATTCACATTAATGAGAATAATTATCACTTAGATTGATATGCAGGACGGAGCAATTCCTATGCAGGACCGGAAATCCGCTGCAATTGCAGGAATTTGTCAAAGCAGGAGGGGAACTTTTCAGAGAGAGGGCCGCAGGAGGCGGCCCGAAAGAAGGGTGGGCCTCTATGAATGCAGAGGCCGAAAACAGCGGAATTACAAGGGTTTAGGCGCGCTTGTTGCCAAAAATGGATTTGGGCGAGCGGCCAAAGTAGCGCGTAAAGGCGACGGAAAAATTATTGGGGTATTTGTAGCCGACTTGCCAGGCGGCCTGGGCCACTTGTTGGCCGGACTCCAGCAAGGTATAGGCTTTGCGCATACGCAGTTCCAGCAGCAGGCCGATAGGCGTGTTGTCGTACAGATAGCGAAAACCTTCTTTAAGTTTGTGCTCGTTAATGCCCACCGTCGTCGCCAAATACTCCACCGTGATTTGCTGGTCCAGTTGCGAGCTGAGCAAATCGCGTGCTCGCTCGACCCGCTGAATATCTTCTACCGATAACGGGGCGTTATTGGGGGCGTCGGGCGGGGCCAGGCGGTTGAACTGCTCGGCCAGCAAGCTCAGTGCATGGATTTGCAGATTCAGCCTGTGGTGATGAATGGGCTGCTCCGGGGTGCACGGCTGCATATAGCGTGCCAGTGCCGCAGCATGGGCCATGGTGGCCTGGCTGCTGGCATGAAAAGACAGACGATGCAGTCCCACGCAATCCATCAACTGGGTTGCGCGTTCCGGGCCCACGTATTTGTTCAAGGCCGTCTCGCTGATGACCAGCCGTAATTGCGATACGGACTGGTCCTCTTGATAGTGGCGTTCCCCCCGCAGGGATCGGAAAGCCGTCACCGTGGTATGGCCTGCCTTGAACAGCAGATCTGAACTCTCCCGACCCTGATAGGCCGACTGTCCTTGCAGACCCACCGTCACCACAATGACACGGCCCGCGTGCGGGCCGTTGCTCTCCTCAACCAGCGATCGGCTGGGGTGGTAGTGCAAGCGGCCCAACAAGAACCCTTGTTCCAGTTCCACGCATTCGGAATAGCAGTGGCCCAGCTCTTCGGGTAGTTGCAGCCGGACTCGGCCATCGCTCAGAGCGCGGCATGACCTGGGTTCATCCGTGGTTAAGCGATAGCCAAATTTGCGCGTGTTCATCATTTCTCCTGCTAAAAGCGCCTCGCATATGAATTGCTCCGTTCAGCATAGATCTTAATGCAAATAATTCTCATTAAATATATATCATTTCTAGCTGTGATGGCAGAGGGAAGGGCCATTGTGAAATTCACGGAGGTAAAAAACAGTGCTGGATCGATCGCTAGGAGAAGTCGTTTTGTCGGAGCAATTGCTGGAGTCGCATGCTCTGCAAGCCTGTTGGGACGCGCAATTGGCGGGTCTAAGTGCAGATGCCTTGAGCCTGGCTTTGGGGTATGGCGTGTTTGCGCATCTGGATCAGTTTATCGCTGCGGAGGAACTTGCGCTTGTACTCAAGTGGGACGCCGACAACACCGCCTACCTGCTGGAATTGTTGTGGAGTCTGGAGCTGCTGGAGTGTCAGTGGACCTGTCAGCGACGCTATCGCAGCCTGCCGCAAACGGCGCGATATCTGAATCCGGGTTCGGCGCAATATTGTGGCGATGCCTTGCTGTTTCGGCATGGCGTCTTGCGTCAGGTGGGCAATCAGCTCGATGAGCTGCTGCGTAATGGCAAATCGCCTCCCGCGGATCCGGCATTGATTCAGCAAGGCTGGGCAGCGGCGGCACGTTCGCAAATTGCCCAGGAACAAACGGCGGTGACGGCCGAGGTGGCCTGTGAAATTTTTGGAGCCGTGCCGGAGTTCTGGCAGGCGCAACGTCTGCTGGATTTGGGTGGTGGGCCAGGATTGGTAGCCATCGCCTTGGCGCAAGAGCAGCAGGACTTGAATGCCGTGGTGTTCGAGTACGAAGCGGCGGCGGCCGTCGCCCAGCAAAAAATTCTTGATGCCGGTCTGGAAGCGCGTGTCAGTACCTTGGCTGGTGATCTGCTGGTGGACGATTTCGGGGCGGATTATGACCTGATCTGGTGCTCTTCCGTGCTGCATTTTGTACCGGATATTCCTGCTTTGCTGGCCCGTCTGTATCGCGCGCTGCGCCCCGGTGGGGTGCTGGTGTGCTGTCACGCCGAAGTGCATACCGAGGTCAGCAAGGCCAGACGGATTTTGCATTACTACCTGCATATGCGCATGCAAGGCCGCCAGGTGCTGCCGGAAGGGCAGTTGGCCCAGTTGCTGGAACAAGCCGGATTTGATGATGTTCAGCAGTTTGATGAGGTGCGCTTTCCGGTTGCGCCCGTCACTGCATTGATTGCACGCAAGGCGTGCAAAGGGTGATGAGAATGAAGACGTGGAAAGCATGGGGGGCGCAGCTGCTGTTTGGCTGGATGAATCTGGTGCTGGCTGTCCCCAGTATTTACCTGATGCTGGGTATGCCCCTGGTGATGCGCCAGCACGGCTGGTCCGGCACCGAGATAGGCTTGTTCCAGCTGGCGGCCTTGCCCGCCATTTTCAAACTGGTGCTGGCCATGCCGGTGCAGCGTGTCCGCCTGGGCGGTGGGCATTTTGTGCATTGGCTGTGGTTGATGGCGGTCTTGTTGTTGGCTTTGTATGTAGGCATAGGCCGCGAGAATCTGATTGATCAGCGGACCCTGCTGTTTGCCCTGACCTTTGCCATCAGCATTGTGGCGACCTGGATGGACATCCCCTTGAATGCCTTGGCGGTGCAATACCTGCCGCGAGACGAGCAGTTGCGTGCAGGCAGTATTCGTTCTGCCGCCTTGTTTCTGGGCGCGATCGTCGGGGCGGGAGTGATGGTGCTGGTGCAGGCCCGCTGGGGTTGGCAGGCACCGTTTGCCTTGATGGGCCTGGGGCTGGTGATTGGTTGTTTGCCCTTTGTCTTTTTGCGCTCCCAAGCCGGCTTGCAAGCGGCTGAGACCGAGCAGGCACTGCCCGGTTTCGTCGCCGATTGGGTCAGTTTTTTCGGGCAGGAAGGTGCCAGGCAATGGACCAGCCTGCTACTGACAAGCTTCCCCTTTATTGGTGCTGTCTGGTTCTACTTGAAACCCTTGATGCTGGACCAGGGCATGCCTTTGGAAGAGGTGGCCTGGACGGTAGGGATTGCCGGTGGCATTACCGGTGCCGTGTTCAGCCTGATTGGCGGACGTTTGGCGTCATTTCTGGGTGCCGCGCGTGCCATTCCGATTTATCTGCTGGCGGCCTTGCTATCCCTGATTCTGTTGATGGTCTCGGTCTGGGCCAAGCTGGGGCCGGTGTGGCTGATCAGCAGTGCCCTGTTGATTGCGGCCAGCATGGGGGCTGTGTCGGCATTGCTTTTTGGGCTGACCATGTTCTTTACCCGTAGACAGCGCAATGCCTCGGACTACGGTTTGCAGTCGACCATCTTCACCCTGGCCCGTATGGCCGTTCCCATTGCCGCCGGTATCGTGCTGGATCGTTTCGGCCAGCTTGTCATGCTGGGCGTGCTTACCCTGGGCGTTCTGCTTGCCTTTGTACTGGCTTGGCGTGTGCGTCAAAGCGTCGGTGCCAGTACCGAAGTTTTGCTGCGTAGCCAGTAAGTCAGGGCCTGAAAACGCCAGCGTGTGCAGGTTGCGCTGGCGTTCATCGTTTTTGCTCCGTTTCGCATAGAAATTAGAACTCAAAGGCTATTGTGTCATTTTCGGTCATATTTGAGAATAAGTCTTGTTCGTATTCATATGTATTTAACCAGGAGTCATTATGACCTTGCCCCCATTAGTTGAGCCCGGTGAGCCTTTAAGTCGCGAAGAGGTTAACCGTTATAGCCGTCACCTCTTGATTCCCAATGTGGGCATGGAAGGCCAGCGCCGCATCAAAAATGCCAAAGTGCTAGTCATCGGGGCAGGGGGCCTGGGCTCACCTACCTTGCTATATCTGGCCGCAGCCGGGGTGGGCACACTGGGCATCATCGACTTTGACCGGGTGGATGAATCCAATTTGCAGCGCCAGATCATTCACACCGTAGACAGCATTGACGAGCTGAAAGTGGAAAGCGCCAAACGGGCGATTCACAAGCTGAACCCCCATATCAAGGTAGAAACGTATACCGACAGGTTGGAGCCGGAGATGGCGGTCGAACTGTTCTCGCGCTACGACCTGATTCTGGACGGCACCGACAACTTTGCGACCCGCTATCTGGTCAATGACGCGTGCATGCTGGCCGATAAACCCTATGTCTGGGGTTCGATCTTCCGCTTTGAAGGCCAGGTCTCGGTGTTCTGGGAAAACGCACCTGGTGGCATAGGCTTGAACTACCGCGACCTGTACCCCGAGCCCCCACCGCCCGAGCTGGCTCCTTCTTGCGCGCAGGGCGGTGTGTTTGGTGTCTTGTGCGCCTCGATTGCCTCCATCATGTCCACCGAAGCCATCAAGCTGATTACCGGCATTGGCGATCCTTTGATCGGCCGCCTGATCGCTTACGACGCACTGGATATGTGCTACCGCGAACTGCCCATCCGCCGCCTGCCCAATCGCAAGCCCGTGACCGAGCTGGGCGATTACCAAACCTTCTGCGGCCTGAACCCACCGGCTGATGCCATGGCCATCCCCGTGCCTGTCATGACTGTGCTGGAGTTGAAAGAGCTGTTGGACCAAGAGCAGGCCCCTGTCCTGGTGGACGTGCGCGATCCCAATGAATGGGAAATCGTGAACATTCCTGGCGCGATTCTGATGCCCAAATCTCCCACCGTCGCCGCCGAGATTCTGGCTGCTTTTGGTCCGAATGCGGATCTGGTGATTTCGTGCCGCTCCGGTGCGCGTTCCAGGACCGTGTGCGAAGAGCTGATCAAGTTGAATGCTCCCAAGGTGCGCAATCTGGAAGGTGGCGTGCTGGCTTGGGTGGAGCAGGTCGCTCCCGAATTGGCGTCTTACTAAGTCCGGGAGGGAGCACATCATGGCCTTGCAGATTCGTCGTTCTGCCCTGGAGCAAGTTTTGAATCATGCCAAGCAGGATCACCCCATCGAGGCATGCGGACTGATTGCCGCCCAGGAGGGTTCGCTGATCGCAGAACGCGTGCTGCCCATGCAAAACCGGGCGGCCTCGGAGGTGTTTTATCAGTTCGATTCGCGCGAGCAATTTCAGGTCTACCGCCGTCTGGATGAGGACGATCAGGAGTGCTGCGTGATCTACCACTCCCACACCGCCAGCCAGGCTTTTCCCAGTAAGGACGACATTGATTTTGCGGGCCATCCCGAACTGCATTACCTGATCGTGTCCACCTGGGATCAGGCCACCGTGCCGGTTCGTTCCTTCCGGATTATCGATGGCGGTGTGACCGAAGAAACCATTGTGATTGTCTAGGGAACAGCGTCGCTCCCCCAAGGGAGCGTGCGTCCCGGCTGTTGGAAACCACTATTTCAAAGGAGTTTTAAGCATGTCCATTTCAGTCTCTATTCCGACCTTGCTGCGTCCACTGACGAACGGCGAGAAGAAAGTCCAGGCCCAGGGCGCTTCGGTAGGCGAAGTGATCGAGCATCTTGAAGGTCAGTTTCCCGGCATCAAGGCACGCCTGATGAGCGGCGAAGACCTGCATCGTTTCGTGAACATTTACGTGAACGAAGAGGACATCCGTTTCAGTGATGGCCTGAAAACCGCCACCCGTGCTGGCGACAGCCTGACCGTACTGCCTGCCGTAGCAGGGGGCTAAGACCGTCTGGTCTGGATTTTCATGGTGCAAGTGCTGGTTTCTGCAATCAGCACTTGGCGTGCGCATCACTCTGGTTTGGAACTATGTCTGAATTACTACATGGCTGCGGATTACGTTGGCAGATGGGCTCACAGCCCCCGTATTGGCAGGGCTTGCCCGCTGCCTTGAGCCGTCAGGCCCGATTGCTGGGTTTGTCCGAGCAAGCCGCAGGCCAGCAAGACGAAGCAGCATTCAGCCTGCATTCGCCTGATTTTGGAACGATTAGCACGCGTCTGGAAACCGAGGCAGGTGGCATGACGCAAGCCGCGATCAGCGAGCTGAGCATGCAGGCCGCCAGCGGTATCTTGTCCGTGCATGGACGCTCCAGTGGCCCGTCGGGCACGCTGGGTCTGGATTATCTGGCTGTACTCAGTTCAGCCATGAGCTTGCAGGCGACCTTGGCGGCCGCCTTGGGTCAGTTGCGTGGCGGACGTTTCTCCACGGTGTCGGTCTCGCCCTTGGGTTGTGGCTTGCTCAGTATCGGTCAGTATCTGGCTGGGGCAACGGCGGCTCAGGACCCTGAACAGTTATTGGCAGGCAGTTACGATCCCGGCTTGCGGCCACCCTTTATTTCGCAGGATGGCGTGGTCTTTGAATTGGAAACGCTGGACCCCCGACCCTGGCGCGCCTTTTGGGAAGCGGTGGGTGTGCCGGCTGATCTGGCTGGCCAGGCCTGGAAAGCTTTTTTGCTGCGCTATGCCAAGGCGGTGTGCCCCATGCCAGCGGCGTGTTTAAGCAGCCTGCAAACCCTGAACTTTGCCCGTTTGCAGGAACTGGCCTTGCAGACCGGCATGGCCATCTTGCCGGTACGTACACCGGCTCAACGCCAGAGCGATAGTGATTACGCGGCCTTGGCCGGTCTGTGGCAGCATCAGACTCATGCCGCGCCCGGCTCATTGCGCACCTTGCCGTCCAACGCTGATTTGCCCCTGCGCGGTTTGCGGGTGGTGGAGTCCTGCCGTCGGATTCAAGGGCCTATTGCCGGTCACTTGCTCGCGCTGCTGGGGGCGGAGGTGATTCGTCTGGAGCCACCCGGTGGCGATCCCTTGCGTGCCATGCCGCCGTGCGTGGATGGCTGCTCGGTGCGCTTTGATGCGCTCAATCAGTTCAAGACGGTGCAGGAAGTGGACATCAAGTCGGCTCAAGGCCGCCAGGCCATTTACGAACTGGTGAGCGAGTCCGATGTGTTCCTGCATAACTGGGCACCGGGCAAGGCGGCCGAGCTGCAACTGGATGCCCAGGACCTGCACGCGGTGCGCCCGGATCTGGTCTACGCCTATGCGGGCGGTTGGGGCCAGGAGCAAGTGGACGCGCCGGGTACGGACTTCACGGTGCAAGCCTGGTCGGGCATTGCTCACACCATTTCTCAAACCTCGGATGCACGGGGTGGGTCTTTGTTTACGGTGCTGGATGTGCTGGGCGGGGTGATGGCCGCGCTGGGTATCAGTGCCGCCTTGCTGCGCCGGGGCCTGAGCGGGTCGACAGCTCCTTGCTGGCCACGGCCGATCATCTGGCCCAGGCCGTTTCTCCCATCAGTAAAACCGGCGTGTCGGCGGTTTTCCAGACGGGCGAGGGTTTCATGGTCATCGACTGCCAGGATCAAACGCATCTGCATGCCCTGGCCGGGTGGCTGAATGTGTCGCCCGATGCCGTCTGGACGGTCTTGCCGGATCGTCTTCTGTCCCAGTCTGCCCTGAGCCTGGAAGCGCAACTGGATGTGCTGGGCATACCGGCCCGCCGTGTCCATAGCAATCTGGCGCAACTGCGTGCTGATCCACGCCTGGCGTCCCATTTCCATGACAAGGGCTATTCGTCTGTTAATTCTCCCTGGAGGTTTTTATGAATCACGCTGGCATCATCGATCTGGTCCCTGCGTCATTGCGCCAACGCTGGATAGAGGACGGTACCTACCCGAACAAGCCGGTCTTTACGCTGTTCGCGGAAAAAGCCCAGGCTCATCCGGACAAGCTGGCGGTGCTCTCGCCGCAAGGCAATATCAGCTATGGCGCCTTGATGGACGCGGCTCTGCGTCTGGCAGGCAGCTTGCGTCGGGCAGGGATTATGGCGGGAGACGTGGTGGCGTATCAGCTCAGCAACCATTGGGTGTGCTGCGCCATTGATCTGGCCGCCGCTGCTTTGGGGGCGATTGTCGCGCCTTTCCCACCCGGACGGGGCAAGCTGGATATTCAATCGCTGGTGCGTCGTTGCGATGCACGGGCGGTGATTGTGCCGCATGAATATGCAGGCATTGATTTGTGCGAAGTGATCGAGTCCTTGCGTCCTACGCTGCTGTCCTTGCGTGTCCTGATTGTGCAAGGCCCATCGCGTCCGGGCTGGATGACTTTGGATTCCCTGTTCGAGGGCGAGCCTTTGGCCTTGTCCGAATTGTCGGTGGTGTCACCCAATTCGCCCGTGCGTTTGCTGGTGTCCTCGGGCACCGAGTCCGAACCCAAGCTGGTGGCCTATTCGCATAATGCGCTGGTGGGCGGGCGTGGTCGATTCCTGCAGCGCATTTCCCCCAATGATGTGGAGTTCCGCGGCATGTATCTGGTGCCGCTGGGTTCTTCATTTGGCTCTACGGCCACCTTCGGCGTGCTGTGCTGGTTGGGTGGTTCTTTGGTGGTCTTGCCCAAGTTTGATGTGCCTAGTGCGATTGCCGCCATCAATGCCTTCAAACCCAGCTTTATTCTGGGCGTGCCCACCATGTTCCAGCGTATTGCTGCAGCGCCCGAGCTGGAGAAGGCCGATAAAGCCAGCTTGCGCGGCTTGATTGTGGGCGGTTCAGTCATTGACGAAGCCACGGTACGCCGTTGCGTGGAAGCCTTTGATTGCGGCTTCATCAGTCTGTACGGCTCGGCCGATGGTGTGAACTGCCACAACACGTTGGATGATCCCATCGACGTGGTCTTGAGCAGTGTGGGGACCCCCAATCCGCAAGTGTGCGAGATCCGTCTGATTGATGACGAGGGTGCCGAAGTGCCGCAAGGCGAAGTAGGCGAAATCACCGCACGCGGTCCCTTGAGCCCCATGCAATATGTGAACGCCCCGGAACTGGATGCCCAGTATCGGGACGAGCAGGGTTGGGTGAAAACGGGCGATCTGGGTTACATCAATGCCCAAGGGCAGTTGGTGCTGGCTGGTCGCAAGAAAGACATCATTATTCGTGGTGGTGCGAACATCAGCCCGGTGCAAATTGAAGGCCTGGTCATGGCTCACCCGGATGTAGTCACTGTGGCTTGCGTGCCAGTTCCCGATGCGGATCTGGGTCAGCGTATTTGCTTGTGCGTGACGGTGCGTGAAGGCGTGCCGCGTTTCTCGCTGAAAGAGATCACCGACTTCTTGCGTGAGCAGGGTCTGGAAGTGAACAAGCTGCCCGAGTATCTGCGCTTTTACCGCAGCCTGCCGCTGACGCCTGCAGGCAAGATCGACAAGCGCGCTTTGGCTGCTGATGCTGCTGCATTGGGTTCCGGGGCCAAGACTGCAGCGGGGATAGCAGCATGAGCCACCTTGCCATTTCCAGCGCGGCCTTGAGCCGCAAGCTGCGGCAGTTTGTGGATACCGAGATCATCCCTAATGAGGGCATTCTGGCCCAAGGGGATAATCTGGCCCGCGAGCTGACTCTGGACCTGACACGTCGTGCTCAACAGGCGGGTTTGTTTGGCAGTTTCTACCCCATGCATCGCGGTGGTCGGATCGCCAGTTTGGTCGAGTACTTGCCTGTGGCTGAACAGGAAGGGCGCTCCGAATATGGTCCCGGCATTTTCGGGGCAGATGCCACGCTGGATGCGTATATGTTGAGTCATCATGGCTCGGCCAGCGTCAAACAGCGCTTTCTGACGCCCTTGCTCAAGGGCGATGCGGTGTCCAGCTACGCCATGTCCGAGCCGGACAGCATTGGTTCGATTCCGGCCACCATGCAATGTCAGGCTCGCCTGAAAGACGGGCAATGGCATGTGAATGGCCGCAAGTGGTTTATTTGCCGGGCGCAACTGGCCAGCTTCGCGACCGTGGTGGCGCGCAGCGCGGACGGTCCCGTGAATGAGTCCTTGTCCATGGTGATCGTGCCCACGGATGCGGCGGGCTTTAAGGTCGTGCGTCCCTTGCCTTTGCTGGGACGTTATCAGGGGCAAAACGAGCTGCTGTTCAACAATGTGACCGTGCCGGAGGACTATGTTCTGGGCAGCGCCGGGCAGGGCATTGCCTTGATGCAGAAGCGCCTGGCTTTGGGTCGTATCTTGCGATCCGTGCAATGGCTGGGTTTGGCGCAACGCAGCTTTGAAATCATGTGCGAGCGTATTCATTCGGAACGTGGCGAGCTGGCCCGTCTGGCGGACAAGCAACTGGTTCGGGCGCGGGTCTATCAGGTGTATCGCGCCATTACCTCGGCTCGGTGCTTGCTGCGTGAAGCCGCCGTCAAGTTCGATGCGGGCTTGCCCAATTCCGTGGAGGTGAATGTGGCCAAGCTGGCGGCGTCGGATGCGGTCAGCGAGGCGGCAGATTCCGCTATCCAGATCATGGGGGCAGAAGGGCTGGCGGATTGGAGTCCCTTGTCTGGCATCTACCGGACAGCACGTACCACGCATATTCTGGATGGGGCGGACGATGCCTTGATCAGCACGGTCGGCAAGCACTTGCTGCAAGCCCACTACGCCACTCAAGAGACGGCAGACATGAACAAGGCAGTCGCATGATGCTATCGACACGGGCAAGTCGTTCACCTTGGGTGCTGGCCAGTTTGATGACTCTGGCGATGGGCATGCCCATGATGGTGTTCTATGCAATCGGCGTCTTGGGCCCGCAAATCATTCAGGATCTGGGCATCTCGCGCGAGCAACTGGGTTGGTTGACCACCAGCACCTTTGGTCTGGCTGCCTTGCTCTCGCCGTGGGCGGGGGCTTTGGTGCAGCGCATGGGCAATCGGCAAGGTTTGTTTTTGCTGTTCCTGCTGGTGGCCATGTCCTTTAGTTTGATCGCGGTGTTGCCGGGTTTCTGGGGTGTGCTGACGGCTCTGCTCTTGTGCGGCTTGGCGCAGTCCTTGGCGAACCCGGTGACCAATCAGGCCATTGCCCAGTTGGTACCGGCAGAGCGCAAGGCCGGGTTGGTCGGTATCAAGCAGTCCGGCGTGCAGGCTTCGGCCTTGCTGGCCGGTCTGGTCCTGCCCACCCTGGCCTACAAGCTGGGGTGGCGGGGGGCGTTTGTGGTGTGGGTGCCCGCCATGCTGTGCCTGTCCTATTTTGCCTTGCAGCTTTTGCCGGCCAGAGCCAGCACCGCAGCTGGCAGCATGTCCTGGCGCTTGCCCTGGCCCAGCCAACAGCTTTGGCTGTTGATGGCCATTCAGCTGTGCGCGGGTCTGGTGCTGTCGTCCTTCATCACTTTTCTGGGTGTTTTTGCGCAGCAGCTGGGCGTGTCGCCGTACTGGATAGGGATGCTGGTCAGTGGCTTTGGGGTGATGGGGATTGTGTCCCGAGTGCTCTTGACGCCTATCGCTGCCCGCTTTGGTGATGAAACCTTGTTGCTGGGCATCCTGTTTGTCATCCCGATTGTGGCCTTGTTGCTGATGATGATGGCCGTGCCGGACAGGCTTTGGCCCTTGGGAGCCGGGGTGCTGGCCATTGGCCTGACCCTGGTGGCGACCAATGCAATTGCCATGAGCATGTTGCTGCGAGATGTCCGCTTTGGGGCACCGGCTCGTACGGCAGGGCTGTTGTCCGTCGGGTTCTTTGGCGGCTTTGCCTTTGGCCCGCCACTGTTTGGCGTGTTACTGCGCTCGCCCGAAGGCTTTGCCGCTGCCTGGCCTTTCCTGATGGGCATTCTGGTGTGTGCCAGCTTGTTGTGCCTGATTCTGTACCAGGTTCGTCGTATGGCAAAAGGGGAATGATGGGATGTCTGTAGAGGTATTGGGATCAGCCAGCATCGAGTCCATTTTTGCGAATATGGACCAGGTTGCCGAGCAATGTGGGGAGCAGTTTCCCTTGTTCAGACAGTCCTCGTCCGAGCAATGGACCTTGTCGCGACGTGGCTCCTGGTTGGGGGGCTTCTGGGCGGGCTTGTGGTGGCGACGTGCCTTGATCAGTGGTCAGGAGCAGGATAGGGAGCAGGCGCTGAACTGGAGTCAGAAGCTGCAAGTCTGGCTGGAAGAGCCCAGCATCAATCGCAGTTTCGTGTTCTGGTATGGCTCTGGCCTTGGGAGCCTCTGGCATGGTGACAGACAGGCGCAAGCCTATGTGGATCAGGCTGCTCAAGCCTTGCTGAACAGCTTTGATGCGTCCAGCGGCTTCTGGCCCTTGGGGTCCGGGATGGGGGGCGGGGAGGCAGGCAATCACATGCTGAATGTGGATGCTCTGGCTCCGACGCTTTTGGTGCTGGATGCGCAGGGTGGGCCGGTGGCACGTCAGTTTGGACAATGGCATGTGGATGCTTGCCTGCGCTACTTGCAAAAGCGTAGCGGAGCCTGGCGCGATACGGTCTTGTTGCGAGGGCATGATGTGCTGGCCGAGCAGGGTGCGGAAACCTGGCAACGAGGGCAGGCCTGGGCCATGTTGGGCATGGCAAGCGCAACGCGCTTGTATGACAGAAAGTCCTATGCTCAAGCAGCCCTGAATGCCTGCCGATATTGGCATGAGCGTTGGGGGAGGTTTGCACATGGCTTTTTGACGCAGAGATCTCCGTTAAGCCCGGTAGACCGTTCGGCCTGGGCGATTGCTTCTTTGGCCATGTATGAGCTGTGGCAGATTCTGCCGGAACAAGAATGGCTGCAGGAGCAATCGCGCCTGTATCTGGATGCCTTGCTGACTCCCGAGTTAATTGAGACCGGCCGTTTTGTGGGGCATCTTTATAAAGTTGCGCCGGGGCAGACTGAACTGGTGGAGTCGGCATGCGCCAGCTTCTTTTTGCTGGAGGCTTTGCTGGCGCATTCGGCTTGATGCGCTTACAGGTCGGTTGCTTGCTTTACTGAATATGGGTATGGCGTGTCGATAACAAACAGGCCAAAACAAAGAGATGGTTTTGGCCTGCTTTGCATTTGACGATGCAGCGTATCAGGAAATCTGTAAAGACCCGGTCGCACCCATCAACAGGTCGATCACATCCGGTGCGGTAATGATCTCAAAACGTGGGTCCATCTGCTCGGCGCTCAAGCCGTTATGTAGCATGCAGGACTTGCACACGGCTACGCGCCCGCCTTGTTCCAGATATTTCTTCAACAGCTCTGCTGCCGGTTCAAAGGGGGCCCCAATATTGATGGGGTCGGCGGCACCGGGTACACCCAGCGCGACTCCTTCAGCCATCAGAATCAGGCAGGCGCTATGTCCTTTCTGAACCGCATTGACAGCCATGGTCAGGGCCACGGTTACTTTGTCGGGATTGCCCTGGGCATGGAACAGCGTCGATACAAAAGCAGCGGGTTTAGGCATCACAATTCTCCTTGTTTCGGTTCAAGACTTGAATTCATTGAATGCGGCAACGGCATTGGCCGCGTACATCACGGATGGACCACCGCCCATATAGATCGCAACCCCCAAGGCTTCATGTACTTCCTCCAGACTGGCTCCCATCTGCGCCAAGGCCTTGCTATGAAAGCCTATGCAGCCCTCGCAATGGGTGGCTACGCCAATTGCCAAGGCTATCAATTCTTTGGTTTTGGCATCGAGGGCACCGCCTGTCATGGCGGCCTTGCCCAGATCTCCAAACCCTTTCATCACGTCAGCCTGGGTCTGACGTAGCTGCGCCAGATTGCTGGAAATGCCTTGGGTCAGTTGCTTGTAGCTAGTTTCACTCATGCATAACTCCTGTCGTATTAACAAAAGCAAAGGAATGCTGAAATTGTTGACTGCATTAATTCAGTATATGCTAAATTAAGATTTATCTAAATTAATGCGCAAGAAAAGCTGGATAAATCATGATCCAAAGCAAATCCGACATCGAGCTGTTGCAAGAGAGCGCTGATCAGGCGGCTGCTTTGTTGCAGGCGGTGGGCAATCCCAAACGCCTGGTGATTTTGTGTCTCTTGATTCAGCAAGGCGAGATGAGTGTGGGAGCACTGAACGAGATGGTGGCGTTAAGCCCCTCGGCCCTGTCGCAGCATTTGGCGCGCATGCGCCAGGAAGGCCTGGTCAGCTACCGGCGCGAGGCGCAGACCTTGTATTACCGCATTGAGGACCCGAACGTCGCCAAGTTGATTGGCACCTTGAAAGATATTTTCTGTCCCTGAGCCTGAAGGCCGCAGGGAGCAGGGCGCATCGCCTTCCAGCCATCGCCCGACCCGTTTTTCCCTTGCTTCTTTGTTGAAAGGATTCGCCATGAAAAGCAATGTAGGTGGTTTGGATCGTATTGCTCGTATCGTTGTGGGTGTGGTGCTGATTGCGCTGGCAGTCACGAACGTCATCGGCTGGTGGGGCTGGCTGGGCTTGATTCCTCTGATTACGGGGCTGGTCGGTTTTTGCCCGCTGTACCCCATGCTGGGCCTGAGCACCTGCCCGCTGAAAAAGCGTCAATAGATCAGTCGCTATGGCCTGGTAGCGGGGCATTCCCGCCCGCTCCTTGAAAAGGTTCCTTGTGCTCAAGGAGCCTTTTTATTGCCTGAAAACCCGCCTTGTCTCGCGGATGCGTGGCGGCCAAAGCAAGGCGCTTGGCTGGCCTTTTCGCCAATGTATGATACAAATCTGTTCAATGTGGACATTGTTTAGGTGTATTTATGTCTGGCAACAACGCTGACACGGGCAAGAGCAAAAAGATTCTGATCATTGCTGGCCCAAACGGGGCAGGCAAGACGACGTTTGCGCGCTCTTTCCTCCCGGCCGAGGCGGAGGTGCTGCGTTTTATCAATGCAGATCTGATTGCTGCAGGTTTGTCGCCTTTTGCGCCAGAAAGCGCGGCCATCAAAGCGGGGCGTTTGATGCTGGACGAATTGAAAGAAGCGGTTCGCCTGGGCGAGAGCTTCGCGCTGGAAACGACCTTGTCTGGCCAAGGCTATGTGCGCCATATTGAAAAATGGCAGGCGCAGGGCTATCGCGTCAGCTTGTATTTTTTAAGTCTGCCCGATGCGGATATGGCGATCGCACGGGTGGCAGAACGGGTACGTCAGGGTGGCCATAACATCCCCGAACCCGTCATTCGTCGCCGCTTTGCGGCTGGCATGAAGAACTTCCTGCATCATTATCGGGACACCGTGGATGATTGGGTTTTGTACGATAACGCAGGCAGTGTGCCAGTCCTGTTGGAGTGGGGAGAGAAAGATGAATAAAGAAGATATTTCCAAAGCAAAAAACCCGGACTTGCGTGCTTCGTTGGCCGCCTTGGAGCGTGCAGCGCAGTCGGCACGTTTTGTGGCCATGCAAACCAATACCTCGGTGGTCTTGGTAGAGAACGGCAAGATGATCAAGCTCTCGGCAGAGCAACTGCGGCAGGAAGTCTGCAAGAGTTGACGACGCTGGGCTGCGATCGCGGCCCTGACCTGCTCGCGCCGTACTTTTGTTGCTGCTGAACAGCTGGTTTTGTGAAGAACTCAAGAGGGCGATGGGTCTTGTAGACAAGTCTAAGATGGCCGCATGAATATCCGTATAGCGCATGGGATCAGCCAGAAAGCAGGCTGGCAGACTAAGTAGTTACTCCAATCTGCCAGACATCCTTGTCGTCGAGATCGGCTTCAGACCATGCCCACATCATGCTCCGTATCAGGGTACTGGCTCAAAGTCGCCAGAAACTCCGAAGGTGGATAAGTAAAGGTCTTTTTAAAGGCTACTGAATAAGCGCTCAAACTTTCATAGCCACTTTCCAGCGCCGCCTGCGTGATGGACCTGCCTTGCAGCAGAAACTGGATCGAGGCCATCAAGCGCATCTGTTGCCGCCATTTCCCCAGATTCATCCCCGTGCTTTTCAGGAAACGCCGATGCAAGGTTTTCGGCGTCAAGGCGTATTGCCGCGCCACCTCATCCATTGTTTTTTGCTGGGCTGGCGAGCGCACCAGGTCTTCGCAAATCCGTCGCATCAATTCCTCTTCCGGCCAGGGCAAATGAAAAGGCAGGGGATGCAGCACGCGCAACTCTTCTATCAATAGCTGTCCCAGTAAGGCGTCTCGTAACGGCGGGTTCTCTTGCGGAATCACCCGCACCAGTGCTGCAATCAATTCACGCACCAGTGGTGTGACATGGATCACGCAGTCGTGGTCCGGTAATTGTGCGGCCAGAATCTCATCAATAAATAAACCATGCACATTCACGGCGGTGGTGGCATTGAGCTGATGCGGCACGCCGGGTCGCAACCAGACGGCGGTGGTGGGTGGCACCAGCCACTGACCGGTATCGGCCTGCACCAGCAGTACGCCTTCAGTGGCATACAAAAGATGCCCACGGTGGTGGCTATGGCGGGGCACTTCATGCCCGGGCGGGTAATGCTCGATTACCCCGCTGACCAGCAAGGGCGAGGTATCGGAGTGAGACAAGTCCAGTGCCCGCCCACCGCGTTCAGGGGATGCGTAGCCCATATTCAGGAATGTCTAAAAAAATAAAACAAATGACTATTTTTTGATAGAAGGCCAAGTGTCTTGCAGTCTAAAGTGCTTTTATCGTCTTCATCAAGCACTTTGGGATTGAACCTGTCGTGACTCATTTGCACTTGCTATCGCTAGGCCTACTAGCCCTGACATCCGGTCGGGGTCCGTACGCCTGTGTGCGCGAATGGTCCTATCCTGGTTTCCCCAGACCCCGACTGTAGCCAGCTCCTTGGAGTAGGGAAGCCAGGTATGTCATTCCCTATATTCGAGGTTCCCATGCTGACAGATCCTTCCCACAAATACCGTCCCTTTCCTGTCGTCAATTTGCCCGATCGCCAGTGGCCGCAGCGTACCCTGAGCCAAGCGCCCGTGTGGCTGTCTACTGATTTGCGTGACGGTAACCAGGCCCTGTTCGAGCCCATGAATCGCGACCGTAAGTTGCGCCTGTTTCAGGAACTGGTCCGCATTGGTTTCAAGGAAATCGAGGTGGGTTTTCCGTCTGCCTCGCAAACCGATTTTGATATCGTCCGGCAACTGATTGACGAGGGCATGATCCCGAACGACGTCACGCCTATGGTCATTACCCAACTGCGTGAGGATTTGATCGAGACCACGGTACGCAGCGTGGCGGGCGCGCGTCGTGTGATTGTGCATTTCTACAATGCGATTGCTCCCGCTTTCCGGGAAATCGTCTTCAAGATGGAGGTGCCGCAAATCATCGAGATGGTGCGTCACCATGTGGAGGTGTTCAAGCGCCTGACGGCCAAGCACCCGGAAACGGAGTGGGTGCTGCAATACTCACCTGAAACGTTCTGCATGGCAGAGCTGGAGGTGTCGCTGGCTGTCTGCAATGCGGCTATTGATGCCTGGGACGCGGGTCCAGCGCGGCCCATGATTATCAATCTGCCCACCACGGTGGAAGTGACGACAGCGAACGTCTTTGCCGATCAGATTGAATGGATGGATCGCCATCTGGATAGGCGCGAACATATCGTCCTGTCGGTACACCCGCATAATGATCGCGGAACGGGCGTTGCTTGCGCTGAACAAGCCATGCTGGCCGGTGCACAGCGTGTCGAGGGGGGTCTGTTTGGCAATGGCGAGCGCAGTGGCAATCTGGATGTGGTGACGTTGGCCCTGAATCTGTATACCCAGGGTGTCTCTCCGAATCTGGATTTCTCTGACATCTCGGCAGTGGCGCGTATCGCAGAAGAGGCTACGTCCTTGCCCATTCACCCACGTCACCCGTACGTGGGCGATCTGGTCTTTACCGCCTTTTCCGGTTCCCATCAGGACGCGATTGCCAAGGGTTTTGCGGTGCAGAAAGAAGATGCCCTGTGGCGTGTACCTTATCTGCCAGTCGACCCCAAGGATTTGGGCCGCACCTACGACAGCATCGTGCGTGTCAACAGCCAGTCCGGCAAAGGAGGCATCGCTTTTCTGCTGCAACGCGACTACGGTATTGTGATGCCGCGCCGCATGCAGGTGGAGTTCAGTGCCATTGTTCAGCAGATTGCCGATTCCAGCGAAACGGAGCTGAACAGCCAGCAGATTTGGGAACTGTTTGAGACCACCTATCTGCAAGCCAATCAGCGCCAGGGGAACAATAGCTACCGAGCGCATCGCCTGTTCGATGAGGCACAAGGGCAGCAGGGTATAGAGCTGCAATGCGTCAATGCCAATGGCGAGACTGAAACCTATACCGGAACGGGCAATGGGCCGATTGCGGCGACGGTGGCAGCCTTGAACCTGCCTTTGCGTATTGATAGTTACGAGGAGCGCAGCCTGGGTTCTGGTGCGGATGCTTATGCGATGGCGATTGTGGAAGCGGTCATGCCGGGTGTGCCTGGATCGAAATTTGGCGTGGGCAAGCACGCGAATATCATTACGGCCAGTGTGATGGCGGTGATGAATGCGGCGGCGCGTTTCGAGGAGGTGGAGGCATAAGCAGCCATCAAGCTGCGGTGGGCCGCGCTAACTTCTGTGTGTAATACAACAGCGCGGGCCACCTTTGACGGGTAAGTGGCTCTGAGTCAGGGGACGACTCTGCTTGAAGAATGCTTCACATAGCGAGCGGATAAAACCGCATTCACGTCCCTGGCTTACGAAAAACGGACACTCTTTACATTCAAGTAAATGCGATCAAGCAGGCAGTTCGTCTTTTTGATCAACATTCTTTTCTGTGGGCAGGTCTAGATTCACCACCTGGCTTAACCAGCGTGCCACCACCTTCAGTTCATCCTCCGTAAAGCCGTCGGATAGTTGCTGATTCAAGTCCTGCAACGTTGATTTGGCCTTGATGCTGGCTTCTTCTCCGGCGGGAGTCAGCGTCAGGCAAATTTTGCGCGTATCTACATCGTCCGTCAGGCGTTGAATCAGGCCTGCTGCCTGCATGCGCTTGGACAATCCTGTAATCGCAGCCGGAGCCACTTGCAAGGCGCTGGCCGCTTCTCCCACCGTGACCGAGCCTTGAGAGCGAATCAGGAACAGCATGCCAACTTGGGCCGCGCTGATATCTGTCCATGCCGAGGGCTGCTTCTGAATCCAGCGCTGCAAAGCCTTGTGGGCATGGTTCAACAAAAAGACAAAACGTGGCTGTGATTTTTGGCTCATTGTGGCGATGGCTGGATAGATATCGGTTAGACGTCAGGAATTCGATGCAGGGCCGGATTCGCTTTGTGCGATCAGCCAGTCGACCACTATAGGCCAAAGTGCCTCGGCGTTGCGTTTACGAAAGAAGCCCATGTGACCAATATGCGCCAAACCCAGCTGCTTGTGCTCTATTTGATGCCTTTCTATACGGGCCTTGCCTAGTGGTTCCAACAGCCTGGAAATAGCTCGCGGATTGGCCCAGGGGTCATCATCAAAACCCATAACCAGCAAAGGAATATCAAGCTGACTGGCGCGTTGTTTGGCATCCAGCTGCGGGTCGTCATAAAAATAATGAGGCTTTTGCGTCCAGCGGCTCCATTGCTGCATGACGCCACGTGGAAGGTCCTCGCCAAAGCCCAAACGACGAGTCGGCATATAGCCGCAAAGACCACACAGCACAGGAGTGAGCACCCGCATGATCAAGCCCACCCGAAAGCGCTCCATGGGCTTTTCGATCAAATCGGTGATCCCCGCATGAGATGCAATCATGACGGCCGCTTTCACGGAACGTGTCGCGGGGGAGATAGCAATCGCATGCCCACCAACGCTATGACCAATGGCCAAAATGGGCAGACCTTCAAAATGATGAGTAAGCCAATCCGTGACGTAAACCGCATCCTCCAGCATCCAGTCGGACATGGAGACATCGCATTGCCGTATGTCCTTCTGACGAGATCGGCCTATGCCCCGGTAGTCGTAGCTCAGAACAATAAAACCCAGGCTGTTCAGATGCTCAGCAAAAGGATGATAAAAATCCTGTGGAACGGCTGTGGCGGGGTGGATGATGATGCTCGCTTTGGCATCAGCAGCAGGCCATAGCGTCGCACTGATCGGGTCCTTGCCAGCCTGCTGAATCGTCACCTGTTGCATGCTTGTCTCTAATTATAGTTAACGTGTTAATGATGCTATTAGAGCGTTATATTTACGTCAACTTATTTTATGGTACGGATAATAAGGAGTGGTTAAAGTAGGGAGTTGAATATAAGCTAAAGCAGACTTATTCGATAAAGGGGAACTACATGAGACGACTGAATAGATTGATTAGTGTTCCAAAATCAAACAGTAGAGAGATGAGGGCTTATTTTCAGGCAATATTAGAAGTCACTGGTTTGCTGGCAGGAGAGAAATACAAAATTTCGTTATTTATGGAAAACTATAGAACGCATCTTGAAAACTCTAGGTTGTTGAAAGATAGTGATGGCTTTTACTCGCTAACAGATGTTGGGCGTCTCTATTTTAATAGTCGTTTGACAGAATCCCCTTTGGTGAAGGGGCAAAATGTCAGTCGTTCGGAAGTAATAGAAATGATTTCTGGAATAGTCGCGGATGAACCTGGAAATGGTTGGGAAAGGATATAGGGAAATTAAAGGAGGGCGGGGAATGTCTAATTTACATTTCCTCTGCCAGCCTTTTAATCGCCTCGATATACCAGGCCTGATCATTAATCCTGTGCGTCAAAATAATCGGTGAAGTCGCCTGTGGTTCTTCTATCAGGCGATAGTGCAGATCGTTGCGCAGGCGCGCCGAGGTAGGGATCAGGCACAATCCGGAATCGGCCGCCACCAGGCCCAAGGCCGCTTGAATTTCCCCGGCCTCATAGACTTCTGCCGGGCGCACGCTGTGATCGTGCAGCAGATGCAGAACGTGGTCTGCAAAGCTGGGTCGAGGCTCTTTGGGATACACAATCAGTTTTTGCCCTTGCACCTTTTTCAAGCTCACTGGCTCGTCCGAATCTGCTAAATCCGAGCTGGGTGGGAGCGCCAAAGCCAGTTGTTCTTCCCTTAAAACGGTTCTTTGCACCGATGCATCATTCAGCCGTATACGCCCAAAGCCCACATCAATCCGTCCCGATTTCAAAGCCTCCAACTGCTGCATGGAGGTCAGCTCCACCGTCTGCATATCCACTTCCGGATACTGATGCCTTAGCTTGCGCATCAAAGCGGGCAGGCCGCCGTACAGGGTAGAAGCCACAAAGCCTATCGACAGGGTTTGTCGTTGGTGCAGCCCGATTTGCCGTGTCGTATGCACCAGTTGATCGACCCGGCTCAAGATCTGCAAGGCCTGCTCATAAAATACTCGTCCGGCTTCGGTCAGCCGCAAGGGGCGGTTATTGCGCAGCAGCAGCGTGACGCCCAGCTCCTCTTCCAGCAATTGGATCTGTCGGCTAAGCGGGGGCTGGGCCATGTGCAGACGCTCCGACGCCCGTGTGAAGTTGCGGGTTTCGGCAACGGCCACAAAATATTTGAGCTGACGTAGATCCATAAGGGAAAACCATACCTAGGCTGAATTGATGGTGTTTAGTTTCTTGATTTTTAATATTTATATCAGAAACTATACTCTAAAGGTATAGAACTAGATCTATTTAGTCTTGGAAATAACGGGCCTGCTTCGTGTTCAATCAAGGCATGGAACACACGCGATCTTCTCAACTATTAGCAGCTCCAGCCCTGATCGAAAGGGTGGAGACTTTGCTGCTGGATCTGCCTACGATCCGTCCTCATCAATTAGCGATGACGACCATGCAAGGCCAGACTTTGATGCTGGTGCGCTTGTACTGTTCGGACGGTACGGTGGGTGTAGGCGAGGGCACGACCATTGGTGGTCTGGCCTACGGTGCCGAGTCGCCCGAAGGTATGAAGCTGGCCATCGACACCTACTTCACTCCCTTGCTGCTGGGCGCCAATGCCAGCGCCGTGCCGGCTTTGATGGCTCGCTTGAACACGGCGATTCAGGATAACCGTTTCGCCAAGAGTGCGGTAGAAACCGCGCTGTTTGATGCTCTGGGCAAGCGCACCGGTCTGCCGGTGTCGCACCTGCTGGGTGGCCGCATGCGCGACAGCCTGCCTGTTGCCTGGACACTGGCCTCGGGTGATACCGCCAAGGATATTGATGAAGCCGAGCGCATGTTGGCGCAGGCTCGTCACCGTATTTTCAAACTCAAGATTGGTCGCCGCCCGGTAAAGGACGATGTGGCGCACGTAGCGGCTATCAAGAAAGCGATGGGTGATCGCGCCGATGTTCGCGTGGATGTGAACATGGCCTGGAGCCCCTTGCAGGCTCAGTATGGTATGGCTGGCCTGGTCGATGCCGGGTGCTCGCTGGTGGAGCAGCCAGTGCGTCGTGCTGATGCTCTGGCCGATCTGAAAGGTCGTTTCCCGATTGCCTTGATGGCCGATGAATCCCTGACCGGCCCGGCCTCTGCGTTTGCGCTGGCCCGTGATGGCGCCGCCGACGTGTTCGCGATCAAGATCGAACAGTCCGGTGGTTTGCGTGCAGGTTTGCAAGTAGCAGCGATTGCCGAAGCCGCCGGTATTGAATTGTATGGTGGCACCATGCTGGAAGGCGCGATCGGCACGATTGCCGCTGCCCATGTGTTTGCCACAGTGAACCAATTGCAGTGGGGCACGGAACTGTTCGGGCCCTTGCTCTTGACCGAGGAAATCCTGGCAGAGCCACTGAATTACAGCAATTTTGAATTACAGATACCTCAAGGGCCGGGTTTGGGTATCGTACTGGACGAGGATCGTGTCCAGTATTTCCGCCGCGACAGGACACAAGTCAGTGTTGGCTCGGCTGCCTAGGCGCAATAAGAAGCCAGTCGTAGCGGCTTTGCTTGGAACACTTTTTTCAGGATATTAGGAGACACAGAATGAGCGTTAAAATTTTTGACACCCCCGATGTACAAGACTTCCTGCGTTTGGCCTCTGGCCTGGATCAGCCCGGTGGCAATCCACGCGTCAAGCAAATCATGTACCGCATCATCAGCGATCTGTTCAAGACCATTGAGGATCTGGAAATCACCAACGACGAGTACTGGGCAGCCGTGGCTTACCTGAACCGTCTGGGTACGGCCAGCGAGGCCGGTTTGCTGTCTCCCGGTCTGGGCTTTGACCGTTTCCTGGACATGCGCATGGACGCCATGGACAAGGAACTGGGTCTGGACAACGGTACGCCACGTACCATTGAAGGTCCTTTGTATGTGTCGGGCGCTCCTGTGGCGCAAGGTTTTGTTCGCCTGGATGACGGTTCCGATACCGCTGGCGAAACCCTGATCATGCACGGCGTCGTGGCTGGTGCGGACGGCAAGCCTATTGCGGGTGCTCAGGTTGAAGTCTGGCACGCCAATACCAAAGGCTTTTACTCGCACTTTGACCCCACTGGCGAGCAACAGCCCTTCAATATGCGCCGCACCATCATTACCGATGAAAACGGTCGCTACAAGTTCCAGAGCATTGTGCCCAAGGGCTACGGCTGTCCACCGGATGGTCCTACCCAAGGCCTGCTGAACGAGCTGGGCCGTCACGGTAACCGTCCCGCGCACATTCACTTTTTTGTGACGGCTCCTGGCCACCGCAAACTGACCACGCAGATCAATATCGACGGTGACCCGCTGGTGTATGACGACTTCGCTTACGCTACTCGCGACGGTCTGGTGCCACCGCTGACCGAGCACACGGATCCTGCCCGCATCGCTGCCGAAAACCTGGATGGTCCTTTTGCAGAGATCGTGTTTGATATTTCCTTGACCCCCTTGGTCGATGGCAAGGACAACCAGATCGTGAATCGTCCACGTCTGGCTGCCTAAGTCTTGCTTCAGTCCAGGGCCTGTGTTTGCCAAGTCAAACCAGGCCCTGGGCTGACTTGTTTTTGCTGTGCCTGACGTAAGGGCTGAGCCCATCCGTAGCGTCAGCGCTTTATACGGAGAACGGAGTGATCGATAAACAGGTAAGCAGTGTTGCACAGGCTTTGCATGATGTGCAGGACGGCGCCACGATTCTGGTCGGTGGTTTTGGAACGGCTGGCATACCCACAGAGTTGATCGACGGTCTGATCGAGCAAGGCGCTCGCGATCTGACTATCGTCAACAACAACGCGGGTAATGGCGATGTGGGGCTGGCGGCTTTGCTTAAAACAGGCCGGGTTCGCAAAATTATTTGCAGCTTCCCCCGTCAGGCTGATTCCTGGGTATTTGATGACTTGTATCGCAGCGGCAAGATCGAGCTGGAGTTGGTGCCTCAAGGCAATCTGGCCGAACGATTGCGCGCCGCCGGTGCGGGTATCGGTGGCTTTTTCTGCCCGACAGGCTATGGCACAGAACTGGCCAAGGGCAAGGAAACACGTTTGATCAATGGTCGCTGGCATGTCTATGAAGAGCCCATTCATGGAGATGTCGCCCTGATCAAGGCCGAGCGGGGGGACCGTTGGGGGAATTTGACCTACCGCATGGCGGCGCGCAACTTTGGTCCGGTCATGGCAACCGCGGCTCGCACCACCATTGCCAGTGTGTTTGAGCTGGCGGAACTGGGTCAGCTGGACCCCGAAACCATTGTGACGCCCGGCATTCATGTGCGTCGCGTCGTGGTGGTGCCACGCAGTCGCACAGAAGCAGGTGGGTTCAAGGCATGAACGGACAGAGCATGAAGGGGGACAGCATGACGCTCAATTATCAGCGCCGCAGTAAAGACGAATTGGCGCAGCGCGTCGCCCAGGACATCCATGACGGCGCCTACGTGAATCTGGGTATTGGTATGCCCACCTTGGTGGCCAACCATTTGCCCGCTGGTGTGGAAGTGGTACTGCACAGCGAGAACGGTATCCTGGGCATGGGCCCGGCACCGGCTGCCGGGCAGGAAGATTACGACTTGATCAATGCGGGCAAGCAGGCGGTGACGCTGCTGCCCGGTGGTGCGTTTTTCCATCATGCCGACAGCTTTGGCATGATGCGTGGCGGCCATCTTGATATCTGTGTGCTGGGCGCCTTTCAGGTGTCGGCAACCGGCGATCTGGCCAACTGGAGCACGGGTGAGCCCGGCGCGATTCCCGCTGTAGGCGGTGCCATGGATCTGGCCATTGGTGCCAAGCAAACCTGGGTCATGATGGATGTGCTGACCAAGCAAGGCGTCAGCAAGCTGGTTGAGCAATGCAGCTATCCCTTGACCGGCCTGGCTTGCGTGAAACGCGTATATACCGATTTGGCAACCCTGGCTTGCACGCTAGACGGTTTGCAACTGATTGATCTGGTGCCCGGTTTGACCCATGAGGCACTGGAAGAAATGATTGGTTTGCCTATTGCCGCGGCAAAGCAGGGAGAGGGCCAATGACGGTCAGCCCCAGCGCCTTGAATACCGAGCGGGGCATGTTCCGCGTCAGCGTGGAAGGTGATCCGCTGGCCCCGGCCCTGATTCTGAGCAACTCCCTGGGCACCACGCAAGAGATGTGGGGCCCGCAGGTGGCAGGTTTCGCCCAGTCCTATCGTCTGATCCGTTATGACACCCGTGGTCATGGCGGCAGTCCGGTCACTCCCGGCCCATACCGCTTCAAGGATTTGGGGCGTGATGTGCTGGCGATTCTGGATGCACTGGATATTGAACGCGCTGCGTTTTGTGGTCTGTCCATGGGCGGCCACACTGGCTTGTGGTTGGGGGTGAATGCACCGGAGCGTTTGAATGCGCTGATCGTGTGCAATAGCGCGGCCAAGATTGGTACTGCCCAAGCTTGGCAAGAACGGGCCGACGCTTTGCGCCAAGGCGGTGCCGCCCAGATGCGTACTTTGGCGGATTCGGCGCCTTCGCGCTGGTTTGGTGAAGCCTTTATCCAGCAATCGCCCGAACTGGTGAAGGCCATGCAGGACAGTCTGGCCAAGCTGGATCCACTGGGTTACGCCGCTTGCTGCGATGCCTTGGCCGAGTCGGATCTGCGTGATCAGATCAGCCGTATTGCGGCATCGACCCTGCTGGTCGCTGGCGAATGGGACCCGGTTACGACAGTTGCCGATGCTCAGGCCATGCAAGCCAGTATTCCTGGCTCAAAAGTGGCGGTCGTACCGGCTTCGCATCTGTCCAATCTGGAAGCGCCCGAAGCCTTCGAGCGTGCCGTACTGAATTTTTTAGCCCAGGCCTAAGTGCCCGAGCGCTTGTTTTTAGAAAGGAACACCATGCTTTATCTGGTTCACATGATTGTTGATATCCCTGACTCTTTGCCAGCCGAAGAGGCCGCCCGTATCAAGGCCGAAGAAAAAGCCTACTCGCAGGATCTGCAACGCTCGGGCAAGTGGCCGCATATCTGGCGCGTGGTGGGTCAGTACGCCAACTACAGCGTATTCGATGTAGAGAGCAATGAAGAGCTGCACAATCTGCTCAGCGCCTTGCCCTTGTTCCCTTACATGCAGATCTCCGTGACTCCCTTGGCGACGCACCCGTCGGCCATTTAAGTTTCAGGTGCAGTTAAAAGGGCCCCCACGCTGCGCCTTTGGCTTGCGCTCCACCTCGCGGCCTGCATCCCGCTCGGATTCGCCAGGCACGCAGCAGTTCGCAATGGACTACTGTGTGTCCCGGCTCATCCTCGAGGGGGCGCTTTTTACCGGGGGCGCCGAGCCTTGGGACGACCCGGCGGTAAAAAACTCAGGCTGCGATCCCAGCGCAGCCTGAGCACCGAGTAAAGTTGAGAATTCAAACGAAAAGACTGGGGAGACAAAACGATGGGGTTGAAAAGTGGATCGGCGTCGGTCTGGGTGGCCGGATTTTTGTCGGTGTTGATTGCCTATGCCGGGCCTTTGCTGATCTTTATTCAGGCCGCACAAGTGGGCCGAATTGCTGACGCGGAGTTGATCTCCTGGATTTGGGCGATTTCCATAGGCGCTGGTTTGAGCGGTTTGCTCCTGAGTGCGTATCTGAAGCTGCCCATCATTACAGCTTGGTCCGCACCGGGTACGGCCTTGCTGCTGACCCTGTTTCCAGGCATCACCATGCCTGAAGTGGTGGGGGCCTATCTTAGCGCTGCCTTGATTATCGTCGTCATTGGTCTGACAGGCGGTTTTGAAAAGATTCTTTCCTTCATCCCCAAGGGCATTGCTGCGGGCATGATGGCCGGTATTTTGCTCCAGTTCGGTATGGCGGCGTTCAAGTCCAGCAGTGACATGCCCGCCATCGTATTGGTGATGTTGGCGGTGTACTTGCTGGGCAAGCGCTTCTTGCCGCGCTACGCGATTGTGCTGGTGGCCCTGTCCGGATTTGTGATGGCCATGGCCAGCGGGCAAGTGCATATGGAGGCGTTCCAGCTGGAGCTGGCCAGTCCGGTGTGGGTCAGCCCCGAATTCAATATCGCGACCTTGTTGAGCCTGACCTTGCCCTTGGTGCTGGTCAGTGTGACGGGGCAGTATCTGCCCGGCATGGCGGTCTTGCAGTTGGCGGGTTACTCCACGCCATCGCGCCCCGTGTTGGCTGGCACCGGTTTGGCCTCGATGTTGGTGGCCTGTTTTGGGGGCATCACTATTGTGCTGTCGTCCATTACCGCCGCTTTGTGCACGGGCAAGGATGCTCATCCTGACCCGGACAAGCGTTATGTGGCCGGTATTGCCAATGGCGTGTTTTATCTTTTGGGCGGCACCTTTGCCGGCTCGATTGTGTATTTGTTTACGGCTTTGCCCGCCTCCTTGATTGCAGCCCTGGCGGGTCTGGCTTTGATAGGGGCCATCGTGGCCAATGTGCGGGTGATGGTCAGTGAAAGCGGCTATATCGAGCCGTCTGTCATCACATTTCTAACTACCGCATCAGGTATGAGCTTGTTTGGACTGGGCGCCGCATTTTGGGGCGTGGTGTTTGGCTTGGTGGCTTATCGCCTGCTTGGGTCCAAACATAAGTGAAAAAAAGGAAGAGACTATGAATCAGTTGGCACTATCCCTTGATCAAGTATTGGAGCCTGTGTTGGCCGTGTTGCCACAGCGCCGCTGGGATCTGGATCGTTTGCGCGTTCTCTTGCAATTGAACGTGCCGCCAACGGTGACCGTAGTCGGTAAATACAATCACGGTAAAAGTCGTCTGCTCAATGAGTTGATGGGCAGTGATGTGTTCAATGTGGCTGACCGCCGTGAAACTGTCGCGCTGGCCGAGCACGTGCATGAAGGTGTGCGCTGGCTGGATGCGCCGGGCCTGTATGCAGACGTGGCCTTGCAGGATGATGCCCTGGCACGTGAAGCCATGGGCTTGCAGGCGGATATTCGCCTGTTCGTACACGCTGCCAAAGAAGGTGAGCTGGATGCCTTGGAAAGCAATTTGCTGCAAGAGTTGGCTGCAGATCATCAGCGTTCGCAGCGTCAGAACCTTATGGTCATCAGTCAGATTGACCAGTTGGCCGATGACGAGCAGCAAGAGAAAGTCCTGGGCGCGATTGCGCAACAGTGTGCCGGTGTGACACTGCACCCCGTGTCTAGCACCCGCTATCGCCAGGGCCGTGATGGTGGCAAGCAGCGCATGCTGGAGAAAAGCGGAATTCCCGCTTTGCAGGCTTCTTTGGAAGCGGCCTTGAAACGTGTGCCGCAAGCCCGCGAGTTCGAACGCGAAGCTTTGCTGACCGAATTGACGCAAGAATTGAATGTTTTGCAGCAAGCGCAAGAGCAAAACCTGCAGAGTCTGCAGCAAACGCAAAAGCAGCAGCACATTGATTTTGTGGACGGTCTGCGCAAGATTCTGGAAGGCATAGCAAAGGATCTGGAGCCGGTGGTCAATGCCCCCGGTGTGGATCATTCCCTGGTGCCGGATACCTTCGAGTTTGGTTTCAAGATGACGGCAGGCAAGCAAGAGCGTGCTCGTTTGCAGATTGCCTATTCGCGTGCGTGTATTGCGATCAATGGTCACCTGGTGGAATACGGTGCCGTGGGCTTGCCAGCGGCTCAACGTACCTCGGTGCGCAGCATGGATACCGTCATGATTGCGGTGATGGGCGTGTCGGTGAAGTACCGAGATGATTTGCGTCGTATTTTCTGCGAGCAGGCGGGTCGCGACAAGCTGGTTCAGGATTTCACGCATTATTTTGAAGTCTCGGATGGCCGTGTTGCTTTGGAGAAGCAGATCGAGGCGACTGAAAATCAGCTTGAGCAAACGCGTCAGGCTTTGGAAGGTCTGTCCACATTGGAGCATGCGTAATGTCGGTGGAAAGCACGTTTATCAAGGCGGTTGCGCAGCTCAATCCTGCCAGTCAGGATATGCAGCCCGCTATTGCCAAGATGGAGCAGTGGCTGGCGGATTTGGGCCAGACGACCGTGGCGCAAGCCTTGTCCTGCACGGCTTTGGCCGAGCAGGGGGCGTTGGCGCACAGTGCTCGACAACTGAATCAGCAGCTGCAGGAACAAAAAGAGGCCTGGGCGGCTTCCTGGTCTGCATTGGCACCGGCGCAGGAGTTGGCGGATCGTTTCCGCGATCGCATCATGTTGCTGGTGTTTGGCTCCTTTAATGCCGGTAAAAGCTCCTTGTGTAATTTCCTGGCGGACCGCTTTCGTCGTCAGGGTCATAGCGTGGATTTCTTCCGTCTGGCCGATGGGCAGATGCAGCCCATGCCTGAGGGTTTTCAGGAAGGGGCAACGGAAACCACGGTTGCCTTGCAAGGGGTGTGTCTGGGCGAGAAGCTGGTGTTGCTGGATACCCCCGGCCTGCACTCGGCTAATGCTCACAACGCCGCTTTGACACAGCAGTTTCTGGAAAGCACGGATGCGCTCTTGTGGCTGAGCAGCTCCAGCGCACCGGGGCAGGTTCAGGAACTGGGCGATTTGCTGGTGGAACTGCGCCGCAACAAACCCTTGTTGCCGGTAATTACCCGCAGCGATCGCATCGAGGAAGATGAGATCGACGACGAGATCGTCAAAGTGCTGTGCAACAAGACAGCGGATAACCGCCAACTGCAAGAAGAAGATGTGATGACACGGGCAGCGCAGGCGCTGAACCATTGGGGGCTGAGCAGTGACTTGCTCAAACCGGCCTTGTCCCTGTCCGTGCATATGGCGCGCAGTCAGCAAGATGAAGAGCAGGGCTTGGAACAAGCGGGTTTCGAGCGCTTGTATCTGGCGGTGCAAAACTTGCTGAAGCCTGCCTTGGCATACAAGCAGCGCAAACCTGCCGAGCTGCAATTGCACCATATAGAAGAAGCGATTCTGAGTCCTTTGACGCAAACGCTGGAGCAGGCCGCTGCTCAATTGCGTCAGCGTATTGAAGAGCAAACGCTGGTATTGCAAGGAGCCGTGCAAGCTCTGACAGAAGGCACCTGGCGGCGAGTGGTGCCTCAATTGCCCGAGGTACTGGAAAAACATGCCGCCCAGCAAGATGTTGCCGCTGTACGTACCGAGCTTGGCCAGAGTATAGGCAAGGCATTTGCAGAGCTCAGCCAGACGGTTCTGGCGAATTTCCAGCTGACTCAGCCAGACTTGCCGACACTGAATCTGTCTGCTCATATTGGCTATGAAGTGTTTCAGCAGCAGGGGGAAGGACAAGCGTCGCTGATCGACTACAACCGCCTGTACATGAGCTTGAATGACGTGGTGATGAATGGCGCTCAGGAGCTGGCGGAACAGGTCGTGGAGCAGGCTGAACAAAGCCTGGAACAGCTCAAGCAGGAGTTGACTGAATTGGAAAATGCCGTGGCTGATCAGGCCCAGGCTTTGGAGGCGATCAAGCATCAATTGCATGCTGCGTGAGGTAGCATTCATTCGGTTTTGCATCGCCATGCAAAGCGCAGAAAACAGGCGGGATGGCTGTCACCCCCCCAAGCTGATTTCATGGATTGTGGCTTATTTGCTGAAATGCTAATGAGAATTGTTAGCATTTCGATATTTATGTTTTAAATCGAAGATGAAGTCGCTATGATGGTTTGTACAGCATCCATGCCTTTGCAAGAGCCGTTTTACGGCTCTTTGCGTCTGTATCAGGCAAACCTGGATTGCGTAATTTTCTGGGGGCGCATGGCTATGAAACCGAAAACAAGCCACTACTTTTCACCCAATAAGGGAAGCTCGCCTAACTGGCGCCAACACCTGCGCCTGTGGGTTGGACTCATCATCTCCATGGGGGGCGTCTGGGCGCTCTGTCATCAGTTCTGGCTGTACGCACAGGATCACCCGGTGGTCTTGCAGGCCCTGGTAGGCGGCTCCATTGCTGCGTTGGCCACTGCACTGGGGACTGTGCCCGTCATTTTTTCTCAAACCATGTCGCAGCGTACGCAAGATACGCTGTATGGCTTTGGGGCGGGGGTGATGCTGGCCGCTTGTGCTTTCTCGCTGGTGCTGCCGGGCCTGGAGGCGGCACAGAACCAGCAAGTGTTTGGCGGTGGTGCCTGGGGCGCGGGTTCCGCCGTGGGCCTGTCCATCTTGTTGGGGGCTGCAGCCTTGATGCTGCTTGATCGCATCCTGCCGCACGAACACTTCATCAAAGGGCGTGAAGGTCCTGGCAGTACGACGTCCACCAAGCTGCGCCGTACCTGGCTGTTTGTGATCGCCATTACGCTGCACAACTTCCCGGAAGGTCTGGCCATTGGCGTGGGCTATGTGGGCAATGAAGGGGTGCGAGCCAATGCGCTGGCCACAGGTATTGCCATTCAGGACGTGCCCGAAGGCTTGGTGGTGGCGCTGGCCTTGCTGGCTGCCGGTTACAGCCGTACTTTCTCCGTCGTTTTAGGCATGGCCAGTGGTCTGGTTGAGCCGGTTGGGGCCGTGCTGGGGGCGGTGGCCGTCAGCAGCTCGCTGGTACTTCTGCCTTTTGGTCTGGGCTTTGCAGCGGGTGCCATGCTGTTTGTCATCAGCCACGAGATCATTCCCGAATCGCACCGGCAAGGACATGAAACCTTTGCGACCGGCGGCTTGATGATCGGCTTTGTTTTGATGATGTTGCTGGATACGGCCTTGGGATAAGCAGGTCCACGCGGGGAAATAGCCTGAACAAGCTTGTCTTGTTTCAGGCTATTTTTTGGCTTTGGCTTTGGCTTTGGCTTTGGCTTTGGCTTTGGCTTTGGCTTTGGCTTTGGCTTTGGCTTTTTTCCCTTCTCCCGCAAGCGGGAGAAGGTGCCCCGAAGGGGCGGATGAGGGGGGCTTTTGGTTTTGCGGTAAAGCCTCATGCCGAGCATGGCTCGGCACTACAGTTGGATTGCTTGGAATGCCCCTTGCCGAGCATGGCTCGGCACTACATTGACCCCTTTGCCGAGCATGGCTCGGCACTACGGTGTCTTATTTGCGGGCGGTGAAGATGGGGGTCAGGTAGTCCGGCTTGCCTTCCATGCGTTCCAGCGACGGATAGCGCAGGCCGCCGTGGTAGTCGATGCTCAGCGTGCGGTACACATCCATCTCCTTGACCAGCAGGCGCACCGACTGCTTGCTGTCCTTGGCCGCACGCACGGCTTCTTCCAGTTCGTCGGCGCTGTACTGCAGGTCATTCACCGCCAGCACCTGCATGCCGGTGCCAACACCGGCGTTGAACGCGGCACTGTCCCAGCGCACTTCATTGACGTAGCCCGCCGGGCTCAACGCCACACCCAGCGAGTAGATGAAGTTGGCACCGCGGCCCTTCATCATCGCCTTGAAGTAGGCACTGGGCTTGTCCTTGTACACCAGCTTCCAGCCCGCGGCTTCGATGCCACCTACCAGGCCGGCGCGATGGTCCACGCGCTCACGCAGGAACTGCGCCCAATCGCCGGTGGGCTGCACCTGCTCCAGCGTCGCGGCAACGTCCTCGAAGGTATAGGTGTCCGGGCGCTCCCATTGGCCGTCGTTCTGGCCGAAGAAGGCCTTGGCGAAATCATCCAGGCTGCGCTTACCGCCACTGAGCGTGCGCAGGCGCACGTCGGCTTCCAGCCACAGCATCTGCCCGCCCTGGTAGTAGTCCTCGCTCATCTGGTAGCCACGGTAGGGCTTGGGCTTGCGGCGGGCGATCACCGGGTCGTTGGTGGTGTCACCCAGCGAGCGCCATTCCAGGCCCGGGCGGTTGTCGGCATAAGTAGCCGCCACCATCGCCAGCGCATCGCGTGAGGCCTCCTGCGGACGGATGCCGGCACGGGCGGTCAGCACATTGCCCCAATACTGGGTCTGGCCTTCGTACACCCACAGCAGGCTACCCTGCATCGGCACGTTGTAGTTGAGCGTGGCCAGGTCGGCGGGGCGACGGTATTTGCCGTCCCAGGAATGCGTGTACTCATGGCCGAGCAGGTCGCTGCTGCCCACCTTGGCATCCCAGCCGCTGAAGTAATCGCGGTCTTCGCTGTTCTCGCTGGAACGCTGGTGCTCCAGGCCAATGCCGCCGAGCTGGTTGGTCACCGCGAACAGGAAGTCATAGTGGTCGTAATGCTCGGCACCGAACAGCTTGCGGGCCTGCGTCACCAGCGCGCGGTGCTGCTCGATGTGCTCGGGCTTGGCTTCCAGATCCTTGGCGCGGTCAGCAAACACGTTCAGCCGCACCGGCCGGGTGCCGGCCGGTGCCAGGTCGAACATGCGGTGGTAGCGGCCGGCGAACACAGGTGAGTCCACCAGGATTTCCAGGTTGGTCGGCGCGTAGTTGACGGTGTCACCGTTGCGGCTGGCCACGCCCAGGGCGCTGGCCGCTTCCCAACCCTGCGGGTAGCGCGCACTGGCCTGGTAGGTGATGGCATGCGCGGCGTGCCCGGCCGGGTATAGCAGCATCGCGTTCCACTGCAGGTTGAGCATGTTCGGCGTCATCACCGTGCGACCCTGCGCCGAATCGGTGGGGCTGAGGAACTGGAAGTCCATGCGCAGCTCGCTCACGCCTTCGGGCACCTGCACGTTGAAGGTGTAGACGTCGAGCGGGTCACGCACCCAGTCCAGGCGCTGGCCGTTGCCGCTGATCACCAATCCAGCCAGCTTCTCGATCTGGCCGGTGGGCGAATGGTTGCCCGGCAACCAGGCCGGGTAGTGGAAGCGCTGCAGGCCGGCCTGCACCGGCACGGTCTGGCGTACCTTGAACACGCGCTGGCCCAGGTCGGTGGCGTCCACCTCCAGGCGGATGGTGCCCGGATACGCAGCCTCGCTGATCTTGACCCCACGTGCATCCACGTCCGGCACATCCGGCGCCGCGTTGGCCAACCCCATGGCGGCCATCAGGGCCAGCCCCAGCACTGCAGGACGGAACACATGCATCAGCAACCTCTCGTATGTCTGAGAAGGCCATGATGCGGCAAGCCTGCGCTGCGTAACACGGGCCGATGGTCATCAACACATCATCGGTAGTGCCGAGCCATGCTCGGCAGGGGCTTTCCAAGCCAACGTCAAGAGCACCCCTCCCCAGCCCTCCCCTTGGCCTGCGGCCAAAGGGAAGGGGGTGTAGTGCCGAGCCATGCTCGGCAGGGGCGTCATGCACCAACCAGGAATCACCGGATTACATCGTTTTGTAGGCGCGCCGCAGGCCGCGAAGCCACGAATGCCTGCTGGTCTGGCATTCGTGGCGATTGCTGTTGGCTGGGTTGGATTTGGCTATCCGCTGCTTCGGAAGCAACAGTGGTTTCGCGGCTTACGCCGCTCCTACAAACAGACCCCTGGCTTACGTGCGGACAAAAATTTCCACGCGCCGATTCAGCTGCCTGCCGCTGGGGTTGTCCTTGCCATTGATCTCATTTGGCGCCACCGGCTGCGATTCACCGTAACCGCGTGCAGCCGCGTCGGTCGCGCTACCCCGCTGGCGCAATGCTGCAAGCACGGCCTGGGCACGACGCTCGGACAGGTCCTGGTTGTAGTCGTCGCTGCCCTTGGCATCGGTATGGCCGCGGATCTCCATTGCGCTGGATGGCACCTTGCCCAGCGCCGTCGCCAGCACATCCAGCACCTTGCCTGCATCCGGACGGATCACGTCCTTGTCGAAATCGAACAGCACCTTGTCATTGAGGGTAATGACATAGCCGCAGGGCGCACCGGAGGGCTTGAACTTGTCCAGCAGCGGGAACTTGCCGGCCGGCGGCAGCGGTGGCAACGGTGCCATCTTCACTTCGCGCGGTACCGCGCCCACGGTGCCGGTGCCATCGCCCCGGTTTTCAACGATGCCTTCAGGGCCACCAATCCACTTGCCAGAGCCATCGGCGTTGATCTCGATGTTGCCATCGCCCCCCACCCAGCTGCCCGAGCCATCACCGTGGTTCTCGATGGTGCCGAAACTTCCCACCCAGCTGCCGGCACCCTTGCCGTCCAGTTCGATATTGCCGTGGGCACCGACATAACTGCCGGAGCCATCGGCATTCACCTCGAAGGTTCCGGCATCGTTGACGACGCTGCCGCTGCCATCGGGTTTCACTTCCACCACGCCGTCGCCGGTTACCGCCTGACCACTGCCATCGGCACCGATGTTGAACACACCGTGGCCGCCGACGCGTTCCAGGTTGCCCTGCGCGTCAACATTGGTGAAGCCGCTTTCATTGACCAGCCCACCATCGGTGGCGCAGTTGGCCGGTCGCACACTGATGCCGGCAACCGGATCGATCAACGACTGCATCGATTGCTCAAGCCGCTTCTGCGCCGGGCCGCTGCCAACGATGCTGGGCACCATGATGGTCGGGATCACCGGGAACTCGATGCTGCCTGCGGTCAGCACTTCCGCGTTGGGGGCCGGTGCGGCAGTGGTCGCCGCAGGCGCAGCTTCCGGCGTTGCAGCAGCAGGTTGATCGGCAGGTGCATCGCGCCCGCAGGCGGCGACAAGAACACTGAGACATGCCAGTGACACGACAGCAACACGCATGCAGCAACTCCGTTTGTGCGAAACCCGCATTTTTGCCAACACCTTGTTCAATTTCCGTGACCGCCGCACGCTTGGCAACGCATGCTCAGGATTCGTCCAGCGCCGCGAACGAGGTGGCAAGATGGTCGATGAACAATCGCACCGAGGGCAACAGGCCACGCCGCGATGGAAATACCGCATGGATGATCTCCTTCGGCGGGGCCCAGTCCGGGGCGACATCGAGCAGTTGCCCGGCATCCAAGGCATCGCGCACGATCATCGTCGGCAGCTGCGCCACGCCCACGCCAGCCAATGCCGCCTCACGCAGCGCCACCATGCCACGGGTGACCAGGCGCGGTTGATGCGGTACTTCCGCCGTTGCGCCGCCTGGACCAATCAAGCGCCAGACGTGCTCGGCCTGTGGCACGCCAAGCGCCACGCTCGGCAATAGATGCAGATCCGCCGGGCCGTGCGAATGCCCATGTGTTTCCAGCAGCGACGGTGCGGCCACCAGGCACTGGGTGCGCTCGGCCAATACCTTGAGCACCAGCTCGCTGTCTTCCAGCGGCGGCGGACGCACGCGGATGGCCACGTCCACACCTTCGGCGATGACATCGACGCGGCGATTGGTGGCGTCCAGGTGCACCTCCACGTCCGGGCAACGCGCCATGAAATCGGCCACCATCGCCGCCACCCGGAAATCCAGCAGCATGGTCGGGCAGCTGACCCGCACCACGCCGCGTGGCTGCGAGCGGGTCAGTTCGATCGACTCGGCCGCCGCTTCCGCCTCCACCAGCATGGCGCGGCAGTGCGCGTAGAAGGTCTGGCCGACCTCGGTGACCGAAAAGTGGCGGGTGGACCGCTGGATCAGGCGCACGCCCAACCGCTCTTCCAGCAGGGCGATACGCCGGCTCAGCTTGGACTTGGGCTCGCCCAGCGCGCGCCCGGCCGGGGCAAAGCCGCCGTGTTCCACCACCTTGGCGTAGTAGTAAAGGTCGTTCAGGTCCTGCATCACTGCTCCAGCGTTCACCAGATAGGACTATGAGACCACTTTTTACCGTCTACCGGCGTGATCGTCCCAATCCTAATCTTTGCCCCATCGCAGGCGCCCTCCCGGCGCCGCACAAGGAGCAGACAGATGAAGAAGATCAGTGGCCTCTACAGCGCCCCCCGCCCGCACTGGGTGGGTGATGGCTTCCCGGTCCGTTCGTTGTTCTCGTACAACACCCACGGCCGCCAGCTCAGCCCCTTCCTGCTGCTGGACCATGCCGGCCCGGCCGAGTTCACACCGGCCCAGACCCCGCGCGGCGTCGGCCAGCATCCGCACCGTGGTTTCGAGACCGTCACCATCGTCTACGACGGCGAAGTGGCACACCGCGACTCCACCGGCGCCGGTGGCGAGATCGGCCCGGGCGACGTGCAGTGGATGACCGCTGCCTCCGGCATCCTGCACGAGGAGTTCCATTCCGAGGCCTTCACCCAGCGCGGTGGCAAGCTGGAGATGGTGCAGCTGTGGGTCAACCTGCCGGCCAAGGACAAGATGGCCGCGCCCGGCTACCAGAACATCAGCAACGCCGATATTCCGGTGGTGCCGCTGGCCGATGACGCCGGCACGGTGCGGGTGATTGCCGGTGAATTCGGCGGCCAGCGCGGCCCGGCACGCACGCATACGCCGATGGACGTGTGGGACATGCGGCTGTCGCGTGACAAGCACACCACGCTGCAGTTCGCCGAAGGCCACACCGTGGCGATGGTGATCCTGCATGGCACGGTGCTGCTCAACGGCAACCAGGTTGCCCGCGAAGGCCAGCTGGTGTTGTTCGACCGCGCTGCCGGTGAGGTGGAGCTGGAGGCCAATGCCGACGCCACCGTGCTGGTACTGGCCGGTGAGCCCATCGACGAACCCATCGCCGGCTACGGCCCGTTCGTGATGAACACGCAGGAAGAAATCCGTCAGGCGATGGATGACTTCAACTCCGGCCGCTTCGGCCAGATCGCAGCGTAATGCTCAAGCCCCTCTCCCCATGGGAGAGGGGTTGGGGTGAGGGCGAACGAAGCCAGTACCAAGCAAACAACAGCGTAGTCCCCGATGACAGGGCCCACCCCGGTCATCTCTTCCCCGCACCACGGCACAGAGCCCGGTGCGATGCCATCCAGACCAGGAGAGTCTCGCCATGTATACCTTCCCTCACGTTGCCAACTTCAACGGCGCAAAACCCGTCATCGATCCGGATAACGTCGCAATGCTGTTGATCGATCACCAGAGCGGCCTGTTCCAGACCGTGCACGACATGCCGTTCACCACCTTGCGGCGGCTGGCCTCGACGTTGGCCAAGCTGGCCTCGCTGGCGAAGATCCCGGTGATCACCACCGCCTCGGTGCCGCAGGGCCCGAACGGCCCGCTGATTCCGGAAATCCACCAGAACGCGCCGCACGCCAAGTACGTGGCACGCAAGGGTGAGATCAATGCCTGGGACAACCCCGATTTCGTGCAGGCAGTGAAGGACACCGGCAAGAAGCAGCTGATCATCGCCGGCACCATCACCAGCGTGTGCATGGCATTCCCGTCGATTGCCGCGGTGGCCGATGGCTACCAGGTGTTCGCGGTGATTGATGCCTCCGGCACCTATTCCAAGCAGGCGCAGGAAATCACCCTGGCGCGGATGATGCAGGCCGGCGTCGTGGTCATCGATGTGGCTGCGGTCGCCTCTGAACTGCAGAAGACCTGGAACCGCGAAGACGCCGCCGAATGGGCGCAGGCGTACACCAACATCTTCCCCAACTACCAGTTGCTGATCGAGAGCTACAGCAAGGCGCAGGAAGTGGTGACCAACCACGAGCAGCTGGATTCGCAGCGCAGCTGAAGCACAAGCAGATCAAGCCCCTCTCCTGTTGCACGGGAGAGGGGTTGGGGTGAGGGCAGAACGAAGCCAGCACTCGTCAGAACCTCATCCACCTAAACCGCACCGCAACAGCAACGCGCTTCGCGCGCTCCCCTCTTCCGGCCCTTCGGGCCACCTTCTCCCGCAAGGGGAGAAGGGACAAAGCACTTCAAGCTATCGGAGCCTTCCATGAGCAAGCCTTACACCCGCCTCAACAAAGATGACGTCGCCGTCCTGCTGGTCGATCACCAGACCGGCCTGCTGTCGCTGGTCCGCGATATTGACCCGGACAAGTTCAAGAACAACGTGCTGGCACTGGCCGACATCGCCAACTACTTCAAGCTTCCCACCATCCTCACCACCAGCTTTGAGAACGGCCCGAACGGTCCGCTGGTGCCTGAGCTGAAGGCGCTGTTCCCGGATGCGCCGTATATCGCCCGCCCCGGCCAGATCAATGCCTGGGACAACGAAGACTTCGTCAAGGCGGTCAAGGCTACCGGCAAGAAGCAGCTGCTGGTTGCCGGCGTGGTCACCGAGGTCTGCGTATCGTTCCCGGTGCTGTCGGCACTGGCCGAGGATTTCGAGGTGTTCGTCGTCGCCGATGCGTCCGGCACCTTCAACAGCATGACCCAGCAGGCTGCCTGGAGCCGCATGGAGCAGGCCGGCGCACAGCTGATGACCTGGTTCGGCGTGGCCTGCGAACTGCACCGTGACTGGCGCAACGACGTGGAAGGCCTGGGTGCATTGTTCTCCAACCACATCCCCGACTACCGCAATCTGATCACCAGCTACACCACGCTGACTGCCGGCAAGTAAGCCGCTGGCTAAGCACGAAGACGCCGCTTCGCCGCAAGCGGCGTCTTCGCATGAATACGCGGGCACTATCCGAAGGTCCAGTTCCGCGCATCGTCGCTGCCGCGTTACCGTCCCCGGGTTGCTTCCCCACGGTATCCGCCCCATGCAGCCCACCACCCAAGACACCGCCTCGGCGCGCTTTGCGATCCGCTGTGCGAATTTTGCCGAACGCTGGTTCCCCGACTCCTGGGTATTCGCCGCCCTTGCCCTGGCCGCCGTCTCGCTTGCGGCGCTGTCCATTGGCGCCGCGCCTACCGATACCGCCAAGGCCTTCGGTGACGGCTTCTGGAGCCTGATTCCCTTCACCATGCAGATGGCCTTTGTGGTGATCGGCGGTTATGTGGTTGCGTCTTCCGGCCCGGCCTCGCGCTTGATTGATCGGCTGGCCCGCGTACCCAAGAACGGCCGCAGCGCGGTCGCACTGGTCGCCATCGTGTCGATGACCGCATCGTTGTTGAACTGGGGCCTGAGCCTGGTGTTCGCCGGCCTGCTGGTGCGTGCATTGGCCCGCCGCAGCGAGCTGAAGATGGATTACCGCGCTGCTGGTGCGGCGGCGTATCTCGGCCTCGGTGCGGTATGGGCCCTGGGCCTTTCCTCCTCGGCCGCGCAGCTGCAGGCCAACCCGGCCAGCCTGCCGCCGTCGATCCTGTCGATCACCGGCGTCATCCCGTTCACCGAAACCATCTTCCTGTGGCAGTCCGGCGTACTGCTGGCCGCGTTGGTGGTGGTATCGCTGATCATTGCCTACGTCACCGCACCTGCCGCCAACTCGGCGCGCGATGCCGCTGATTGCGGCGTGGACGTCATGAGCGATGCGGCACCGATCAAGGCCAAGCCCACCCGCCCCGGCGAATGGCTGGAGCACAGCCCGCTGCTGATCCTGCTGCTGGTGGCGCTGGCTGCGGGTTGGTTGATCCACGAGTTCAGCACCAAGCCGGCGATCCAGGCGATCTCCGGCCTGAACACCTACAACCTGCTGTTCCTGATGGCTGGCGCGTTGCTGCACTGGCGCCCGCGCAGCTTCCTCGATGCGGTCTCGCGCGCCGTCCCGTCCACCACCGGCGTGCTGATCCAGTTCCCGCTGTACGGCTCCATCGCCGCCATCATGACCACGGTCAACGGCAGCGAAGGCCATAGCGTGGCCCACATCATCTCCACCTTCTTCACCCAGATCGCCAGCCACGACACCTACGCGCTGCTGATGGGCAGCTACTCGGCGGTGCTGGGCTTCTTCATCCCCTCCGGCGGCGGCAAGTGGATCATCGAAGCCCCGTACGTGATGCAGGTGGCCAATGAACTGCATTACCACCTCGGCTGGTCGGTTCAGATCTACAACGCCGCCGAAGCCCTGCCCAACCTGATCAACCCGTTCTACATGCTGCCGCTGCTGGGCGTACTCGGCCTGAAGGCCCGCGACCTGATCGGCTTCACCTTCGTGCAGCTGCTGGTGCATACCCCGCTGGTGCTGCTGCTGTTGTGGGCGCTGGGTGCAACCCTGGCCTATACGCCCCCGGTAATGCCCTGAAGAAAAAGAGGCCACGCAAGCGCGTGGCCTCTTTGCTTGTGTCGTGCCGAGCCATGCTCGGCAACAACCCCACCCAGCAAGCGCCCCCAGAACCAACATCTACTTCCCAGCCACCTCATCACGCCCGGGTATCGGCGTCTCCGTGCCCAACGCTTCCATCACATACAGGCGCTTCACCAGTACAAAGATCACCACCGTCATCGGCGCGGCCAGGATCACCCCCGGCAGGCCGAACAGCGCGCCAATGCCGAACAGCGAGATCAGCAACAGCGCCGGCGGCAGATCCACCGCCCGCTGCTGGATCAGCGGCTGCAGCACATGGCCTTCAATCTGCTGCATCACCACGAACACCGCCAACGCACCCAGCGCCACCTGCGGGCTCACCGTGAAGCCCAACAGCACCGCCGGTATGGCCGCCAGGATCGGCCCGATGATGGGCACGAAATCCAGCAACGCGGTGATGATGCCCAGCCCGAACGCCACCGGCACGCCCAGCGCCCACAGGCCCAGGCCGGTCAGGGTTCCCACCACCACCATCGCCAGCAGCTGCCCACCCAGCCACGCCTGCAACGCCTTGCCGCTGGCATCGAAGGCATCGCCCATCAGCGCGCGCCGGTCCTTGGGAAACAGCTTCAAGGTGCCCTCGCGGTAAACCGGGGGCTGTGCGGCCAGGTAGATGCCGCCCACCACCATCAGCACCATGTCGGTCAGGTTGCCCGAGGCCGACATCGCCAGCGCCCCGGCCTTGGCCGCCAGCCCGCTCATGCCCGCATGCAACTGATCGATGCCCTGCTTGGCCATCGGCCCCACCGGACTGGCGTCCAGCCAATCCTTGAAATGCGCCCAGGCCTGCGGCAGCGATTGCTTCAGCGACTCCATCTCGCCAGCCACCTGCGCACCGAACATCCACATCAGCAGCGCGAAGCCCAGCACCAGCAGCACCAGCACCACGCCCAGCGCAATGCCATCGGACAAGCGGGTGAAGCGCGTGACCAGGCGCACCAGCGAATGCAGCAGCACCGCCACCACCACCGCGCCGAAGATCACCAGCACCAGGTCCGACAACTGCCAGACCAGCACCGCCAGCCCGACCAGGGCCAGCGTGACCAGTACCCGCGCCGCATAGGGCCGCAATGAAGAACGCGTTTCCATGGTGCATCCCTTCCGGCGACAGGCCGGTGATGGGGGCACGGTAAAGAATCGTTGGCGTGCTGGCTGTGATGACGCCAACAGGCCAACGTTTGTCCGCGAGCGGAAAACCGTTGTACGACACCCGAGTTGCACATACTGAGCACACGTGCAGTTCTCCAGTCCCATCACCAACCACGCCCGGTGAAGTCAGTGACCGACAGCCATGTTCAAACCAGCAAGTTCCTGAGCTGTATCCTGCGTCACGAGCCGCACGCCATCGGGCTTTGCCTGGACGATCAAGGCTGGGCACCGATCGATCTGCTGATTGAGAAAGCGCGCATTGCGGGGCATGCCCTGGATATTGCGGTGATCCATGAAGTGGTGACTGGAACCGGCAATGAGAAGAAGCGCTTCGCCCTTTCCGCAGACGGCACACACATCCGTGCGGTACAAGGCCACTCCACCACCTCGGTAAGTATCGTGCGCGAAGCACGGCAGCCACCGGGTACGTTGTATCACGGCACGGCACGGCGTTTTCTTGCAGCAATTCTGGTCGAGGGGCTGCGGCCGGGCCAACGCCATCAGGTACATCTGTCCGCGAACGAAACCACCGCACTGGAAGTAGGTCGACGTCATGGTGAGCCAGTACTACTCAGGATCGATGCCCGGAAAATACATGCCGAAGGACTCTGTTTCTTCCAGGCAGAGAACGGTGTCTGGTTGACTGAACATGTCCCGGCCATCTTTCTGGCGCAGTGATTGCCGCCAGCGGTGACTTCCTGCCCATTGCGCACCCGCCCCAAGCACGCCACCCTGCGCCCAGCCACCTCCGGAGCCGGCCATGCTGTCCACCGCACTACGCGTGCTTGTCGTTGGAATGCTCTGCCTTGCCGGCAGCGCCGTGGCGGCGCCACCGGATGCGGCCACCCTGCAGGCCATCGAGGCCACCGCCTACGACTACATGGACGGCCAGCTGGAGGGCGATGTCGCGCGGGTGACGCGCGCCCTGCACCCGGATCTGGCCAAGCGCAACATCGTTGCCAATCCCAATGAAACCCTGGGACTGGGACGAATGAGCGCCGATGAGCTGATCCGCTTTACCCGCCAGGGCGCGCTGAAGACCCCGCGCGCGCAGTGGCAGCGCACGGTGACGGTGCTGCAGGTGGACGAGGACATCGCTACCGTGCGGCTGGAGAGCCCGTGGTTCATCGATCATCTGCAGATGGGCCGGTTTGATGGCCGCTGGGTGATCGTCAATGCGCTGTGGCATCGGAAGGTGCGGGGCGGTTGAGGCTTGGGGGCTTGGGCTTTGGGGACTACGAGCGAGGAGCGTCCCCCACCCCAATCCCTCCCCCGTAAACGGGAGAGGGGCTCTACTTTGGCGGGTATTTTTTGTAACGGATACTGAACGCAGCCGGAAAACCCCGTTATCGTATGTGGCTTCCAACGCAGCCCCCCGCGCCCGCCATGAGCCAGACCGAAGTCGCGCATTCCACTTCCGATCACAGTGCCTGCGAGAACTGCCAGGCCACACTGCAGGGCCACTACTGCCACCACTGCGGGCAGTCGGCGCATAACCCGCTGAAGAACTTCGGGCATGCCATCGAGGAAGTATTCGAGTCCTTCTGGCACCTGGACGGGCGCATCTTCCGCACCCTGCGTGACCTGCTGATGCCGGGCCGGATTGCCGTCAATTTCCTCAATGGCCAGCGCGTGGGCTATGTACAGCCGCTGCGGCTGTTCGTCATCCTTACCCTGTTCACCTTCTTCGTCGGCAAGCTGACCCTGCACACCAATGCCGATACGCTGATCAAGTCGAACTCTTCCGCCTTTGCCAGTGCCCAGACCGCCGAGCAGGTGGAGACGTTGCGGGCGCGCCAGGTGGCCGAGCTGGAACGCGAACTGGGCAGCTCGGCGGGCGCCAGTACAGGCTTTGCCATCGGCATGGCGGCGGTCAACACCGCCGCCGCGCAGCGTCTTGCCGAGCTGGCAAAGCAGGGGAAGATCAGCGACGGCAAGGACACGTCCTCGGCCCTGGATCGCGCCGGCAACGCGGCCACCCGCGCCAGTGCGGGCCGCACCGGCCAGTTGTTCAACCAGGACATCAATGGCAAACCCTGGGACCCGGAAACCAATCCTGTTGTGCTCAATGGCTGGCCCGGCTTCGCCAACAAATGGCTCAACCACCGCCTGGACAACGCCAACAACAACATCGCGCGCATGAGCGGCAACGGCGACCTGTTCGTGCAGGCCGTGCTCACGGCATTGCCCGGTGCGCTGTTCTTCCTGATGCCGGTGTTTGCGCTGGTGCTGCGCATCGCCTACGTCCGCCGGCCGATGGGCTACCTGGAACATCTGGTGGTGGCGCTGTACAGCCACTGCTGGCTGATGCTGGTACTGCTGGCCACTTTCCTGGTCGCCGCCATCAGCGGCGCCATCGCCAATCCCGTGATCAATGCGATCAGCGATTGGTTGTACGCGCTGCTGTGGCTGGGCGTGCCGGTCTACCTGTTCTGGATGCAGCAGCGTGTCTACGGCGGCAACCCGATCCTGACCTTGCTGCGCTACAGCTTCATCGGCTTCATCTACTTCTTCCTGGTCACCTTCGTGGTGATGTACGCGGTACTGGCCGGCGTCTCGGCGTGAGCCCGGTTTGAAGCTCACTTGAGCAAAGCCTGATCAGCCCATGTAGCCCGGGTAAGCGCAGCGCACCCGGGGCTGTTCGTGCGTGGCAGGAAGAATCGCGTGTGGCCTGCTTCCCGGGTGCGCTGCGCTTACCCGGGCTACGGCAATCAAACCCCCGGCTTATCGATCCTGCATCCAGGCCTTGCGCGCCGCCTCGGCGTGGAAGCTCCAGGCCACAAAACGGCTCTGCTTGTTGCCCTGGGCCATGGCTACCTCGCGCACTTCCACTGCGCCGATCTTGGCCAACTGCTTGTGGATATCGGCCAGGTGCTCGCTCTTGGCCACCAACGAGCTGAACCACAGCACCTGCCGCTGGATGCCCGCACTCTCGCGGATCATCCGCCGCAGGAACGAGGCCTCGCCGCCAGTACACCACAGCTCGTTGGCCTGGCCACCGAAGTTCAGCGCCGGGACCCTGGCCGTTGGTGCAGGCGCGCCGCCCAGGTTACGCAGCTTGCGCTGGCTGCCCTGCGCCGCCTCCTTGGCCGAGGCATGGAACGGCGGATTGCACAAGGTCAGCTCGAAACGTTCATGGGCCTGCAGCAGGCCGGCGAACAGATTGCCGCGTGCGTGCTGCTGGCGCAGTTCGATGAGAGATTGCAGCCCGTTGACCTGCACATTGGCCGCTGCCGACTGCAGCGCGCCGGCATCGATATCGCTGCCAAGGAAGCGCCAGCCATATTCGGCCTGCCCGAGCAGCGGGTAGATGCAGTTGGCACCCACGCCGACGTCCAGCGCGCGCATGCCGGGCCCACGTGGAATCACCCCGTCGTTGTCCGCCGCCAACAGATCGGCCAGGCCATGCAGATAGTCCACCCGCCCCGGCACGGGCGGGCACAGGTAACCATCGGGGATGTCCCAATGCCGGATGCCGTAATCGCTGGCAAGCAGGGCGCGGTTGAGCTCGCGCACCGCAGCGGGATCGCTGAAATCGATGCTCTGCGTGCCGGCCGGGGTGTGGATCAGGTGCCGGCGCAGTGCCGGGTTGGACGCCACCAGGCGTGACAGGTCGTAGCGGCCCTGGTGGCGGTTGCGTGGATGCAATGCAGTGGCCGGCGTTGCCTTGGCTGCAGGGCGCCGCTGTGGTGGGCGTTGGTACGGGGAATTCATGCGCGTATTAGACGCCATGCACACGGCCGTGCGCAGCATCCTGGTTCCTCGCAACGCTGCGACGGCGGGCCCGGTGCCCGGCAACCACGAAGGTCAACGACCGTCACCTGCCTGCGTGCAGTCTTGCTGCGCACAGAATGCGGCCGCGCGCGCCTGCTGCTCGGCGCTCAGCTCCGGCGGTGGCCGCGCGATGGCGGACTGGATCTGATCGGGGCCGCCGGTGAGCTTGTTCAGGCCCTGCCCGGCCTTCAACAGGCCGTAGGCGATGCCCATCATCACGTAGCCGCCACTCATGCCCACCTGCTCGGGCGAGGGTGGCTCGCTCCAGTTCTTGCTGAAACGGTTGGGCACAGCCTGCACCGGGTTCTTGAACCGGTACAGATTCAGCGGTTGATCGTCCTCCGGCTTGAGCGCGCGCACTTCGCCCAAGGTGGTGACCGGGCCGTCCACCGGCGGTGGGGCGGGCTCGGCCGGCGCCTGCCCGCTGGCTTCCCCGTCCGCCTGCGGCAGCTGCTGTGCCTGCGCATTGCCCGCCAACAGGAGGATCATCACGGCCACCCCTGGCCATCGTCGTGCTGCCACCACCGTCTTCCTCCACCCGCGGCTGAAGGCAGCAGGATACGAACCCGACCTTCAGGTTTTGTTGCTGCCGCCTGACTGCCATGCGCGCCGCTGTGATACCGGGTGTGCGCTCAAGCGCGTACACGGGGGCATGGGGACATGGGCCGCAGTCCCCACGCGGCCCGGCAGGTGAATCGGCGCAACGCGGTCCGTACCGGCCCAACCTGCCGTGGTGTCTCACCACGTGAGACACCGATGTGCTTCCATTGTGTCCTTTGATCGGCAGTCCGTGCATGGCGTTTTCCCTCGCTCCCCGCACCGAAGCCAGCGAACGGGCGCTGGCAACCACCGATGGCCTGCCCTCGCGTGACGGCTCGTTGCTCGGCCAGCGCCTGGCCCGGCGCTACAAGGACCGGGTCACCGGCAGTTTCACCATTCCGGGCCGCGAAGGCAGCTATGCGCCGATTCCCGATGACGTGCCCGAGGCGCTGAAGGCCGCGCTGAAAGCACGCGGCATCGAGCAGCTGTATTCGCACCAGGCCGAGGCATGGGATGCCAGCCAGCGCGGCGAGCATGTCGCCATCGTCACGCCTACCGCCTCCGGCAAATCGCTGTGCTACACCTTGCCGGTGGTCAGCGCGGCGATGCAGGGCAATGCCAAGGCCTTGTACCTGTTCCCGACCAAGGCGCTGGCGCAGGACCAGGTGGCCGAGCTGCTGGAGCTCAACCGCACCGGTGACCTCGGCGTCAAGGCGTTCACCTTCGATGGCGATACCCCCGGCGATGCGCGCCAGGCGATCCGCCTGCACGGCGATATCGTGGTCAGCAACCCCGACATGCTGCACCAGGCCATCCTGCCGCACCACACCAAGTGGGCGCAGTTCTTCGAGAACCTGCGCTATGTGGTGATCGACGAGATCCACACCTATCGCGGCGTGTTCGGCAGCCACGTCACCAATGTGCTGCGCCGGCTCAAGCGCATCTGTGCGTTCTATGGCGTGCAACCGCAGTTCATCCTGTGCTCGGCCACCATCGGCAACCCGCATGCGCATGCCGAAGCTTTGGTGGAAGAGCGCGTGCATGCAATCACCGAATCCGGCGCGCCCAGCGGGCCCAAGCACGTGCTGCTGTGGAACCCGCCGGTCATCAATCCGGACCTTGGCCTGCGCGCCTCGGCGCGCTCGCAGGCCAACCGCATTGCCCGCATCGCGATCAAGAGCGGGCTGAAGACGCTGGTGTTCGCGCAGACGCGCCTGATGGTGGAGGTGCTGACCAAGTACCTGAAGGACATCTTCGACAACGATCCGCGCAAGCCGGCGCGTATCCGTGCCTATCGCGGCGGCTACCTGCCCACCGAGCGCCGCGAGGTGGAGCGGGCGATGCGCGCCGGCAACATCGACGGCATCGTCAGCACCTCGGCCTTGGAGCTGGGCGTGGATATCGGTGCGCTCGACGTGGTCATCCTCAATGGCTACCCCGGCAGCGTTGCGGCGACGTGGCAGCGCTTCGGCCGCGCCGGTCGCCGGCAACAGGCCGCGCTGGGCGTGATGGTCGCCAGCAGCCAGCCGCTGGATCAGTACGTGGTGCGGCATCCGGATTTCTTCGCCAATGCCACGCCCGAGCACGCGCGCATCTCGCCGGACCAGCCGCTGATCCTGTTCGATCACATCCGCTGCGCTGCCTTCGAGCTGCCATTCCTCGCAGGCGAACCGTTCGGGCCAATCGATCCGCTGGTATTCCTGCAGGCGCTGGCCGAGACCGAAGTAGTGCATCAGGAAGGCGACCGCTGGGAATGGATTGCCGACAGCTACCCCGCCAATACGGTGAGCCTGCGCGCGGTGGCCGATGGCAACTTCGTGGTGGTGGACCGCAGCGACGGCAAGCAGCAGATCATCGCCGAGGTGGACTATTCCGCCGCTGCGCTGACACTGTACGAAGGCGCCATCCACATGGTGCAGAGCACGCCGTACCAGGTGGAGCGGCTGGATTGGGACGGGCGCAAGGCCTATGTCACCCGCACGCATGTGGATTACTACACCGACAGCATCGACTACACCAAGCTCAAGGTGCTGGACCGCTTTGACGGCAATGGCGCCGGCCGTGGTGATTCGCATCACGGCGAGGTGCATGTGGTGCGGCGCGTGGCCGGCTACAAGAAGATCCGCTATTACACGCACGAGAACATCGGCTACGGCCCGGTCAACCTGCCCGACCAGGAGCTGCATACCACCGCGGTGTGGTGGCAGCTACCGCAGGCCACCCTGCTGCGCAGCTTCGCGCAGAAGCAGGACGCGCTGGATGGTTTCCTCGGTGCCGCCTATGCGCTGCACATCGTTGCGACCGTTGCAGTGATGGCCGATGCGCGCGATCTGCAGAAGGCGGTTGGCAATGGCGACGGCGCCTGGTTCGCGGTAGCCGACCAGACCGGCCGTGGCCAGCTGCGCGGCAACGAAGCCGGCGAAGGCGCGGTGGAGCTGATGCAGAGCTTCGTGCCGACGGTGTACCTGTACGACAATTTCCCCGGCGGCGTGGGCCTGAGCGAGCCGCTGTGGCAGCGCCAGGGCGAGCTGGTGCAGCGCGCCCTGGAGCTGGTCGAGCGCTGCGACTGCAATGCCGGCTGCCCCGCCTGTGTGGGCCCGGTGCTGGCGGCGCAGGAGGAGGACAAGGGCGAGACGCCGCGTTCGCTGGCCTTGAAGGTGTTGTCGCTGCTGTCGGCCGAGCGTTGCGACCAGGTGCAGGCGGTTGCCGCCGATGAGGCGCTCGATCTGCTGCCATGAGCATCAGCCTGGACAAACTGAAGGCCTTGCGTAAACAGGCGGGGCTGGCAACGGCAGCGCCTGCAACAGCCGGCGAGCGCACCGCTGTTGCAGGAGCGGCGTCAGCCGCGAAGCCACCGATGGCGGATGCCGCCGCCGCGCCGGTTGCTTCGGATGCATTTGGTTCTTCATCGGCTGCGGAAACTGCATCGGCTTCGCGGCTGACGCCGCCCCTACAAAGGCAGAAGCAGGAATCCTCGGTGTTTGGCTGGGTCGATCAGATTCAGCACAAACCCGCAGCACCACAGGACGGCGCTGCGCTGCGACGCTTGTTGGCAACACGCAACCGTGCCATCGCTCCTGCCCAACCCATCGAACGTGGTCCGGTGGATCGTGATCTACCCGGCACCGAGATCGCACCCGGCCTCCATCTGATCGAAGCCTTCATTCCGCAGGCGATTCCCGCTGCACCGTTGTCGCTGGCCTTCAGCAAACGGCCTGAGGAAACCGTCGCACCGCAGGACCTGCTGTTCTTCGATACCGAAACCACCGGCCTGGCCGGCGGCACCGGCACCCGCGCCTTCATGATCGGCGCCGCCGATTGGCATCACGATGCAGCGCGCGGCGAAGGCCTGCGCGTGCGCCAGCTGCTGATGTCGACGATGGGTGCGGAGAGCGCGATGCTGGAGCTGTTCGCCAGCTGGTTGGCGCCGACGACCGTGCTGTCCAGTTACAACGGCCGCTGCTATGACGCGCCACTGCTGAAGACGCGCTATCGGCTGGCGCGGCGCGGTGATCCGATTTCGGCATTGGATCACGTTGACCTGCTGTTCCCCACCCGCCGCCGTTATCGCGGTACCTGGGAGAACTGCCGGCTGGCGACCATCGAACGGCAGTTGCTGCTGATCGCCCGCGAGGATGACTTGCCGGGTTCGGAAGCGCCTGCGGCGTGGTTGAGTTATCTGCGCGGTGGCAGCGCGCGCAACCTGCGCCGTGTTGGCGAGCACAATCACCAGGATGTGGTGACCTTGGCGCTGTTGTTCCAGCGACTGGTGCAGGCAGAAGCGGATGAGCGAGCCGGGTTGGCGTTGGAAGCCGAGGACTGAGTTTCAGTTGCTCGTCTCGCTTCACTTCAAGAGCCTACCCCTCCCCAACCCTCCCCTTGGCTGCACCAAAGGGAGGGAGCAGAGCTTGGCCCCCTCCCTTGCGCGAAGCGCAGGGGGGGGGTTGGGGAGGGGTGCTTCTGCTCTGCTCTTGCTCTGCTTCGCAGTTGCACCGCCACCACCCTCAAACATCACCCACCAAGCGGCTGCGCAATTCCACTACTGATCGCTTCGCGGATCAGCTGCTCGGCATCACGATTGGCCCTGGCACTGGCCGCTGCCTGCTGCCTGCCCAACTCGGCCTGCTGCTTGCCCAGTTCCCGCTGCTGCGCAGCCAGGCTTTCCATCTCCGCTCGCATCGCCGGGTTTTCCATTTCCTCACGCGCCTGGTCAAGCTTGCGCCGTGCCTCTTCAGACGCACGGCGTTGTGCGGCGGTACGTTCACCCGAACTCAATGCCAGCTGCGCCTGCTCATTCGCCAGCTCACCAATCCGTGCGCCGATCTCGCCCATACGCTCACCAATCTGCCCCTGGCGGTCACCCAAGGCTCCCTGCTGGTCACCCAGCCGGCCCTGCGCATCCCCCAGGCGCACGCTTTCGGCGTACAACCGCTCAAAGCGCGACAAGGTTGCCGCATCACGCACCACATAGCGCTTGCCGTCACGGCGTACCAGCAGCACGCCCTTGCCGTCGTCCAGTTGCTTGGCTTCGCGCAGGTCGGCAACGCTGCCATTCATGACGTTGTGGTTGCCCCTGATCAGCACATAACCATCGGCGTTCTGGTTGCTGGAAAGGTGGATCACGCCTTGCGTGCGGAGTGGTGCAGCGGGTGCGGGCGGGGCCGCAGGCGGTGCGGGTGGCACCACCAACGCCGGTGGTGCTGGCGGTGCGGCGGGTACCGCAGCAGCGGCAACCACCGTGCGCGACACCGACCCTGCAGCCGGTGCAGTGGGTGCGGTGGGCGCCATCGGCGCAGCGGGTGCGGCCAAAGGCGCCGGCGGCGCGGGGGGCGCAGGCGGTGCCGGCATCGCCACCAGCCGCAACGGTGCCACACCAACCAGAGCGACGGCGGCCAGAATCAGTACCGCACCAGCGCGCGGGAACGACGAGGTGTCCTGCAACATGAGCAATCTCCGCTTGAGGCTGAGGAAAGTCGGCGAGGCGCTGGCCAAGCCAGCACCGGGCCGGGGAGCAACGCCGAGCTGCAACAGCAGGCGTCCATAGTGTTGGCGGCAGTGCCGGTCACCGGCGACCACGGCGGCATCCACCGCCGCCTCGCGGGCGATGGCGTATTCGCGGGCGGCCAGATGCACCACCGGGTTGAAGAAGAACAGGTGCTGGGCCAGCGCAGGCACCAGGCCCAGCCACAGGTCGTGGCGCTGCAGGTGCACCAGCTCGTGGGTCAGCGCCATATCCAACTGGTCGTCACCCATGCGCTGCAGGCCACGTGCCGGCAACAGCAACACGGGACGCCATGGGCCAATCAGCTGCGGCGAATCGATCGCATTGCTCAGCATCAGCCGCGGTGCGCGGCGCAGGCCGTGCGCATCGGCGGCCAATGCGAGCGCGGCATTGAGCTTGTGGTCGCGGCAGGGCTGCGCGGCACGCAGCTGGACGCGGCTGGCACGCAACGCCAGCATGGTACGCAGCGCCATCACCAGTACGCCTGCAGCCCACATCGCCATCAACACCAGGCTCCACGACCAACCGCTGTCCACTGGCAGTGGTTGCATCACGATGATCGGCGCGGCGGCTGCCGATGCCGTCGTGGTCATGGTCATGGTCTGCGCCACCACTGGCGCCGCATCGAGGGCCGGCAACAAGGGCAGCTCAAGTGGCGAGGCCCAGAACAGGCCAACCATGGCCTGCACCGCCACCAGCCACCACAGCGCGCACTGGGTGCTGGCCGGCAGCCGTCGCACATATCGGCACAGCAGCCACACCAGCCCAGCCAACAGTGCGGTCTGCACGCTGGTCGCCAACAGGCGGCTGCCCAACAACTCAAGCGTCATCGACATGGCTCAGTCCTCCCGGCGCTGCGATTGCAGCTTGTTGACCAGTGCTTCCAGTTCGGCCAGTTCGTTGTCGCTGACCTCGGCCTTCTCCGACATCCACGCCACGAACGGCGAGATCGAGCCCTGCAGGGTCTTCTCGACAAAGCTGCCGACCGCGCCGTTGACCACTTCCTGCTGCTCGGCGGTGGTGCGGTAGCGGTACACGCCCTCGTCCTGCTCGCGCTGCAGGTAGCCCTTGCTGCGCAGGCGCTCCATCATCGTCAGCACGGTGGAGCGGGCCAGCCCGCGGGCCTCACCGAAGCGCGCGGCAACCTCGCCGACGCTGGTGGGTTCGTTCTCTCCGATGTACTGCAGCAGGGCCAGTTCCTGGTCCCCGATGGTCTTGCGGCGCATGGCCGTCTCCGTGACTACATTTGTCGTCACGGTAGATTTGCCTACATTTGTAGTCAATAGCCCGGATGGCACCCTGACCGCTGCCGGGCTGAATGATTCAGCTGACGGCGCTGTCGATCTGCCAGCGCGCGAACTCGCTCTCGAACTCGGCCAGGCTCAGCAGGCCCATGCAGGCATGGGCCCCGGTCGGCAGCCCTTCGCCGCGGGCGAAACGGCGTGCCAGCAGCACGGCCGCGAAGGTCGGAATCTCCGGACCGTGCAGCATTGGAGCAGTGAGATCCCAATGCACAGTGTGCTGCAGGCCTTCGCGTTGGCCACGCAAGGTGATGCGCATGCCGCCAAGATCGGTACCGAAGCGATCGAACCAGCGACTAGCCCGGGCAAATACGCCGGCCAGCGCATCCATCGGCAATGGCAGGCCAATGCGCCGAAGCCAGGCCATCGCAGCCAGAGAGCGCGACAGGAACGGCAACTCCAGCGCCGCGCGGAAGCGCACGGTCGCCACGCCGGGATAACGCTGCACCAGCAGCGTGTGGTCCGGCACATCACAGGGCGAAGCCAGGCGCGGACCGATGCGGGCGAAGCGCACCGGCTGCGGATCGGCCCAGCCGGTCACCGTCTGCCAGCGGCCATCCAGCCAACACTCGAACGGTTTGCCGCAATACGAAAGCACCGCACGCACCGTAGCCATGCCCAGTGGCGTGGCCTGCGCGGGTGCGATAACCATGTCGATGCTGTGCAGTTGATCGAACTGCGGGGCGAGTGCATCCACCACCGCGCTGGAGAGCGCCGGCAAGGTGCTGGCGCCGCTGATGGCACTGCGTTGCGTCTGTTCGGCCAAGGCCTGCAACTGCTGCGGAAACTCGGCAACGAAGTCACGTCCGTCGGCCAGATCGATGTAGTGCATGCCTGCACGCAGGCAGGCCTGTGCCACATCGTAGCCCTGGCCTTGGAACGGCCCCGCGGTATGGATGACCAAGGCCGCTCGCGTATCCGCCAGCTGTGCTTGGAAATCAGCGGCGGCGGTATCCAGCCGGCACAGCTCGATGGTCGCCAGATCCACACCGGGGAGATTGGCTGCGGCCTGCGCTGGATTGCGGCCAGCGGCTATGACTTTGATGCCCGGTGTGATCGCAAGTGCGCGCACGATGCGCGCGCCGAAATGACCGTAACCGCCCAACACCAGAACACGGCAGCTTTCCTGCTGTGACATCGGATCTTCCTGCGTCGATTGCTGGGTGGATTATCGGCGAGGAATGCGCCGTGTTGGCCCCTCCCCTTTGGCGCAGCCAAGGGGGAGGTTGGGAGGGGGTGGCTTTGGCTGTTGCTTGGACTCGTGGATGACGTTCCTGCGAAGAGCACCCCTCCCCAACCCTCCCCTGCGCGATGCGCAAGGGAGGGAGCTGTAG
>NZ_DAMBOE010000006.1:261896-275637 GCF_032063905.1 Alcaligenes phenolicus
CGCGATGCGCAAGGGAGGGAGCTGTAGCCCCTCCCCTTTGGCGCAGCCAAGGGGGAGGTTGGGAGGGGGTGGTTTGGCCGTCGCTTGGGCTCGTGAATCGACCTTCCTGCAAAGAGCACCCCTCCCCAACCCTCCCCTGCGCGATGCGCAAGGGAGGGAGCTGTAGCCCCTCCCCTTTGGCGCAGCCAAGGGGGGAGGCTGGGAGGGGGTGGCTTTGGCTGTTGCCTGGGCTCATGGATCAACGTTCCTGCAAAGAGCCCCCCTCCCCAACCCTCCCCTGCGCGTTGCGCAAGGGAGGGAGCTGTGGCCCCTTCCCGTACGCAGCCAACGAGCAGGGCCGGCGGGGGTGGGGCTTGAGCCGACCGTCAACCGCGCGGGCCGCCCATCACCGGCAGGATCGCGCCGCTGATATAGCTGGCAGTAATCGGGGAAGCGAGGAACACATACGCCGGCGACACTTCCTCCGGCTGCGCGGGGCGTCCCATGTCACTGTCCTTGCCGAACTCGGCCACGTCTTCAGCCACCTTGTCTGCGGGGTTCAGCGGGGTCCATACCGGCCCCGGCGCGACGCAGTTGACGCGTATGCCGCGCGGCAACAACTGGCTGGCCAGGGACTTGGTGAACGCGTGGATCGCACCCTTGGTCGCCGCGTAATCGATCAACGATCCACTACCAAACAGACCGGTCTCCGAGCCGGTGTTGATGATGCTGGCGCCCTCGCCCATGTGCAGCAGTGCCGCCCTTGCCATGTGGATGTAGCCGGCGATATTGGTCTGCAGGGTCTCCTGCAGGTGCTCGTCGCTCAGATCTTCCAGGTGATGGCAGTGCAGCTGGAAGGCCGCGTTGTTGACCAGGATGTCGATACCACCAAACGCCTTGGCCACCTGCTGCACCGCGTGGTCGCAGAACGCCGGATCCCGCACGTCACCGCTGATCGCCAGGCTGCGCTGGCCTTCCTGCTCGATATGCCCGCAGGTGACCTTGGCATCTTCATGCTCACTCAGGTACAGCACGGCAACGTCGGCGCCTTCGCGGGCGAACAACACGGCCACCGCCCGGCCTATGCCGGAATCACCCCCGGTGATGATGGCGCGCATGCCTTTCAGTTTGCCGCTGCCCTTGTAGGCCTGGGCCAGATAGCGCGGTGCGAGCTGCAGATCATGCTCGTTGCCCGGCTTGGCCAGTTGCTGCGCTGGCAGCTTGCTGGGTTGGCGGCGAGCGCCGGCCTGCACACTGCCGTGATGTTTGGGCGTGGCGCTGCGCAGTTTCTCCTGTTGCTGCAGGTCTTCCTGCAAGCGGCGTTGCCGACTGGCGGTGCGTTGCGCCGCGCTGTCGACGGACGGTGCGGCGGCCTTCTTGGCGGCTTTTTTTCGTGGTGCAGCCTTGCTGACTGCGGGCGTCTTCTTGCTGGTTGCCATGACGTTCGCCTCCCGCTCATCCACCGGCATGGCGCGCGCAGTGCTCGCAGCAATAGGTGGCGCCGTTTGCCTCCACGCCATGGCCGATCACCGCACATTGGCAATGCGCACAGCGCGGTGCCATCGCGTGGATCGCGCATTCGAAGGAATCAAACGTGCCGGTAGCCTTGCCCTGGGTGACAGTGAAACTGTTGGCGTAGTTGTTGCCACAGACGTCGCAGGTAGCCATTGCGGTGCCCCTTTCGCTATCAGGTGGAGCCCGCAGTGTAGGCAGGCGCAAGGTCGGTGCCAGTGAAATACGCGTGGACGGGATGTGTATTTCATCCGCTGCAAACAGCGCTGCGGTAATGCTGCCAACCACACCACCGCCGCCGGAGTCCGCCATGCACCGCCTGATTGCCGTGTCCGCCACCGCCCTGATCCTGTCTGCCTGCAGCACGGCGCAGCTGAATACCATCCAGCCCATCGATGGCATCGTCTCCGGGCAATGCCACACCGACATGGTGCGCGGCGCGGTGGGCCTGGCCGCAGCACCCGATACCGTCGAAAAAGCGCGCGTGGACAGCGACAGCCTGCAGGTGAACGTGGTGCGCGGTCGTGACCAGCCCGAGGTGTTGCCGTCGATCCAGGCGCCGGCCACGTCCAGCGGCGGTGAACGGTTGACCATCGAGGTGGGCCGCACCAACAACATCACTGCGATGCGCTGCGGCTGACGGCACCGGTACCGCGATGGGCGGCGCGCAGGAAACGCAGTGCCGCCGCTTCCCATTGCCTTGGCCCCCGCAATGAACGCAGCCGCAGCAGCTGGCCCTGGCGCCAGCCATCGAATACACAGGGGTCGATATAGGCCTTGCGGCACACCGCCGGGGTATTGCCCAGCATCGCCGCAACCGCTGCAATCACCTGGTTCTGCATGGCTGTCAGGGCCTGCTCGCCGCCCCCGTCGGGCAGCGGCAGCTGCGCCAACTCGCGCAGCGCCACCAATGTACCGCCCCAGGTGCGGAAGTCCTTGGCGCTGAAGGTGTCACCCGTGGTGCGGCGCAGGTAATCATTGACATCGGCCGAGTCCACCGGCCGCAGTCGGCCGTTGTCGTCGCGGTACTGGAACAGCAACTGCCCTGGCAATTGCTGGCAACGCTGTACCAGCCTGGCGAGCTGCGGGTCATCTATATGCAGGGCCTGCAGCTGCCCGGACTTGCCGTTGAAACGCAACTGGGCGCGGCCGCCCCGTATCTGCAGGTGCTGGTTGCGCAGGGTGGTCAGCCCGTAGGAGCGATTGCTGCGGGCATAGGCATCGTTGCCGATCCGACCCAGAGTACGGCCCATCACCGCCACCACGATCGCGATCACCTTTTCGCGTGGCAGGCCGGGCAGTTTCAGGTCGGCCCTTGCCTGCCGGCGCAGGTCCGGCAGGGCCTTGCCGAAGGCGACAATGCGATCGAACTTGTCAGCACTGCGCATACGCACCCAATCCGGGTGATAGCGGTACTGCTTGCGCCCACGCGCATCGCGGCCGCTGGCCTGCAGATGGCCGTTGGCCTGCGCGCAGATCCATACCTGCGTATAGGCCGGTGGAATTGCCAGCGCGCGGATGCGCTGCAGCGTGGCTGCCGCCCTGACCGCGTGTCCGCGTGCATCCACATAGCGGAAGCCGCGTCCGCTGCGGATGCGGCGTATACCCGGCTCATCGTCACTGCTGTGGCGCAATCCGGGTGCGTTGTATGCGGCCATTGCGGACCTCCCGTTGCGGCTGCGCTCGGCAAGTATCGCGCGGCCCAGTGCGACGCAGCGTCAACAATCCCTTGTCTTGGCTATATGCTTGGGCTGACCATCAACACCCTGGAGTTCCGATGCAATTCCCGTCGACGCCGCGCGCACTGCGCCGCCCCGCCGCCCTGGTTGCCACCGCTGCGCTGCTGCTGTCGCTGAGCGCCTGCAAGGGCCCGGCCCCGGAAGAGCAGGACGAGGCGCTCAGCCAGGCACAGCAGGCCGCGCAGGCCGCTGCCTCCACTGCCGATGCCACCCCGCCGCCGCCGGCCAGCTGCGACGCCAGCCAGGTACAGGGCCTGGTCGGCCAGCCTTACGCCGAGTCCATGCTGGCCCAGGCCAAGGAAGATGCCGGCGCCACCGACGTACGCGTGCTCAAACCCAACCAGCCGGTGACCATGGAGTTCATCGGTGAACGCCTGAACATCGAAATCGATGAGAAAGGTATGGTCAGCGGCCTGCGCTGCGGCTGATTTTTGTATAGCCAAAGCCTTGCCGGGCAAGGCTTTGGTTGCGCTCGCAACGATGTATTGCGGCGCTGCAACAGCTGTGATTTAGTCGAACCATCCGGTGACCTCAAGGTGCGCTCCTGAACGAGCACGTTGTGTCATCGGGTGGGCGCGAGGGCGCTTGGGTCAGGCGAATACGCCGCAACGGCGTGCGTCGGGTCTTACCCCAACGGCACGTGCGGCAGCACGGCGCGATCCATCCGATGCATGACGTGCTCAGCGAGCGGGCGGGAGTGTCGCCGCTCACCTGAATCGCATCGAGGCACAGATGGCAGTCCGCACTCCGCAAGGCCTTTACGACCCGCAAGACGAACGCGATGCCTGTGGTTTCGGCATGGTCGCCCAACTCGACGACCAACCCTCGCGTCTGCTGGTGGATACCGCCATCGCCGCGCTGTCGCGCATGACCCACCGCGGTGGCGTTGCTGCCGACGGGCTCACCGGTGACGGCTGCGGCCTGCTGCTGCGCAAACCCACCGTCTTCCTGCGCCAGCTGGCCGAAGAGGCCGGCATCGTGCTGGGGCCGAACTTCGCTGCCGGCGTGGTGTTCCTGCCGCACGACGCGGATGCGGCCCAGCGATGTCGCGACGAACTGGATGCACAGCTGTGCGCCGCCGGCTGCCATCCGCGCGGCTGGCGTGAAGTGCCCACCGACGACAGCGTCTGCGGCCAGCTGGCACGCGACACGCTGCCGAAGATCGAACAGGTGTTCGTCGATGCCGATATCGAGCAGAGTGCCGAACAGTTCGCACTGGCCCTGTTCATGTCGCGCCGCCGCAGCGAACAGGCCCTGCGCGATGTCGCCGACTACTACGTCACCACGCTCAGCGCCGAGGCCATCAGCTACAAGGGCATGGTGCTGCCGGACAAGCTGAGCACCTTCTACCCCGATCTGCAGCGCCACGAGCTGGCATCCAGCGTGGTGGTGTTCCACCAGCGCTTCTCCACCAACACCATGCCACGCTGGCCGCTGGCGCATCCGTTCCGCATGCTCGCCCACAACGGCGAGATCAACACCATCGAAGGCAACCGCCACTGGGCGCAGGCGCGCAGCAAGGTGTGGAAGACGCCGAAGTTCGACATCGCCGAGCTCGACCCGGTGATCTCGATGCACGGCTCCGACTCGCAGAGCATGGACAACATGCTGGAGCTGATGGTGGCCGGTGGCATGGAGCTGATCCAGGCGCTGCGCATCCTGGTGCCGCCGGCAACCCAGTCGCTGGAGTTCAAGGACGCCGACCTCGCCGCGTTCTACGAGTTCTACGGCTTGAACAGCGAGCCCTGGGATGGCCCGGCCGGCATCGTCGCCTGCGACGGTCGCTATGCCGCCTGCACCCTGGACCGCAACGGCCTGCGCCCGGCGCGCTGGATGCTGACTTCCGACCGCCACTTCCTGGTCGCCTCCGAAGCCGGCGTCTGGGAAGTGCCGACCGAGCGCGTGGTGCGCAAGGGCAAGCTGGGCCCGGGCCAGATGATGGCCATCGACCTCAAGCGTGGCGACCTGCTCGATTCGGACGCCATCGACCGCATCAACCGTGCACGTGCGCCGTACAAGCAATGGCTGCACCAGGGCGTGACCTACCTGCAGACCGAGCTGATCGATCCCTCGCTGGCCGAGGAGCCGTTCGACGAGGCCACCCTGCGCAGTTACCACAAGCTGTTCCAGCTCACGACCGAGGAACTGGAACAGGTGCTGCGGCCGCTGGCCGAAACCGGGCAGGAAGCCACCGGCTCGATGGGCGATGACACCCCCATCGCCGTGCTCAGCCGCCACACCCGCCCGCTGTACGACTACTTCCGCCAGGCTTTCGCGCAGGTCACCAACCCGCCGATCGATCCGCTGCGCGAAGAGTGCGCGATGTCGCTGACCACCCAGCTCGGCAAGGAGACCAACATCTTCCACGCGGCGGCGGAGACGGTGAACCACGTCATCCTCAACTCGCCGGTGCTGAGCCAGCGCAAGCTGCGCCAGCTGCTGAAGATGGAGCAGTACGTCGAACGCAATCGCCTGATCGACCTGTCCTACAGCGTCGAGGAAGGGCTGAAGGCCGGCATCGAGCGCATCTGCGCCGAGTGCGAACAGGCCGCGCGCGATGGCGTGGTGATGCTGTTGTTGTCCGATCGTTACCCGGTTGCTGATCGGCCGATGGTGCATGCACTGCTGGCGACCAGCGCCGTGCATCATCATCTGTCCAAGGTTGGCCTGCGCTGTGAGGTCAACCTGATCCTGGAAACCGGCACCGCCCGCGATGCGCACCACATGGCCTGTCTGCTGGGCTTTGGTGCGACCGCGGTGTATCCATACCTGGCCTACCAGACCCTGTTCGACCTGGGCCGGCGCGGCATCCTGCAGTTGAAGAAGGGCGGTGAGGTCTCGCAGATCGGCCGCAGCTACCGCAAGGGCATCTACAAGGGCCTGAGCAAGATCATCTCCAAGATGGGCATCTGCACTGTCGCCAGCTATCGCGGCGCGCAGCTGTTCGAGATCGTCGGCCTCGATCCGGACGTGGTTGAACTGTGCTTCCCGGATACCGCCGCGCGCATCGGCGGCGTGGGCCTGGCACGCCTGGATACCGAGGCACGCGAGCTCACCGTGCGTGCCTGGAACGATCTGGCGCAGCCGGAAGTCGGCGGCCTGCTCAAGTATGTGCATGGCGGCGAATACCACATGTACAACCCGGACGTGGTGATGACGCTGCAGCGCGCCTCACGCACCGGCGATGCCGCCGATTGGCGCAAGTACATGGACGCAGTGCATTCGCGCCCGACCTCGGCGCTGCGCGACCTGCTGCAGCTCAAGCCGGCGGCAACGCCGGTGCCGCTGGACGAGGTGGAACCGGCCGAAGCGCTGTTCAAGCGATTCGACACGGCTGCGATTTCCTTGGGCGCACTGTCACCGGAAGCGCATGAAGCGCTGGCGATAGCGATGAACCGCCTTGGCGGCCGTTCCAACTCCGGCGAAGGCGGCGAAGATCCCGCCCGCTACGGCACCGAGAAGCGTTCCAAGATCAAGCAGGTGGCCTCCGGTCGCTTTGGCGTCACTGCTGAGTACCTGGTGAATGCCGAAGTGCTGCAGATCAAGGTCGCACAGGGCGCCAAGCCCGGTGAAGGCGGCCAGCTGCCCGGCCACAAGGTCAATGAACTGATCGCACGCCTGCGCTATGCCAAGCCCGGCATCGGCCTGATCTCGCCGCCGCCGCATCACGACATCTATTCGATCGAAGACCTGGCGCAGCTGATCTACGACCTGAAGCAGGTCAACCCGGACGCGCTGGTGTCGGTGAAGCTGGTCTCGCATGCCGGCGTCGGCACCATTGCCGCAGGCGTGGTGAAGGCCGGCGCCGACCTGATCACCGTGTCCGGCCATGACGGCGGCACCGGTGCCTCGCCGATCAGCTCGATCCGCTATGCCGGCGTGCCGTGGGAACTGGGTGTGGCCGAGTCACACCAGGCCCTGGTCGGCAACGACCTGCGCAGCCGCACCATCCTGCAGACCGACGGTGGCCTGAAGACCGGCCTGGATGTGGTCAAGGCCGCGCTGCTCGGCGCCGACAGCTTCGGCTTCGGCACCGGCCCGATGATCGTGCTGGGCTGCAAGTACCTGCGCATCTGCCACCTCAACAACTGCGCCACCGGCGTGGCCACCCAGGACGAGCGCCTGCGTGCCGGTTACTTCACCGGCCTGCCGGAGCGCGTGGAGAACTTCTTCCGCCTGCTGGCCGAGGAAGTGCGCGAGTGGCTGTCCTACCTGGGCGCGCGTTCGCTGGATGAAATCGTCGGCCGCACCGATCTGCTGCAACAGCTGGAAGTGTCGCCGCGCGAAGGCGTCAAGGTGGATCTGTCGCGGCTGCTCGCGCCTGCGCATTACGAAGGCGCGCACTGCGCCGCGCAGCGCCTGTACCAGTCGCCGGACAGCCTGGCCACGCAGATGGATGACCTGTTGGCCGATGCCATCGCCAACAAGCGCGGCGGCGAACACCGCTTCCTGATCCATAACACCGACCGCTCGGTGGGCACGCGCCTGTCCGGCACCATCGCCCGCGCGCATGGCAACCACGGCATGGACGAGGCACCGCTGAACCTGCGCTTCCGTGGCACTGCCGGGCAGAGTTTTGGTGCGTTCAACGTTGGCGGCCTGAACCTGGAAGTGGAAGGCGAAGCCAACGACTACGTCGGCAAGGGCATGGCCGGCGGCCGCCTGGTGGTGCGCCCACCGCGCGGCGCGCGCTTCGAGGCGCGCAACACCGCCATCATCGGCAACACCTGCCTGTATGGCGCCACCGGTGGCGAGCTGTTCGCCGCAGGCCGCGCCGGCGAGCGCTTCGGCGTGCGCAACTCCGGCGCACTGGCGGTGATCGAAGGTGCCGGTGACCACTGCTGCGAGTACATGACCGACGGTGTGGTCGCAGTGCTTGGCAAGGTCGGCCTGAACTTCGGCGCCGGCTTCACCGGTGGCCTGGCCTATGTGCTGGATATCGACCGTGATTTCGTCGACCGCTACAACCACGAATTGATCGACATCCATCGCATCTCGGCCGAAGGCTTCGAGAACCATCGCCAGCACCTGCACACCCTGATCGGCCGCCATCGCGAATTGACCGGCAGCATCTGGGCGCAGCAGATCATCGACGAGTTCCGCGACTACGTCGGCAAGTTCTGGCTGGTCAAACCCAAGGCCGCCAGCATTGAATCGCTGGCCGAGTCGCTGCGCCGCGCCGCTTGACGCATTGTCTCCCTCTCCCGCCTGCGGGAGAGGGCCGGGGTGAGGGCAGCTTCAAGAGCCCCCTCATCCGCCCCTCCGGGGCACCTTCTCCCGCAAGCGGGAGAAGGGCTCCTCCAGACGCCACGAGTTCCCATGAGCCGCAAGCAAGCCTTCCAGTTTCTCGATCTGCCCCGCACCATGCCGCAGCGCATTCCGGTGGAATTGCGCACGTCCGGCGATTGGGGCGAGCTCTACGGCAAGTTCGACAAGGCCGACGCGCAGTACCAGGCCGGCCGTTGCCTGGACTGCGGCAACCCCTACTGCAGTTGGAAGTGCCCGGTGCACAACGCCATCCCGCAGTGGCTGCAGCTGGTGCAGGAAGACCGCATCCACGAGGCGGCGACGCTCTGCCATTCCACCAACCCACTGCCGGAAGTCTGCGGCCGCGTCTGCCCGCAGGATCGCCTGTGCGAAGGCAGCTGCACGCTGGAGGAATTCGGCGCGGTCACCATCGGCGCGGTCGAGAAATACATCGTCGATACCGCCCTGGCTACCGGCTGGAAGCCTGACCTGCATGCGGTTGAGAGCACCGGCAAGCGTGTTGCCGTTGTGGGTGCAGGCCCTGCCGGTCTGGCCTGCGCTGATCGCCTGGCGCGTGCCGGCGTGCAGGCGGTGGTGTTTGACCGCTACGAACAGATCGGTGGCCTGCTGCAGTTCGGCATTCCCAGCTTCAAGCTGGACAAGAGCGTGATCGACCGCCGCCGCGAGATCCTCGAAGGCATGGGCGTGCAGTTCCGCCTGGGCGTGGAGATCGGCCGCGACATCAGCATCGAGCAGTTGCAGGCCGACTACGACGCGGTGTTCCTCGGCACCGGTGCCTACCGTTACACCGACGGTGGCCTGATCGGCCAGGACCTGAAGAACGTGCTGCCGGCGCTGCCCTTCCTGGTGCAGAACAGCCGCATTGTCGGCGGCAACGATCCGCAGGGCCGGCCGATTGCCGGCTGGGAAGACCAGATCGCCCTGCCCGACCTCAACGGCAAGCGTGTGGTGGTGCTGGGTGGCGGCGATACCGGCATGGACTGCGTGCGCAGCGCGATCCGCCTGGGCGCGGCCAAGGTGACCTGTGCCTACCGTCGCGACGAAGCCAATATGCCGGGCTCGGCACGCGAAGTGGCCAACGCCCGCGAAGAAGGCGTGCGTTTCCTGTTCAACCGCCAGCCGCTGGCGATTGAAGCCGGTGCCGATGATGAAGTGATCGGCGTGACCGTGGTTGAGACCGCGTTGAGCGAGCCGGACGCCAATGGGCGCCGCAATGCGGTGGCGATTGATGGCAGCGAGTCGCTGCTGGAAGCCGACGTGGTGATCATCGCCTTCGGCTTCTCGCCGACGCTGCCGGAATGGTTGGCATCGCAGGGTGTCGAAGCCAGCAACAACGGCCGCATCATTGCCGGCGGTGCTAGCCGTCTGCCCTACCAGACCCACAACCCCAAGTTGTTTGCCGGCGGCGACGCCGTGCGCGGTGCGGACCTGGTGGTGACGGCAGTTGCCGAAGGACGGGATGCCGCAGCCAGCATCCTGCAGTTGATCACCCGTCAGGCAGCGGCGGCATAAGTCGCGGCGCTAAAAGCACCCCTCCCCAACCCTCCCCTTGGCTTCGCCAAAGGGAGGGGGCAACAGCGGTAGTGCCGAGCCATGCTCGGCAGAGGCTTTCCCGGCGAAACGCGAAGCCCTCCCCAGCCCTCCCCTTGGCTTCGCCAAAGGAAGGGGGCCTGGTACCGCGCCATGCCCGGCAATTCCGTAGCCCGGGTAAGCGCAGCGCACCCGGGGGGGGTTTCACGCATTGTCCGCGGGTACATCACGCTTACCCGGCTACGTGAATCCTCAGGCCGGCTGCGCGCGCAACAGTTGATGCAAGGTACTCTTCAACCTGCGGCCTTCCTCACGCAGGTAGTCACGCTCATCACGCCATGCGGGAAAGCGCGCCTCCACCTCGGCCCAGAACGCCGGCGAATGATTGGCCTGCAGCAGATGGCATAGCTCGTGCACCAACACGTACTCGAACGCAGACGGGCGCGCCAATACCAGGGCCAGATCCAGCGCCATCGAACCATCGGGCGCCAGCGATCCCCATTGCGAGGACATCACCTTGGGCCGCAACCGCGTGGGTGCCCTGCCCAGCCCCGGCAGATAGCGCGGCAACCATTGGCCAACGTCGGCACGCACCTGTACTTCATAGAACTCACGCAGCCCGCGGCGCAGGGCCGGCTCGCCCGCCCGTGCAGGTAACTGGATGCTCACCGCATCCGCCGTCGCCTCGATGCGGGTGAAGCGCCCCTCCTGCCACTGCACCGGCAACAACGCCCCGCGCAACGGCAACACGCCGGGCTGACGCAGTTGCAGCGCAGGTGCCAGCAGACCATCGCCGCCCAGCCGCGCCAGCTGCTGCTGCAACCATTGCCGGTTGGCGTGCAGGAAACGTTCGCCGGACACCAGGCTTGCGCGCAGCGGCATGGTCAGACGTGCGCCGCGCTCATCGACGCTGAGCTTGAGCCGGCGCGCACGCGGATCGCGCACACGCAGTACCTCGATCTCGGCATCGTCCAGACGCAGCCGCACCGTGTCGCGCTGGATCACCGGCGCGGCGGGCGTAATCAGACGACGGAACAGACTGGCCATATGCCCAGCATAGTCCCTACCCGGTTACGAAACCGGGTAGGTCAGCAACGGGTTCAGCTGTCAGCCTTGCTCAGCTTGAAGGCCTGCTCCAGCAGCAGGAACAGGCGGCGGATTTCGCCACTCTGCAAGGCAAAACGCGCATCCAGTTCGGCGCGGCGGCCTTCCTCGTCGATGTGCTCGAGCTGGTCCAGCGCGCCATCGAGGAACTTCAGCTTGCGCACGATCAGGTCGTCACCCAGCACGAAGGACAGGTTGTCCTCAAACACCAGTGCCAGCTTGGTGACCTGTTTGCCGGCATCCAGGTGCTTGTCGATCTCGTCGCAGCGCAGCTCCTGGTGCTGGCACTTGACCACCGCGCCGCCCTCGGCCGGGTCCTTCATCTCGCACTCTTCGCCCAGGCTCAGGCCTTCGGGCAGCGGCTCGCCCGCGATCCATGCGGTCAGGATCGAGCGCGGCGCGACTTCGGCATTCAACGGCATCGCCGGGAAGCTGCCCAGCATGCCGCGGATGTCGCTCATCACGTTCTCGCCGGTCTTGCGGCTGGAGCTGTCCACCGCCACATAGCCGTGCTGCAGGTCCAGGAAGGCGTCGGTACGCGAGCTCTTGACGAAGGCGCGCGGCAGCAGTTCGTGCAGCAGGTCGTCCTTCAGGCGCTTGCGCTCGCGGCCACCGGGCTTGCGGCCTTCCTTCTCTTCGATTTCTTCCAGCTTGCGGGCCAACAGGTCATTGACCACCACGCTGGGCAGGATCTTGTCTTCACCGCCCACGGTCAGCCACAGCGCATCGCCGATGCGGTGCGAGAACTGGTTCTTCTCTTCGCGGCCGAACGGCGAGATGAAACCGCGCGAAGTCATTTCCAGCGCACCGACCGGCTTGAGCACTACCTGCGGCAGCAGCGTGTCGACCTCGGAAAAATCAATGGAAGTAGGGAAACGGAACAGCGTGAGGTTCTTGAAAAACATGGATGTCCTATTTCGAATTCAGAGTCCGGGCTGGTCTTCCCATTGCAGGAAGGGGCCCATCAAGCGGATGGATGAGGCCTGCTGCCGCGCCTGCGGTCAGCGCGTAACCACCTGACCTCAGCCCAGCCCTTCTCCTTGCGGGGGAATGGCTTCCTGATCGTCCTGCCTGTCGCCACCTGCCAACCACGCGTGGGCATCGGGCAGTTGTGCGTCGTCACGGCGGCCCAGCGCCATGAAGTCGAACAGCTTGGGGTCAGCCAGCTGCGAGGGGCGGATATCGCCCAGCGCGCGCGAGATCTGCTCGATGCGGCCGGGGCTGTCCTTCTCCCACTGCTTCATCATCAGGCCCACCTGCTTGCGCTGCAGGTTTTCCTGGCTGCCGCACAGGTTGCACGGGATGATCGGGAATTGGCGGGTGGTGGCGTAATCAATGATGTCCGCTTCGCGCACATAGGCCAGCGGGCGGATGACCACGTGCTTGCCGTCATCGCTGCGCAGCTTGGGCGGCATGCCCGAGATCTTGGAATGGTGGAACAGGTTCATGAAGAACGTGGCCACCATGTCGTCGCGGTGGTGGCCCAGCGCGATCTTGGTGAAGCCATTGGCTTCGGCATAGGTGTACAACGAGCCACGACGCATGCGCGAGCACAGCGAACACATGGTCTTGCCTTCCGGGATCACCCGGCTGACCACCGAATAGGTGTCCTGCTCGATGATGTGATACGGCACACCGATCGATGCCAGGTATTCGGGCAGCACGTGTTCAGGGAAGCCCGGCTGCTTCTGGTCCAGGTTCACCGCCACCAACTCGAAGGGCACCGGGGCTTTCTTCTGCAGCTGCAGCAGGATGTCCAGCAAGGTATAGCTGTCCTTGCCGCCGGACAGGCAGACCATCACCTTGTCGCCGGCCTCGATCATCCCGAAGTCGGCAATGGCCTGACCTACCTGACGGCGCAGGCGTTTGTTGAGTTTCTGGTGTTCGCGTTCGGCCACGCGCGGATCGCGGGCCCGCGGTGCGGGATCGGGCAGGGGAATGACGGCGCTCATTGCCGCCATTCTACCGGCTCACGGCCGCCCCCTCTCACAGCGGCCGGCAACTGTGTATGCTCGGCCCTCGTGGAGACCATGACGCCCGCCGAAATCAGCCAGCGCATCACCGTCCTGCGGGCCGAGCACCGCAGCTTGGACGAGTGCATCGCGCGCCTGGCCGCCAACCCTGACGACGAGCTGGAAGCCAAGCGCCTGAAGCGGCGCAAGCTGCAGCTCAAGGACAGCATCTTCAAGCTGGAATGCATGCTGATCCCGGACGAGCCGGCCTGAACAGGCAGCCCCCCGTCATGTAGTGCCGAGCCATGCTCGGAAGGGGCTTGCCCAGCGAAAAGCTCACCCCTCCCCAACCTTCCCCTTCGCTGCGCGAAAGGGAGGGAGCAACAGCGGTAGTGCCGAGCCATGCTCGGCAGGGGCTTTCCCGGCGAAAAGCACCCTCACCCCCACCCCTCTCCCGCTGGCGGCAGAGGGACTCGGAGTTATCGCGGCCAGAGAATTCCCCAAACCCTCCCCTTCGCTGCGCGAAACGGAGGCAGCAACAGCGGTAGTGCCGAGCCATGCTCGGCAGGGGCTTGCCCGGCGAAAAGCACCCTCACCCCAACCCCTCTCCCGCTGGCGGGAGAGGGGCTCGGAATTATCGCGGCGAGAGAATTCCCC
>NZ_DAMBOE010000007.1:0-254587 GCF_032063905.1 Alcaligenes phenolicus
GCCCAACCCTGGCAGGTCGGTCTTGGCATCCTGTGCCTGCACCCTAGGATTGACGGACAATGCGTCGCTGCTTACCTGTAGGGTGGTCGGCCGTTCCTCTCTTGCTGTACTGACTGTTTGTTGCTGAGACGCGGCGACAGACCACTACTTCTTCTTCTCTTCGTGCTCGTAGCATTAGCAACTGAGCTTTTCGCACCAATCAGCTTTGTCTACCAAGATTGGGGCCTGCAACTGCCGACATCTGTCTCCTTAGCTTAGGGCTGTAGCGTACTTAGTCACTGCCTGTATTCGTCCTTACTGATCCTCCTGAAATTCCTACTCAGTTTCCTCTTTGCGCCGTAGAATACGGATAAATACTTTAGAGCTAAAGGAGTTGCCCGTGGGTGCAGAGACGGTAGTAGACGCGATTGTGGTTGGAGCAGGGCACAACGGCTTGGCAGCAGCAGTTGAACTAGCCAGTAAGGGTTGGAAAGTTCAGGTTGTGGAAGCCAAAAGCTCTGCAGGTGGCGCGGTCAGCACTCAGGAGTTGACCTTGCCAGGCTTCAGGCATGATGTGTGCGCCATGAATCTGTCCTCCTTCGCGGGCTCTGCGTTCTTCCAACGCCATAAAGAAGCCTTGGCCCGCCATGGCTTGGCTTTCGTCCCCGCAGAGCATTGCTTTGCCAGCGTGTTCCGGGATCAAAGTTATTTGGGCGTCAGTACAGACCTGGAAACGACCTTGGAGCGTATTCGAGCTGTTTCTGAGAAGGACGCGCAGGCTTGGCAAGCCATGCTGGATGACTTCCAGAGCAAGGCTCCCCATTTGTTTGCTGTGCTCGGTAGCCCTATGCCTTCTTGGGGCTTGATGAAAAGCGCCTGGAAGAGCTGGCGGGAGCTGGGCAAGGATGGCGTTGCGGAGCTGATGCAATTGCTGCTGGCGACGCCTCGTGACTTTCTGGACCGCCATTTCGAGAGCGACTCAGTGAAAGCCATGATGGCAGCTTGGGGGCTACATGTGGATTTCACACCAGACACAGCCGGCGGTGCCTTGTTCCCTTATCTGGAGTCCATGGCCAATCAAGCCTTCGGTATGGTGATCGGGCAGGGCGGTGCTGACACGATTATCCGTGCCATGACGAGCTTGCTGCAGGAGCTGGGCGGTGAGCTGCTGTTGAATGCCCCCGTGCAGACAATTGAACAAGGGAATGGTCGCGCCAGTGGTGTTGTTTTGGCCGACGGTCGCCGCTTGAAGGCACGCAAGGCGGTCATCGCGAATCTGAATCCTCAGCTCGTCTTTGGGCGCTTGGTGCAGGCTGCTGCTGTCCCCAAGGATTATCAGAAGAAAGTCGATGCCTTCCGCCCCGGTTTGGGCACCATGATGATCCATTTGGCTCTGGATGGCTTGCCTGACTGGACAGCTGGCACCGAGCTACAGCGTTTCTCCTACGTGCATCTGGCTCCCGATATGGCCATGATGAGCCGGGTCTATGCAGAAGCAGCTGCAGGTTTATTGCCTGCCGAGCCCGTTCTTGTGGTTGGACAAGGTACAGCACTGGATCCTTCCCGCGCTCCGGAGGGGAAACATACCTTGTGGATTCAAGTGCGTGTGCTGCCTGCTAAGGTCAAGGGTGACGCTTCTGGCAAGCTTGCCGCTGGCGATTGGTCGCAGCTTAAGGATGCGTATGCAGAGCGCGTCCTGGATCTGCTTGAAAGTTACGCGCCTGGCCTGCGTAGCAAGATTCAGGCCCGCCACATCATGTCGCCCCAGGATCTGGAGCAGTTCAATGCGAACTTGATTGGTGGTGATAACCTCTCGGGCAGCCACCATCTGGATCAGAACTTCTTCTTCCGCCCAGTGGCCGGTTACTCCAAATACAAGACGCCGATCAAGGATCTGTATTTGTGCGGCGCTTCGACCTGGCCCGGTGCAGGGACCGGGGCTGGATCAGGTTATATGCTGGCCAATCTGTTAGCGAAGTAAGGGAGTTAGAGGCCATTCAGACGTTGCCGGGCGTGTTCCAGGCGCAGCTGTTTGGCCTCCATCTCCTGTAGTTGTCGTCGTATCCCATCGATATGTTCTTTGGCGGCGCGTCGGGCCAAGTCAGCTTGGCCTTGTGTGACGGCATTACATAAACGCGCATGTTGTCTGTCCAACCTGCGTTTGGAGTCATGGTCGGGATACAGGTGCTGCACGGATACGCGCACCGTCGATAACATCAAATCGTTGAACAGGCTGATCATGTGTACCAGCACCGGGTTGTGTGAAGCCTCACAGATTGCCGCATGAAAAGCATGATCTGCCCGCGCGACCTGTTCAGGCGCTGCATCCTGCATTTGCAAATCCTCCAGTTCCTGAAAGCGTCGTCGTATCATGATGTGATCGGCTTCCGTCCCCCTGGAGGCGGCTAGTTGAGCCGCCTCGCTTTCCAGCAGCTCACGCACTTCCAGCAAGTCATATAGAGTGCGCCCTTGCGCTTGAAGCAGGTGCTCCAGCGGCTTGCTGACGGCTGAATCAATCAGGTTGGCGACGAAGGAGCCTTTGCCATGTCGGGTTTCAATCAAGCCGCGCACGCGCAGGATTTGTAGCCCTTCGCGCAGGGCAGATCGGGACACCGCCAGTCTTTGCGTCAGTTGCCGCTCGGAGGGCAAAACTTGTCCCGGTTTCAGGACGCCATCCATAATAAAAGTTTCGATGCGTTGGGCGACCAGCTCGGCGGTGACTTCCAAACGCTTGGGTTCCTGCATTTTCATCCGTGGTCAGACCAGTTGTATGCCTGTGGAAATGATAACAAGCTGATTATCTATCTGTCTGATTTATAAGTATAAAGATAAACCCTAATACTCTCTTAGGGTAAAAACTGGTCGGACCAGTAGTCTGACGGCTGGACAAGCCAGCCCGCATCAAAGACCATCCGTTTCAGGAGACTTTAAAAGACAGGAGGCGTCATGAGCTTGCGCTACGACGAAAAACTGGACGGTGTGCTGCCCCGCGTGGACAGGATGCAGCTGCTTAGCCGTTTGCGTGATGATATTCCCGGCCTGGATGTGCTGCACACTGATGAGCAACTGCATCCTTACGAGTGTGATGGACTGAGTGTTTATCGCGCCAAACCCTTGCTGGTCGTTTTGCCCCGTAATGTGGAGCAGGTACAGGCCGTGATGCGCTTGGCTCACGAAGTCGGCGTGCCGGTGGTGGCCCGTGGTGCGGGTACCGGCTTGTCAGGCGGTGCCATGCCTTTGGAGCAGGGTATTTTGCTGGTGATGGCGCGCCTGAACCAGATTCTGGATCTGGACCCCATAGCCGGGATTGCTCGGGTTCAACCAGGCGTGCGTAACATCGCGATCTCACAGGCGGCTCAACCCTTTGGGCTGTACTACGCACCGGACCCGTCTTCGCAGATTGCCTGTTCGATTGGTGGCAACGTAGCGGAAAACGCGGGCGGCGTGCATTGCCTGAAATATGGTCTGACCGTACACAATATCTTGCGCCTGGAAGTTATTACCGTCACGGGCGAACGATTGATCCTGGGCTCCGAAGCCCTGGATACCCCCGGCTTTGATCTGATGGCCCTGTTTACGGGCTCTGAAGGGATGCTGGGCGTAGTCACAGAAATTACCGTCAAGTTACTGGCACGCCCTCCTTGTACGGTGGTGTTGCTGGCCAGCTTTGACGAAGTGGAAAAAGCAGCGGATGCCGTGGCACAGATTATTGCCCAAGGCATTGTGCCGGCAGGGCTGGAAATGATGGATCAAATGTCCATTCGTGCGGCCGAGGACTTTATTCACGCTGGCTATCCTGTGGATGCACAAGCGATCTTGCTCTGCGAGATTGATGGTGCTTTGGAGGATGTGCAGGATGATGTGGCCCGTGTCGAGCAGGTGCTGTTCAAGGCTGGTGCGCAAGAAGTGCGGGTTGCTCGGGACGAGCAGGAACGGCAGCGCTTCTGGGCCGGCCGTAAAAACGCCTTTCCTGCGGTGGGCCGGATTTCTCCCGACTATTACTGCATGGACGGCACCATTCCTCGTCGTCAGCTGGCGTATGTACTGAAGAAAACCGCCGAGCTTTCCGAAGAGTACGGCCTGCGTGTTGCCAACGTATTTCATGCGGGCGATGGCAATATGCACCCCCTGATTCTGTTCGATGCCAACGAGCCCGGCGAGCTGGAGCGAGCCGAAGCCTTGGGCGGCAAGATTCTGGAATTGTGTGTGGAAGTAGGCGGCACAATTACCGGCGAACATGGAGTGGGCCGAGAAAAAATCAATCAGATGTGTGTGCAGTTCAACGAAGACGAGCTGCAGTTTTTCCACGCGATCAAAGCCGCTTTTGATCCTAAAACCATGCTGAATCCCGGCAAGAACATTCCTACTTTGCATCGTTGTGCAGAAATGGGCGGCATGCACATCCATCACGGGCAATTGCCTTTCCCAGAGTTGGAGCGCTTCTGATGAGTACCGTAGAACATAAGAATCAGGATCGCAGCGCTGAACTGCTGGAGCAGGTTCAGCAAGCCCTGGAGACTAAAACCCCACTGCGCCTGCAAGGCGGCAATACCAAAGCCTTTCTGGGCAAAGCCGTGCAAGGGCAGGAGCTGAGTCTGGCAGGCCATGAAGGTGTGGTCGATTACGATCCGGCGGAACTGGTCGTCACGGTGCGTGCCGGGACCTCCGTGCAGGCGCTGGAAACGATCTTGAACGAGCAAGGCCAATGCCTGCCCTTTGAGCCGCCTCTGTTTGATGGCCGCGCCACTGTTGGTGGAGCCACCGCCTGTGGTTTGTCGGGACCGCGTCGTCCCTGGGTAGGTTCATTACGAGATTATGTACTGGGCTGCCGTTTGATCAGTGGTATGGGCACACATATGCGTTTTGGTGGCCAGGTTATGAAGAATGTGGCCGGTTATGACGTATCGCGCTTGATGGTCGGTGCACAGGGTTCTTTGGGTGTGATTACCGAGGTGTCTTTCAAAGTCTTGCCTCTCCCACGTAGTCGCGCCAGCCTGGTTCTGGAGGTAGCCCAGCAGGAAATCGCTGGTTTATTGCGTAGCTGGCGCGATCAAAGCCGTCCCATTACGGGCGCAGCTTGGCAGGACGGACGTTTGCATTTGCGTCTGGAAGGTGGTGATAGCTCGGTGCAATTGGCTCAAGAGCAAATCGGTGGCGAAGCTTTGGACTTGTCCTATTGGGACGATTTGTGCGAGCAGCGTCTGGAGTTTTTCAAGCAGCCCGGCACCTTGTGGCGAATCGCCTTGCCAGTCGATGCTCCCGTGCAAACATGGCCCGGCCAGATTCTGGTCGATTGGGGCGGGACACAGCTGTGGCTGAAATCCGATGCCGCTGCCGAGCAGATTCACGCGCAGGCTCAAGCCTTGAAAGGGCATGCCCGTTGCTGGTCCGGATCAGGTGCAGGGCAGGATGTCTTGCCCGAATCCTTGTTGATATGGCATCAGCGTTTGAAACAACAGCTGGATCCTGCTGCCATTTTTAATCCAGGTCGTCTCTTTCCTTTGGCGGAGTCCACATGCAAACACAACTGACACCATGGGCTCAGCAACTACCGCAAGCCGAGCAAGCCCAGGCCATTTTGCGCTCCTGTGTGCATTGCGGATTCTGTAATGCCACCTGTCCCACTTATCTGGACCAGGGCAATGAGCTGGACGGTCCCCGTGGCCGTATTTACCTGATCAAGATGTTCCTGGAAGGCAAGGCTACCTCGGAATTGACCCAGCATCACCTGGATCGCTGCCTGAGCTGCCGTAACTGTGAAACGACCTGTCCTTCGGGGGTGAAATATCACAATTTGCTGGATATAGGTCGGGCCGCTTTGGAACCCAAAGTAAAGCGGCCTTTGAAGGACCGCGCCATGCGAGTCGCCTTGACGCAAATTCTGCCTGAGCCTGGTCGAGTCGGTGCCTTGCTGGGGGTCGCGCGAACCATGCGCTCCTTGCTGCCATCTTCTTTACAGGAAAAAATTCCGCCCAAGCAAAATGCGGATTTGACGCGACCTGCACAGCGACACAGCAAACGAGTCCTGATGCTGGAAGGCTGTGTGCAGCCAGCCATGGCACCTTCTATTAACGCCGCGACGGCGCGAGTGCTGGATCGCTTGGGCATTAGCGTGACGCCCATCGCTCAGGCGGGCTGCTGTGGTGCCTCGTCCTTTCACTTGGGTGCGCAAGAGCAAGGCCTGGAGCAGGCGCGTCGCAATATCGACGCTTGGTGGCCGCAGATCGAACAAGGGGCGGTAGCGATTGTGCAGACCTCCAGCGGCTGCGGGGCCTTCGTGAAAGAGTACGTGGACTTGTTCAGAAATGATCCGGCCTATGCCGAGCGCGCTCGCCGTGTCAGTGAACTGGCCAAGGATCTGGTCGAAGTGCTGGAGGAGCAGCCTTTGGAGGAATGCCTGAACACGCAAACCCGCCCACGTCTGGCTTTTCATTGCCCTTGTACTTTGCAGCATGCGCAAAAACTGGGTGGGCGAGTCGAAGCTGTGCTGACTCGTCTGGGTTTTGATCTGGGCGCTGTGCCGGATAGCCACTTGTGCTGCGGCTCGGCTGGCACCTATTCGTTGACTCAACCCGAGATCGCAGGACGCCTGCGTGATCGCAAGATGGATGCGCTGGAAAGCAGCAAACCTGATCTGATTGTGACGGCCAATATGGCCTGCGGGAATCACTTGAATGGCGCAGGCCGGACCTCGGTCAAACATTGGATTGAGTTGGTGGATCAACTCCTGACGTAGGCGCAGGACGGTGGACTGCTTGAGCTGTCGGGTATCTTTCTGCTGCGCGTTGATGGGCTCAGAAAGGCCCGGTTCAAAGCAGTCGCACCGTCTGCGTGTGGATGTTGGGGCAGGCAGCGGCAAATTATGTGGTTTTGCTATTCTGCCTGCCGTTCGATAAATCCCCTTAAGGATGTGTTTGCCGCTGTTGTGCGGCAGTCTATGTTGCGGGAAGGGCGGTGCGGGCTTAGGCGATCAGTTGTTTTTCGAGCTGGTCCAGTGTTTCATAGCAGGCCAGCACTGAGGCCACGCTGGAGTTGGGCTCGCGATTTTCCAGAATGGCCGCGATGAACTCCCGGTCTTGCAGTTCAATCCCATCCATGGAAACATCCACCTGCGAGACGTCGATCACCTCGTCCTTGCCGGTGGACAGATCGTCGTAGCGGGCCAGATAGGTTCCTTTGTCGCAGATGTAGCGAAAGAAGGTGCCAAAAGGACCATCATTGTTGAACGATAGCGATAGCGTGCAAAGTGCGCCGCTCTCTGTCAACAACTGGATGGACATGTCCATGGCAATGCCAAGTTCAGGATGAATAGGGCCTTGGATGGCATTGGCCTTGATGACTTTGGAGCCAGTCTGGTATTGAAAAAGATCGACGGTGTGCGCGGCATGATGCCAGAGCAGATGGTCTGTCCAGGAACGCGGTTTGCCCAAAGCGTTGGTGTTGCTGCGGCGGAAAAAATAGGTCTGTACATCCATCTGCTGAATGTTCAACTCACCTGCCTGTATCTTTTGATGAATCCACTGATGGCTGGGGTTGAAGCGGCGCGTGTGGCCAACCATGGCCACTAGTCCCTTTTCCTGTTGTACTTGCAGCACTTCCTGGGCGCCGGTCAGGGTGTCCGCCAAGGGAATTTCAACCTGTACGTGTTTGCCCGCTTTCAGGCATGCCAGTGTTTGTTTGGCGTGCATTTGAGTTGGGGTACACAAGATGACGGCATCGACTTCCTTGCTGGCCAGCGCCTCGTTCAGATCGCCCGAGGCGTGGGGAACTCCGTACTTTTGCGCCACTTCCTGGGCCTTGGCCTGGGTGCTGGACACGATATAGTTGACTTGGGCTTCGGGGATGCGGGCCAGACCGTCCAGGTGCTTGATGCCGAAGGCGCCTGCGCCTACCAGTGCGATATTGACTTTCTTCATGTTTATTTCCTTTCGTTCAGAGTGTGGGGCCATGCCCGCTCACGCTGTCTCTTTGTTTTCCAGGATCAGGTGTCCGACCGCGGTATTGGAGGCGGGCACATGGTAGAAGCGGTGGCGCACATCGACGTGTGGATTCATGGCGCCACGTGCAACCAGCCACATCACCAGTTCAATGCCTTCCGAGCCTGCCTCACGCACGTAATCGATATGGGGCACCCGAGCCAGGGCATCGGGATCGGCGACCAGGCGATCCAGAAATTCGTTGTCCCATTGTGCGTTGATCAATCCAGCACGGGGGCCTTGCAACTGGTGGCTCATGCCGCCTGTCCCCCAGATCTGGACATTCAGGTCTTCGTCATACGAGGCGACTGCTCGACCGATCGCCCGGCCCAAATCCAGGCAACGTTGGCCGGACGGGGCCGGATACTGAACCACATTGACGTGCAAGGGGATCACCGGGCAGGGCCATTGTTCGACCTGTCCGAACATCAGGGACAGCGGAACGGTCAGGCCGTGGTCCACTTCCATTTTGTTGCATAGTGTCAGGTCGAAATCGTCCTGAATGACCGAGTGGGCAATGTGGGCTGCCAGTTCGGGGTGCCCTTGTACCGTAGGAACAGGGCGTTTTCCCCAGCCCTCGTCACTGGGTTCAAAAGAGGCGCCGGTGCCCAGGGCAAACGTGGGGATCAGGTCCAGGCTGAAGTTGTTGGCGTGGTCGTTGTAGACCAGGATGATGACATCCGGCTTGTTTTCCTGTTCCCATTGCTTGGAGAATTCGTAGCCGTCGAACACTTTTTTCCAGTAGGGCTCGGTGTGCTTGCCCAGGTCCAGCGCGGCACCGATAGCGGGAACGTGCGAGGTATAAACAGAGTGTTTGATTTTTGCCATGGTAGGTTCCGGTTATTTTTCTTGTTCGTGTAAGTAGCGGTTGCCTTGGGGGGAGCGGCCACCCTTGAGCATCATTTCCCGATAGTCCTGTTCGCTCATCCCGGTCATGCTGCCCGCCATTTGTTGGAAGGACAGGCCATCGGTAGCGCCGATCTTGGCCAGAAAGTAGATGTTGCCGCCCAGTTGCATGCAGCGATTCAGGTCACGGCTAAGTACAGCCTGTTTTTGCTCTGCACTCATTGGCCATTCATCCAGATAGGCGGACTCGTCCGCTTTAAAGCGGGCCCGATTTTCTGCTTTCATCAGTGACATGCAAAACTGGTTCAGGTGGTAGCCCTTACGCGATTGTTCCGAGTCAAAAATAATCGTGCCCGGTATATCCTGGTACGGTTTGTCCAGTGCCATCGTTATCTCCTCAAATTCATGTCAACTCTTCTGGCCAATACAGGCGCATCGGGTTGTCCACTAGTAGTAATTGTTGCTCTGTGGGACTGGGCGCAACTTGCGCCACATAGTCAACCAGCAAACCGTCATCGGGCATATGGTCTTTCAGGTTGGGGTGTGGCCAGTCAGTACCGAACAAAACGCGGTCGGGGAACTGCTGCATCAGCCTCCGGGCGAATGGTACGACATCCTGATAAGCATGCCGCTCGCCATGCAGGGCTGCAGGCCCGCTTTTGCTCAGACGTTCGGGACACGAGAGCTTGGACCAGATGTTCGGGTGTTCGGCCATCAAGCGTACGAACAGGTCGAACTCGGCACTTTCTGCCCCTTTGCTGACATCCGGACGGCCCATGTGATCAATGACGACTGTGGTCGGTAGACCGGTGAAAAAATCCCATAGTTCTGGCAAATCCTGTGCCTCGAAGTACACCACCACATGCCAGCCCAAAGGCGCTATTTTATGGGCAACGCTCAGCAGTTCTTCTTTCGGCGTGAAATCGACCAGACGTTTGACAAAATTGAAACGCACACCGCGCACGCCAGCCTGGTGCATGGCGTCCAACTGCTTTTGCGTGACATCCGAGCCCAGGGTGACAACGCCACGGGCCTTGCCTTGTGATGCCTGCAAGGCATCGAGCAGGGCGCTGTTGTCCTTGCCGTGGCAGGTGGCTTGCACAATGACGTTGCGGGCAAAGCCCAGGTGGTCGCGCAAGGCAAACAACTCCTGTTTACTGGCATCGCAGGGCGTGTATTTGCGCTCGGGGGCGAAGGGGAATTGCTCAGCGGGGCCAAACACATGACAGTGCGCATCAACCGCGCCTGCTGGCAACTGGAGTCGGGGTTTGGAGGGGGCGGCGTACCAGTCCAGCCAGCCGGGGGTTTTCTCGAAATGACTCATCTGCCTTCCTTCAGTCGATGTAACGGAGCCCGGCCTTCTCCAGGGGCTCGCGCATTTTGTACATATCCAGGCCCAGGACACCGCTGGCCAACTGGGCGCGTTTTTCCCCCTCGAAACTTTGTCGTTTTTGGGCAGCGGCCAGCGTGGCGGCGGCTTGGGCGGCGGGTACGCACACTACGCCATCATCATCAGCCACGATGACATCGCCAGGCGTGACCGACATGCCGGCACACACGACTGGAATATTGACTGAACCCAAGGTGGCCTTGATGGTGCCCTTGGAGGAGATGGCCTTGCTCCAGACGGGAAAGTTCATCGCCTGCAAGGTGTTGATATCGCGCACTCCGGCGTCAATGATCAAGGCGCGCGCCCCACGGGCCTGGAAGCTGGTGGCCAGCAGGTCACCAAAATAGCCGTCGCTACACTCCGAGGTCACCGCGGCGACCACGATATCGCCGGGCTGTATCTGCTCGGCGACGACGTGCAGCATCCAGTTGTCGCCCGGTTGCAGTAGCACCGTGACGGCGGTCCCCGAGACTTGCTGGCCGGGGTAAATCGGGCGCATATAAGGTTTGAGCAGACCGACACGGCCCATGGCTTCGTGGACAGTGGCTGAGCCCAGGGCTGCCAGTGCATCGGCGGCCTGGCGGTCGGCACGTTGAATGTTGCGGTACACGACACCCAGTTCGTACATGGTTGTTTCCTTGGTGAATGGTTGCAGGTGGCTTACAAGCCTTTTTTCTTCAGGGCAGCGTCCAGGCGCGGGAATACGCGGCGGGCGTTGCCTTCGTAGATCTGGTGGCGTTCCTGTTCGCTCAGGTTAAGCGTGGCTTCGATATAGCGTTTGGTATCGTCGTAGTAGTGGCCGGTCGTGGGGTCAATGCCGCGCACCGCGCCAATCATTTCGCTAGCGAACAGGATGTTCTTGACAGGGATAACCTCAGTCAGCAGGTCGATGCCCGGCTGGTGGTACACGCAGGTGTCAAAGAAGATGTTGTTGAGCAGGTGCTCGTCCAGCAGGGGCTTTTTCAGCTCCTGTGCCAGACCACGGAAACGGCCCCAGTGATAGGGCACAGCGCCGCCACCATGAGGGATAAGGAATTTGAGGGTGGGAAAGTCCTTGAACAGATCGCTGGTCAGGCATTGCATGAAGGCCGTGGTGTCCGCGTTCAGATAATGGGCACCGGTGGTGTGAAAGCAGGCATTGCAACTGGTCGATACGTGAATCATGGCAGGGATGTCGTACTCCACCATTTTTTCGTAAATGGGGTACCAGGAGCGGTCGGACAGCGGCGGGGCCGTCCAGTGACCACCGGACGGATCAGGGTTCAGGTTGATGCCGACGTTGCCATACTCTTCTACACACTTGATCAGTTCGGGAATGCAGGTTTTGGGGTCCACGCCCGGCGATTGCGGGAGCATGGCAGCCGGGATGAAATGGTCTGGAAACAGTTCGCTGACGCGATAGCACAGTTCGTTGCAAATGGCGGCCCAGGTGCTGGAGGTCTCGAAGTTGCCGATATGGTGGGCCATGAAACTAGCACGGGGACTGAAGATGGTCAGGTCCGAGCCGCGTTGTTTCATCAGCTTGAGCTGGTTGTTCTCGATGGTCTCGCGGATCTCGTCATCGCTGATCTTCAGATCACTGGCGCGGGGTGTTTGACTGGGATCTTTCAGGCCGGCGATCTGCAAGTCGCGCCAGGCCCCCAGTGCGGCGGGGGCGGTGGTGTAGTGCCCGTGTACGTCGATGATCATGGAAGGGTCTCCTGCGTCTTGATGATTAAGGGGTTAATGAGAGGGGGTTACCGTGCCGCCTTGCGTCTGCGCACGGCGGCTGTATTGCTTGATGAGGAGGGCGGTCATGGCGATGACGCCTGGGATCGCCACAACGGTAAAGATCTGGCTGAAATCCAGGTCACGTGCCGTCAGCTCGGCCACCAGGAAAGAGCCAGCAATGCCGCCAAAACGTCCGATGCCCAGCATCCAGGCCACGCCCGTGGCTCGTCCCCGGGTGGGGTAGTAGGCGGCTGCCAGCGCAGGCATGGAGGATTGCGCGGTATTCATGAGCGTGCCGGCCAGAAAGACGACCACGACCAGGCCGCCCAGATGTCCGGCCATCTGGCCTATCCACCAGATGGATAAAGCGGTCAATGCGTAGCCCAGAGCGATGATGCGGGTGGCGTTGAAGCGATCCATCAACCAGCCAGAGAGCACCGCACCTACACCACCCAACGGGAACAGGGCGGCCACCAGTGTGCTGGTCTGGGAGCTAAGCCCGGCCTCTTTGAACAGCACGGGCATCCAGTTCATCAAGGCGTAGAAAATGACCAGCCCCATGAAGTAGGCCAGCCAGAGCATGAGTGATCCCAAACGGTATTGACGCGATAACACGATACCGATGCCACTGTTGGCGGCAGGCTGGGGGCTGGTCTCGCTCAGGGTAAAGCGTTGGACGCCGTCCACGGCCTTGCCAGCAATGGGGGCCAGTACCCGGCGGATACGGTCGGCGCAGTCATTTCGGGCGACCATGTGGCGCACGGACTCGGGCAGCTTCGGGATCAGCACGAGCAGTAGCAGCAAGGGGGCAATGCCACCCAGTATCAATACACTGCGCCAGCCAAACTGGGGAATCATCCAGGAGGCCAGAAAGCCGCCCAGTGCGGCACCCAGAGGAAAGCCGCAGAACATGGCATTGGTCAGGGTGGCGCGACGGGCATCGGGGCAGTATTCGCTCATCAAGGTGACGGCGTTGGGCATGGCCGCTCCCAGCCCCAAACCGGTTACAAAGCGCAGAACAGCCAATGTCCAGATGTCCGGGGAGAAGCCTGAGGCCAGGCAGGCGAGGGCAAAAACCGCTACTGAGCTGACCAGTACCGTCTTTCTGCCCAGCCGGTCAGCCAGTGGCCCGGATAGCAAGGCCCCCGTTGCCAGTCCGAACAGAGCAGCGCTGAGTACGGGGGCCAGAGCAGGCTTGCTGACACCCCATTCGGCGATCAAAGAGGGGGCGATATAGCCGATGGCAGCCGTATCAAAACCATCGAGCAGCACAATCAGAAAGCACAAACTGAAGATGAGCCATTGAAAGCCAGAAAAGGGGGACTCGTTGAGCAAGGTTTGCACATCAAGGCTGGGTTGGTCTGTGTTGCTGGCTAGGGATGTCATGGTTTGTCTCGTCCAATATCATTGTTTTTCGGTGGGCACCGTATGCGCAGGCGCAGCCCACCCCCTGCCACCCCAGTGGCGCAAGCCCTGCGGTGTTCTTTTTTTGTTTGAAATGCGTTTAGTTCGAGTGCGGGACCAGAACGTCGCCGCGCATCAGTGCTCTTGCGGTACGCAGCAATGCTGCCTTGGTCACAATCTCGGGGTTTTCGGGGTCGCTATCGAGCGTGACGCTGAATTCGCCAGTGGGATGTTCGACTGATAACGTGACTGGACCTTGAGCTTGTTCGAAGCGGGCGATCCCCTCGCAAACCGTGCCGGGCAGTTTGATGGCCGTACCCACTGTCACGGCAGCCAGCACGCCAATGGCCTCATGGCATACATGGGGAATGAAACTACGGGTGGTCACAGCGCCGCCGTGTTCAGGCGGGGCGATCAGTGTCATCTTCGGGTAATTCTTGGTCGAGACATCGCCCAGTCCCATGCGTTCGGATATCTGCAGGCGCAACGCTTCTACGCGTTGCTTCAGTTCCGTATTGGCGTTGAGCTCAGCCACGCTTTCCAGACCGCTTACGCCCACATCGGTCGCCTTGAAAATCACTAGCGGCATACCGTTGTCAATGCAGGTGACATCCAGGGTGAACGGGGGCAAGCCATCCGCATGAACGGTGATGGTGTCTTTTGGGTTGCCCGTGGGTAGCAGGCCCGAGCAAACCGAGCCTGCCGTATCCAGAAAATTGATGGCAATCGGGGCGCTGGTGCCCGGTACACCGTTAATCGCGGCATCGCCGTCGTAGCTGATGACGCCTTCGGGGGTTTGCACCTGAATTTCGCTGACCATGCCGGTATTGAGCGTCAGGACTTTGACCGTGGTGGTGGGGCCTTGCGCCTGGATCAGGCCTTTTTCCAAGGCAAAGGGGACGACCGCCGCCAGCATATTGCCGCAATTGGGCTTGGTGTCCACCAGATCGGAGTCGGGCTGCAGTTGGGCAAACAAAAAGCTCAAATCAGCTTGGCCGGTGTTGCAGATGTCTACGATCCCCACTTTGCTGGTCAAGGCGTGGGCGCCACCGACGCCATCGATCTGCCTACGGTCGGGTGAGCCCATCAGCCTGAGCAAGAGTCGATCTCGTTCCTGGATATCGTCGGGCAGATCTTTGGCGTAGAAGAATGGACCTTTGGATGTACCCCCCCGCATCAGGATACAAGGAATGCTATATTGGCTGGCCATAGGTGGTGCTCCATAGGTCACTGAAAAAACAGGCAAACTGCGAGTCACATTGACTGTGTTCCCATTCGCTTTTGCTATGCGTACCTATTTTAGTAAGCCCGATAAAAGATAAAAGAACGAAACCCGACTAGTAGATATGTCAAAAAAACATAGCGAAGACAAGCGCCCTATGGAATACGTGATTGATCTCAAGCAATTGAGCTACTTCACGCATGTGGCCGAACTGGGCAGCTATACCCGAGCTGCAGAATTTACCAATGTGGCTCAGCCAGTCTTGAGCCGGCAGATTCGCAAGTTGGAAATTGATTTGCGGCAGAATTTGCTGATTCGTCACGGGCGCGGTGTCATGTTGACCGACGCTGGCAAGATCTTGCTCAAACACAGCCGCTTGATTTTGCGCCAGTTGGAGCAGGCGCAGGAGGATCTGAGTCTGTCTGAGGGCAAGCTGACGGGGCACATGTATTTAGGTTTGCCGCCTACGGTGGCGCGCACCATTTCTTTGGATGTCGTGCAGGCGTTCAAGGAACAATTACCCGATGCACACCTGACGATTATCGAGTCCCTGACGGTGAATCTGGAGGAGCAAATTCATCTGGATCGGGTCAATATGGGATTGCTGTATAACCCTTCTTCCTCGCCAACACTGGAGACACAGCTTCTGGCCGAGGAACAGTTGCACCTGATCTGCGGTGTGGACAGCCCTTATGCGCAGGGACGCAGCCGTATAGCGCTTAAAGATCTGGCCGATATTCCGCTGATCATGCCCAGCCTGTCCAACAGTTTTCGGATGTTGGTAGAAAAAGAGATGCAAAAGCTCAATCTGAAGCCGCAGATTGAGTTTGAGATCAACAGTGTGGGGGTGATCATTCAATTGTTGGCCAAAGGCATGGGGGCTGCCATTTTGTCCCGCTCGGTGTTGGAGTTCATCCCGCAAAGTGGCTTGCTGACGGCTATTCCAATCGAGCAACCGGCCTTGGTCAATCGTTTGTACCTGGCCTATTCTTCCAAACGTTTGCCCACCAAACTCCAGGTTAAAGTGCGGCAGATCCTGATTGATATTTGCCAGCGACATTTCCCTGGTCGGGATGATTAAGTGCCTTGCTTTTGGGTCATGTTATGTCCATCCATGGCATGCAGGCGTCGAAAAATGAATGCGGAGCTCAGGGTAATGAGCCCGACAATGACAAATGTGAACTGGAAGGCTGTGGTGGCCGTCTGTACGGATGAGGCGCCAAACAGGGCTTGTCCATAGCGCAGGAGCATGGCACCGATGGCGGTTCCCAAACCCATGGCCAGTTGCTGGTTTACCGCCATCAGGCTATTGCCGCTGCTTTTTTGATAGGGACGCAATCTGGCCATGGTCAGGGTGTTGACGGCGCTGAACTGAATCGAGTTGGCGGCTCCCAAAAGCAGTAAGTGCAGACTGATCCACACGGTACTGGTCTGCGCGTCAATAAAAGCCAGCGCCGTAATCAGCAGGCCGATCAGGATGGTATTGCTGAGTAAAATGGACCGATAGCCAAATCGGTTCAGCAATGGGTGCAAAAAGGGTTTGGCTACCATAGCGGAAATGGCCATGGGCAACAGTAAGAAAGCGGATTGCACGGGGCTGTAGGCAAGGCTGATCTGAAACAGCATGGGCAGCAAAAAGGGCAATGCTGCCATGCCGATCCGGCTAAGCAGATTGCTGCTCAAACCAATCCGATAGGTACGTACAGACAGCAGATGGCCTGGATACAAGGCGTTTTGTTTGTGCGTGCTATGGCGCTTGTAGCCTAGCAAAAGAAAAAAACCGGCCAGTATTAACATTCCTGACAAAGCGGGGCTGGCGATGTGGCCCGCCAATTCAAAGCCCAGCGTCAGCAGGCAGGCGCTGCCAATGAACAGCAGCAAGCCGTGCAGATCCAGTTTTCCCTGCGTTTCGGTGTAGTTAGGCATCCACTTGCTGGCAAAAAACAGGGACAGCAGGGCAAAGGGCAGATTGATAAGGAAAATCCAGTGCCAACTGGCATATTGCACCAGATAGCCGCCTACCAGCGGCCCCAGTATGGGCCCCAGCAGAGCGGGCATGACGGCATAGTTCAGTACACGCAATAACTCAGCATTGCGAAATGATTTCATCAGTACCAGTCGTGCCACTGGGGTCAGCAAGGCTCCGCCCATGCCCTGAATCACACGGGAGACCAGCAGCATGGACAACTGCGAGGACAGGGCACACAACAGCGATCCCAGGCCAAACAGAAACATGGCGGCCATGAAGATTCGTCGGGTGCCAAAACGGTCGCTCAGGTGCGCGCTGATGGGGATGCATACTGCCACAGTCAGGACGTAGCTGACGATGACCGACTGCATGTGCAGGGCTGAGGTGTTCAGGTCGCGGGCCATGCTGGGCAGCGCCGTGTTGAGTACGGTGACGTCCAGCATTTGCATGAAGATTGCCAACGCCAACAGCGCGGGCAACATGGTTTTTTGAAAAGGAGCAAGCGGTGCGGGGGCAGGGTGAGGCATGACAACAGGGCGCAGGGTCGGCCCGGGACCGATCCTGCGCCCGGGCCAGCATGCCAGATTTATAAAGGATACTGGCGGGGGGTCGTCTGGACGGTAATCCAGCGTAGTTCGGTGAACTCATTGATGGCGGACTTGCTGCCAAAGCGGCCATATCCGCTGGCTTTCATGCCGCCAAACGGGGCTTGGGCCTCATCATGGACGGTGGGGCCATTGATGTGGCAGATACCGCTTTGGATCTGTTTGGCAATACTCAGGCCTCGGTTCACATTCTGGGTGAATACCGCTGCCGCCAAGCCATATTCGCTATCGTTGGCCAAGCGGATTGCCTCGCTGTCCTCGTGATAGCGGGTCATGGTGACGACCGGGCCAAAGGATTCCGTGGCATAGAGCTGCATGTCGGGGGTGACGTCATTGACGATCAGCGGATGCATCAGGGCGCCCTCGATGTTCAGGGGGAGCGGCAAGGAGGCACCTTTGGCAACGGCGTCCTCTACCAGGGCTTTGATGCGCTGGGCAGACTGGGCACTTTCCAGATAGGCAAAGCGTGTGTCTGTCTGATCGGGTGAGCCAACCGGAATGGTCTTGATCTTGGCGACCAGTTTTTCCAGAAAGGACGAGGCAATCGACTCATGCACAATCAAACGCTCGGTTGACATGCAGATCTGGCCCTGGTTGAAGTAGGCGCCAAAGGCTACGCCGGCAACGGCCTGCTCCAGGTCGGCGTCTTCGCACACAATAACCGGTGCCTTGCCACCCAGTTCCAGCAGGACGGGTTTGAGGTATTTGGCGGCGGTGGCGGCGATGATCTTGCCGACCTTGGTGGAGCCGGTGAAGTTGATGCGTTTGACGGCCGGGTGAGCAATGAGCTGCTCGACGACGGCAGGCGCATCTTCGGGAGCGTGGGTAATAACGTTGATCACGCCGGCTCCGACCCCCGCGTCATTGAGCACTTGCCCCAGCAGAACATGGGTGGCCGGACACTGTTCGGAGGCTTTCAGGATGACGGTGTTGCCGCAGGCCAGGGGCATGGCCATGGCACGCGTGGCCAGAATTACGGGTGCATTCCAGGGAGCGATGCTCACGACCACGCCGCAGGGAACGCGATAGGCCATGGACAGGCTGCCGGGCAGATCCGAGGGGATGATGGAGCCGTCAATCTGCGTGGTCATGGCAGCGGCTTCACGCAAGATGTTGGCCGACAAATGTACGTTGAAACCATACCAGGAGTCGGTCGAACCTGTTTCCTGACGGACCGTGGCGATGAACTCGGCTGCGCGCTCGTCCATGAGGTCTGCCGCTTTGAGCAGGCGCAGGCGGCGCTCGGTGGGGCCCAGGGCTGACCAGTGCACAAAGGCTTGCTCGGCGGCCTGCAGCGCGGCTTGTACATCATCGGGCTGGGCGGCCGCCGCGACGGTTGCGGTTTGGCCGGTAACGGGATTCTGACGCGTAAATGTCTGTTGACCACTGGCCTCACGAAGCTGGCCATTGATCAGTAGTTGACTGGTGTTCATTATGTCTCCTGCAATGCTGCGGATAGATAGGCAAAGTTAAAACGGGTTGTTCAGGTCAATGCCCGATTTGCCCGGTGCCAGGATATTGTTCGGGTCCAGGGCGCGCTTGATCGCGTGTTCGACCTGGCGTTTCACCGTTCCGTATGATTGGGCGACCCGCTCCTGAAAGCGTGTATTGACCCGATACACGGCATACCCTTCTTTCTCGAACTCATCGAGCAGTTCATTAAAGCAGGCATCGGCCCGTGCCGTCTCTTGTGGATTGCTGCGATCGTAAAGCACATCGATGACATGGTGCATGTCTCGCCAGCCCACAATGAACTCACCGACGTAATCGAGCCCGTGCTTGTTCAAAATGGTCTTGGCCAGTGTTTTTTGCTTGTCGCATTCGCTGCCACGGGCCTGGCTGACGGGGGCGAACCACATGGAGCCACCGCCTCCGCGCCAGTTGTACAAGCCAAATTCCTGCAAATTGGGCACGCCCGACATCAGTTCGGCGCGGTATTTGAACGGTTGTGTGTCGCCTGCCTCTTCCTGGGTCACCAACGTGCCTTTACCCATTTTCTTGACTGCTTGCTGGACAATTTTCCAGTTCACATCCACTTGCTCTTGTGTACCGTACAGGGCGGCGTAGACGTTCCAGGCTCCCAGGTTCTTGTCTTTCTGGATTTGCTTCAGAACGCTATCCGGGGTGGCGCCCGGTTTACTCAGGTAGTCGCTGCGCCGCGTATTGCAGGTAGCGGCTTCCCACAGAATATTGGCAATAACTACCGAGTTGGGGATGACCTGGGCAATGCGCAAGGGGCGAATCATCTCCACGATATCGGCAATATCGGCCTCTTGCTCGAACTTGATTTCAAAGGGTTTGTAGACCGGGGGTTTGGGCATGAGCCAAAACCCCATTTTGGTGCAGATGCCGTAATTGGCCTGGGTAAACAACCCGTCCAGAGTGGGACCGTACCCCCATTTGAAAACTTGCCAGGCCTTGTCGCCCGGAACACTGCCCATGCCGGTACGCAATACCTGACCGTCGGCCAGCACCAGCTCCATGCCGCATTGCATCATGAAGTGTTCGCCGTACGGGGTATAGCCTACGCCACGATCCATCGTATTGCCCAGCGGGCCGGCAATGGCCGAGGGCGCAGAAAAAGACAGCATGAGAGGAATATTGTTGTCCTCCAGATAGTCGTAGAGCTGCTGATACGTCACCCCAGGTTCGACCAAAGCGGTGCACAGATCAGGGTCCACATGGAGGATCTTGTTCATTTTTTTCAGATCTAGCACCACCTGGCCCCGTTGTCCGGGCGCGGCCGAGCCATAACCGAAGTTGCGCCCAGTGGAAATGGTCCAGATAGGAATCGTGTGTTCGTTGCAGATCTTGACGATCTGCTGTACCTGCTCCACGGTGGTGGCCGACAGCACCGCCGAGGGTGTATGCGCCTCTTCGGGGACCGACATCATGATTTTGGTGTAGGGCTGAATCTGTGCCGACTCCAGCAGGACATTTTCCTTACCCAACAAGGTCTGGAACTGGGTCATCGCCTGTTGAAACTGGGACTGATCTACCCCTTTGGGTAGCACCATTTGTTTGTTGTTTTGCACGACCCCCTCCTTAAATTTCGAGCATGAACGACACGTGATGGCCGTTTACGTAGTGTGTGTTTTGAATGGCAGATTGTATGGGTGCGGCCCCGGCCAAGGCAGCGCCCAGACCTTGGCTGTCCCGGGTGCTGAGCTGTGGGTGGTGGGCCTGCCAATGCAGACGGCCCTGAGCGCTGCGCAGCAGATCGATCACAATGGTGGCGCTGGCATCATCGACCAGCCCCAGGATTTTTTTACGCCCTGTCTGCTCTAGCAGGGTTTGCCATTGGCGCAGAAAGGACAAGTCGGTGCTGGTGTACAGCACCTGGGGGGCTGATGCGGGCTGGTGTGTCTGTACGCCACTGAGAAATGCCGACGCGCATTGGCCCGGCGTAAGAATGACATGCAGGGGGGGCGCTTGCTGTACACGGTTTGCCCAGGCAGTGGCGCACGAACCCAGGCTGCCCAGGGCAGATCCTGTCAGTATCATGCCTTTGAGAACCTGACGACGTTGACTGTTCATGCCAGGCTCCTTATTTGCTGGTAGCGCTGGCGGGCACCCGGGCCGGGGAGGTGGACAGATACTGACCTAGCTCCTTGAGGGTGGCATCGCTGATATGGGTCTGCGGAAAGGCAGGCATGGCTCTTAGGCCGCTGCGCACAATAATGGCAAAGAACTCGGGCGGAAGCTGCCGGCCTTTCAGCTCCGGGCCGATTCCTGCTTCGTGACAGTAAATACAGGTTTTTTCGTAGGTTTTCTGCCCCAGTGTCTTTGCTTGTTCGGCGGCAGCGCCTGTCGAAAAACACAAGCTTCCCAGCCCCGCCAATGTCAGCAAGCGAGCCGTTCTGAGAGCGTGGCAAGTGAAGCCTTGTAGTGCTGGCCTGTGGTAAGCCATATCCGTCTCCTGGTTACGATTGATTTTGATGTTTTTTGTTAGTAGGGAAGACCAACGTAGTTCTCGGCAAGCAGGCGGGCGCCGTGCTCGGAGTTCATCAGTTGGTTAAATTCAGCTGCCTGAAGTTTGTGATCCCAGTGATTCATGTCCGGGAAGGTGTGCATCATCCGGGTCATGTACCAGGAGAACCGCTCCGCGCCCCAGATGCGTTTCAGACAACGATCCGAGTAGCTCTCTATTTTGTCGCGACACTGGTTCTGGTAGAAGTCCAGCAGCGCCTCCGAGAGGTACAAGACATCACTGGCGGCCAGATTCAGGCCTTTGGCGCCGGTGGGAGGAACAATATGGGCCGCATCACCTGCCAGGAACAGGTTGTGATGGCGCATGGGTTCAGTCACGAAGCTGCGTAAAGGGGCAATGCTTTTTTCAATGCTGGGGCCGGTGACCAGGTTGGCAGAACGTTCAGGCCCCAGACGAGTGCGTAGTTCGTCCCAGAAACGCTTATCGGACCAGTCTTCTATCTTGTCGCTCAAGGGCACTTGAAGATAGTAGCGGCTGCGCGTTTTGGAGCGTTGGCTGCACAGCACAAAGCCGCGCTCATGCTTTACATAGATCAGTTCGTCCGAGACTGGTGGGGTGTCAGCCATCAGGCCCAACCAGCCAAAGGGATACACACACTCGTAGGTTTTCAGGATATCGGCCGGAATGGCGGGACGCGATACACCATGAAAGCCGTCACAACCCACGATGAAGTCACAGTCCAGACGGTGTGTCTGCCCTCCGTGCTTATAGGTGACATAGGGGTGGTTGCTTTCTACTTCATGCAAGGCCACCTCTTGGGCTTCATAGACGGTTGTCGCGCCGATTTTTTCACGTGCCTGCATCAAGTCGCGGGTGACTTCGGTCTGGCCATAGACCACGACATGGCGATTGACCAGCTTTTCAAAATCGACTCGAAACGAGGTGTCGTCAAACACCAGTTCACAGCCATTGTGTACTAGACCGTTCTTTTTCAGATTATCGGTGACACCGGCCTGCTCCAAGGCATCGACGGTGACGCTTTCCAGCACGCCAGCTCGAATGCGGCCCAGAACGTAGTCTCCCGTTTGACGTTCAAGAATGATGTTGTCGATACCGTTTCGGGACAGAATCTGTCCCAGCAGCAAACCGGACGGGCCCGCTCCGATAATGGCTACTTGAGTTCGCATTTTTTTCTCCACCAAGATGTTGCTGTGTTACTCGCTGTTTGGCGTATTGTCGTGAAAAAAACAGCATACAAATACATCGAATATGTACTAGCAGCTATGCGTTTTTATGCGAACAGTGCTCTTTGAGTAGCCGAATCAATTTTAGGTATTTTGTCTGCACACTGGGCGTGCTTCTTTTTCCTTTTGCAAGGTGAGCGGATGAACTCAAGGCCCTGCCTGCCGGGTCAAAGCATTGTAGGTTCATTTTTTTGGCATGGCACGGCGCTGCCGTGGTGAGAGCAGCAAGGCCGGGTTATCCCTTGTCAAGATGAATAAGTGCAGGAAAGGGCTGCCATCTGCGTGAATGGGATAGCGGGACAGGAGGGGGGCTATTTAGCCTGATAGGGCTTGAATTTGTTGCTGCATGCCAAGGTTCTGGCGCTTAGCACAGGTTCTGCATACATCGGCATCCCACAGGATGATTTCAGGCTGTAGTTCCTATAAGAAAGAAAGGAGTTGCTCCATGCACTCAGTCATTCGCGCATCCTTGCTCGCTGCGGGCATCTTATGCGTCTCTATTCCTCAGTCTCAAGCCTACGAGCTCTATCGTGAAGAGGGTACTGAGCTCAATGCTGATTTGACCGTTGTCTTTGGTGTCTTGAACAGCAAGCATAACTATATAGGTCGTCCAGGCCGTTTTGGATGGCAGGAAGGGTTTGCCAAATATGGTTTAAGTGGTGAAACGGACCGCATTGGTGCTGGCTCTGTGTACGGTAGCCTGGCCTTGATCAGCTCTGGCACTTGGGGCGACGGCGACCCTGGCGGTTATTCGATAGGAAAAGAGAGGCGCACCAGTTTTGAGGATGCCTATGTGGGGTGGCGCTCGGGGAGCTTGTTTCCCTTCTTGGGCCAGGATGGCATTGATATTTCCTTTGGTCGGCAGAGCATCAAGGTTGGCCGAGGGTTTCTGGTCTATGACGATGCAGCCAATCCAGGCAGAGGTATGGGCAGGGAGTTTGATCGAGGTGGTGCTTACTATCTGGGCCCTCGTCATTCTTTTGCCAAGACCGCTGTTTTACGTTTGGGCGGCAAGGAGGGGCTGCATGGTAGTGCCATGTGGATCAAGTCCGACAACCCGGCAATGGCCAAGACGGAAATGGCGGTTGGGACGGTCGAGTACACCGCTGCTGAAGGGACCGTAGGCTTCAGTTATATCCGGGGTCTGGATGTAGATAAGCAGTACGCCGATGCCATGGCATTGGAGCGCAAGAATATGAACATTTACGGCCTGTTCGGAGAGGGAAGCGCGGGTATAGAAAATGCCAAATTCGGCTTCGATTTGGCTCGTCAGGACAAGCAGTCTGGCCATGAAACGGCGTGGTCTGTTCAAGCTGGCTACACCTTTGCCGATATGGCCTGGAGTCCGGAAATCAGTTACCGCTACAGCCATTACTCAAAGCGCTGGGATCCCTTCTTTACGGGTGGGTACTTGGATGATGGCTGGACGCATGGAGAGGTAGCAGGAAACTATGTCCCAGGTGCATTTGCCAGCAATCTGGCGGTACATGCCATCTCCTTGCGAGCCCGACCTTATGACAATCTGACTGTAGGCGCGATTTTCTATAACTACAGAACCGTTGCCAATCGAGATGTGCTCAACAGTGATGCCAATGCCGTCGATCTGTATCTGGACTGGGCGGTGACGGACCACATCACCATTACCCCTTTGGTGGGCTTGTACAAGCCACGCCAGTATGAGGCCAATGGCGGCAGCCAGAACAGAAATGCCTCAACCAATATCTATACGCAACTGGTCCTCAGCGCCAGTTTCTGATCCTGCTTTGAAATCCATGTGTTTGCTTGCGTTGAGCTGTCTTGGCACATCAGCTTGTTCGGTACCTGATTTTTTATGCATTTCGGCTTATTTGGCCGGAATTGCAAATTTTCGGGGAAGAACGGCAATACCTGCTTTCAGAGCGACAAATTAGCATTAATTGCACATGGCGCATAAATCACATAATACGAAAACGGAGACAACAATGAGCCTCATTGATGCGCGATCAGTGTCCACGCCGGGTTTGATTCCTGGTCAATTGGGCACTGCTGACATTATTTTCATGATTCTGGCCTGTGCTGCCCCTCTGGGGGTGTTGGGCGGGCTGGTTCCACTGGCTTTTGCGTTTGGCAATGGTGCGGGCACACCTGGCACCATGTTGCTGATTTGCCTGGTGATGCTGATCTTTGCGGTGGGCTATGTCCGCATGATTCCCCATGTGCGAAATGTGGGGGCCTTTTACGCCTATATTGCGACCAGCCTGAACAAACAGGTGGGGGTGGCAGCCGCCTATGTGGCCATCATTGCCTATATCTGCGCATCTACCTCAACCTTGGGGGCGATGGCCTTTTTTTCCACTGATTTTGTGCAAGAGGTTTTCGGCGTCACTACACGCTGGGAAATGTGGGCCGCGATCAGTGTTGCCTTGATTGCCTACCTAAGCTATCGAAAAATTACGATGGCGGCCAAAGTGCTGGCGGTGTTGTTGATTCTGGAGGTGGCCTTCATTCTGGTGCTGGATGTGCTGATTTTGTACCACGTCGGATTTACCGGCCTGGATTTCAGCAGCTTTACGCCTGCTGCCGTGCTGGCGCCTGGTTTTGGTATCTCCATTATCTATGCCATCAATGGCGTGGTTGGCTTTGAGGCAACCGCTATTTATCGAGAAGAGGCCAGAAATAGCCTGGTGACAATTCCACGGGCAACCTACGGTGCCATTTTGGTGTTGGGGACGTTTTATGTCTTTTCTTCCTGGTGCCTGGTGTTGAGCGTGACTCCCGAGAAACTGCAGGCAGTGGCCGCCGCAGACCCGGGACGTTTGCTCACCGGCATGGGTGAACAATATTTGGGCGAGTTAGGCCGTCATGCATTGAATCTGCTGGTTGTGACCAGCCTGTTTGCCGCTGCCCTGGGCTTTGCCAACAATATTGCCCGCTACTTGTTTGCGGTAGCGCGCGACGGTTTGATTCCGGCTGTGCTGGGCAAGGTTCATCCGCAACATGGTTCGCCGTATGTGGCGTGTCTCTTCTTGACCTGCATTTTTATTGTGGTGATTGGCGCTTTTGCCTTGGCCGGCCTGGACCCTTTGCTCAATCTGGCGACAAGTCTTTCATCCATGGGGGCCGTGGGCTTGATGTGTTTGCTCACGACTACATCTTTTTCTATCTGCGTCTTTTTCATCCGACGTGGTGAATATTCTTTGGCCAAGACAGGCGCCCCTTTGCTAGCGGGTCTGCTCCTGGCCATTGCGACCTGCTTGTCACTGGCTAATTATTCGGCACTGACAGGGACGGACTCTGTTCTGGTCAATAACCTGCCATTTCTGTTCCTGGTGGTGGTCATTGCGGGCTATCTGCATGGCAGTTGGCTGAAACGCAATCGGCCATCGGTCTACCTCAAAGTGGGCTCCACCCGAGTTGAGGAGGAGGTACTGGTACCCGCAGCCGCCTGATTGGCCGGTGCAGGAATTCTTGATTCAAGCGGAGGCGAGATGAGATACGAGACAATAGCTCAACGTCAGGCCCGAAGCCAGGCAGGGTGTGTGAACCCTGCGTTGAGGCTGGAGGGGTTTCCGGCGATGAATACACGGTTTGCGGATCAGGCGCGTGAACACTTGAGCGCAATTCTCGCCCCGCATCGGTTAGAACTGGATACGCGGCAAGCCGTGTGTTTTACGCATAATCGCTTGCTGCTGCAGGGACTCTCCTTGCATTTCATCGAGTATGGCGTACCCGCTGGTGTTGTCAGCCTTGAGGCCCAGGAGCTGAGCGATCACTACTTGTTCAAGATTCCGTTAAGTGGCATGGCCCAGTACCGTCAGGCGGGTGCTCATTTTGAGGTTCGGCCAGGTATGTTGTATGTCGTGCATCCCGGAGAGACATTTGTTTCCTCAATGTCGGCAGACTACACCCACCTGACCTTGCAGCTTAATGCGGCACTGATTGATTCCCTGGATGAGGAAGATGGGCTAAGTCCAGGGGGGCAGCGTGCCTTTTTTGAAATAGCTCGTATCAATGCCGACGGTCAGGCACGGGCCTTGTCAGGAATCTTGCAGGCGATTTGCGAGGACACGACCAGTGGCACTTCTTTGCTGGGCTTGCCCGCATTTCGGCAGACCATTGAAAAAATAGTCGTTAATGCCGTTCGTGCCTTGCCACGCAAATTAGCGCAACCCGCTTGCTCGGCAACAACGAGTCCGGCTCCGTTTTTCATCAAGCGAGCAGAAGAATATATGCATGCTCATTTAACGGCCCCCATCTGTGTTGACGATCTGGTGCAGGCGGTGGGCGTCAGCCGTCGCACCTTGCATGCCGGATTTCGCAATTTCCGGCAGACCACACCTGGCGCACAGTTAAAGCGCATGCGGCTGGAGGCAGCCCGATCCGCCTTGCTGGATGCTCGGGAAACAGGGGAGAACGTCACGGACATCGCGACACGTTATGGCTTTTTCCATCTGGGAAAGTTTGCACGTGATTTCAGGGTGCGATTCGGTCAAAGCCCCTCCGAAGTCCTCAAACCTCGCTGACGGCGACACGGCTCTTTTTTTGCTGCACTTAAGGGATAGTGGCTGCGCATTGGTGCCTATTGCCGCCGGAGCTGGATTGCTACGCTGGAGTGGCTAGCAGACTCCTGGTCGAAGTCCATGAGCTGTGCACTGAAGATTGAATCAACTTTGTTTTGAATGTTACCAAGCGGCCTGATCGTGCAGACCGCAGGGGCGGCATGTCTGTGGAGATTGAATTGCGTCTGGACAATGATTATGGATCGCTCGGGCAGAGCACGCGCTCTTTTCTGGACTCGTCACATGGCTTTCATATCGGTGGAAAGCAGGTCAGGGCTGCGTCGACGTATGCGTTGCAAGACCCAAGCACCGGGCAGGTTTTCGCCCATGCCGGACAGGCTCGGATGCTGGATGTGGCAGATGCCGTATCGGCAGCCAAAAAGGCTTTAGGGGGAGCTTGGTCAAGTTATCGCCCCCATCAGCGTGAGGCCTGTTTGCTGCGCCTGGCTGATTTGCTGGAGCAACATGCTCGCCCCTTGTCGGAAATCGAGACAGTGTGTAGCGGGCGCTTGTTGCAGAACACCTTGCATGTGGACGTGCATTACTCGGCTCATGTGTTGCGTTATATGGCGGGTTGGGCGACCAAACTGTCGGGGCGAACGACCCCTTTGTCGGTTCCCTATGTGCCTGACGGCGAGCTGGATGGTTTCACGTTTCGAGAAGCTGTAGGAGTGGTGGCTGCCATTGTCCCCTGGAATGTTGCTCTGGGGATTGCGATCTGGAAAATTGCACCGGCACTGGCGGCGGGCTGCACTATCGTTTTGAAGCCGGCACCCCAAACTCCGCTGACTGCTTTGTACCTGGCACAGCTGGCACTAGAGGCAGGCCTGCCTGAAGGGGTACTTAATGTGGTGACAGGCAGTGAGCCTGAGGTGGGGGTTGCGTTAGTGCGGGACCCGGATGTGGACATGGTGAGTTTTACCGGTTCTACCGAGGTTGGCAGGCAGATTGCGCTGGATGCGGCAGGGGCTTTTAAACGTTTCAGCCTGGAGTTAGGCGGTAAATCGCCCGTCATTATTGCCCAGGATGCCGATCTGTCGCGTGCTATTCCTCAGGCCGCTTGGGCCATCTTTGCCAATCATGGTCAGAACTGTTGTGCGGGATCACGCCTGTATGCTCATGCCCGTGTCTTTGATGAGGTTGTTGACGGTATTAGTGCGATTGCCGAGTCCATCACGTTGGGAGCTCCACTGGACTCGCAAAGTGCGATGGGCCCCTTGGTCAATCGTGCTCACAGTCAGCGTGTGCTCGCTTACGTGCAAGAAGGGATTCGAGAAGGAGCCTCGTTGCGCACGGGCGGGCAAGGCCTGGATCATCCTGGGGCTTATGTACGGCCGACGGTGCTTGCTGGGGTGAGCCCGCAGATGCGGGTCGTGCGTGAAGAAATATTTGGCCCTGTTCTGGTGGCTGCCTCGTTTGAGAATGATGCCCAGGCGGTGAGCTTGGCTAATGACTCCGAGTTTGGATTGGGTGCCAGCATCTGGAGTCGGGATCTGGACCGGGTGCGCTATATGACGCGCAAGCTTCAGGCCGGCTCTGTCTGGGTGAATACCCACAATACGCTTGATGTCAGCTTGCCATTTGGTGGCTGGAAGAGCTCGGGCATGGGGCATGACCTGAGCGAGGAGGCGGTTTTGGCACATACCCGTCTGAAGAGTTCCGTTCACCACTATCTGCAGATGGACACAACGGATTTGCCTTGATGGCACAGCCGTGCACGCACCACATCTATTTTTACTTGAATAAGCAGAGACACTTATGAAGCAAGCATCTGTTTTAAATCCGGACCTGGCCTTATCTGAAATACGTATGCCTGAAGGCCTGTTGTTATTGGATGGAAAGCTCAGTGGGGCCTCCCCGTCAGCACGACGGATTGATGTGCTCAATCCGGCAACGGGCGAGTTTATTACGACGATTCCAGCTTGTACGGCGGCGGATGTGGACCATGCTGTCATGGCGGCCCACCGTTGTTTTGAGAGTCAGGCCTGGCGGTCCATGCGTCCTTTGGACAGGGGGCGACTGTTGGAGCGTTTGGCTTTGCTGATCGAAGAACATGCAGAGGAACTGGCTCAGCTCGAGTCCCTGGATAGCGGCAAGCTGTTAAGTGTCACACGCATGATTGATATTCCTTTTGCGATCGAGGCGCTGCGTTATTTTGCAGGTTGGAGTTCTAAAATTTCCGGCGAATATATTGCCCTTTCACCTCTGGTTCAGGATGGGGCGTCCTACCGGGCTTATACCGAACGCAAGCCCATGGGTGTCGTGGGCGGAGTTACCCCTTGGAACTTTCCTCTGGGACAAGCTATTCAGAAATTGGCACCGGCAATCGCTTGTGGATGTACTGTTGTCCTCAAACCATCTGAAGAAACCTCCTTGACGACCTTGCGCTTGGGGGAGTTGATTCTGGAGGCGGGCTTTCCAGCAGGTGCAGTCAATATTGTCACGGGCTATGGCCATGATGCAGGAGCGGCTCTGGTCGAACATCCCCTGGTGCGCAAGATCTCGTTTACTGGCTCTACCGCGACAGGACAGCGAATTTGGGCAGCAGCGGCACCGACCATGAAACGTGTCACTCTGGAGCTGGGTGGCAAATCCCCCACCATTATTTTGGCCGATGCTGATTTGAGCCGAGCAGTGCCTGGGGCAGCTGCCGCTATTTTTTCCAATTCAGGTCAGATATGTACAGCGGGCTCGCGCTTGTTGATTGAGGCCGCGGTGTATGAGGAAGTGATTGCGGGTGTGGCCGATATCGCCAGGACGCTGAAATTGGGATGGGGAGCTGATCCGCAAGCTCAAATAGGTCCATTGATCTCTGCTCGCCAGCGGGAGCGGGTGGCTGGCCTGGTTCGCTCCAGTCTGGATGAGGGGGCGGTGGCATTGGCAGGCGGCGATATGATTGGCGAGGCAGGCTGGTTTTATCAGCCTACCGTGTTGACGGAGGTATCGCGTGAAATGCCCGTGATGCGTGAGGAAGTGTTTGGACCTGTGGTCTGCGCCTTGCGTATCGAGGAGTCCTCACAACTGGTCGATCTGGCCAATGACACGCCCTACGGTCTGGCTGCCAGTATCTGGACGCGTGATCTGGAGCGGGCTCATCTGCTTGCGGATCGAATTGATGCCGGGACGGTCTGGCTCAATACCCATAATGTGCTGGATTTGGCCGTGCCGTTTGGCGGCCGGAAACTGTCCGGGGTGGGGCGTGAGTTTGGTAGCGAGGCTATCCAGGCCTACACCGAACCGAAGGCAGTTTGTATGCGTCTGGATCGTGGAGCGATGGTTGGCTATTAATCTTTGAGTCTGCAGTGCCGTGTCTGAATGTCGCGGCGACCCCGATAGTGGAGGGGCGCCGCGATTTGTTTTTATTGTTGAAAACGATCGAGGCGATAGGGAGCCGGATCGACGAGAGGAGTAGTATCGCAGATCAGATCTGCGGCCAATTGACCAGCGGCCGGACCAGTACCAAAACCGTGGCCTGAAAATCCACTGGCCAAGGTGAGCCCAGGAATCTGTTCCAGCTTGCAAATGACGGGCAGGGAATCCGGGGTGACATCAATCATGCCCCCCCAGGCTTGCTTGATAATGGCGTGCTGAAAAACGGGCCAGGCTGCAATCAAGTTGTTCATGGCTTCTGTATTCAGAGCAGGCAAGGTAGGTGGGTCCATCGTTCTGATACGTTCGAAGGGAGAAATTTGATGTTCTTTCCAGCGGCGTCCCAACATAAGATCCGACAGGAAGTCACGGCCTAGAGAAATACGTACATTTTTCCATTGAGCACGCAGCATGGGCAGGTACTGCCTGCCCAGTAACAGACTGTCCAGCATCAAGGGAGCATACAGAGCCCCGCGTTGCGTAATGGTGAAGCCGCCGTCCAGGCGCTTGCGAAATGAGAAGTCGGGGGCACCGACGGCAATATCCGCAGGCCCCTCCAAAGGGGCGGTGCGCACGACAGAGGCCACCAGGGGTAGTGTTGGCAGTGAGACTCCCAGATTCCCCAGAAAGCGTCGAGACCAGAGGCCGCCTGCCAACAGCACCTGTTCGCAGTGTATTGCGCCGCGTTCGGTCATGACGCCACTGACGCGGCCTGCTGACATGATCAAGTTACGGACGGCACAGTTTTCGACGATCAGAACCCCTTTTTTCAGGGCAGCCTGCGCAATGGCACTGCAGGCCAAGGTGGGTTCGGCGCGACCATCAGAAGGGGTATAAATACCGCCCGCCCACCGACCCTGACCACCAGGCACCATATCATTGATCTGGGAAGGATTGAGCAGGCGAGAGTCCAGCGATAGATGCCGAACCGAGGCTAGCCATTGCTCATGCTGCTGCATTTCAGCCTCGCTGCGGGCCAGGTACATAATGCCAGCCTGACGGTAGCCCACATCGGCTCCGAGGCGTTCAGGCATTTGGGACCAGAGCTGGTCGGCGGCCAGGGCCAACGGTACATCAGGTGCCGTACGGCTCATTTTGCGCACCCAGCCTAGATTGCGGGAGGATTGCTCGCCTGCGATACGGCCCTTTTCAAGCACAACAACGGGGATGCCGCGTTCGGCCAGGGTCAGGGCGGCGCTAAGGCCAATGATGCCCGCGCCGATAATAACAACGGTTGAAGAGTCTGGCAGCTCGATAGAGCTGGATACAGGAGTGATGACGGGAGCCACAGCTCGTCTCCTTGGACTGTAGAGTAGACCGGATGTCTCGTTCCATGCGGCGCGACACCGGTCACCGTCAACCGCATGGCGCTTTTCAAGGGGTAATGGTCAGCTCTTTGATCGTGCCTTTGGAGGCACCGCGATAGGCCGTCACTTCAATTTCTACCCTGTACTCGGGTGAGCCCAGAGGAGGGCTGGTCATGGTGAGGGTTGGATTGATTCCACGCATTTTTTCACCATATACCTGCATGATGGTGTCCACATCCTCAGGAAACTGGATGAAGACGCGAGCAGCAACAATATCTGCCAGACAGGCGTCGACTGAGGTCAGTGCGGTTTCGATATTGCTCAGTACTTGCAATGTTTGTTCGCGCAAGTCGGTGGGAATAAGCTTGGTACGGGGATTGCGTCCGGCGGTGTTGGACATGAAGATCAGATTGTCGACGGCAACCAAACGCGAGTAGCTGCCCAACTCTTCAAATTTGGAGCCCGTTTTGACTTTGACGATAGAGGTCATGTTTATGTCCTGAAAGAGGCGGTGATGAAAGCGCCACACAAGGTGGTCAGGGCTGCTTGTGTGGCCACATGGGATTAACGCAGAACGGGTTCGTCCCAGAGATTGAGGCGGGTACCAATGCCTTGTTTGAGGGCATTGCGATACACCACTGTTCCCCAGGCCACGTCTTCAACCGGCATTCCGCCCACGGACATGATGATGATTTCTTCATCGTTTCGGCGGCCCGGTGCTTCTCCGGCCACGATCTGGCCCAGATCCTCCAGCTGATCGCGGGACATGCGGCCTTCAGCGATCAGATCCATGAAGCGAATCCCTACTACAGGCACACTGGCATGGACGGGTTTGGGGTTCTCTTCGTACCAGGCGTCATACAGACCGATATGGTCCAGAACCTTGCGAATTTCGGGGGACTCCATGTCCTGATCGATGTTGCCTAGCGCGGGCATGGCCAGAAAGGTGCCGGGGCGAACCCAGGCGCGCTTCACCGTGGGATAGGTGGAGGGGTCGCCAACCGCTCCCGAACCACAGAAGGTCACGATGTCACTGTCCCGAACCACAGCTTCATCGGTCTCCACAACCTGGACCGTGGTGATCTGTGGGAAGGTTTCCGCGAGCCAGGCCAGGAAAGCGTTCAGGTTTTTCTGGCCGCGTCCTTTGACCTTGACGGTGTCGATTTGCGGGCACACGGCCATAAAGGCAGACAGGGAGGTGCGAGCCATGACACCGGGGCCCAGGATGCCGACCACCTTGGAGTCCTTGCGTGCCAGATGACGCGCACCGACACCTGGAATGGCTCCTGTGCGATAGGCGGATAACAGGTTGGCAGACATAAATGCCAATGGTGCTCCGGTGTCCGCGTCATTGAGCACAAACATCAGGATGGAGCGTGGCAGCCCCTTTTCCCGGTTTTCTATATTGGAGCCGTACCATTTCATCCCCGCCGTACGGAAACGTCCGCCCAAATAGGCGGGCATGGCCATAAAGCGCCGGTCAGGGGTCGGTTTTGGCATGTCGGGGAAGGGGGAGTTCTCCGGAAAGACAACAATGGACCCGTGCGAGTTGTTGTTGGCTCCTGCCATTCGGTAGTCGTTATGGTGCAGCAGGCTGAACATCTCCTCCATCGTATCTACGCAACTGGCCATATCGGTCACGCCAGCACGAACCATGTCCTGTTCGGACAGATAGATAAAGTCGATCTTCGTCGAGGTGCTCATGTCTCATATCCTTGTAGTGCGTTATTTGCAATGACATGGTGCCCCAGCGACGAAGGTGGGGAAATTGCAAAGCGGGATAGAGAATTTGCAGAATAGGCCAGCTCGCATTGCCATTGATCTGGCGGGTAAATAATAAGGACAGGGGTAAATCCCGATATTGCAAGTAGCTGATTTTATAAATTATATATAGCGTGAAGCCCCTGATTGATTGAGGCTTGAAGATTTAAGCCGCAAAAAAAAGAAGCGATTTTACAGAGTGGCTTGATGGCGGTGAGTGTGTAGAAACAGGGAACAAAAGGGGGAGTTGCGAAGATGAGCCAGGGTCTTGACGAGTCGGTGGGGGTGGCTTGTGGCTTGGACACGGCCTGCCCAGATACCGTTAATCAGAATGAGGATAGGCAGGCCACAATACGAACCTTGTATCTGAGTGCTTTGGTTGACGCTTTGTCAGAGCATGGGCATCAGGTAGATACGCTGTTGCGTGAATACGGCTTTTATCGAAATCAGACGGCAACCCCTTACGAGCGCGTCCCCTTGCATCGCTACGTGTCCTTGCTCGAGCATGCCGCCAGGAAGTTTGATCGGCCTTATCTGGGATTGGAGATGGGGGCGCAGTTTGGCCTGGAAGAAATGGGGCCATTTCATGCTTTGTTTGTGGCAGCGGGGAGTTTGCGGGCTACGCTGGATTCGTTTGGCATGTTTCAAGGCCATTGGCAAACCAGAACATCCCTGGATGTGACCGCTCAGGCTGAGACCACGACGCTTAGTTACCGGATTCAGAATCGGGCCATTTGGCCGCGCAGTCAGGATGCCGAGTTCACGATGGCAGGTATGTCCTTGATGCTCAAGCAACTGGCGACACCCGGCTGGAAGCCGATTGAAGTTCATTTTGAACATTCGATTGTGGGGCGAGAGCAGACCTTGGTGCGTTTTTTCCGAGCTCCTGTCATTGGCAACCAGGTTGCCAATCAGTTGGTGATGCGCAACAGCGACCTGGATCGGCAGTTTTCCCGTGCCAGCGGGTTTCAGGATACCCGGCTCAAGTCTGTGCTGGAGTGTCATTTGCTGGACCTGATGGGACCAGAGATTACGGTGGCGAAAGCTGTGACAGAGCAAGTAGAGGAAGCGATTGCCCGGCGTTTGGGGCGTGCGCCGGTAGATTGCGATTCCATTGCTTTGGTTCTGGGGATGTCGGCTCGATCTTTGCGTCGACGCTTGATGGAAGAGGGGGCATCTTTTCGTAGCGTATTGCAGACCGTTCGCCAGGAGCGAGCACAAGCCATGTTGCAGTCTGCTGATCTGCCTTTGTCCGTTGTTGCTGAGCAGCTCGGTTATTCGGATACCGCGACTTTTTCGCGCGCCTTCAAAGAGTGGACGCGGGCTTCCCCGCGTCGTTTCTCCAGGCGGCAAAGCTGAGGCTGGCTTTTTTTTTCCCTTTTCAGCTCCGCCTTTGGTGCTTGCCTGGCTCAAACAGCAAACCCAGGTTGCGGTACGCTGTTTTGCACCGTGATGGCTTTCAGTTCCGAGTACATGCTCAAGGTTTCACAGCAATGTTCGCGTCCTATGCCGCTTTCCTTCATGCCACCAAAGGGCGAGCCGCTCGCCAGGTTGAAGTAACGGTTGATCCAGACGTAGCTCTGGATACAAGCCGGGCGCCAATTCGTTGGATGGTCTATGAGTGCTTTCAAACCGTTAAGGCTCGTCCCTGAAAACAGCGCGCAGGCTGTATGCCTGTGGCTGGTTTCTACCTGAGCTCACGTACCTTGCAACGAGTCTTCCCTAGCTCGTCCTCTCGGCAAGAGGTAGCCGCGGTACCGTCGGCATCAAAATAAATCCCCATATTTTCTTTCTTGTTGTTGGGCGGGCCGAAGCGATTGGCCGGGTTTCTGTTCTGCTCAAGCTGGGGCAGGCGGTTGCGCTCCAGTTGCTGTTCTCGTGCCGCTTGGCGTGCCTTTTCCTCATTGTTCATCGCCTTCTGGAAGTTTCTGCTGAACTCCGAGTCCTTGGCCGGATCTCTGGGTGTGGCTGCCGAGGGATACGCTTCGCGCGGCATGACGGAGGTCGAGCGCAGCTTTCTAAGATCTTCAGTCGTGACGGAAAAGTCCGGAGAAGCCGCATGGCTGGCAACGGCGAGGAAACTGAGCAAGCCAACTGCAATAGGGTTCAGATATCTGCGCATCAGAATTTACTCGACGTGGATGAGGTTTGATTATCTATCGTTTAATGGACATTGCATGTTTTTTCGTCTGCATTCTATACAAAGGATTTACACGAGCACAAACGGAAACAGGGTGGGCCAGGTGCTTGTGGCTTAGTTAGATAGCACCATGCTTGCAAGGGGCGATTGAACAGAATAATGTCACGAACGCACGTGGTCAGTCGTTTAATGTGGTTTTCTGACATGGGCTTGGGAGAACGCATTTAGCGTTGCCGCGACGTAATATGTGCTGTGTATCCAGATAACACCTTAGGGAGGAGAGAAAATGAGCGGGCAAAAACAAGATCACAGTGCGTTTTTTTCAGTACGAACCGCCGCCATATCGCTAGCGCTTTGTATGGGAGGTGCCGCGGCTAATGCTGCGTCAGTGACGTTTTCTCATAAAGACTGGGATCTACGTTGCGATAACACGCTAACCTGCCGTGCCGCCGGTTATGCGGCTGATGGTGAAGAGCTGGGTTCAACGGTGTTGTTGACGCGTAAAGCGGGCAGCGGAGAGCCGGTGGCAAATAGAGTCATGCTTGCACACTACAACGATCCCGAGTGGCCAAAAAACTCATTGCCAGAACTTGTTATTGCGGGCCGTAAAGCCGGCTCACTGAGTGTTGCGGGTGACGAGTCTTGGCAAATGAGTGAGGCGCAGTTAGCCCAGTTTTTGGCAGCCTTGAAAAAAGACGCCGTAATTTCCTTTCGTGGGAATGGCAACACTTATGCGTTCTCGGGGGCAGGCTCAAGTGCTGTCTTGTTGAAAATGGATGACGTTCAAGGACGTGTCAATACGCCAGGGGCTATTCTGCGTAAAGGGAAAGGCAGCGAGTCTACGGTCAAGGCACCTATTGCTGCGCCAGTTATCAACCGTGCTCCGGTAGTGGATAAAAGCTTGCGCCCCATGACAGCGCAAGAGGACGCCTTGATAAGGCCTGTGCTGTTGAAGGTGCTTGCTGCTGATGAGGAACAGTCCTGTAGTGCTGACATGCTGTCCGAGCCATGGGAAATTGCACGATTGAATCAGCAGTTCTCCCTGGTTGGCGCGCCTTGCTGGTTAGCCGCTTACAACGGTGGGGCAGCCTATTTTGTGATCAATAACAATATGCAGTCTGCTCCGGTGTTAGTGAGTACAAGCGCTACTGATTACGATAATGGAATGATCTCGTCCAGCATGAAGGGGCGGGGCTTGGGCGATTGCTGGAGTTACGAGGCATCGGTCTGGGATGGAACCGACTTTGTTGAAAGTGAACGCGGTGACACCGGGCGCTGTGCTCTGATTCGCGCTGGGGGCGCCTGGAATATTCCGGAGCATGTCAGCCAAGTGGTCGGGCCGTGAGCTTATAAAAAAGCTATCGATGTGGCCTTGGAGTATTGATCCCCCAGCTTTCGAGCCTGGGGGGTTATTTTTGTTGGTTCTCAGCTCGGCAATGGTGTGTTGATGAGCGGAGAAACCTAACGGTTTCTGGGCTGGGTTGCTATGGCCGCTGCATGTTTGGTATTGCTTGCCACATGCCTATTTTCATAAGGCTAGTCGTGGGGTTTTTTTTGGGGCCGTCTATGTGGAATAGTTGAAAGCAGGCGATTAATTGCTTCTGATGTCAGGAAGCTAAACCATTGATTCGATTAAATTATTGATTATTTTATTTCAATGGTTTTAGATTAGCTGGTGCCGATGAAAGGAATCGAACCCTCGACCTTCTCATTACGAATGAGCTGCTCTACCGACTGAGCTACATCGGCTAACCTAAGACGATAAGTATATCCTGTTTTTTTCGGGTTTGTAAATTCTGCGCACGCATTTGGGCTGCGGCGTGCTATGTTGGGCGTTTTCAGCCTGTGAAGGGGACGATGATGCTGGGGATCAAGATCAGTTTGGTGGTAGCGGCTTTCTTGCCTTGGTTGGCGGCGATTTGTGCCAAAGCCGGTGGGGCGGGCTTTACGAATCATGAGCCTCGTCCGTGGCTGGCCAGCCTGTCGGGCTGGCGTGGTCGGGCCAATGCGGCGCAGGCCAATGCATTTGAGGCTTTACCGTTCTTTTACGCGGCTGTCTTGCTGGCCTTATGGTCGGGGGCGGACGCCTTGCGCGTGCAAAACCTGATGATTTCCTGGATTGTGCTGCGCGTGCTGTATTTGCTGATGTACATAATGGACAAGGCCACCTTGCGTTCGCTGGTGTGGTTCCTGGCCTTGGCCGTCAATATCTGGATTGTGTTCCTGCCCGTGCTGCGGACTTGATGAAATGAAGAAGGGCCTGTTCTGTGCTTTTGATCAAGCATGGAACAGGCCCTGGGATTGCTTGTTTGGACTACTGGCAGGCCAGCCGCAAAGCTGGCCTGTTTTTATTTGCCGTTGCTTTCTTGCTCTTCCGCTTCCACGCGGGCGCTGACGGCCGAAGGGAACAGGTCCCAGCAGGCAATGAACATGGCGGCGATCAGCGGGCCAATCACAAAGCCGTTCAGGCCGAAAATCGACAAACCGCCCAGGGTGGAAATCAGGATCACGTAGTCCGGGATCTTGGTGTCTTTACCCACCAGCAGGGGGCGCAGCAGGTTGTCTACCAGGCCGATTACCAAAATACCAAAGGCGGTCAGGATGATGCCGGGGACGTAGTGGCCCGAGACAAAGAAGTAGATGGCAACCGGAGCCCAGATCAGCGAGGCGCCCACGGCAGGCAGCAAGGACAGCACGGCCATCAGCACACCCCAGAACAGTGCGCCCTGAATGTCCAGGAACCAGAACATGACCCCGCCCAGCGCACCTTGGGTGGCTGCCACAGCAATATTGCCTTTGACGGTAGCGCGTACCACAGTGGTGAATTTGCGGAACAGATGGGTTTTCTGGCCCTCGCTCAGAGGGATCAACTGGCGGTAATGACGACCCAGCTCCACGCCATCGCGCAGCAGGAAGAACAGCATGTACAGCATGATGCCCAGGCTGACCAGGAACTGGAAGGTGTTCTGGCCGACGTTCAGGGCCTGTTTGGTCAGGAACTGTCCGCCTTGAACAGCAAATTCAGAGAACTTCTCTTGCAGGGATGCAAAGTCATGCAGGCCAAAACGGGCGGCAAAATCCGTCACGCTAGGAGGCAGGGCATTCAGTATTTTTTGCAGGTAGGCGCCCGGATTGAGCTGACCGCTGTTCATCAAATCGTACAAAGAGGCGATTTGTTGAACCAGGGAAATGGAAATCAGGATGACCGGAATAATGACGATCAAAATGATGACCAGCAAACTGATCAGGGCAGATAGAGACCGCCGGCCTTTGGTTTTAGCCAGCAGTTTGCGTTGCAAGGGGGTAAACAAAATGGCCAGAACGGCACCCCAGAATATGGCGCCATAAAAGGGAAGAAGTATCCAGACAAAGGCAGCGGATACAGCGGCCAGCAAAAGCAAAAAAGTATGGAATTGTAGATTTGGCCGGGTGGACATGGAGTTTTTCCATTAGCGTGAATTTGAGCCGATTGTAAGGGGGAATCCTTACTATGAGCGTGAATCTTGGTATCTGTTTATTGGGTTTCTGTGGGCTTTAAAACACGCTTGTTTTGCATATTCTTGTCATATGAGTTTTGCGCGGCAGGAGAGCCCCAAAAGTTGCTTCAAGTATGAAGGGTAAGCTGGGGGCGCCTGCTTGCGGGTAGCGGCGCCAGCCGGGTTGATGCATGGGCTTGGGGCTTATTGCTCCGGTTGGCGAGCCAGCTGCAAGTAATAGCTGCTGCGCCAGATATGCTGGCTGCTGCGTTCGAACCAGCGGTGGGTGTCCGTAATGCGCAAGGTGCGCGAGACATCATCATGACCTTGTGGTGCGGCCAGAAGCTGGCTACGAACGGCGCTTAATAAATCGGCCAGGGCCTGGGCTCTGGCTTGTACTTGGTCCAGCCAATCAACAGGGGCCTGTCCGTGCAGGCCTTGCTGCGCCAGGGTATTGAGCTCTGTGGCCAGGGTTTGGGCTTGCTGGTAACGATTGTCCTGCAGGTCCGTGCTGGGCGGATGTTGCAATCGGCTGCGCAGGCGCTGCATGTGGTCAATGGTGTGCAAGAGCGCGCTGATACGGGCGGCAATGGCGGGATCATCGGCAGCGCTGGGGATGCGCAATACAAATTCGTAGGCTTGATCAAGGACTGTCTCGATTTGCTGCAGGTCGGCGGCAGCGGTGCTGGGGCGGCTCATGTTCAGACTGTGCTGATACAGATTTAGCAGGCGCTGGGCCAACTCTTCCAGAGTGCGTTGTGTGGTTTCCAGGGCCAGGGCCGGCACTTGCAGCAAGCTGTCGTCCAGATGGTGCTGGGGGCGGACAGCCCGATCGGGTACGAGACGTTGTACCCAGCGAGCAAACTGCTGGGTAAAGGGCAGGCACAAGGCAGCCCCCAGGCCGATGAACAGGCTGTGAAAGGCCGCCAGTCCTAATGCACCGGGAGGAACGTTGATGTAGGAGCCTGTGGCGTACATGGCTTTCAGGAACAAGGGCAGGATCAGCAGCCCCAATAGACCGGCAATAACGTTGAACAGAATGTAGGCAATGGCCGTGCGTTTGGCGTAAATGGTGCCACCGATGGCAACCAGTACGCCGGTCAGGGTGGTGCCTATGGAGGCACCTACGACAATGGCGGCGGCCTGGTCAAAGCTGACGGCACCGGCATCCAATGCGGTCAAGGTCATGGCGATTGCGGCGGTCGAGGATTGCAGCACGGCAGTCAGAGCCAGGCCGGTCAGCATGATCAACAGGTGTGCGCCATAGCCTCCTGTCGGCATATGGGCCAGGCTGAAGCTGGCTGCCAGCCCTTGCATGCCGTCTTGCAGCATGCCCAATCCCAGAAACAGAGTGCCAAAGCCCGCCAGGGCCCGGCCCAGCTCTTTATAGCGACCGGGGGCCAGCAGTTTGAGCAGGGCACCCAAGCCGATCAACGGCAGGGTGTAAAAGCCCAGATTCACTTTCAGCCCCAGGCCGGAGATGATCCAGCCGGTAGCGGTATTGCCCAGACTGGCACCGATGACTACGCCTATGGCTTGTGTAAAGGAGATCAGGCCCGCACTGACAAAGCCAATCAGTGTGACGGTGGTGGCGGTAGAGGATTGGGCCAGCGCGGTAATCAGGGCGCCGGAAGCAAAGGCCTTGATGGGCCTGCCGGTAAACGCCAGCAGGATCTGCTTGAGAGAGCCACCCGCAAAAGCCACCAGTCCTTCGGACAGCAGCATCATGCCAATCAGGAAAAGACCAAGCCCCCCTAAAAAGGGGAAAAGAGTATCAAGCATAAAAGAGTGCAAGCAGCGAAATAATCGGCAGGCTCCGGTGCGACAGACCGGGATAGAAATCAGGATGCTGCATTATCGCCAGTTACGCAGCCTATGGAGTGAAATACTTCAGTGTTGCAAACTGGACGTTTCTGGAAGCGTATATTGCAAACACAGCGGTCATTCTCTTTTTTGTGTATAAGAGCGCTTGGGCTTCTATTGCAAAAGAGAGGGCAATGTGGATTTTCGTAAAAGTGTGAAGCTGGCTGCAGGGGCCATGCTGCTGGGTAATGTGGTGGCTGGCCAGGCACAGGCGGTGCAGATGTGGCATTCCGATACGGTCTTTGCGAATCAGGGAATGTGCGCTGCGAATTTTACTTTTGATTCCCAAATGGAGCCGGTGCAGCAACTGAGGGTTCATATTCAGGTGCTAAGCAAGAAGAACAATAAGCTGGTGGCCGAGGATGTGATCGAGGTGGACGATTTTGGCAGTTCCAGTGCCGATCGCTATGCCACTGGTTATTGGTATAACGAAATCGCTTGCGATCAGAATTTGCGAGTGGTGGTGACGGGGGCGACTGCAGTGATGAATGGCGAGCGTGTTGATTTGCTGGCCAAGGATCTGCTGGAGGTGGAGAACTTCGTGCCATATGAGATCAGCATTACACCCGCAGGAGCCAAGTAAGCGATTCTGGATAGTGATCTTGCAGACAAGGCCTCTTGAGCAATCAAGAGGCTTTTTTCATGAGGCCAGACGTAGAAAAGCCCAGCTACTTGCGTAGCTGGGCTTTTGTATTTTTGGCTCCCCGACCAGGGCTCGAACCTGGGACCTGCGGATTAACAGTCCGTCGCTCTACCGACTGAGCTATCGGGGACCAGCAAAGAAAATAATTATAGGGTAAAGCTATTGATATTGTAAAGAGGTATTTTATGAGAAACCTATTTTCATAAATGCAAAACTGGATACGGCCTTGGCAATAGGCGTAAATCCTGATTTTTCCGTTGGGAACATACCGTCTGGTCAACAAGGCTCATACACCTGGTTTGTAGCAAATGGTTGCAAGCCTTTTGTTTATTGGCTTTGCGACCATTTAGCCCATTTTCTGCTGAATTCTCTGTAGGTGAAAAACTAGGGAAAATGCGTATGAAACCCAGTAAACACGACGGATTGAGTTTATTGACACCAATATTGTTTATGTCTGAAATATAAATGCTTGCAGTATATGTGTCTCAACTATCAAGCCCCTTTCATCCCTGTTTCAGGGCCTGGTTCATTGAGATTTCTTGCTTCAAGAAATAGGAGGGAGTGCAGGGGTTCGGCGCCGGGAAATCATCTTTTCAGGCGGTGGCACCCAGCACTTGAACAAGAGCCGGACAACGATAAGAAATCCGGCATTCAGACGTTTACAGAGAACAGAGAACAGAGAACATGAAAAAAACTATCTTGGCAGCCATGTTGATGCCTGTGTTGGCGATTCCTGCATACGCCGCATCGAACGTGACCTTGTACGGCGTGGTGGATACAGGCCTGGGCTACGAGCAGTGGAAAGGGAGCGACCTGAAAGGCGGCGCAGAAAAACAAAGCCGTTTTGGTCTGTACGATCAGGGTTGGATGGGTAACCGCTGGGGCCTGATGGGCAGCGAAGATCTGGGTGGCGGTCTGAAAGCCAACTTCATGCTGGAAAGCGGCTTTGATCTGAGCGATGGCAAGATGCGCCAGAACCGCTTGTTTGGTCGCCAAGCCACCTTGGGTCTGAGCGGCGAATCCTGGGGTCGTGTGGATCTGGGCCGTCAAACCACCGTGACTTCCCTGTACGTTGCCGGTGTAGCCAGTCCCTTTGGTGGCAACGGCTACCAGTACGGCGTGGGTGCTGCATTTGATGCGGCCAACACGGTTCGTTACGACAATATGGTCGCCTACCAGAGCCCCGAGTTCTCCGGCTTACAGTTCGGTGCTGGCTATTCTTTCAACACCAACGGCGCACAAAAGTGGGATCGTAGCGGTTTGACTGGCAATGCCATCAACAGCGACGACGCCAACGTGAAAGCCTTTAGCGTGGCCATGCGCTACACCAATGGTCCTTTGAAAGCGGCCTTGAGCTTTGACCAGGCCCGTTATGGTTCGGCTCGTGAGCAAGGCGGCAACCTGGTTCCGGCTGAAAGCGGCAATGTCAGCGCCTGGAACCTGGCTGCCAGCTACAAATTCAGCTTTGCCACCTTGCACGCTGCTTTTGGCCAAAGCCGTAATGGTTACATCGGTGGCTCGCTGCAAACCGAACAGTTTGGTCCCGGACTGCACAAAGACCTGAAGGTCAATTCCTACGCGCTGGGCGTGACAGTTCCTGCAGGCAAGGCCGGCTCGGTTCTGGCCTCCTGGACCATGGCTGACCCACGTTCCACTCCACGCAGTACCGATGATGCCAAGACCCAGCACGTGTTCAGCGCTGGCTACCTGCACAACCTGTCCAAGCGCACCAATCTGTACGCGATTGGCTCCTACGCTCGCAACATCGGCTACTACAGCGATCTGAAGAGCACAGTTGCCACGGTCGGTATCACGCACCGTTTCTGATCTTTCTGACTGATTCTGCCAGTTCCGGGTCGACGTAGTGCGTTAGCAGCGGCGGCATCGTCCCGGGCAGGGGCTAGGTCAGGGGAAAAGAGCCACAGCGGGGCTGCATCAACATGCAGTCCCGCTGTCTTTTTTGGCTGAGGGATTTTGTTTGTCCAAATGTTAATGGCGCCGTTGCTTCGTTATCGGACAGACGCGTTTTGTAAGGACAAAAAAAATCAGCCCAAAGCAAATGCTATGGGCTGATTTCAATGGTTTTCTTGGCTCCCCGACCAGGGCTCGAACCTGGGACCTGCGGATTAACAGTCCGTCGCTCTACCGACTGAGCTATCGGGGACCAGAGAAAAAGAATATAGCATGTATTTTGCGAAATGTGCAAGTTTTCATGGAGGAACAGCACAAAAGTTTTGGCATGTTGGTGCTGTTTTCACTGGTGGGCAGGCTAAGTCCTTGTCTTTATTGGGGAGTTGGCTCGACATCGTGTCATTCGCGATATTCCGGTTTTGGAGACTTGTTCACTCTAGTGGGCCATTGGCTGCAATAGTGGCAGGGTCAACGTGGCCGCTGCCAGAAGCAAAGAGTAGAATCGACGGCTTGTTGACTCTTTTTTCGCTGGGGCCAGCAGCTCTTGTGCTGACGGTGTCGCCCTGCAAAGTGATGAATTCCCATGCAAGCTAGTCAAAGCTCCAGTGCGCAGCGCAGTTCCTTTTTAATTGGACTGGCCCTGTCGGGGGGCGGCTCTATTCTTTTCTCCGCCAAAGCGGTGGTTGCCAAGCTGACCTACCAATACGATGTCAACGCCCTGACCGTTATTGGCTTTCGAATGCTCTTGTCGCTGCCTTTCTTTCTGGCTATTGCCCTTTGGCAAGTGAAGAAAGTACGGCAGGGCAAGCTGGCCGCGCTGACTGGTCGTCAGAAGCTGGAGCTGGTGGTGCTGGGCTTTCTGGGCTATTACCTGGCCAGTTTGCTGGACTTTATCGGCCTTGAATATATTTCGGCAGGGCTGGAGCGGCTGATTCTGTTTTTGTCGCCTACCTTTGTGCTGATGTTCTCCGCTATCTTTCTGAAACGACGCATTCTGCCCAAACAATGGCTGGCTCTGGCGCTGGCCTATTTAGGGGTAGGACTGGTCTTTGTGCAGGACTTGAGCCTGACCGGCGATGATGTGCTGCTGGGTGCGCTTTGCGTGTTGGGTTCGGCCATTTCCTATGCCATCTACCTGATTGGTTCGGGCGAGCTGCTCAAGGCCATTGGTTCTACACGGCTGGTGGCGTATGCCATGTCCTTCTCGGCGGTCTACACCCTGATTCACTTTTTTGCCGTGCTGGGCTGGCAGGGGCTGGTGCAGCCTGCGCCGGTCTATGGCCTGTCCATGATTCACGCCGTCTGCAATACGGTGTTGCCGACCTTTATGACTATGTGGGCAGTGGAGCGAGTAGGCGCGCCCATGAGTGCTCAAATGGGGCTGATTGGCCCAGTTTCGGTTTTGTTTCTGGCGAACTGGTTTCTGGGGGAGCCGATTACGCTCATGCAATTGCTGGGTACGGCCTTTGTACTTAGCGGCGCGATGGTCTTGAGCCGTCGCTAAGTCCCGGCGCAGGCTGGCTTACTTGCCGTTGTTGGCCAGCCGTTTTTCGATTTCATCGCGGTGCACGTCGTAGGTGGTGAAGCCGGCCAGGTTCTCTGGCATATTCAGCTTGTCCCTGTGTATCAGCGTCTGACGAATATCATCCAGACCGCTACGCCAGTGCTCGCGCATGGTCATGCGACCAAACTGATAATCCTTGTAGTGCTGCTCGTAGGGCTGGTTGCGGTAAATCAGGTGCACCACGTTGTAGCGCTTGTTGCTGGCCAGCTCTTCGGCCAGGCGGCACGGCAACAGGTCTTTGCGTTGATCTTCGGGGATCAGGGTAAGCAACTCTGACAGGATATGACGCATGTACTGCGAATGACGCATGTCTTCGGTCACCATACGGGTACGACTGGAGTAGCGGATCTCGTTCAAGCGGTCGCTGACTTCGCCCATATTGTTGGGCACCGGGCCACGCGCACTCCACAAGTCCACTTGAAACACCAGCGTGTCCCGGCGGGGCGACTGATCCAGCACATAAGAGAGCGGCGTATTGGAAACCAGACCGCCGTCCCAGTAATACTGACCATCAATTTCCACGGGGGCGAAAGCCGGGGGCAGGGCACCCGAGGCCATGAAGTGTTCGGCTCGCAAGGTGGTGCGATGGTTGTCAAAATAAACAAAGTTGCCCGTGCCTACATTGACCGCACCTACCGAGATGCGCTGACGCTTGTCGTTGATGCGATCAAAGTCACATAAACGCTCCAGCGTGTCTTTCAGGGCGCTGGTGTCGTAATAGCTGGCACCTTCGGGCACGCCCGGTGTGGCTTGCATCGGAGGGGGGAAACGGGGGCGGAAAAAGCCACGCTGTCCCAAGACCAGGGCGTTGCTGGCATTGAAGGCGCTGATGGCCTCACGCATTACATCGTTGATACCAAAGAGGGCACGCTCCAGGCAGGCTGGGCTGGACCAGCCATAGTAGGGCTCGCAAATGGTATTCCAGAACTCCCGCAGGCGTTCTACCTGTCGCTCGGGGGGATTGCCCGCAATAATCGCGGTGTTCAAGGCCCCAATCGAAATCCCGGATAAACAGTCTGGTTCGATTCCTGCTTCCAGCAAACCTTCATATACACCGGCTTGATAGGCTCCCAAAGCGCCGCCGCCTTGCAACACCAGAGCTACCGTTTCGTAGGGTGGCAAATAGGAGGGACGGGCAAAAGCGGGGACATCTTGCGCTTGTGGCGTAGGAACAGTGTTCATGGCATCACTCGGTTCAAGAGGTGGGCAGGAGAGCGGGACTTATGGTCCCTTCTGTTTGTGCTGCACTGCAGCAAGAATAACATTGCTGCAGGTGTCAACCATCATCAGAATGCAAACTTGCGTCAAGTTTCCGATGTGCTCGAACCGGACTCCGGGCTGTGTACATGTTCCGCAAAAGCGCTTAACACCTGGCTACGGTAGCGTTCTTTATGCAGGACCAGGGACAGGCGGCGCTTCAAATCCAGAAAAGGGGTGTCCAAGATGCGTAGTCGCTGATTGGCAACAGCATCCAGGGTAGCTGCCTGTGGCAGGCAAGCCAGGCCCAGTCCGGCGATGACCGCCTGTTTGATGGCTTCTACCTGACCCAGTTCCATCAGCACATGGCCGCCAGGCAGCACATTCAAGGCTTGTTCGGTCAGCGCTCGGGAGGCCGAGCCACGTTCGCGCATGATCCAGCTCATGCCCGCAAAGTCCTGTTTTTCCAAGGTGGCCTTGGTAGCCAGCGGGTGATCGGGGGCGGCGCAGACGACCAGCGCATCTTCGCGCCAGATCCAGGTTTCCAACTGAGGGTGATTGACCGGACCTTCCACGCAGGCAATGTCGCAGCCGTGTTCCAGCAATTGATTGATGATGTTGGCCGTGTTGTCCACGGACACATGCAGGGACACACGGGGATGCTGGCGCACAAACTGCCCCACCAGATCCCCGATCAGATAGTTGCCGACGGTATTGCTGGCTCCGATGCGGATTTCACCACGCAACTCGCTTTCTTCCTGCTGGCTTTGCATCTCCCGCAGGCGCTCCAGAATTTCGCGAGCGTGCGGCAGTAATTGCTTGCCGCGGCTGGTCAGCTGCATGCGCCCCGGCGTGCGTTCAAACAGGGGACAGTCCAGCTGCTTTTCCAGCTCGGCCAAAGCCATGCTGGCGGCGGGTTGGGACAAGTGAATCTGGGCTGCGCAAGCACGCACGGTGCCCAAGGTGGCAATGCCTACGAACACTTCCAGTTGTCTGATGCTGATCGCATTCATGATAAATAAAATTGATACTTACGATAAGTAATAATGAATTTTTTAATACTCGGGGTCAACCTAAAATTACTTTTACTTATTACATATCTGGAATGACGAGATGAGCAGTGTGACCGATTTACCAGCAGGAAGCACGACCCTGAAGGCACAGGGCAAATCGGGTTTCTCTCTGAAGCCGTCGCGTTGGTGGGGTTTTTTACTGGCGGTGGCCGTTGGTGTTGCGGCTATGGGCCTGGGCAAAGTGTGGCCTTTGATTGGCGGTCCGGTTTTTGCGATTGTCCTGGGGATGGTACTGCGTAACAGCATGGGCGTGGCTACGGTGTTTCAGCCCGGTTTGCGCTTTTCGTCCAAGGTGTTGTTGCAGTGGTCGATTATTGGTCTGGGTTTTGGTTTGAGCCTGCCGCAAGTGATGCGTACCGGTATGGATTCGCTGGCGGTGACCCTGGTGACCTTGACGGTGGCGTTTGTGACGGCACTGGTGCTGGGCCGAGCCTTGGGGATTCCATCCAAACTGCGCACCCTGATTGGGGTGGGGACGGCGATTTGTGGGGGCTCGGCCATTGCAGCGGTCACGCCCATTCTCAAGCCTGAGGAACATGAAACCGCACTGGCGATTTCCACCATCTTTATCTTCAATATTGTGGCCGTGCTGATTTTCCCCTTGGCCGGTCACATGATGAATATGTCGGACGCAGGTTTTGGGGTGTGGGCGGGAACCGCCATCAACGATACGTCTTCGGTAGTGGCTGCAGGCTATAGCTACAGCCGTCAGGCGGGTGACCACGCCACTATCGTCAAGTTGACTCGGGCAACCTTGATCATCCCGATCTGCCTGATTCTGGCGGGTCTGGAAGTGTGGCGCTCACGTCAGGCTGGCCGGGACTTTGACTTGATGCGTGTGTTCCCCTGGTTCATTGTCTGGTTCATGGTGGCCTCGGCTCTGCGCTCGCTGGGTTGGGTGCCGGTGGAGTGGCTGGAACCCCTGCGTTTTCTGGCTGAGTTCCTGATGGTGCTGGCCCTGGCAGCTATCGGTTTGTGTTCGGACTTGCGTGTGATGGCCCGAGCCGGTGTGCGGCCTGCCTTGCTGGGGCTGGGAGTCTGGATCGCGGTGGCGGTCAGCAGTTTGCTGGTACAGCGCTGGATAGGTGTCTGGTAAGACAGGTATGTAAAAGCCCCTGTCAGTGGAAGATAACTTTCACTGACAGGGGCTTTTTTGTCGCCGGGCCGTCCCAAGACAAAAAACTCCCCCTCGGGGGGGGGGGCAGCAAGCCGAAGGCGTAGCATGGGGGCTTGTTTTGTCGCCGGGCCGTCCCAAGACAAAAACTCCCCCTCGGGGGGGGCAGCAAGCCGAAGGCGTAGCGTGGGGGCTTTTTTTGTATGTGGGCTACTGGTTTAGACGAACCAGGACGCCGGGCTGCGATTCAGCGCCACGCCTACGATATAGGCAAAGATGGCAATCGCAATCAGCGCCGCCACGCCGCGGCTAAAGGCGGTTTTACCGCGCTTGATGGCATAGCTGCCCACTACGATGTAGACCACCAGCAACACAATCTTGGTTAGCAGCCAGGGCTGGTTGGCGGCAGCGCCCAACATGCCGGCCAGCGCCAGACCACAGACCAGCAAGACGGTATCGATGACATGCGGGGCAATGCGCACAAAGCGATTCTGCAAACAGGATGAGCCGGACACTGACCAGAAGGCCCGAATAATGAAAAACAAAATGCTCAGCCCGGCGGCTGTCATGTGCAAGTGTTTGAGGGCCACGTAAGTCATGCCTATTATTTCCTTCTGAAGTTCAGGGTGCAGAAAAGGGCAGTATACGCAGGCTGAGCCTTAAAAGTTTTTCTATGTCCGAGCCTGTGTCTGCCCGGACGCAAAAAAACAGTCGTATTCAAAGCAGATTGACGGGCAGTTTCAGATAGATCTGACCATTGCTTTCTGGTTCGGGAAAGTGTCCGGCGCGGATATTGACTTGAATGGAAGGCAGTATCAGGCGCGGCATGCCCAGGGTTTTATCGCGTGCGCGGCGGCGCTCGCAAAACTGTTCCTGGCTGATGCCGTCGTGTACGTGGATGTTGCCGTCCTTCTGCTCCTGAACCGTGCAGTAGAACTGGGGCTCCCGTCCTTCAGGCGGATAGTCGTGGCACATGAACAAGACCGTATCTGCAGGCAGGGCCAGCAGGCGCTGGATGGATTCATAAAGCTGGCTGGCGCTGCCACCCGGAAAGTCGCAACGGGCGGTACCGACATCGGGCAGGAACAAGGTGTCGCCCACAAATACGCCCAGACCTTGAACGTGATAGGCCATATCTGCCGGTGTATGACCGGGCACGTGCAAAGCCTGTACCTGAATGGCGCCGATCTGGAACGGTTCCTGATCCTTGAACAGCGTATCGAAGGGTGTGCCGTTGGCCTGTACTTCGGCCTCTATATTAAAGATGCGGCTGAACGTGGACTGCACTTGCTTGATGTGTTCGCCAATGGCTATTTTTCCGCCCACCTGTTCTTGCAGCCAGACCGCAGCGGACAGATGGTCGGCATGGGCATGGGTTTCCAGAATCCATTGCACCTCCAGTTGATGCTGGCGCACAAAGTCCACGACCTTCTGGGCAGACACGGTGCTGCTGCGGCCGGAGGCGGCGTCGTAGTCCAGCACCGAGTCAATGATGGCGCATTCGCGTTGACTTTCGGCATAAACCACGTAGGTGAACGTGGACGTGTCCGTATGAAAGAAGCTGGCGACCTGGGCTTGGAGCATGTCAGACCTCTTGTTGCTTATAAAATATTAAAAGATATTATATAATAATATATATTGTGTTTTTGTAGAACGTTATGAATCAAACCGAACTGGAAGCCCTGCGACAGGTAGCGGGCCGAGCCAGCAGCTTGCTGGGCAGCTTGGCCAACCCCGACCGCCTGATGATTCTGTGCACGTTGGTGCAGGGCGAATGCAATGTGGGGGAGCTGGCGCAGCGCAGTGGAATTTCACAACCTACTTTATCCCAGCAATTGACGGTTTTGCGGCGCGAAGAGCTGATTGCCAGCCGCAAAGAGGGCAAGTACGTCTATTACCGCCTGGAAAACCCGGCGGTGCTGGCTGTCATGCAAACTTTATATGGAATTTTTTGTGCCCCAGGAGGCATTGATGATCGCAATTGACTGGAGTTCCTTTACCCCGTGGAGCGCCTTGTTTGGCGGCGCCTTGATTGGTTTGGCGGCCGCGGTGCTGGTGCTGTTCAATGGTCGGGTGTTTGGCATATCCGGCCTGCTGTCGGGCACCTGGAGCGGGGAGGCGGGTGACAAGGGCTGGCGCTGGATGGCCTTGTTGGGCCTGGCGGCGGCACCCTGGCTGTACCGCCTGGCCGGGGAAACCGTACCTGTCGTGCAGCCGCAGCCCTGGATGTGGGTGGTGGTAGCCGGTTTGCTGGTGGGGTTCGGAACCCGTTTGGGGTCGGGGTGCACCAGTGGTCATGGTGTGTGTGGTCTGTCGCGTTTGTCACCCCGTTCTTTGGTGGCAACGCTGACGTTCATGGCCAGCGGCTTTCTGACCGTGTTTGTCTTGCGTCATCTGATCTAAGGAGCCCGCCATGCATTATTTCATCGCTTTAGTTTCCGGCCTGATTTTTGGCTTGGGTTTGTTGATTTCCGGCTTGGCCAACCCCAGCAAGGTGCTGGCGTTTCTGGATCTGGCTGGAGCCTGGGACCCGTCTTTGGCCTTGGTAATGGCCGCGGCAATTGCGGTGGCGATTGTGCCGTTCAGTCTTGCGCGTCGTCGTCCTTGTGCTTTTGTGACAGGCCAGCCCATGAATCTGCCCAAGCAGCGTCAAATAGACCGTCCCTTGGTGTTGGGTGCTTTGATTTTCGGCGCTGGTTGGGGTGTGGCAGGTTTCTGCCCTGGGCCGGCCATTGTGCTGGCAGCGTCGGGCGCACCGTTGGCTATTTTGTTTCTGGTCGCGATGCTGATCGGAATGTGGGCGGCAGGGCGGGTGCGTGGCTAAGGACCACGTCACACAGCCCTAGCCCAAATGGGTAGTGGGAGCCGGGACTTGATCCGGCTCCATATTCACCAAACCCTGCAAAATGCCGCAATGCTCCAGGCCACCGGCCTGCCCGCAGCGGCGACGCAGTTCAATCAGTTGTTTTTGCAGGTGTTCAAGCTCGGCAATGCGTACGGCCACATGCTCGATGTGTTCATCCAGCAAATCGTTGACCGGGGCGCAGTCTTGCGCCGGGCCGTCCATGAATGCCAGCAGGCCGCGAATTTCTTCGTGCGTCATATCCAGGCTGCGGCAGTTGCGAATAAAACGTAGCCGTTCCAGGTGGATACTGCGGTACAGGCGGTAGTTGCCCTCGCTGCGCTCCGGCTCGGGCAGCAGCCCAACTTTCTCGTAATAGCGGATGGTTTCCGTGTTGCAGTGGCTTTTTTCCGCCAACTCACCAATTTTCATTGCTTGGCCTCCAAAGGGCTTGACCTTGTAGTTACTTTAGGCTTTCTACTGGTCCCATGCAAGAAGCGAGGAACTGCTATGACATCAGCTAACAACACATCAAAGCTCGGCGTGGGGCAGTGCACAACATCAGCCTGCCAGACCGAGCACGTACATGACCATAGTCATGATCACGACCATGCGGCGGGCGATCACAGCCACGAGCATAGCCATGATCACGATCACAGCCATGCAGAACAAGCGTCGCACTCCCACGAGGAGGCGTGCTGCTCGGCACCCGCGTTTGGCCCATCGGTGACCTTGGCGGCCAGTACCTCTACGCGTCTGGTCGTGCATATTGCTGATATGGATTGCCCGGCGGAAGAGAACATGATTCGCTCCGGCCTGAAAAAGTTGGATCAGGTGCAGAACCTGGGTTTTGACCTGATGCAGCGGGTTTTGACGGTAGACCACGTGGATGGTGCCCGTGACAAGGTGCTGGGTGCGTTGCGCGGCCTGGGCTTTGAGCCCCGCATGGCCGATGAAGAGCCTGTGAAGCAGGTGTCGCCCAAGCAAGGCCTGATTCGCATTGCCGGCGCCGTGGTGCTCGCTTTGGCCGCCGAGATCAGCCACTGGCTGGCGGCCCCCGAGTGGCTGGTGATTGTTCTGGCTCTGGCAGCGATTCTGTCCGGTGGTGTGCAGGTCTACAAGAAAGGCTGGATTGCGCTGCGTAATGGTCAGCTCAACATTAACGCCTTGATGAGTATTGCCGTCACGGGTGCGGTGATCCTGGCCCAATGGCCTGAAGCCGCCATGGTGATGTCCCTGTTCAGCCTGGCTGAGTGGATCGAAGCTCGTTCCCTGGACCGCGCCCGTAATGCGGTGGACAGCCTGCTCAAGCTGGTTCCGGATGAAGTGCTGGTCAGTGCCGATGGCAAGGATTGGCAGCGCGTCCCGGCCAATCAGGTGCAGGCAGGCTGGCAAGTACGTGTGGCCCCCGGCGAGCGTTTTGGCCTGGATGGCAAAGTTCTGCAAGGGCTAAGCACGGTTAACCAGGCTCCAATCACGGGTGAAAGTGCCCCCGTGGACAAAGCGCCCGGTGACGAGGTTTTTGCAGGCACCATCAATGGCATGGGCGAACTGGTGTATCAGGTCCAGGCCGCGCATGATGAAACCTTGCTGGCCCGCATCACACGTTCGGTTCAGGAGGCCCAGGCCAACAAGGCTCCGATTCAGCGCTTTGTCGACCAGTTCTCCCGCATCTACACCCCGCTGGTTGTGGTGGCAGCGGCCTTGATGGCTGTAGCCTTGCCCTTGATCTGGGGAGTGAGCTGGTCGGAGTCCGTGTACCGTGCTCTGGTTCTGCTGGTGATTGCTTGTCCTTGCGCTCTGGTGATTTCTACGCCTGTGGCCGTGGTCAGCGCTTTGGCCAGTGCCGCACGTGCCGGTATTTTGATTAAAGGTGGCGTGTATCTGGAGCGGGCTCGTCAGCTGCGTTACCTGGCGGTGGACAAGACCGGAACGTTGACTTTGGGCGAGCCTTCCTTGAGCGAATATGGCAGCCTGCGCCCAAGCCTGTCGGATAGCGAAGTGCTGGATATGGCCGTTGCTCTGGCCGAGCGTTCGGATCATCCTGCCTCGCAAGCGATTGCCCGTGGCCGTGTGGCATCGGGTCTGGTGCGCCTGGATCAATTCGAAGCTTTGGCGGGTAATGGTGTGCAAGCACAAGGCACGACTGGCCAATTGCGTCTGGGCAAGCGTAGCTGGGTGCTGGGGCAGAACAAGGCTGAGTCCAGCCAGGCCGAGCAGCAAGCGGTAGAGAGCGGTGCCACCATGGTGTATCTGGGTGACGAGCACGGTCTGCTGGCCTGGTTCGCCATGATGGATACGCTGCGTCCCACCACCAGCCAGGCGATTCGCGATCTGCAAGCGCAGGGTGTTCAGGTGGAAGTGCTTTCGGGCGACCACGAGCAAGCCGTGCGTCATGTCGCCCAGCAAGCCGGAATCAAGGATTTCCGAGGTGGTTTGCTGCCACAGGACAAGCTGGACCGTATCGAGGAAAAACTGGGTAACGGTTTGGTGGCGATGGTGGGTGATGGCATCAATGATGCACCCGCCCTGGCTCGTGCCGATGTGGGTATCGCGATGGGAGCTTTGGGTTCGGACATTGCGATCGAGACCGCTGACGTGGCCTTGATGGACGATGATCTGGGCAAGATTGCCTTGCTGATGCGTCAGTCTCGAGCCTTGCATGCCGTGTTGTGGCAGAACATCAGCCTGGCTTTGGGTATCAAGGCCGTGTTCCTGGTGATGGCCCTGACTGGCCAGGCCACCATGTGGATGGCCGTGTTTGCCGACGTGGGTGCAAGCTTGCTGGTGGTGCTGAACAGTTTGCGTTTGCTGCGCGCCCGCAACCCTTGAATTCCGTGTTCGTTGTCACTAAGCCCCACCTCTTTTAGGTGGGGCTTTTTTTTCCTCGTCAAATAAGCCCATCACTAACGTGAAGTTTTTTTGACACGCAGTAGTATCATTAAGGCTTCATTTGGGTTGAGGCCCTGCTTGTTTCTCATCTGTGTCGAGCAGGCTGGGCATGACAAGGACGCGCGATGATTGCACTGCTGGAAGCGGGTCGAGCCGGACTCCTGGGGCGAAAACACTGGCTAAATAACCTGTTGGCTGGTTTGGTGGTGGGGGTGGTGGCCTTGCCGCTGGCCATGGCCTTTGCCATTGCCTCCGGGGTCAAGCCCGAGCAGGGTTTGTATACCGCCATTATTGCCGGTTTGGCGGTGTCTTTATTTGGCGGCAGCCGGGTTCAGATTGCCGGGCCGACGGGCGCGTTCATTGTCATCTTGTCCGGGGTGGTGGCCCAACATGGGGTGGCGGGCCTGCAAATTGCGACGCTGATGGCCGGGGTGATCTTGCTGCTGCTGGGCCTGCTGCGCCTGGGAGCTGTGATCCGCTTTATTCCCGATCCGGTCATCGTGGGTTTTACCGCCGGTATCGGGGTGATCATTTGGGTGGGCCAATGGCGGGACTTTTTTGGCCTTCCCGTCGTCGAGGGCCAGCACTTTCACGAGAAACTCTGGTTCTTGCTGCAGAACCTGCCGTCCCTGGATTGGGCAACCACGCTGCTGGGGATTTTGTCTCTGGCGATTCTGATTGTCGTGCCCAAAATCCCAAGTCTGGCGCGTTTGCCCGGACCGCTGGTGGCCCTGGTGGTCATCACGCTTATCCAGGCGATTTTCCGTTTTGAGTCGGTAGCCACTATCGGCTCCAGCTTTGGTGCCTTGCCCAGCGGCTTGCCGTCTTTTCAATGGCCGGAAATTACGCTGACTCGCGTGGTGGAGCTGATCGGGCCTGCGTTTGCAATTGCCATGCTGGGTGCGATCGAGTCCTTGCTGTCCGCTGTCGTGGCCGACTCCATGACAGGGACCCGTCACGACTCCAATCAGGAATTGGTGGGCCAAGGGATTGCCAACGTGCTCTCGCCCTTGTTTGGCGGGATTGCGGCTACCGGGGCCATTGCCCGTACCGCTACCAATATCCGTAATGGCGGTGACAGCCCCATTGCCGGCGTGGTGCATGTCATTTTCCTGGTGCTGGTTCTGCTGTTGCTGGCCCCGCTGGCGGCTTATATCCCGCTGACGGTGTTGGCGGCAATTCTGTTCATGGTGGCCTGGAATATGAGTCAGGCCAAGCTGGTCGTTCGCCTGCAGCGCCGTATGCCTACCGCTGACTTGTTCATTCTGTGGGTGACTTTCGCTCTGACGGTATTTGCGGATCTGGTCGTGGCCGTCAATATTGGGGTGATTCTGGCCATGCTGTATGTGCTCAAACGCACCTCGGATGGGGTGCAAGTGCGGGCCCTGGAAGGCCGCCGTTTACAGCGGGCACTGGATTTGTCCTTTAGCCAGGAGTTGCGCCAGGATATTTCGGTGCTGACTCTGGAAGGACCGTACTTCTTTGCCAGTGTGGAAGCGGTGAATCGTTCCTTGCTGACGGTGCCGGAGCAGGTTCGGGCCGTGGTCTTGCGCCTGAATTACGTGCCTTTTGTGGATGCGACGGCCATGCAGGCTTTGGAGACTGCCTTGGCGGAGCTGGAACAGCGCAATGTCATGGTGGCGCTGTGCGAGGCGAACGAGAAAGTGGGTCGCAAGCTGATTCGCATGGGTCTGTTCAAGCAGATTCACGCGCATCGCGTTTTTGATAGCTTGCAGAATGCGTGGGAAAGCGTCAGCGAGACCCTGGACCATCAGGCCGTCAAGCAGAAAGAAACGGCCACGCCTGAAACGGGAATGGCAACGTAGACCTTGATGCCTTGCTTGTCTGCCCTGAAAGAACTTGATAGTGAACAATCCCCTCGTCAAAAGCGAGGGGATTGTTGTTTGGTGCCGGGCTTGGCAAGGGCGAGCCCGGCTTTTGAGCTTAGTTTTTTATTTCATTAAGCACCGTACGAAAGCCCACATGCTGGGTAGACATGGTGGTTTCCTGGGGTTGCCGTGAAGCCGGGCGATAGCGCACGCAGAAGTTCGCCGCACACAGAAACGAGCCGCCCTTGATCACGCCTGTTGCCGGATTTCCGTTGGCATCCCTTGCTGCCGCGAGAAGGGGTTTGGGCATCAGGGGGCGATGCTGGGGTTGCCATGCACTGCGTGTCCATTCCCAGACATTGCCGACCGAATCCCACAGGCCATAGCTATTAGCCGGGAAGCAGCCCACGGGGGCGGTGCCTTCGTAGCCGTCGCGCAGCAGGTTTTGGGCAGGGAAATTACCTTGCCAGGTGTTGGCCATCAAGCGGCCGTGCACTTCAGGCGTATTGCCCCAAGGGTAGGTAGCGCCGTCCAGACCACCGCGCGCTGCAAACTCCCATTGCTCTTCGGTGGGCAGATCGCGTCCCAACCAGCGGGCGTAAGCCTGCGCATCCTCGTAGGCAATATGGACGACGGGATGATTGTCCCGGCCGTTCAGATTGGTATCGGGACCACCGGGATGCCGCCAGTTGGCGCCCGGCACCCATACCCACCAGTTGTAATTGCTGGGAGGGGCATGTTGATCGTGCCCATCGTGGTGATCGTGATCATGCGTTGCTGCCGGTGGCGTGAAGACGGCGGATCCGGGCTGACGATACTGCTCGGGAACCTGAACATGCGGCGGAAATTCCGGCACCCGTTCCGCCTGGGTGACATAGCCTGTGGCCGCCACAAATTGTGCGAATTGGGCATTGGTGACTTCGTGCTGGTCTATTTGAAAAGCCTGGACCTCCACGGGATGTACCGGCTTTTCTTCCGGATAGCCTTCGTCGGACCCCATCAGAAAGCGCCCCCCAGGAATGGTGACCAAACCAGCCTGATTGGCGGCTCCTTGCCTGGCCGGGCCGAAGCCTGTTGGTATGCCGCTATAGGCTTGGCAATCGTGGGCCGGAACCGGAGGAGGGAGAGTATCGGAGCCTTCTGCCGCTGCAGGCAGCGGGGCTGCTGTCAGCAGCCCGCATACCGTCAGCAGTGCCTTGGCTCGGGAGAGCTTAAAGGACTTCATCCAGATCCTTGTAGTAGTTCAGGCTGTTGCTGTAGCCTGGGCGCGAAGCCAGACCTTCAAAATCCTCCACCCCGTTGCGCTTGGCATATTGCTCGTATTCGGCAATCAGCTCTTTCAGTTTTTCAGGGTGTTTTTCGGACAGGTCATTCAGTTCGGAGCGGTCTTCGACCACATTGAACAGTTCCCAGCGGTCTTTGCCCCACGGTGCATTGGCGTACACGATTTTCCAGTCACCCACGCGCATGGCGCGGCGGCCATTCAGCTCCCAGCCTTGGCGGAAGGTTTCATGGACCTGATCGCTGCGACCGGTCAGCACATCCACCATGGAGTTGCCTTGCATGGGGATGACCTGGCGGCCACGGTATTCGCCCTTGGGTTGTTCGATCTGGGCCAAGGCCAGAATGGTGGGGGCGATGTCGGTTACGTGGGCCGGAGCGCGCACAAATTCGCCCTGACGCTTGCCACCGGGTACGCGCATGATGCTGGGCACCGAGATACCGCCTTCATACATAAAGGCTTTGTACAGATTGAAGGGGGTGGAGCCAACTTGCGCCCAGCCTGGGCCATATTCCACAAAGGAGCCGGGACGGCCCGTGTTTTCATAGCTGTTATCGCGATGCTTGTGGGCCCAGGCGCGGGTTTCACCTTCATCCAGCACGGTATTGCCGTCGGCACCGTTATCGGACATGAAGATCACAACGGTGTTGTCGTACTGGCCGGTTTGCTTCAGGTGCTCGATGACACGGCCAATCTGTGCATCCATGGCTTCCACCATCGCGGCGTAGACGGCCATACGTTTGCTTTCAACACGTTGCTGTTCAGGACTCAGCTCTTTCCAGCGTGGCCAGGCCGGATTGCCCACATAGCCTTGCATATCCTGGGGCACCAGACCCAGCTTTTTCATGCGTTCCAGACGTTCCTCACGCAGCACGTCATAGCCTGCGTCATAGCGGCCTTCATATTTACGTATGTATTCCTCGGGCGCGTGCAAGGGCCAATGGGGAGCCGTAAAGGCCAGGTAGGCGAAGAAAGGCTGGTCCTTGCGTTTGTCCGCATCGATATAAGACATCAGGCGTGAGGCAAAAAACTCGCTGGAGTAGAAGTCCTTGGGCAATTGCACTTCCTTGCCGTTCTCGCGGTACAGGGCAACCGGTGCTTTATTGGCATCAAAGGTGATGATGCCGCTTTGGTCAAAGTGGCTGGCGCCGCCGTGCATCAAGGCGTAGGACTGGTCAAAGCCGCGATTGGGCGGGGCGACTTCCTCTTTTACGCCCAGATGCCACTTGCCCGCCATATAGGTGCGGTAGCCATTGTCTTGCAGGACCAGGGGGAAGGGCAGGGCCTGGTCGCTTAGAAAGCCTTCGTAGCCGGGCAGGGCGCGCTGTTGGGGCGTCATCAGTTCGGCCATGCCACCAAAGCCAACCTGGTGGTTGTCCGCGCCGGACATCAGCATGGCGCGGGTGGGGGAACAGAAGGGGGACGCGTAAAAGTCGGTCAGTGCTACGCCGTCTTTGACCAGGGCATCCAGGTTAGGAGTGGAAATTTCCCCGCCAAACGCGCCAATGTCTGAATATCCCAGATCATCGGCCACGATCAGCAAAATATTGGGGCGTTGTGTCTCTGTGGCTGCGTGACTGCTTAGCGTACAGGCGGCCAAAGCCAGGCCCAGCAAGTTGCGCAGTAAATAGCTAGTTTTAGTGCGTCGCATTTTCTTGTGTCTCAATCTAGTTATGTTTATAGGTGGAACGGATGTGTAGACAGAGCCAGCAACAAAGGCCTCACACTTTTGATCTGAGCCGCCGCTGCCAGTCTTTTAGAGGCTGGCGTGTCTCCCCCAATTCGATTGGACACGAAGCGGCGTGGGGATTTCCAAGACTAAAAAGGTTTGCTTGTATACCTGGAAGGTATGGTGGCTAATATAAGTATTGAAAATCAAGGAACTAGGCTTGTACGTGGCATGGGCTGTGGTTTTCCCTGATGGGGCCACAAAATGTTCTGAATTGGGTCTGTCTGATTGCTGTTGTCGGGCTCCGGGAATGCGTCCGGCGCTCAGTCATGAAAAAAGCCCCAGCAAGTGGGGCTTTGGTGAGCAGTCTGGAAATTAACGGGCCAGCTTGAACTCGTCGTCGCCCATGAAGGCGTAACGCAAGGCGTCGATCAAGGCCAGGAAATAGGCCAGCGGCGACCAGATGGCAAAAAGCACCAGGAACAGCAAGCCCATGCCGATCTGGCCCAGGTAAAAGCGGTGCACGCCCAGCCAGCCCAGGAAAATCGCCAGCACAATCGCGATCTTGCGGTGGCTGTTGGGCTTGGACATTTCATCTTTCTTGTTCTTGGAAATCCAGATCACCAGCGGGACGGTAATGATCAAGGCGATCAGTGCCTTGCCCCAATGCACGGTCAGGTAGCGCTGAACTTGCTGCATCAATTCGATGAAGTCATGGAACAGGAATCCCAGGTACGAGGAAATGTAGTGGAAAATGGCCTCGCCAAAGGTCAGGCCCAACATCACGATCAGGAAGATGGCAATGCCCAGAATGATTTTTTGCAGCATGGTGTTTCCGTCAAAAAAACAGCAAGTTCAATAAGTGCGTGCCTGACGCACGGCTTGTTCCCAACTGAGCATCAGGTTCTGGGCTTCATCGCGCGACATGGCGGGTTCGAAAACCCGGTCGCATTGCCATAGCGCCGCAATCTCAGGCAGACCTGAATACAGACCGCTGCCCAAGCCTGCCAGATAGGCGGCGCCCAGCGCGGTCGTCTCAATAGTAACGGGACGCACGACAGGCAGGCCCAACAAGTCTGCCTGAAATTGCATCAGAAGATTATTGGCGCAGGCCCCACCGTCTACACGCAGCTCGTGCAAGGCCGGGCCGCCGTTGGCCTGTACATCCCGATTCATGGCTTGCAGCACGGCGGCGCTTTGGTAGGCAATGCTGTCCAGAGCAGCACGGGCAATGTGGGCCATGGTGGAGGCGCGTGTCAGGCCGGTAATGGTGCCGCGGGCTTGGGCATCCCAATAGGGGGCGCCCAGGCCGGTGAAGGCAGGGACCAGTCGTACGCCTTGTGCATCCGGCACGCTACGAGCCAGCTCTTCGACTTGCGCGCTATGTTCCAGTGCGCCCAGACCATCGCGCAGCCATTGGACAACTGCCCCTCCAATAAAGACGCTGCCTTCCAGAGCATAGGCGGGGGTGTCGCCATGATGGGCGGCGCTGGTTGCGATCAGGCCGTTATGGGATTGGGGGACTTGCGAGCCACAGTGCATCAACAGGAAGCAGCCTGTGCCATAGGTATTCTTGGCCATGCCGGGTGTTGTGCAAGCCTGGCCGAACAGGGCGCTTTGTTGGTCGCCCGCCACACCACAAATGGGAATGGGGCTACCCAGAATTTCGGGGCTGCAATGGCCAAACTCGGAGGCGGAGCTCTGTACCTGGGGCAAGACGCTGGCCGGGATGTTGAACAGGGCCAGCAATTCATCGTCCCATTGCTGGCTATGAATGTTGTAGAGCAGGGTGCGGGAGGCATTGCTGACATCGGTGGCATGGACTTTGCCGCCGCTTAAATGCCAGATCAGCCAGCTATCAATCGTGCCGAAAGCCAGTTCACCACGCGCTGCACGTTCACGGGCGCCGGGTACGGAGTCCAGCAGCCAACGCAGCTTGGAGGCCGAAAAATAGGCATCAATAGGCAGGCCGGTTTTGCCGGTAATGGTGGCTTCGTGCCCTTGTTCGCGCAACTGGGCGCAGAAGTCCTCGGCGCGTCTGTCTTGCCAGACGATGGCCTTGTGCAGGGCCTGCCCGGTTTGCCGATCCCATAGCACTGTGGTTTCACGCTGATTGGTAATGCCAATGGCGTGTATGTCCTGAGGGCGTAGCCCTGCCTGCTCAATCGCTTGCCGGGCGGTCCGGAACTGGGTGTCCAGGATTTCCTGGGAATCATGCTCCACCCAGTCTGTACGCGGGTAGTATTGCTGAGTTTCCTGCTGCGCCTTGGCCAGAATGCGGCCGTCTGCCGCTACCACAAGGCTGCGCGAGCTGGAGGTTCCCTGATCAAGAGCAAGTATGAATGTCATGCGAATGAGGCAGTAAAAGCGGAGCAGACCACAGTGTACTGGCTCTGTGTGGTCTGTGTCCGGTCGCAGAAGGGGACTTGATACGCGAGCAAACAAGTTTCACTGGACGGTAAAAGTTCAGGGGCTAAAATCAGGGTAAATCCCGAGCCAGTCAGTGTTTTTTTCGGGTGTCTGCTAATTTCAGGTCCAAAGCTCATCTTATGACTACATTAAGTTCCCCCTTATTGACCGACAGAGCCCAGATGCTGGGCGCCTTGGCGCGCACCACGCAGGTGGATATGGTCGTGGTGGGTGGTGGCGCTACCGGCTTGGGCGTGGCTCTGGACGCGGCCTTGCGGGGCTTGAGTGTGGTTGTGCTGGAAGCCTGGGACTTTGCCAAGGGCACGTCCTCGCGGGCGACCAAGCTGGTACACGGCGGGGTGCGATACCTTGCCCAGGGCAATGTCAGTCTGGTGCGTGAAGCCTTGCGCGAGCGTATGCATTTGCTCAGCAATGCGCCCCATCTGGCGCAGCGCCTGCCTTTTGTCATGCCCAGCTACAAGTGCTGGGAGACGCCGTTTTACGGGGTGGGCCTGATGGCCTATGACGGTTTGGCGGGGCGCGAGGGGCTGGGTCATACCCAATTTTTGAGTGCTTCCAAGATCCGGCAGCTTTTGCCCGGTGCGCGGCAAAGTGGCCTGAAAGGCGGTGTGAAATATTGGGACGGCCAGTTTGATGATGCCCGTCTGGCCTTGGCCCTGGCCCGTACGGCGGCACTGAATGGGGCCTTGCTCATCAATTACTGTCCGGTTGTGGATGTGATGCACAGCGAGGGCAAGGTCTGCGGCGTGCGCTGCCAGGACAAGGAAAGCGGTCAGACCTACGAGATCCAGAGCAAATGCGTGGTCAATGCCACGGGCGTGTGGGTGGATCAGGTGCGACAACTGGATGCACAGGAAGCCGGGCGTGAACTGCGCCCTATGGTTTCGCCCAGCCAGGGCGTGCACTTGGTGGTTGATCAGGAGTTCTTGCCCGGTGAACATGCCTTACTTGTGCCACGTACCAAGGATGGCCGGGTCTTGTTTGCCGTGCCTTGGTTGGGCAAGCTGATTTTGGGCACGACGGATACTCCCCGAGACGATATTCCGCTGGAGCCGCGCCCTTTGGCTCAGGAAGTGGATTTCATTCTGAAAGAGTCCGCGAATTATCTGCAAAAAGCGCCCACGGTGCAGGATGTGCGCAGTATCTGGGTGGGGCTGCGACCGTTGGTGCGCCCTGCAGCCGAGTCGGCCGCGGGGCAGACGCAATCCATCAGCCGGGAACATAGCATTACGGTGAGTGCGAATGGTTTGCTGACAGTCACTGGCGGCAAATGGACGACGTATCGTGCCATGGCCGAAGATGTGCTGGAACGCTGCCAGCAGTCCGGCTTGCTGGGGCCTTTGCCAGCCTGTCGGACTCAGGAGCAACGTTTGGTCGGTGCTTCTTATGTAGGCGACCAGCGTTCTCTGGGGCGTACAGCTGGTCTGGATGCGTATGGCAGCGAGGCCGATTGGGTGCAGACCTTGCCGGGAGCGGATCAGGAATTGGTGCCGGGCTTGAGTGTGGCCATGGTGCGCTTTGCTTGCCGCTTTGAATATGCCCGCACCGTTGAAGACATGCTGGCCCGTCGTTCGCGCCTTTTGTTCCTTGATGCGCGCCTGGCGCAATCGCTTGCCCCAGCGGTGGCGGCAATTATGGAAGAAGAAACCGGGCGCTCGCCCGAGCTGGAGGCCTTTCTGGAACTTGCCGAGCAATACGCCACCGTGCCTACGCGTTAAACGTATGGCAACAAGAAAGGGCCCGTTCATTACGGGCCCTTTTGCTTTCTGCGCTCAATGAAATTGAGCCTGTGAAAGATCAGGCCTGCTTCCTTTCAATGCCTGCGCTGGCTTGCCGATGAGTCAATCAAAGAAAGTGCGAGCTGTTTCAAAGCGTTTGGCGAAATAGGGATTGTCCAGTGAATCAATCCGCACGCGTCCACCACTGGAGGGAGCGTTGATGAATTGTCGCTTGCCTATATAGATGCCTACATGTGAGTTCGGGGTGCCCAGCGTATTGAAAAACACCAGATCACCTGGGCGCAGCTGTGAACGGCTGACACGCCGGGCTGCACTGGCCTGGTCGCCGGTGCGACGTGGAATGGGGGAGCTGGATTCCTGACTGAATACATAGTGCACCAGGCCGCTGCAATCAAAGCCGGTAGACGGTTCGCGTCCGCCGTAGCGGTAAGGCGTATCCAGCAAGCTCAGGGCAGACAGGACGATGGCTGAGCGGCGCTGCTCATCCACACCAATGGGTTTGCCGGCGGGTAGGCGGGAGGAGGGCGTGTGCGCACAAGCCGCCAGGATCAGTGTCAGGCACAAGGCAAACAGACGTTGCGTAAAAGCAGCAGGAACCATGGGCTGTTACAAAACCGATGTGGGGGCGGCGGGGAAAGCTGTCCCCAGAAGATTATCCGATATTTCAACGCTTTTTAGGCAGCGCATGAGATGGATCGTCGAAATATGAATTAATTAATGGCTAATGTATGCAACAAAACATAATTTTGATACAGGCGCTTTGATCTTTGTCATGTTACATCTCGTTTATAACTACAACATTAAGTGAGCATCTGATAATATTCTGCTGTGTCTTGATACGTTTATTGCATATATTTGATGTTTTCCATGTTTTTAGAGCATTAAAACAGGGTGTGTGTCGGAAGCGTCAAGAATGTAAAAATTATATTCATGCAATAGATTGCAAGGCATGATACATATTTATGTAACTTTACATGTTTTAAATGTGTTTTGTTACAAGAAACTGGCTGATTAACAGATTTACAAGGATGGCTGACATGCCCGTATCGGAAAATTCGCTGCTGAATGATATTCAGGAAGTCAATTTGTCGTACTTGTTACTCGCGCAGCGCCTGCTGCGGGAGAATTTTTCGGCAGGTATGTTCCGTTTGGGCTTCGATACCGATGTGGCAGAGACCTTGTTGCGTCTGTCGCCAGCCCAATTGGTCAAGCTGGCCAGCTCCAGCTCGTTGATTTGCGGCTTTCGCTTCAATGACTACGACCTGCTCACCACCTTGACGCAGGATGTGCTGGGAGGGGTATTGCAGCAGGCTCACTCCACCATTCTTCTGTCTCAGCGCGCGACGGCAGAACAAGCCGGTTAAACCGGCTGCGAACTTATTACATCAAGAACTATGGCTATAAAAAGCGTCGCCAAAGAAGCCCAGGAAATTGGGCTTGCTTCCGACATGATTGAGCTGGGGGCGCGCTTGCAGGTCCTGCAAGCAGAAACATCATTAAGTTACGACCGGCTGGCCCGTCTGTACCGTGAAGTCAAAGGCTGCTCGCCACCCAAAGGGATGTTGCCTTTTTCTGTCGACTGGTTCATGACCTGGTTGCCCAATATTCATTCCAGCCTGTTCTACAGCATTTACCAGTTCATGGCCGTACATACGCCGTGCGACAAAAGCCGTGCACTGGTCGAGGCCTATCGCCTTTACCTGGAGCAATCGTCGGCCGGGCGTCTGGAAGTGGGGCCGGACGAAGAGCCTGTGCTGAGTTTTACCCGTGCCTGGATGCTGCTGCGCTTTTTTGATAGCGGTTTGTTGCAGCTGTCCCAGTGCGAGCGCTGCAAGGGGGGCTTTGTGGCCCATGCGCACGATCCTGAGTCAGGCTTTATTTGTGCCATTTGCCGTCCGCCACCACGGGCTGGCAAGACCCGTGCCAGCAAGGCACGCAGTACACCTAAATCTGCGGGCGGCAAAAGTCGAAAATCAGAGTCGCTCAAGGAGCCGCAAGCCAGGGTCACGGGGCACGTCAACGCACAGGTAGACGTGCCCATCTAGCAATAGCTTTTGTCGTCAGTGTGCAGCAAAGCCGGATAGATGCTGGTTTTTGATGTGGATCTGATAAGAATCTGAATGTGTCAAGGCAACTGGAAGCGTCGATCTAGGCTGGAAAAAGGCCATTAACGCGTCGTTTTAGCCCGGTTGCTTGCCGCCATCATTAGCAGCGTGTATTTGAAGAAGGCGTATCCGTGCTTATTATCCTTGGATATATCATTGTTTTCGTCTCCGTTTTCGGGAGCTTTGTGGGGCTGGGCGGGCACTTGGGTGCGCTCTACCAGCCTTTTGAATTACTGCTGATTGGTGGCGCGGCCCTGGGGGCCTATTTTGCGTCCAACAGCGGCAAGTCCATCAAGCTGCTGGCCAAAGCGTTGCCGATTGCATTTCGCAGCAGCCCCTACAACAAGCAGTTGTACATGCAGTTGATGGGCATGTTGTCTGTGCTGCTGAACAAGGCTCGACGCGATGGCATGATGTCCATCGAAGCGGATATCGAAAACCCCGAACAAAGTCCCATCTTTGCCGATTACCCCAATGTGGTGAAAGATCCGGCTTTGATGAACTTTGTGTCCGACTACCTGCGTTTGATGATCAGCGGCAATATGAGCTCGTTTGAAATCGAAACGCTGATGGACCAGGATATCGAGACCCACCAGCACGAACGCAACGTGCCGGCACGTGCCTTGCGTGAAGTGGCTGACGCCTTGCCCGCTTTCGGGATTGTGGCGGCGGTGCTGGGTGTGGTGAAAGCGCTGGCCTCCGTAGACCAGCCGCCTGCCGTGCTGGCTGACCTGATTTCCAAGGCCATGGTTGGTACCTTCCTGGGTATCTTGCTGGCCTACGGCTTTGTCGCTCCCTTGGCGGCCACCATCGAACGCCGTACCTCGGATTCGGTCAAGGTGCTGGAGTGCATCAAGGTCACTTTGCTGGCCAATCTGAATGGTTACCCGCCCCAGCTTGCCGTGGAATTTGGCCGTAAAGTGCTGTTTTCCTCCGATCGCCCTTCGTTCCAGGAGCTGGAAGAGCATGTACGTCAGGCCCGCTCGGGTGCTGGTCGCAAAGCCTAAGCGGATGCGTTCATGAGCAATCATAAAGATCGCGTGGTCATCCGTCGCAAGAAGACGGCCCATGCCGAGCATCATGGTGGTAGCTGGAAAATTGCCTACGCTGACTTCATGACGGCGATGATGGCTTTTTTCCTGGTGATGTGGATTCTTTCCCTGGTTCCCAAGCAGGACTTGAAGGAAATTGCCGATTACTTCCGCATGCCCTTGATGGATGCCGTTTCGGGTGGCTATCAGGCCGACTATTCGCGCAGCGTCATTCCCGGTGGCCAGCCCAGCCTGGTTCCCAATCCCCATCCCGGCACGAACAACAGCCAGGCGGCCGATGATCGCCAGGATGTGGAGCGCCTGGAGGATTTGAAGTCGGCCCTGGAAGAGCTGATCCGCATTGACCCCGTCCTGCAAGAGTTCCGTCCGCAGTTGTTGCTGGACATGACCCAGGACGGTTTGCGCATCCAGATTATTGACCGTCAAAGCCGCCCCATGTTTTCCACGGGTAGTGCACAGGTACAGATTTACATGCGGGCCATTTTGCGCTCGCTAAGCGCTCCCTTGAACGAGATGCCTAACCGTATTCTGATTTCCGGTCATACCGACTCGCTGCAGTATGCCAGTGGCGAGCGTTTGTACAGTAACTGGGAGCTGTCGGCCGACCGTGCCAATGCGGCTCGACAGGAGCTGGTAGCTGGTGGTCTGGCCGAGGCCAAGGTCAAGCAGGTCGTGGGTTTGGCCGATAGTGTCAGCCTGGTTAAAGATAACCCCGCCGCAGCCGTAAATCGACGTATCAGCCTGCTCGTGCTCAATAGCCGGGCCGAACGACGCATGGACGAGCAAGCCGCAAGCGGTTCGGAAGAGTTTGATTTGCGCGAAGCCATGCAGGAGACCGAGGGGCCAATCAGTATTCATATTCCCGGTCTGCCTGAAATGCCTTCTGCCTTGCCAGTGGTGCCCTAGGGCTTGTTAACAGGCCCGACGGCCCAGGTGTTTGGGCTGTGCTTTTTGTTTTGTTGTTCTAAGCCATAACCAGGAAGGAAGTGTTCATGAGCTCCGGCGTAGATCTGAGTCAGTTTTACGAAACCTTTTTCGATGAAGCCGATGAGTTGCTGGCGGACATGGAGCGCTTGCTGCTGGAGCTGGATCTGGATGAGCCTGATCGCGATCAGCTCAATGCCATCTTCCGGGCCGCGCACTCGATCAAGGGCGGTGCAGGCACGTTTGGTTGCTTCGGCCAGCTGGCTGAAACTACCCACTTACTCGAAAATCTGCTCGATCTGGTCCGTAATGGCGAGATGCAATTGCGCAAGGACATGATTGACCTCTTTCTGGAAACCAAGGACGTGCTAACCGGACAAGTCAATGCCTACCGCGAGGAACAGGAGCCTGACGAGGAAGCCTATACCCGTATCTGCGCGCAATTGAGGCAACTGGCCCTGGAGCAAAAGGGCATTCTGGCAACGGACGCGAAAGGAACCGAAGCGATTCTGCAAGCCGAAGCGGAACCCGAGCCGGAACCGGCCGCCAACACGGATGGCTTGCCACTGTGGGTGTCCATGGGACCGGTATCGGATAAAGATGCCGAGGCGCTGCAACAAGAAATGGAGTTGATGGGCACCATCGTCCATCAAACCCGTGAAGGCGATCGCCTGGATATCTGGGTGGAAACCACAGGTTCAGCTGACGACATCCTGGCCGTGTGCTGCTTTATTCTGAATGCCGATCAGGTGTCGGTAAAACCGGCTGCAGCTCCTGGGCAAGCGGCGGCTCCAGCATCCGCCGCAGCTTCTGCTCCTGCCGCCGCCGTAGCTGTCGAGCCCGCCGCTGTCGCTCCGGCCGCTCCAGCACCAGCCCCTGTTGCGGCTGAACCTGAAAAAACCGAAACGCCTGCTCCTGCTGCTGCCCCCAAAGCCGCCGACAAACCCGCCAAGGCCGCCGCTCCCAAAGAGTCCGGCACGATCCGTGTGGGCGTGGAAAAAGTTGACCAGATCATCAACCTGGTGGGCGAGCTGGTGATTACACAAGCCATGCTGGTGCAAACCGCCTCGACGCTGGACCCGGTCGTGCATGATCGTCTGTTAAATGGCATCGAACAGTTGGAGCGCAATGCGCGCGACCTGCAAGAGTCCGTAATGTCCATTCGCATGATGCCGATGGATTACGTGTTCAGCCGCTTTCCGCGTGTGGTGCGTGAAAGCGCGGCCCGCATGAACAAGAAGATTCGTCTGGTCACCAAAGGTCAGGCCACCGAGCTGGACAAGAGCCTGATCGAACGCATTATTGATCCGCTCACTCACCTGGTACGCAACAGTATCGACCACGGCATTGAAATGCCCGAGGATCGTCTGGCAGCGGGCAAGGAAGAAGAGGGCGTGCTGACCTTGTCGGCCCAGCACCAGGGCGGCCATATCATTATTGAAGTGGTGGACGATGGTGCCGGCCTGAACCGCGAACGTATTCTGAAAAAAGCCATGTCCTCGGGCCTGCCGGTGACCGAGAGCATGCCGGACGACGAAGTTTGGCAGTTGATCTTTGCCCCCGGCTTTTCCACCGCCGACAAAGTCACGGAAATTTCCGGACGCGGTGTGGGCATGGATGTGGTGCGACGCAATATCCAAAGCATGGGCGGCCATGTGCAGCTGTACTCGCGTGCAGGCAAGGGAACGACCACCCGTATTGTTTTGCCGCTGACTTTGGCGATTCTGGATGGCATGTCGGTACAGGTAGGCAATGAGGTGTTCATCCTGCCGCTGGCTCACGTAACCGAATCCATGCAGCCTACTGAAGAGCAGTTGCGCAGCGTCACCGATACCGATCACGTCATGTTTGTGCGTGGCGAGTATCTGCCCCTGATTTCCCTGCGTGACATCTTCTCGGTTGAAGGGGCCGAGACCGATGTGACGCGCGCGATTGCCGTTATCTTGCAGGCCGAAGACATGCGCTTTGCCTTGTTGGTCGATCACCTGATTGGTCAGCATCAAGTCGTGGTCAAGAACCTGGAAGCCAACTATAGAAAAATTCCGGGTATTTCCGCTGCCACCATTTTGGGCGATGGCAGCGTAGCCCTGATTGTTGATGTTTTTGCCTTGCAACGTCTGGCGCGTGACCCCGCCTCGACGTGGGCCTGATTATTCGGAGATCTTTATGTCCAACGACTTTACTTCCCACTCCGAAGCTGCCGAGGCTGGCGGCAAGGAGTATCTGGTATTTACTCTGGGCGACCAGGAATACGGCATCGATATTCTGAAAGTTCAGGAGATCCGGGGCTACGACTCCCAGACCGTCACTCGTATCGCCAACGTGCCCAATTTCATCAAGGGCGTTACCAATCTGCGTGGCGTAATTGTTCCTATCGCGGACTTGCGGGTGCGTTTCAACATGGAACGGGTGGAGTACGACCACCAGACCGTCGTGGTGATTCTGAACTTGCACGACCGCGTAGTGGGTGTGGTGGTGGATGGTGTCTCGGATGTACTGGTGCTGCAATCGTCCCAGATCAGCGCTGCTCCCAGCTTCGGCACCGCCTTCTCGACCGAGTACCTGACCGGTATCGGTACGCTGGGCGAACGCATGCTGATTTTGGTGGATATTGAAAAACTGATGACCAGTGAAGAGATGGCTCTGGTTGACAGCGCAGTGGCCTGATCGCCCGAGTCTGCAAAGACTTGCCGGGCGGGGACTTGTTTAACGGGTCCTTCAAGGAATGTTCGGGCCGGGGGAGGCGTCACAAGCGCCTCTGATGTTCGGATCTACTCTAGACAAGGTGCTTGCAATGCTGGATGGATTACGTTTAGCCAATCTGAAGGTGCGGACCAGTCTGATTCTGGTACTGGTGTTTTTTTTAGCAATGCTGGTGGCAGGCGCCGCTCTGGGGATTTTGTCCTTGCGCGCCAATAACGGTGCGCTGCAAAGCATCGTGGTCAATCAGCGTGTAGGCTCGGCCATGTATCAGGCCATCGAGCGCTACAAAGAGACTCAAACCCTGATTGGACGAGCGGCCATCAGCTATGTGGTCAGCAATGATCTGCAAAACCAGGACTTGATGGCCGAATGGAGCGATGTGGCTCCCAAAACCTCGGCGATCAGCTCGGCAACCCGCGATGCCCTGGATGCCACGCGCAAGCAGTTTGAGCTGGCCCAGGAATCCTTCTTTGAATACCAGGGTGTCGCTACCCAGCTGGAAGGCACCAATGATTACTACCAGCGTGTCGATGCGGCGTTCATGTCCCTGATGCAAGGTGGCGTGCTGCCCTTGATCGCCTACCTGGAGCAAGGTGATATTGCGGGTTTCCGCAGCTATGTGGCGACTACCACCAAGTTCCTGGAAGAGGATCTGTACAGCGCCTTGAACACCTTGCAGGAAGCTCAGCAGCGTTCTATCGACTCGCAATACCAGAAAGAAAACGACCAGTACAACATGGTGATTCGTCTGGTGGGTCTGGCCATGGTGCTTTGTCTGTTTATCTCCTTGGCAGTGTATGTGTTCCTGAATCGCATGGTGTTGCGCCCCTTGCGTCAGGCTGGTGCGCACTTTGATCGCATTGCCAGCGGGGATCTGACCCAGCGCGTGGAAGTGAAGTCCACCAATGAAATTGGTGTGCTGTATGACGCCGTGCGTCGCATGCAGGGCAGCTTGCAGTCCATGGTGCAAACCGTGCGTCAGGGCGTGGAAGAGATCACCTTTGGTTCGCGCGAAATTTATGTGGGCAATACGGACTTGAGCAGTCGCACGGAAGAGCAGGCCGCCTCCTTGCAGCAGACTGCGGCCAGCATGGAGCAGTTGGCCAGCACGGTTCGCCAGAACTCGGACAATGCCCAGCAAGCGGACCAGGTTGCCAAGAATGCTTCCGAAGTGGCTCTGCGCGGTGGCCAGGCGGTCTCTACCGTGGTGCAAACCATGGAAGACTTGTCGGCCAGTTCGGGACAGATTGCCCAGATCGTGAACGTGATCGACGGCATTGCCTTCCAGACCAATATTCTGGCCTTGAACGCCGCGGTGGAAGCCGCCCGTGCGGGCGAGCAGGGCAAGGGTTTTGCGGTGGTGGCCGGTGAAGTACGCAGTCTGGCCCAGCGCAGTGCGCAAGCGGCGCGCGAGATCAAGGGCTTGATCGAGCAGTCGCTGGCTAAAGTTAAAGAAGGGACTCGACAGGTGGATGAGGCGGGCAAGGTGGTCATGGAAGTGGTCAGCTCGGTACAGAGCGTAACGACCATCATGGCGGAAATCTCCTCGGCCTCAAACGAGCAGTCCGAAGGAATTGAGCAGGTGAACCGGGCGGTTGCGCAAATGGATGTGGTTGTGCAGCAGAACGCGGCCCTGGTCGAGCAGGCTACCGCTGCGGCGGGCTCCTTGCAGGATCAGGCAACCCGTTTGTCCGATGCGGTGTCGGCGTTCAAAGTCAGTGCGCAAGACATTATTGATGATCCGTTTGAAGCGCCCGAGCCGGAACGATTACGTTCTACCGAGCGTCTGTCGGCGGGGCCTTTTAGCGGGACCTTGGCCAGCCTGTAGTTATATGAGCACATCTGTGGAACCTTTTGTTTATACATTGCCCTCGATCCCGCAAGCCTCGAGGGCCGACTGTGAGCGAGCCGCGCGCTTGCTCAAGTCGTATGCGGGCATCATCTTAGGTACCCACAAAGAAGATATGGTGGCCCGCACGCTGGGTATGCGCAGTCAGAACGCGGGCATGCGCGAGGTACGCCAGTACCTGGATATTCTGGAACAGGACACCCATAGCCAGGAGTGGCAGGACTTCGTCAACGCCTTCACCATCAATCACACCGCGTTTTTTCGGGAGCAGCATCACTTCGATATTCTGGGCAAGTTTGTCAGTACACGCGGCAAACCCCTGGATATCTGGTGCAGCGCCGCCTCTACGGGCGAGGAGGCGTATTCCATTGCCATGACGGTGCGCGAACACTGCCCTTCACCGGATGTGAACGTATCCATTCTGGCTAGCGATATTGACTCGGCAGCCTTGGACAAGGCCCGTCAGGGCGTGTATACCCTGGAGCGCATTCAGCCCGTGCCCGATTTGTGGCTGCCGCGTTACTTTCAGCGTGGCGTGGGCGCTCGCAAGGGGCTGGCACGCGTCAAACCCGTGTTGCGCAATATGGTGGAGTTCGAGGAGTTCAATCTGGTGGGGCCGGCCTGGCCGTCCTCCAGCCGTTTTGATGTGATCTTCTGTAGAAACACCATGATTTATTTTGATCGTGATGATCAGACACGCATTCTGGAGCGCTTTGCCGCCGTCACCAAGCCTGGCGGACTGCTGTTTGTGGGGCATTCCGAGAACTTCTCTTATCTGACCAAGGCCTTTCGTTTGCTGGGTCAGACGGTGTATGTCCGGAACTAGGGCCCATTAGTTTCACCCCGCCCCAAGCTCTGTTGGCGTTTGAAATCGGGATTATGAGTAGCATGAAGAAAATTCGAGTTTTGTGTGTAGACGATTCTGCCCTGGTGCGCAGCCTGATGGTGGAAATTATCAACAGTCATGCGGATATGGAAGTGGTGGCCGTGGCCCCTGATCCGCTGGTGGCGCGCGAGCTGATCAAAGAACACAATCCGGATGTGCTGACGCTGGACGTCGAGATGCCGCGTATGGACGGGCTGGACTTTCTGGAGCGACTGATGCGCTTGCGTCCCATGCCCGTGGTGATGGTGTCCTCGCTGACCGAGCGCAATTCGGACGTGACTTTGCGTGCCCTGGAGCTGGGCGCGGTGGACTTTGTGACCAAGCCCAAGCTGGGCCTGCGTGATGGCTTGCTGGATTACTCGGACCTGATCGCCGACAAGATCCGCGCCGCGTCCATTGCCCGTCCGCGTCGTGCGACCCCGGCCCCGGCAGGGTCCGCTCCGGCTCGTCGCCTGACGCACAACTTTTCGACCACTGAAAAGCTGATCATGATCGGTGCATCTACCGGCGGCACCGAGGCCATTCGTCAGGTGCTGGAGCCTTTGCCGGCCAATTGTCCGGCCATCATGATTACCCAACATATGCCAGCCGGTTTCACGCGCTCGTTTGTGAACCGTCTGGATGGACTGTGTTCCATGCAGGTGCACGAGGCCGAAGATGGTCAGCGCGTGTTGCCCGGCCATGTGTATCTGGCTCCCGGTGGCGTGGCGCACATGAAGCTGGCCCGCTCGGGTGCCAATTATGTGGTCAAGCTGGTGGACAGTGAACCTGTCAACCGCCACCGGCCCTCGGTTGATGTGCTGTTTCACTCTGCCGCCGAGCTGGCCGGACGCAATGCCGTGGGTGTCATTCTGACCGGCATGGGCAAGGACGGCGCGCAAGGTTTGCTGGCCATGAAACAGGCCGGTGCCATGACTTTTGCCCAGGACGAAGCCACCAGCGTGGTCTTTGGCATGCCGCGTGAAGCCCTGCAAATTGGCGCGGCGGACATCGCCTTGCCCTTGGGGCAGATCAGCGAACGAATTCTGGCCAGTGTGGGGGCCTTTGGGCACCGTGTATAAACGGTCCTGAACGCACTGGCATGCTACTCATTTGGAGAATGTAAATGGTACAAAAAAATATAAAAATTCTCGTCGTCGATGACTTTCCCACCATGCGCCGGATCATCAAGAACCTGCTCAAGGATCTGGGATACGAGAATGTAGACGAAGCAGAAGATGGTCAGATGGGCCTGGAAAAACTGCGCAACGGCAATTTCGAGTTTGTGGTCTCTGACTGGAATATGCCGAATCTGGATGGGCTGGAAATGCTCAAGCAGATTCGTGCCGATGCCAACCTGTCCTCTTTGCCTGTGCTGATGGTGACCGCCGAAGCCAAGAAAGAGAACATTATTGCCGCCGCCCAGGCGGGCGCCAATGGCTACGTCGTCAAACCCTTTACCGCCGCAACTCTGGAAGAGAAGCTGAACAAGATCTTCGAGAAAATGGCCGGTTAATACGGAGTACGTCATGGATCCACAGCAAACCCCGAATCATCCCGACCCCCAAAGCGTACCGGTTGATCTGGTCTACCGCATCGCCAATCTGACCCGCCTGCTGCGGGAAAGCATGCGCGAACTGGGGCTGGATCAGGCCATTAAAGATGCCGCGCACGCGATTCCGGATGCCCGTGATCGTCTGCACTATGTGGCTCGCATGACTGAGCAGGCCGCTAACCGGGTACTGAACGCGGCCGAGCAGGTGCGTCCTTTGCAGGAGTCCTTGCAAGAGGATGCCCAGGCCCTGGATGCCGAATGGGAACAGTGGTTTGAACAGCCTCTGGACCAGGACCAGGCCCGAGAACTGGTCAAGCGTACCCGCGGCTTCTTGCGCGATGTGCCCGTCAAGGCCCAGCAGACGCAGGACAATCTGCTGGAAATCATCATGGCCCAGGATTTTCAGGATCTGACCGGGCAGGTGATCACGCGCATGCTGGGTGTGGTTGGCACCATCGAGACCGAGCTGGTCCAGGTGCTGGTCGATAATGTCCCCACAGAAAAACGCGAAGAAACTCAAAGCCTTATCAACGGCCCGGTGGTCTCGCCGGTCGCCTCGGAAGTGGTCACCAGCCAGGACCAGGTGGACGACTTGCTGGCGAATCTGGGCTTTTAACCCCGCCCAAATTCGATCATCGCGTTTGCTTCAGAAAGGCGCTGCACCTTGCAGCGCCTTTTTGCTTGTGGGGAACAGCCTGCTTTTATCGGGCTTTCTCCGCGCTATCAGAGCCGCGGTGCTCTTTTAGAATGACCCCGCGGCCTGCAGTGCGAACGCGACATTCGTGCTGGGCGCGTGTTTCATTCTTTCAATTCCTGCGTCTTGGCAGTCCATGGCAGAAGACAGCGATCTCGAAAAAACAGAACCGGCCTCACCCCGGCGCCTGGAAAAGGCGCGGGAAGAAGGGCAGGTGGCGCGTTCCAGAGAGCTGACGACATTCCTGATGCTGCTGGCCGGGATTGGCGGAATTTGGGCCGGGGCCAGCTATTTGTACGAGACCTTCGGCGGCATTGTGCGTCGCAGCGTCTGGTTTGATCCGCGCGTAGCGCACGATCCCAGCGCTATGGTGGTACAGGCGGCCGGTCTGGCAGGCGAAGCATTAAAAGGTCTGGCACCGCTGTTCCTGCTGCTGGTTGTGGTCGCGATCTTTGCCTCGATCGCGCTGGGCGGCATGAGCTTTAGCGGCAAGGCCTTGCAGCCCAAGTTCGAGCGCATGAATCCGGCCAAGGGTATCAAGCGCATGTTTTCCATGCAGACCGTGATCGAGCTGATCAAGACCCTGGCCAAAGCCGGTCTGGTGGGCTCAGTGGCGGTGTATGTGATCTGGACCGAGCGCGAGCAGATGACGGCCCTGATGTATGTGCATCCCACGGCGGCCATAGCCACGGGGATGACGCTGATCATCAAGTGTTGTGCCCTGATCGCTGCCAGCTTGCTGGTGATTGTCTTGATTGACGCGCCCTGGCAGTTGTGGAGCTTTTACAAGAAGCTGCGCATGTCGCGCCAGGATGTGAAAGAAGAACATAAGGAAAGCGAGGGTGACCCGCATGTGAAAGGGCGCATCCGGCAGCAGCAACGGTCCATGGCCCGTTCGCGCATGATGTCCCAGGTGCCGGGGGCCGATGTGGTGGTTACCAACCCTACGCATTATGCGGTGGCCTTGAAGTATCAGGACGGCAAGGGCGGTGCCCCCCGTGTGGTTGCCAAAGGCACGGGGCTGATTGCTGCCAAGATTCGCGGGCTGGCCGCCGAGCACAAGGTGGCCATGCTGGAGGCGCCTGCGCTGGCACGGGCCTTGTACTTCAACGTGGAGCTGGAGCGCGAGATTCCTGTGGACTTGTACTCGGCCGTGGCCGAAGTGCTGGCCTGGGTTTATCAGCTTCGTAACTGGAACAAGGGGCAGGGCGAGCGCCCGATCATGCCCACCCGATTGAAAGTGCCAACTGGCATGGATGAAGGGCCACTGCGTTCGCGCAAACACTAAAAGCAATGAACAATTTTTTTGCCTTACTGAAACAAAACGGTGGTCAACACGCCCGGCTTTTAGCGGGTCCGGTGCTGATCCTCATGGTGATGGCCATGATGATTCTGCCCTTGCCGCCGTTTTTGCTGGACCTGCTGTTCACCTTTAACATCGCCCTGGCCGTCATGATCCTGCTGGTGGCCATGTTCACCAAAAAGCCACTGGATTTTGCTGCTTTCCCGGCAGTGCTGTTGTTTGCGACCTTGTTACGCCTGGCCCTGAACGTGGCCTCTACCCGAGTGGTACTGATGAACGGCCACAAAGGCCCGGACGCTGCCGGTCAGGTGATTGAGGCTTTTGGCCACTTTCTGGTGGGCGGTAACTTTGCCGTTGGTCTGATCGTGTTCGTGATTCTGGTCATCATCAACTTTGTGGTGATTACCAAGGGTGCAGGCCGTATTGCGGAAGTGGGGGCACGCTTTACCCTGGACGCCTTGCCGGGCAAGCAGATGGCCATTGATGCAGACTTGAACGCCGGCCTGATTGGCGAAGACGATGCCCGTCGTCGCCGTACCGAGGTTTCGCAGGAAGCCGAGTTTTACGGCTCCATGGACGGTGCCAGCAAGTTCGTGCGCGGGGACGCGGTGGCGGGCTTGCTGATCATGGTCATCAACGTGATTGGTGGTCTGATTATTGGTGTCCTGCAGCATGACTTGTCTTTCTCGGAAGCCGGTCGCGTTTACACCTTGTTGACCATTGGTGACGGCCTGGTCGCCCAGATTCCAGCCCTGATCATTTCTACCGCCGCCGGTGTGGTGGTGTCGCGTGTGGCGACGGATGAAGACGTGGGCCAGCAAATGGTCAGCCAGCTTTTCCGCAATCCCATGGTGCTGTACATCACCGCCGGGATTCTGGGTTTGATGGGTTTGATTCCCGGCATGCCCAATCTGGTGTTCCTGCTGCTGGCCGCGATACTGGGCGCTGGAGCGTGGATGATGCAAAAGCATCAGCTCGAACAGCAGCAGCAAGCCAGCGAACCCAATGATGAAGTCCTGGCCGCAGCCGATTCTGCCGCCAGTGAAGCCAGCTGGAATGATGTGTCCATGGTGGACCCGCTGGGCCTGGAAGTGGGCTATCGCCTGATCTCTTTGGTAGACCATGCGCAAAACGGCGAGCTGCTGCATCGTATCCGCAGCTTGCGTAAAAAGTTCGCGCAGGAAGTGGGCTTTTTGCCGCCTGTGGTTCACATTCGGGACAATCTGGAGCTCAAGCCCAACGACTATCGCATCCTGTTAGCCGGGGTGGAAATTGGCCGCGGTACCGCCACGCCAGGGCAGTGGCTGGCCATTGATCCCGGTGGCGTCACCATGAAGCTGCCCGGCACACCTACTACGGACCCGGCCTTTGGTCTGCCCGCCGTGTGGGTGGATGTCAGCATGCGCGAACAGGCCCAGATTGCGGGCTACACCGTGGTGGATGCCAGCACGGTAATTGCCACGCATATCAACCACTTGCTGCATCGCCACGGGGCCGATTTGCTGGGCCGTCAGGAAGTGCAGCAATTGCTGGATCACGTGGGCCGCGAAGCGCCCAAGCTGGTCGAAGATTTCGTACCGCAAACCTTGTCCCTCAGCCTCTTGCTCAAGGTCTTGCGTGGACTGTTGGCTGAAGATGTGCCGATTCGCGATATGCGCAGCATTGTGGAAACGCTGGCTGAACACGCACCGCGCATTCTGGCTCCCGGCGCGGTTCAGCCCGGCCAGGAGGCAGGCGAATTGCTTGCGGTTCTGCGCGTGGCCTTGGGGCGCGCTATTGTGCAGCAGTGGTTCCCTGGCGAGGGCGAGTTGCGTGTGATTGGTCTGGATGCCCGCCTGGAGCGGGTCCTGACGCAGGCGCTGACCAGCAGTGGTGCACTGGAACCAGGTCTGGCCGAGTCGGTACTGACTGATGCCATGCGTGCGGCCCAGTTCCAGGAGGAACATGGGGATCCGCCCGTGCTGGTTGTGCCGCCTGTTTTGCGGGCCACCTTGTCGCGTTTCTTGCGTCACCACATCCCACAACTGGGTGTCTTGTCCAACGCTGAAATTCCTGAAGAACGCATCCTTCGGGTCACCACCATTATTGGTCAGTCTGAATGAATATAAGTCGCTTTTTTGGTAGTACCAGCCGGGAGGCCATGCGTCAGGTGCGCATCGCTTTGGGCCCCGATGCCTTGATTGTGTCCAACCGCCGTGTCAATGGTGGCGTTGAGATTCTGGCTACCGACTCCAGTTCGGTACCGGGTGGCGCCACCGAACGTGCGCCCATGCCCAGCAGTGCACCGCATCAAGCCGCGGGGATACGTCAGCAGGAAATGGCACCGCCGCCTGCTGCCGACAATGTGATGGGTGCGATTGGGGCATTGCGTGGTGCCCTGGAAGGCCGCATGGATGATCTGGTCTGGAGTCACCAGATGCGGCGCTCGCCTGTAGCGGTGAATCTATTTCAGAGTCTTTTATCGCAAGGCTTCAGTACCGCCTTGTTGCGAGCCATGCTCAAGCGCCTGCCCGAAGAACTGGGCGCGCGTGCGGCCTTGCAATGGGTGCGGACCGAGCTGGAAACCCATTTGCCGGTGCTGCGTTCCGAGGACTCCTTGTGGCAGCCCGGCTTGGCCTTGGCTCTAGTGGGCCCCACGGGTGTGGGCAAGACCACCACGCTGGCCAAACTGGCTGCGCGTGCCGTGCGTCGTTTTGGTCCCGATAAGGTCGTTCTGCTGACGACTGACACCTATCGGATCGGTGCGCACGAGCAACTGAAAATTTATGGCGACCTGATGCGGGTAGCCGTGCATATCGTTCAGGACGTGGCGCAACTGCGTAGCGTGATGCTGGGTGTGCGGCCCGATCAGGTGATCCTGATCGACAATATGGGCATCAGCCAGCGCGACCGTTATGTGCGAGAACAAGCTGCCTTGTTAGCTAGTGCCGGACGTCGGGTGCAACGCTTGCTGGTCCTGAACGCCGCCAGCCAGGGTGATACCTTGGATGAGGTAGCCCGCAGCTATACGCAAGATGGTGGTACACCGCTAAGCGGTTGCATCATCTCCAAAGTGGACGAGGCGATCAAGCTGGGTGGGCCGCTGGATACGGCCATCCGTTTCAAGCTGCCAATTCATTACGTGTCCAACGGCCAGAAAGTGCCCGAGGATTTGCGTTTCATGAGTGCCGCCGATCTGGTCGACTCTGCCTTGCAGGTGCGCGAGAACCAGCGCCCCTTGTACGCGCCCAGTTCCGGTGATCTGGCTGCCTTGCTGGAAAGCGGTGGCCAGTCCGCCCAGGAGCAACAGGCTGAAGAAGAACGCCGTGCGCGTGTCTTGCCGCGTCTGTTGTCGGCTGCCTCTGCGGGTGGCCCTATCGCCCTGGAGCAGGCCCGTCGAGCAGCCGCCGATCTGGACGAGCGTCTGGCCTGCGCGGAAGCCTACGATTTCTGGCGCGATCTGCATGCGCAAAATGCCCCTGTGCAGGATGGGGCGGCGGCACAGCGTGCCGAAGGCCTGATGCGTGCCGCGTGTCAGGAAGTCAGTGAGGGCAATGTGTCCCGCTTGCTGGTGATCCATGCCGATCATCAGCTTGCCGGTAGCCAGGAGCAATGCTCGTTCAGTTTCCTGTTCAGTCCTAAAGGTCAGGCCTTGAGCGTGCCGTATTATCAACGCCAAACGCCCTCCCAATGGTCGGATGTACGGGGCGTGCGCAGCATGGAACGGCCGGGCCCGACACAGGCACTGAACCAGGCCATGCAGGTCTTGAATGCCCAGGCCCAACCGGTAAACTTGCTGCATATTTTTGAAGGTGGTTCGCCCACCATGTGGCGTCAATGGGCTGATCTGGAAGCCGACTGGCTGGCCTTGATTCCGGGTGCGACTTCCTTGTGGCACAAGGACGGCAAGACCACGCCTAATGCCCTGGGTAAACAGCTGGCCTTCCACGCGATTCCCGATCTGGCCGCACGCTTGCATCTGGAAACGCTGGGCCGCGCCAAGCAGGGTGAAATCGCCCTGTGGTACGCCGTGGAGCCAGTGCAACTGCGACAGCGCAATGCCGAGCCTGTGCATCTGGACCTGATCATCCTGCGCACCGTGCGTCGTCACGACGGCAAAGTGTTGAAAACCCGTTTTGCCTTGATGCACCAAGGCGCAGGCTCCGAGGCCATTGCCCCGGCCAGTCTGGCCTGCTACATGATGCTGCGTAGCGAAGTGCAGGAAATGGCGCGCTTGCTAAGCACTGTGCGTGGCATTTTGCCTGCCAGCAATTCCGCGTTTGAAGAAGAACTCAACTTGCTGGCCGCCGCCCAATTGACGCTGGCCGCCTGGGATTTGCTGCAGGCACCGGACAATCTGGGTGTGCGACAACTCAGCGCACGCTTGCTGGGCAAACCGGGGCTGAAGTCCAGCCACGCGGTTGATGCGCTGGTGAAGATGCTGGTGCTGAAAGAAGCAATGAGCTAAACCCAGCAAGATTGCAAAAGCCTGCCGTGTGGCAGGCTTTTTTTTGTCTGTCAGAGCGCAGCTTTGGCTTGGCCCTAAACCTTCAAGCTCAAGGAAGACTGCGTATTCTGTGTTTTCCCGGACGCGTCGTAAAAGGTATTACGACCCGTGAAGGCTTCCAGGGCGTCCAGGTTTTGCTGCGTGTCGACCAAAAAGGTATCCACCAGAATGCGGTTGTTGTCGCTGGCGTTGCGTACTTTCTCGCTCAGTTCGATCAGTTGGTCCAGCTCGTGTTCCAGTTCGTCTTCTTCGGCGGCGTAGCGCAGGCCCTGGATGTTGTTTTCCAGCTCGCGCTCTTGCAGGAGCTGGGCGCGAGCCTGGTCCTGTTGCTCGATACGTTCAACCAGCTGATATTTGCGCAGTGTGATCTGGGCCAGTTCTTGTGGCTCGAAGCTGCGCAGCAGCAGGGTGTTTTCTTCTACCAGCAACTGCTCGAAATCCAGCAGGGCCTGGTGTTGATCGGCAAGACAGGTTTGCAAAGACATGGCCGTTTCAGGTGAGTTACTTGAGAAGATCGCGCACGGAGGCAATCAGGGAGTCGGCGATCCGACTGGTGTCAATTTTGAGCTCGCCGGCTGCAATGGCCTCGCGCAAGGCTTCGACTTTTTTCATGTCGACATCGGCACTGCTGTCTTGCAGGGAATTGAGCTGGCGGGCTGCAGCGCTGAAGTCCACTTCGTTGGTGCTGCTGCTGTTGTTGTACGCGTGGCGCGCACGAGGGGATGCCGTGCTGCGCTCTGCAGCAGACGTTTCAGCAAGGGGTGTCTTGAGGGGGGAGGGGCTGATCTTCACGTGTTTCTCCGTGCGGCCTGTTCTTTGCGTTGATCTTGTAACGGCGCTCTGGACGCAAACTTTAGCATGCTCATCCGATTTAGTTTAGAGAACGACCTGAACCGTGGATGCATCCAGTACCGTGGCTGAAATCACTTGCCCCGAACTGGCCTTGATCTGAATCTGGGTGCCTGGTGAGCCGCTTTGCAGCGCCTGGCCCTCGCCGGTCGCTACAAAACCCATACCGCGCGCAATGGTGCGCACCATCTGGCCGCGTGTTACCGACTGCGGGTCGCGTAGAGCCGAAGCCCGTATCGCATTGCCCAAAGGAATACGCTGGCTGGCGACATACCCGATGATCTGGTTGGGATCAATGACCACGCCATTGGCCAGAGCCAGCAAATCCCCCTCGCGCTCAAGCAGATCGTCCTGATTGATGGTCTCGCCCGGATTGATGCGGCGGTTGGTGACGTAATAGTGTCCCTGAATAGACAAGGTGGCGCTGATGGAGGTGCTCCAGCTTTGTGGGCTCAGGCAGCGCACGCCAATACTCATGCGCGATCGCAGGCGTTGACCGCTGGGCAGAAATATCTGGTTCTGGGTGCAGGCAGGCATGGCGTTCAGGCGCGCGCTGTCCAGGGTGATCGTGGCGATACCGGGATACATTTGCGCCAGCTTGAGCAGATAGTCCTGCGCCTGGTCCTGCATGGCTTGCACGCTCAGCGCCTGAACGCTCTCTTGAGCGCGCACGTTCGCTGTTGCACCCAGAGCGAACAGGCATACGCAGATCAGGAGTCTATATAAGGTCATGACTGAATTTTACGGACTCAGTCGCCAGGTCAAGAGCTGAACTGGCCGATAAATTGCGTTTTGTTCCCTGATTTGTGAAGCAGTGCCTCTGGCTACCATTCTGTTATAGCGGTGAAAAGGCGTGCGCGCGTTCACCTGGATCTCAAACTTGAACACAGAATATTGGCTTGACTCCATGATTGATCGCATCGGTGAGCACCTGAAGTTTTACCAGACGGCCCTGGCTGTGCGCCAGGAGCGCCAGGAGGTGCTGGCCTCCAATATTGCCAATGCCGACACGCCTAACTACAAGGCCAGGGATATGGACTTTACGGCCACCTTGAAGGCCGCTTTAGGGGGGCAGGGCCAGATGGCATTGCCCAATACCAGTTTGTCCTTGACCTCAGCCCGTCATATTCCCGCCCAGGCAACCCGTCCGCCCAGCACGGACGAGTTGCTCTATCGCGTTCCTGTGCAACCTTCTCTGGACGGCAATACGGTCGAGATGGATGTGGAGCGCATGCAATTTGCCGATAACACCTTGCACTATCAAAGCACGATCAACCTGGCTTCCCAGCGCTTGAAAGGCTTGATGGCGGCCTTGCAACAGTAATAGCGAGTCTTCATGTCCAGTTTCAGTATTTTCCAGATTGCCGGTTCTGCTCTGACGGCACAATCGCAGCGCTTGAACGTGTCGGCCAGCAACCTGGCTAACGCCGATAGCGTGGTTGGACCCGATGGCCAGCCCTACAAGGCCCGCCAAGTGGTGTTTCAAATGACTCCTCAGGGCAACAGCCCCGTGGGTGGCGTGCAAGTGGTGGGTGTGCAGGAAAGTGATGCGCCCGGCCGTTTGCAATATGACCCCGGCAATCCCTACGCCGACGAACAAGGCTATGTGACTCTGCCCAATGTGGATGTGGTGGCCGAGACCGTCAATATGCTGGCTGCGTCGCGCTCCTATCAGGCCAATGTGGAAGTGGTGAACACCTCCAAGAACCTGATGTTGCGCACCTTGACCATTGGTCAGTAAGCCGGTTTACGGAAGATAGAACATGAGCACAGTCAATAACGATCGCACTGCCCTGGACCCCACCGCAGGGGCCATGGCTGGTGTGGATGCCCGCAACAAAAGCGCCATGGCGGAAACGGAAGACCGCTTTCTGACCATGCTGATTACGCAGCTGCGTAATCAGGACCCGCTCAACCCCATGGATAACGCTCAGGTCACGACCCAGATGGCGCAAATGTCCACGGTGGCGGGGATTCAGCAATTGAATAACACCTTGCTGGCTGTGGCCGGGCAAATGGACGTCAGCCAGTCCATGCAGGCCGCCAATCTGATCGGCAAGCAAGTGCTGGTGCCGGGCTCGAAAGTGTCCCTGGGGACTAGCCAGGATGGCGAAAAAGTGGCCATGCCCTACGGCATTGATCTGGTCAGCGGAGCGACTTCGACCGTGGTTCAGATCAAGGACAGCAGCGGCAAAGTGGTTCGTGAATACGATCTGGGCGCCAAAGACGCGGGCGTGTACTCGCTGGAGTGGGACGGCCTGGATAACGATGGTTCACCGCTGGCCGACGGTTCGTACACCGTCAGTGTATTGGCCAGTAATGACGGCACGGCCGTCACAGCCAGCCCATTGACGCATGGCAAGGTCGATAGCGTGGCTTATACCTCCAGCGGTTTGATGCTGGACCTTGGCCTGGCGGGTTCGTTCTCCCTGCTGGATATACGCAAAATCATGTAAGCGCCGCTTGCCCCAACAGCGGGCTGGGCCAACACGACATTAAAAGGAAAGTTCATGAGCTTCGGACAAGGATTGAGCGGCTTGAACGCCGCCTCCCAAAACCTGGATTCTATTGGTAATAACATCGCCAACTCGGGCACGGTGGGCTACAAGGCCTCGACCGTGCAGTTTGCGGACGTGTATGCCAACTCGCGCATCGGTCTGGGTGTGCAGGTATCGCGGGTCAGCCAGCGTTTCTCGGTAGGTAACGTCAGCAACTCGGGTAACCAGTTCGACATGGCGATTGACGGTGCAAACGGTTTGTTCCGCCTGGAGCAAAGTAACGGCGCTGTCCTGTTCTCGCGCAATGGCCAGTTCTATCCGGACAAGGCGGGCTATCTGGTTAATGCCCAAGGTCATTACCTGACCGGTTACGGCCCAGGTGGTAGCCAGCTGGAGCGCTTGCAAGTGCCTTCGGCCAACGTGCCTCCCAAAGCCACGACAGCCCTGGATTTCAAGCCCAACCTGCCCGGCGGTGCCGAAGCAATTCCAACGACCAAAACACAGCAAAAAGTTGATGCCAACGGTGATCTGGTATTCAAGCCCAAACTGGATGCCAACGGTAATCCTGAAATGACTCCCAAGCTGGACGCCAACGGTGATCCTGTTCTGGACGGAAGCGGTAACCCCGTCATGGAACCCGTGATGGAACCAGACATGGAAACCGTTGCGGTCAATGTGTTTGATCCCAAAGACCCCACGACTTACAGCAACGCATTCAGCTACTCCGTCTACGATTCGCTGGGTAACAGCCACGAGGTTTCCCAATACTTCGTCAAGCGCCCCGCCAATGCGGCCGGTGAGAGTGTGTGGGACGTGTACTACATGGAAGGCAGCACGCCCTTGTCGCCTGCCAGCGCGACCTTGACCTTTAACGGTTCAGGCGTGATGACCAGCCCCAATCCGGCTACTGTCAATCTGACCCTGGCCAACCCCGGTGGCAATGCGTCGCCTGCTGATGATCTGGTGTTTGATGTGCGTTATACCGGCACCACCCAGTTCGGTGGCGAGTTTGCCAAGGGCAAGCCTTACCAGGACGGTTATGCCACGGGTGAGTACGCTGGCATGAGCATCGACAAGGACGGCACCATGATTGCTTCCTACACCAACGGTGTAACGCAGCGTCTGGGTTCCCTTGTTCTGGCTGACTTCAGCAATCTGCAAGGTCTGAGCCCTGTAGGTGGTAATGCCTGGGCTGAAACCGGCGCATCGGGCCAGCCTATCCTGGGTCGCCCCGGCGAGAACGGCTTGGCCACGATCAAGGGTCAGGCGGTGGAAGATTCCAACGTGGATATGGGTCAGGAACTGGTCAATATGATTATTGCCCAGCGTACCTACCAGGCGAATGCCCAGACCATCAAGACGCAGGATCAGGTTCTGCAAACCCTGGTCAACCTGCGTTAAGAGCTGTCATGGATCGCCTGATTTACACCGCCATGAATGGCGCCCAGCGCACGCTGGAGCAACAAGACGTCATTACCAACAACCTGGCCAACGTGAACACGTCCGGTTTTCGCCAGCAGCTGGCGTATTACCGTTCCGTGCCCGTCACAAGCGATGTGGGTTCGCAAACCCGCGTAGGCACGGCCACGGTGACGCCTGGCAGCCGTTTTCAACCTGGCGCCATGGCCGAGACCGGCAATGCGCTGGATGTGGCCATTGCGGGCGAGGGCTGGTTTGCCGTTCGTGCGCTGGATGGTCAGGAAGCCTATACGCGGGCAGGCGATCTGGTGGTCAATGCCCAGAACCAGCTGGTGACACAAGGTGGCTTGCCCGTGCTCAGCGCCGATGGGCAGGTCATTGAAATCCCGGATCGCGGATCGATCACGTTCTCCAGCGATGGTCAGTTGACCGCGCTGGGTGCGGGTGACAACCCACGCGATATCCAGGTGATGGGCCAATTGAAGATGGTCAATCCCCCTTCTGCTGACTTGTTGCGGGGGCAGGATGGTTTGTTTCGCATGAGCAATGGTGCGCCGGCCCCGGCTGATCCGTCAGTGCGTATGGTTTCGGGCTTTATCGAGAAAAGCAATGTGAACCCGGCTGAAGCGATGGTGGCCATGATTGCCAATGCGCGCCGCTTTGAAACCCAGATGAAGGTCATCCAGGACGCCAGCGCACGCGAAGATCGGGCCAACTCTCTACTTTCTTTTAATGGCTAAGCCGCGCTGATTGCGCAGGCGCTAGCTGCAAGGACTACACACACATGATTCGCTCTCTGTGGATTGCCAAGACCGGTCTGGAAGCCCAGCAGACCAATATGGACGTTATCTCCAATAACTTGGCCAACGTGAATACCACCGGCTTCAAACGTACCCGTGCGGTGTTTGAGGACTTGATGTACCAAACCATTCGTCAGCCTGGCGCTCAAGTCGGTGCTGCCAACCAGTTGCCTACCGGCTTGCAGGTTGGCACCGGTGTGCGCACCGTAGCCACCGAGCGTATTCATACCCAGGGTGACATGAAGCACACGGGCCACAATATGGATATCGCGATTCAGGGTAGCGGTTTCCTGCAGGTGGAAATGCCGGACGGCACGTTTGCCTACACACGTGACGGTAGCTTGCAGCGCGACCAGAACGGTCAGTTGGTTACTGCTGGCGGTTATCCCATTCAGCCTCCCATCAATATCCCTGATAACGCGCTGGAACTGACGATTGGCCGTGATGGCACCGTGTCGGTGACTCAGCCCGGTGCCGCCGGTGCCAGCGTGGAAGTGGGCCAATTGCAATTGAGCACCTTCGTGAACCCGGCTGGTTTGCAGAGCATGGGCGAGAACTTGTACATCGAAACCGATGCCTCGGGCGCCGCCAACTTCCTGCAACCCGGCATGGACGGTGCAGGTCTGGTCATGCACAAGTACAACGAAACCTCCAACGTCAATGTGGCCGAGGAGCTGGTCAATATGATCAGTACCCAGCGCGCCTACGAAATCAACAGCAAGGCCGTTTCCACGGCTGACCAGATGCTGGCTCGCCTGACACAGCTGTAAATCTAAAGAGATCGTGACAATGTTCCAAGCTCTGATGAGCCGTCTTGCCTTGTGTGCGCTTGTGGTCCTGTCCGGTTGTGCGCTGGTGCCCCCTGAAGATGTGGTAACCGGCCCCCTGACGGCGGCCCCGCCACCGGCGGTGCCTGCCGCCGTAGTGGCCAATGGCTCCATCTACCAGCCCTCGGCTTACGGCAACTATCCGCTGTTTGAAGACAGACGGCCACGTAATGTGGGTGACATTGTCACGATCATGATCCAGGAGCGGACCAACGCGGCCAAGAATGTTTCGACCAATACGGATCGGACCGGAAGCGGTGGTCTGGACTTTACCGGCGTTCCAGCTTTCCTGCCTAACGAAGTGGGCAGCAAGCAGAACTTCGAAGTCAGTGGCTCGAACAAGGCCCAGGGCAAGGGCTCCAGCCGTGCCGACAATACCTTTAGCGGCACCTTGACGACGACCGTGGTCGGCGTTTTGCCTAACGGCAATTTGCAGGTGGCCGGTGAGAAGCAGATCGCCATTAACCGTGGCAGCGAGCACATCCGCTTTTCTGGTGTGGTAGACCCACGCTCCATTACCGGCAGCAATACGGTGTCCTCCACCCAGGTGGCCGATGCCCGTATCGAGTTTCGTAGCAAAGGGGTTATGGACGAAGTCCAGACCATGGGTTGGCTACAGCGTTTTTTCCTGAATATTTCTCCGTTCTGAGCCTTTTGCTTGCTATGGCGTTTTCCATGAGTCGTACTCGTTTTTCTTCTTGTCGCCAAGTGCTGCAAGCCGCCATGCTGGCGGCGGGCCTGTTGCTGGCTCCGGTCAGTCAGGCCGAGCGTATCAAGGATCTGGCATCCATTCAGGGCGTGCGAGACAACCCGCTGATCGGCTACGGTCTGGTCGTGGGTCTGGATGGCAGCGGTGACCAGGTGCGTCAGGCTCCTTTCACTCAGCAAAGCTTGACCAATATGCTGTCCCAGTTGGGGGTGACCATTCCCCAGGGCAGCAATATGCAGCTCAAGAACGTGGCGGCTGTCATGGTGACGGCCCGTCTGCCCGCCTTTGCCCGTCCTGGTCAGGCCGTGGATGTGGTCGTGTCCTCCATGGGTAATGCCAAGAGTTTGCGTGGCGGGACCTTGTTGATGACGCCCTTGAAAGGTGCGAACGGTCAGGTCTATGCCATTGCCCAAGGCAACTTGCTGGTGGGTGGGGCAGGGGCCGAAGCAGGTGGTTCCAGCGTACAGGTCAACCAGCTCAATGGCGGCACCATTCCAGGCGGCGCAACGGTCGAGCAAAGCGTACCCACGACTTATGCTCGGGATGGCGTGATCAATCTGGAAATGAATTCCTCGGATTTTGGTACAGCCCAGAACGTGGTGGCGGCCTTGAACAAGCAGTTCGGCCCTTCCACTGCAACAGCGCTGGATGGTCGCTTGATTCAGGTGCGCGGTCCCTTGGACCCGCAGGCTCAGACCGCCTTTATTTCGCATGTTGAAAACCTGCAAGTGAATCTGCCACCGGCACGGGCTCGCGTGGTGATCAATGCTCGTACGGGCTCGGTGGTCATGAACCGCACGGTCACGATTGATGAAGCCGCCATTGCCTACGGCAATCTGTCCGTGGTCATCAGCCGTCAACCGCAGGTCAGCCAGCCGGATACTCCTTTTGGTGGTGGTCAGACCGTAGTGGCTGACAGCACCCAGATTGAAATGCGCAGTGATAGCGGCTCCCTGCAACGCGTAAAGACCAGTGCCAATCTGGCCGATGTGGTACGCGCTTTGAACGCTTTGGGTGCCACCCCTCAAGACTTGTTGTCCATCTTGCAGAACCTGAAAAGCGCGGGCGCTTTGCGGGCCGATTTGGAGATCATCTAATGACGGTGCAGTACTTCCCACGTCCGGGCACGGGAACACAGGTTTCGATTTTTGACCCGCAGCAACTGGCCCAACTGCGTCGGCAAGCCGGGCAGGACGGTCAGAATCAGGCCACTCAGCTGCAAGTGGCGCGTCAGTTCGAGTCCCTGTTCATTCAAAATATTTTGAAGCAGGCGCGGGCTGCCAATCCCGAAGGCGGCCTGTTTGATACGCAGTCGGTGCGCATGGCGCAAAGTCTGGGTGATGAGCAATTGGCCATGCAGTTGGCTGACCCCGGCATTGGTTTGGCCAAAGCCTTGCAGGCCCAGATGAGCGGGCAGAACAGCGAGCCATTTGGTGTCGCGTCCCATGATCCGGAAGCGGCCTCTTCGCGTCGGGCGGATTTGCGTTCGCGCATGCCTAATGACCGTTCCATTGATGCAGCATCGATTGCCGAGCTGATCGACAAGCTCAGCAATAACAATACGGTGCAGCGTGTGTACTCCGCGATTCAGGGCGCGCCCAATCATATTCGCCAGTTTGTGGACCGCATGAACACGGCCGCCAAAGTGGCTGCCCAAGACAGTGGCGTCCCGGCCCAACTGATCTTGAGCCAGGCGGCGCTGGAGTCGGGCTGGGGCAAGCGTGAAATCATGCACGCAGATGGCTCCACCAGCCATAACCTGTTTGGTATCAAGGCCACGCCGTCCTGGAAGGGTAAAACGGTGGAGGTCATGACGACGGAATATCAGAACGGCGTGGCGCGAAAAATGACGCAGACCTTCCGTGCTTATGACTCCTATGCCGAGTCGTTTGCGGACTACGCGCGCCTGATCGGTAATAACAAACGCTATGAAAGCGTAAAACAAGCGGCTTCGCCTCAAGAAGCGGCGCAACGCATTCAAGAAGCGGGCTACGCCACTGACCCCTCCTACGCCAAAAAGCTGATCTCCATCATGGCCTACTTTGATGGCGGCAAGTCTTAATTATTGATACAGGTCTAAATATTGCACCAAGGTGGTCGTTAAAAAGCAGCATGTTCATTTTTCGCCTTGGACACTACGGGCCGGGCAGGACAGAAAGGATTTGATATGAATCTCGCCAACCTTGGTATTACCGGCTTGTTTGCCGCTCAAAAGCGCATGCAGGTGACGGGCCACAATATTAATAATATCGATACCGCTGGCTATAACCGCCAATCGGTCCTGGTTGAGACGGCTGGCTCGGTAGGAAGCGGTAATGGCTATTACGGCCGTGGCGTGCAGGTGGTTACCGTTCAGCGCTCCTACGACAACTTTCTGTATCAGCAGTTGGTGCGCTCGCAAACTACCGGTGCGGCTCTGGTTAGCTACGGTACGGAAATTGCCCAGCTGGACAATCTGTTCTCGGACCGCACGGTCGGCGTCAGTCCCGCCTTGCAAAACTTTTTCAATGGTCTGGAAGCCGTGGCATCGCAACCTGCGGATCCTTCGGCTCGCCAGGAACTGCTGGGCCGTGCAGAAAGCCTGGCTACCCAGATTCGTGACGCGACGTCCTACATGAACCGCGTCAACGAGAACATCAATACCCAGGTGGGTACCACCGTCACCCAGATCAACAGCTATCTGGAACGAATTGATAACGTCAACAAACAGATCGTTGCTGCCAAAGGCACTACGCCCGGTCACGAACCCAATGACTTGCTGGACCAGCGCGAACAACTGGTGTCCGAGCTGGGTCAGCTGATTGATGTGCGTACCGTCGAGCAGGATGGACGGATGAGCATCACCACGGCCGGCGGCCAGATGCTGCTGGGTGGCGAAAGTATTTACCCCTTGCACGCCGTGCGTTCGGCTGAAAACCCCGAGCGTATGGTGGTTGGCTTTACCTCCGCACTGAATGTGGACGGCAAGATGGTGGTGTCCGAGTTCCGCGAGGGCACCATTAAAGGCGGCACCTTGGGGGGTTTGTTGCAGTTCCGTCAGGAAAGCCTGGAGCCGGCCATCAATGCGCTGGGTCGCTTGGCTGTGGGTCTGGCTCACACGGTGAACGATATTCACCGTCAAGGTGTGGACCTGAAGGGTGAGGCTGGCAAAGACATGTTCAGCGTCAGCGGCCCGAAAGTGATTGCCAATGGCAATAACCCGGTCAGCAGCGGTGTGCCTGGTGTGTCTTTCTACAAAGACCCTGTTGATCCGGCTGATCCCAGCAAGGGCTACACCCAGCCAGTCGACAAGCTGACGGGCGACAACTACCGCATCGAGCGCGTGGATGGTCGTTTCCAGCTGCGTAACTTGAGCAGCAACGACGTTACCCCCTTGAACGGTCCGGACAAGAACGGTGGCATTACCCGGGTGGATGGTCTGGAAATTGATGTCTCCGGCTTGAAAACCCAATCTCAGGATGGCGACTCCTGGTTGCTGCAGCCCACCGTCAATGCAGGCAGCAGCTTGCAGGTGGAGATCAAGCGTCCACAGGATATTGCTGCAGCTGATAAAGATACCGGTTCGGCTAACGGTGCCATCGCCCAGAAACTGGCGGACTTGCGCAATAGCAAGGTGCTGGCCGACGGCTCCTTGAGCCTGAACGATTCTTTTGGTCAGATCGTGAACCGTATTGCGGTGCAAACGCAGCAAAACGGCACGGCGGCCAAGGCCCAGTTAAAGCTGATCGAGCAAAACTATGCCGCTCAGCAAACCTTGTCCGGCGTGAACAAGGACGAGGAATACATCATGCTCCAGCGTTATCAGGAGCAGTATCAGGCTGCTGCCCGTCTGATTGACGTCAGCTCCCAGATGTTTGACACCCTTTTAGGCCTGCGTAGTTGAGTACGGCTCTTTAGTCTTGAAATTGGAACCTTGCTATGCGTATCAGTTCTTCTCTTTTCTTTCAGACGGGCCTGACTTCGATCAACAAGCAGCAGTCCGATCTGATGCGGGTTTTTCAGCAAATGGGCTCGCAAAAGCGCATGATCACCCCATCGGATGATCCGCTGGCGTCGGCCCAGACCATTAACCTGGCCCAGTCCCAGGCCATGGACAAGCGTTACGGTGAAAACCGTGAAGTGGCCATGCGTGCCCTGGGTGAGGAAGAAAACCTGCTCAATGCCGTCAACCTGCAGTTGCAAGGCGTGCAGACCCGTCTGGTGGAAGCCTCTACCGGCACCATGTCCGACGCGGACCGCAGCACCTTGGCCACGGTGGTGGAAAGTGCTCTGGATACTCTGTTTGGCTTTGCCAATACCAAGGATGGTTCGGGTCAGTATCTGTTCTCCGGTGCCAAGGGCACGACACAGGCCTTCGAGCGTACGGGCAATACCTTCAGCTACACGGGCGACACCAACAGCCGCAATATTCAGGTTGAGCAAACTCGTCAAATGGATTCGGCAGATCATGGCCGCACCATTTTCGAGCGCGCCAATCCCGGCTCGACCGCCTATTTCACCCAGGCCAATGCCAATACGGGCTCGGCTGTAGTCAGTGCGCCTAATGGCAACTCCTCGCTGGCTGGTGCCCAAGCCCATTACACCATCCGCTTTACCTCGGAAACCGAGTACGACATCGAAGTGAATGGCGCGGTTGTCAGCCAGGGCGTATTGGACGAGAACGAGCGTCAGCGCATTAATCTGCCCGGTGGCGTCAGTGTCCAGATCGAAGGCAAGCCTGCCGTCGGTGACAGCTTCGAGGTCAGCTCGGTAGACAGCACCAGCTCGGCGGATATGAACATGTTCAACACCTTGCAATCGGTGGTTGAAGCCCTGCGTAAGCCGGTCAGTGGCGATCCCGCTGGGCAGGCAGAGTTCCGCAACGCGATGAACTCGGCCATGCAACGTATCGGAGAAAACTTCGATAACGTGCAGACCGTGATTTCCTCGGTGGGTACGCGCATGAACGAGATTGATGCGTTGAGCGCCAACGGCGCGGCTCGTGCTTTGAACTACACCAATGAACTCTCGCGTCTGGAGGATCTGAATATTTTTCAGGCTTCCACCGATCTGGAGTTGCGCAAGGCCGCGCTGGAAATGTCGGCCATGGCGTTCCAGACGATTCAGAGCATGAGCTTGTTCAATATGAATCGCTAAGCCTGCGTTCCTTTTTTGGGTGGTTTTTTCTTAAACCGGCAGTCAAGCACCACGTGCGGGAATCTTCTATGCTTTTTAAGAATTTGAGTCTAAAGGTCGGCATGACCTTTTGTATTGCTGCTCTGATGGCATTGACAGTGGCCATGGCAGGTTGGGCGCTGTATTACTTTCATGGCCTGCTGGCCCTGGGTTCGGGCGACAAAGTATTGCGCACCCTGCAAGAGCAGCAGAGCACGTTCAATATCGTCCTGACCGTTGTGCTGGTGCTGGCCGTGCTGCTGGGCCTGGCCGCGATCAGCTACTTCTTCCGTCGTGTGGTGCGTCCCTTGGGCGACTTTGCTGCGTACTTTGATGCAATTGCCAAAGGCGATCTGACTCAACGTATTCGCGTGCTGACCGCCAATGAAATCGGTGATCTGTTCGAGTCGCTGGGCCGCATGCAGGAATCCCTGGTCAAGACCACCACGACGGTACGTCTGGGCCTGGAAGAGATCCATGCCGGTGCGCAGGAAATTGCCCAGGGCAATACCAATATCAGCAGCCGTACCGAAGAGCAGGCCGCTTCCTTGCAGCAGACTGCTGCCAGCATGGAGCAGTTGGCCGGCACTGTTCGCCAGAACGCGGACAACGCCCAGCAAGCCAACCAGTTGGCCGCCACGGCATCGGATGTGGCTCATCGTGGTGGTAGTGCCGTCAATGAAGTGGTTGCAACCATGCAAGGCATTTCGGCCAGCTCCAACAAGATTTCCGACATTGTGGGCGTGATCGACAGCATTGCGTTCCAGACCAATATTCTGGCTTTGAACGCGGCTGTGGAAGCAGCTCGTGCAGGGGAGCAGGGCAAGGGTTTTGCGGTGGTGGCCGCCGAGGTGCGAGCCCTGGCTCAGCGCAGCGCCCAGGCCGCGCGTGAAATTACCGCCTTGATCGAAGACTCGGTACGCAAAGTGACGGAAGGTTCCTCGCAAGTGGAACGTGCCGGCGCCACCATGCAGGAAATTGTGGATTCCGTGCGTCGCGTGACCGACATCATGGGTGAGATTACCGCTGCCACGATTGAACAGTCCTCCGGGATTGATCAGGTGAATCGCGCAGTGTCGCAAATGGATGAAACAACGCAGTACAACGCCCGTCTGGTGGAGCAGGCCGCTCTGGCATCCTCTGGCCTGAGCGAGCAGGTGACCAAGGTCAACCAGGCCATCGCGTTCTTCCGTTCGCCCGGTACGGAAGTCATTGACGTCAGCGCGCGCCGTGTGGCCAACCGCCGCAGTGTGGCCGCTGCCTCCTCTGAAACAGAACAGCGTCGCAGCCCCGCCTTGAACGGCAGTGCCGCGACCGCCAAAGCCAGCCCCGCTACCAAAGGCTTGTCGGCGCCTGCCAAGGCTGCACCGGCTGCCAAGGCTACCGCTGCCCAGGACGATAGCCAGCGCCTGCTGCGCCCGGACCTGAGCAAAAGCAGCAGCGCTGCTTCGGATGATGATTGGGAGGAGTTTTAATGTCTCGCACCCGACTGAGTACCTGGGTCGGGCTGGGACGTAAGACGCTGATAGGCTTGTGCTTGCTTACCCTGGTTGCGTGTGCCACCCAGGGATCCTCCTTCAAGGCCTCGGGGTTGAATGATCTGATCCTGGGCCAAAGTACTCGTGCCGATGCCGAGCTGTCCTTGCAAGGTCGTCCTCATCAGGTCTACCGGCAGCTCGATGGCAGTGAAATGGCCGTGTGGTTCCAGGGCACAACCCTGGCAACGGATGCGGTCTATTTTCGACAGGAACTGTGGCTTCAATTTGATGCCCAGGGGCGTTTCCAGCAAGTGGTCAAACGCAGTCATATTCCTTCCATGTATCGCGAGCAAGCGCGTAGTACCACGACAGGCTCGGTCACGATTGAGCACCCTGGCACGGACATGATCACCATCTTGCCGGTCAGCCACTAGAGTTTTCTTTGGATTTAGCAAATGCTGGGTATTGAAAGCAGTCTTCCGTCCGCGTCCCGCGCTTCTAAACGTCGTTCCTCAAAATCATTTCGCCCCAGTCTGAAGTCCGCTTCGGGTCTGAAGATCAGCACCATGCTGATGATCTGCATGGGCTTGTTCATGGTCCTGATTGTGGCCGTGGGCGGCCTGGCGGCTTACTACCTGCAGCAAAGCGGCGATGCGCTGCGTACCATCAATCGTCAGGCAGATCGTTCCGCACAGGTTCTGCAGCTCAATAACAATATGATGGAAGCGCGCCTTAGCTTGATGAGCGCTGCTCGTTTTTATCAGGAAGCCGGCATCGATAACGACGCCAATATGCTGCAAAGTGCAGACAATCTGGTGATTATGGCCAACCAGAAGCTGGATGAAGTACGCAAGGCCTTTGCGGATATCCGTGCCAATATGCCTACCGAACCGGAGCTGCGTCGACTGGCCATGGGTTTGGTGGCTTCCTACCAGGCGTATCTGGACGATGGCATCGAGCCTATGGTTCAGGCCCTGGAGACACGCGACTACAGCACTTTTTACTTCGTCAGCGAAGGTTTTGGTGTGCTGCGTGCCGCCACTTTTCAGTTCCGTATTGAAGAGTTGAGCAAGTTCTACAACGATCAGACGGATTTGCTGCTGGAACAGGCTCAATTGCAAACCCGCGTTGCCAATAGCGCGATTGGTTTGGGCTTGCTGATTGGCTTGGCCATTATTGTGGCGCTGCGCCTGGTGCTGGGCCGTACCGCTTTGGCTCCCCTGCGTGAAGCCGGTGTGCATTTTGACCATATTGCCAATGGCGATCTGACCAAGAAGATTACCTATCGTTCGGCCAATGAAGTCGGTGTTTTGTATGATGCCATGCGCCGCATGCAGCAAAGCTTGCAAGGCATTGTGCTGACCGTGCGCCAGGGTGTGGACGAGATTGCTTCAGGTTCCTCGCAGATTTTTGCAGGCAATACCGACTTGAGTTCCCGTACCGAACAACAAGCCGCCGCCTTGCAGGAAACAGCGGCCAGTCTGGAAGAGTTGGCCAGCACGGTGCGCCAGAATGCGGACAATGCTCATCAGGCAGACCAGCTGGCTCATAACGCCGCCAAGGTTGCTCGCCAGGGTGGGGAGTCGGTCGGTGCCGTGGTCAATACCATGAACCAGATTTCTGCGCGTTCCGGCCAAGTGGCAGACATCGTTAACGTGATTGACGGTATTGCTTTCCAAACCAATATTCTGGCTTTGAACGCCGCCGTGGAGGCCGCTCGTGCCGGTGAGCAGGGCAAGGGCTTTGCGGTGGTAGCGGGCGAAGTGCGCAGCCTGGCGCAACGCAGCGCGCAAGCGGCCAAGGAAATCAAGGGCCTGATTGAAGCCTCGCAAAATGAAGTCCAGACCGGTACACAGCAAGTGGCCAGCGCGGGCGACATTATTCAGGAAGTGGTGCGCGCGGTAAATAGCGTGACCACCTTGATGAGCGAGATTTCCTCTGCTTCTCAAGAGCAAACGGCGGGTATCGAACAGATCAATACTGCTGTGGCACAAATGGATGTTGTGGTGCAGCAAAATGCTTCGCTCGTGGAAGAGGCGGCTGCGGCAGCAGGCTCTCTGCAGTCTCAATCCGAGACCCTGGCCGAGGCGGTCTGCCAGTTCAAGGTCCAGGAAGGTGATGTCATCGATATGGCCGAGCGCGACTACGATCGTTTGCGTTAAGCGCTTTGAGGGGAAAAACAGGCGCATGCCTATAGTTGAAATCCCCTAGAAAAACAGGGTCCGCGAGGGCCATGCTGCATGGCACAATAATTCTTTGCCTATAGCCAGCAGAGACGCCCATGTCCTTCGCGATTCCCGGTGAATCCGTGGCCAAGACGGCGGTGCGCCAAAAGGCGCCCGGCATCTTGGCCTGGTTGATTGCTTACCCGCCTTTCGATCAGATGCAGGCGCAGCACTGCGATTACCTGATCGAGCATAGCGAGCTACGGTTTTTTTCAGCCGGACAGGTGCTGTTGGAGGAAGGCGCGCGTGTTGACCAGCTCTACCTTGTTCGCCAAGGTCAGATCTCCAGCCAGGAACACGGTGAAACTCACGAGTATGTGGAAGGGGATCTTCTGCCCGTGCGTGAACTGGTCTCGGGTCAGGCTCTGGACAGTGATTACCTGGTACAGGAAGACTGCTTTACCTTGTGCGTGGCTGGTGAAGCCGTTGCCCATCTGCTGACCATCAGCGAGCCTTTTCGGGATTACTGCTTGCGTGGTACCAGCAGCCTGCTGGCCTCGGTCTGGCGCAGTGCCCAGAAAAGTGCCAGCGCCGACCTGGGTGCCAGCTACACGCTGGACATGAGTCTGCAAGCCCTGACAGAACGCGGTTTGCTCAGCTGTTTGCCGGATTGCCCTGTTGAGCAGGCGGTCAAGGACATGCACGAGCGTCAGGTCAGCAGCATGGTGGTGGTCAATCCGGACCAGCATTTGCTGGGCATCTTCACCTTGCGAGACTTGCGCCGTTTGGTAGCCGGTGGTCAATACGATCCGACCCAGGCCATGTCTCAAGTCATGACACCGGACCCGGTCTGGCTGGCCCCACAATCCTCGGCCTTTGATGCGGCTTTGCTGATGGTAGAGCATCAGATCGGCCATATTTGCCTGGTTCAAGACCATAAGGTCGTGGGTATGGTGTCCGAGCGCGATGTGTTCTCCTTGCAGCGCGTGGATCTGGTGCATTTGTCGCGTGCCTTGCGCTGTGCCCAGGACGTGTCCGTGCTGGTGCGTCTGCAGTCCGATATCGGTCGGCTGGTGGATGCCATGCTGGCTCACGGTGCGCGCTCTGAACAGCTGACTGCGGTGATTACGCGTTTGAACGATCACACGGTTCAGCGCACGATTGAATTGAGCTTGCCCGGCTCCGGGCTGGATGGCATCGAGTTCTGCTGGCTGGCCTTTGGTAGCCAGGCTCGTGGCGAGCAAACCCGTCATACCGATCAGGACAATGGCATTTTGTTTGCTGCCCATTCGCCCGAGCAGGCCCAAGCCCATCGCGCCCTGCTCCTGCCTTTTGCGCGTCGGGTGAACGAGGCCCTGGACCGCTGCGGGATGGCCTGGTGCACTGGCAATATCATGGCCAGCAATCCTGACCTCTGCCTGTCTGAAGCCGAATGGCTGCATCGTTTCCAGATCATGATTGAACGGCCTGCGCCCGAGCAATTGCTGGAGTCCACGATTTACTTCGATTGCCGCGCCATCTGGGGCCAGAGCGGTATGCTGCAACGCATGCAGCGTCGGGTACTGGGCATGGTGAACGATAACCCTGTGTTCCAGCGCATGCTGGCTCAAAGTACCTGTCAGACCCGTATTCCCAGTGGTAAAAAGCGCAGCCGCCTGGAAGCTTTGATGGGGCAGGGCGATGACAAGCTGGACATCAAGAAACAGGCCTTGGCGCCGATGGTAGATGTGCTGCGTGTGCTGGCCCTGGCGCATGGTTGTGAACTGGCCTCGTCCATGGACAGGCTGGCCGTGCTGACTCAGCGCGGTGTCTTTACAGACGAGGAGTCAGAGGGCCTGCGCGAAGCCTACCGCTATTTGCAATTGCTGCGCTTGCAACATCATCAAACCCAGTTGCAGCAGGGGCAGGAGCCCAACAATCTGGTGCGTTTGAGTGCTTTGGGTGCACTGGATGCACGTGTCTTGCGTGAAGCCTTGTCACAAGTGCGCCGTGCCCAACGTATTCTGGCTTTCCGGTATCGCTTATGAAACTGCTTTCCTGGCTACCTTGGCGTAAATCCTCTTTTGCCGCGCGCAGTCCCTCCTTGTCCTGGAGCGGGGTGGACGAACTGGCTTTGGACGAAGCGGCCTTTACTGTGCTGGATCTGGAAACCAGTGGTCTGGAGCCCAAGCGCCACCATATCGTTCAGATGGGTGCGGTCCGCTTGGAAAACGGTTCGATTGCCCTGGGCAATATCTGGTCCGGTCTGGTTCGGTCTCAGGGTGAACGCAGTCATGAAAGTCTGCTGATTCATGAAATCAGCCCGCAACAACAGGAAGAAGGCGAGCCACTACCCCAGCTGATGCGGGACTTTGCCCGCTATTCCGAAAACACGGTATGGGTCGCCTGGGATGCCGACTTTGATCTGGCGTTTCTGGATCGTGCCTGGCCGAAGGCGGGCCTGGAGCAGGCCCGGCCTTTGGCTCTGGATTTGGCTGAACTGGCTGCGTGTGTATTGCCCGACTGGCGTGGTCGTCGTCTGGGCCTGGACGATTGCCTGAAATATTGTGGCCTGCCCGTGAGCGATCGCCATGATGCCTTGGGCGATGCCTTGGTCAGTGCACAGTTGATGCAGTTATTGATCGGGCGTGCCAAGCAGAAAGGCATTCTGACCATAGGCCAGGCCCGGCGCTTGATGCAGTCGCACAAGCAACGGCAGGCCCACGCATTTTAAGAACCTGCCAGTCCCAGCGCGACCCGCATCATGGCCTCATAGCCGGAGTTGAATAGCTGGGTCAGGAAGGGCGTCGTCTGAGGAACGACCACGGTCAGCAAGGTCAGGCCGATTGTCAGCGTAATTGGGAAACCCACAGCAAAAATCGTCAATTGCTGAGCGGTACGGTTCAATATCCCGAAGGCCAGGTTAATGGTCAGCAGCACAATAATCAGTGGCAGGGCCAGCAACATGCCTGATACCCACAATTCGCTGCTCCAATCGAGCAAGGCACCCCAGCCATTGATGTTCAGGTCCGCGCCGATGGGCAGCACATGGAAGGTGCGCACCAGTACACCCAGCAAGAGCAGGTGGCCGTTCAGGGCCAGAAAGGTCAGCACCGCAATCACGTTCAGCAGCCGCGACAGCACGGCGGTATTCGCGCCAGTAGCGGGGTCAAAAAATGAGGCAAAAGACAGGCCCATTTGCAGGCCGATGAATTCGCCCGCTGTCTGCACCGCTGCAAACACGATGCGCATGGTCAAACCCAGCGCGACACCGATGAACACTTGCTGCGCGGCAATCAGCAGGGCCTCGTAAGAGGCTGTGGGCAGATCGGGCAGAGGGGGCAGTGAGGGCGCGATAATCAGGGTCAGGATAAAGCCCAGGCCTATTTTGGCCCGCTTGGGGATGGCCGATTCGCTGAAAAAGGGGACCGTGGCCAGGGTGGCCAGAATACGGATGAAGGGCCACAGAAAGGCGTTGAGCCAGGCATGGAGCTGGGCGGAGTTCAGGTCGAGCACGGCAAGCCTAGGGCCTGTTCAGTGGGCAAGGCATTGCACTTTGCCAGTCACGGATTTGCGTACTCACGGAAGGCTCCTTGTCGCGCTGGTCGGTCTTAGTTGACCAGCCCGGGAATGCCACGCAACAGGCCCTGCATGTAGTCGACCATATTGTTGATCAACCAGGGGCCTAGTAGCACCACCGTAATGCCCATGGCCAGCAGCTTGGGGATGAAAGACAGCGTCATCTCGTTGATCTGGGTGGCTGCCTGGAAAATACTGATGCCCAGACCTACCACCAGCACCACGATCAACATGGGACCGGCCATGGACAGGGCCAGTTTCAGGGCGGTATAGGTCATGGACATGACGGTTTCGGGAGTCATGGCAGTCCTTTATTGGTAGAAGCTGCGAGCCAGGGAACCCAGCAGCAGATGCCAGCCATCGGCCAGCACAAACAGCATGAGCTTGAAGGGCAGCGAGATGGTCACGGGTGGGACCATCATCATCCCCAGGGACATCAGGACGCTGGCAATCACTAGGTCAATGATCAGAAAGGGGATAAAAATCGTAAAGCCGATCTGGAAGGCGGTTTTCAGCTCGCTGGTGACAAAAGCCGGCACCAGTACGCGCAAGGGGACATCTTCCGGGGATTCCAGTTCTGCCACGCCCGCCATATCGCCAAACAGCTTCAAGTCCGCTTCGCGGGTCTGGTGCAGCATGAAGGTTTTCAGGGGCTGGGCGCCTTGCTCGAGCGCGGTTTCAAAGCTGATCTTGTTTTCCGACAAGGGCTTGTAGGCGTCCTGATACACCTGATCAAACACCGGTGACATCACAAAGAAAGTCAGAAACAGGGCCAGACCCACCAGCACGGTATTGGGCGGTGCCGTACCTGTTCCCATGGCATTGCGCAGCAGACCGAGCACAATGATGACGCGGGTAAAGCCGGTCATCATCAGCAAGGCCGCGGGCAGGAAGGACATCATGGTCAGCATGGCCAGCGTCTGGATGCTGAGTGACCAGGTTTGCGAGCCGTTCGGGCCTGCTGTGCTGGTAATGGCCGGAACAGCCTGGGCCCAGGCCTCGGAAGGCAGGAGCAGGCTGATCAGGGCCAGAAGCAGCATCAGGCCGATGCGCTGGGCGGGAGAGAGGAGTGCGGTCATGATGCGGTCAGCGGGGCGCACGGTGCTGGTCCAGATGGGCCTGGAAGTCCGGCTCGGAGCCAGCGGGCGTTGTGGTGTGCAGCAGGCTGATCTGCTGAGGGGTGATGCCAATCAGAATTTCGCGGTCATCAATCTGGACCAAGGCCACGCTGCTGCGCGGCCCCAGGCGTTGATTGTCCAGAATCTTGATGCGTTGCTGGTTTTTGTTTTTCAGCAGCCCGCCTCGGCGGGCAACCCAGGCTGCCGCCAGAATCAGGCCTACAACCAGCAGCAGGCTGAGCATGATTCTGACGAGCTGGGCTTGTTCCATGTTCTAGCGGCGGCCGTTCAGGCGTTGGATACGATCCGATGGAGTCACGATGTCGGTGACGCGAATACCGTATTTATCGTCCACCACGACCACTTCGCCTTGGGCGATCAGGTAGCCGTTCACGTAAATATCCAGCGGTTCGCCGGCCAGACCGTCCAGCTCCACCACCGAGCCCTGGCCCAGTTGCAGAATGTTCTTGATGGTCAGACGTGTGCGACCCAGCTCCACCGACAGCTGGACCGGGATGTCCATAATCATGTCGATATCGGTGGTGGCGTTCGCCTCGGCGTGCTCCATGGGCGGGAACAGATTGCTGGCCGGGCTGGGTTCGTGCACAGGCGTGGCTGCGCTTTGCTCGGCCAGTGCCGAGGCCCAGTCATCCTCCAGGGGCTGTTCCAGTCCTTGGGCTTGGGTGTTGCTTTGGCTGCCAGCCTGTTGCTCAGCCATCGCGGCTGCCCAGTCGTCCTCGGGCGCAGACCGGTCGTTAGGGTTGTGAGGGTCGCTCATAGGGACTTACCTTTAGTCAAATCGCTGTCGTTGGTGGCCAAGATGTTTTCTACCCGCAAGGAGTAGCGGCCACCGGAGGTGCCGTAGCGGCATTCCAGAACCGGCACGCCATCCACGTGGGCTTCAATAAGAGTGGGGATTTCAATTGGCAAGACATCATTGGCCTTTAACTGGGTCAGCTCGGCAATGGTCATGTCTATATTGACGAAGTTGGCAATCAGTTCAACTTCGGCGCTGCGCACTTGTCGTGACAATTGCTGGGTCCAGCGCTGGTCGATATCGTTGGTGCCTTTGTCCTGCAAGGGGCGGGTCAGCAGATCGCGCAGCGGCTCGATCATGGAGTAGGGCAGGCAGATATTCAGATTGCCACCCTGGGCACCAAATTCAATATTGAAAGAGGTCACCACCACGATGTCATTGCTGCTGCTGATGCTGGCAAACTTGGTATGCATCTCCGAGCGCATGTACTCCGCTTCCAGCGGGTAGATGGACTCCCAGGCACCGCAGTAGCTCTCCAGAGTCAGGGTCAGCAAACGCTGGATGATGCGCTGCTCGGTCGTGGTGAAATCCCGGCCTTCAACGCGGGTGTTGTAGCGGCCATGGCCACCAAACAGGCTGTCGATAATCAGGAAGACCAGGTTCGGGTCGAAGGTAAACAGCGACACGCCCCGCAAGGGCTTTAAGGCAACCATGTTCAGGTTGCTGGGCACAGGCAGGTTGCGCTCAAAATCCGAGTACTTCTGAATACGAATGGAACCGACGGTGATGTCTGCGTTGCGACGCATGAAGCTGAGCATGGTCGAGCGCAAACGACGGGCAAAGCGCTCGTTGATCAGCTCCAGGGTCTGCATGCGGTGACGCACTACCCGGTCTGGCGAGGTCAGGTCATAGGCCCGTACGCCAGTCAGGTTTTCGTTCAAGGGCTTGGTGTCAGCGCCTTCGCCGGTAACACCGGCCAGCAGTGCATCGACTTCGTCTTGGGATAGGAAGCTCTGATACGACATTTATTGGATGACAAAGGCGGTGAACAGGACATCATTGATGTTCGGTACAGCGGTGTTGGGCGCGTAGGGCTCTTTCAGGCCGGCGCTCAGCTGTGCAACCAGGGCTTGACGCCCTTCGGAGGTCTGGATGTAGGTGGGGCGCTGTTCAGCCAGAATCTTGAGCACGCGATCACGCACCATGGGCATGTACTCCACCAGCATGGAGCGCGAACCATCGTCCTGGACGCGCAGGGTGATGCCTACGTACAAGATGCGCGAGCGGCCATTCTCGTTCAGGGTGACGGTAAAGGGGTCCAGCGGCGCAAAAATGGGTTTGGCATTGACCTTGACCACCGGCGGTTCTTCCGGGGCAGGGGCCGCTTCAACCGATTGGCCTTTTTCTGCCCAGGCCAACCAGGCAGGCGTGCTGCTTTGTTGCAGGGAGTAGTACAGCGTTGCGCCCACGCTAGCGGCGATAATAAACAGAACCAGCAGACCGGTTTTCATCAGGCGTGCAAGTTTGGTGGGTGCTTTTCGGGCCATGTGATGTGAGCGATGAATTTTCTAGCGTATTACAAACAGACAAACGCATGTCGGGCCTGAGCCTGACTGCATGCCTGAGCTATTGTGCCGGAGGTCAGACAGGACAGGCCCGGCGAATAGACGCTGCTTTTCGAGCTTAATCATGCTTTTTGCCGGGCTGTCTGTGGGACTGTGAATCAGGCGAAGGTATCAACCAGCGCGTCGGGGTTCAGCGAGCGTGTGGCGCTGCTGTTCACCAAGGGGCTGCTTTCGTCAGCGGAAGCCACGCCGTTCAGGCTGAAGGCGGGTTGATCGCCTTGATTGCCCTTGGCGGCCAGTTGCTCGTGAAAGGCCTGGTGCGAGGCGTGCTGGTCGCCTACGTCAGCCTGTCCCAAGGTCAGCCCGTTTTCTGCAAACTGCTGTTGCAGCTGCTGCAAGGATTGTTCCAGGGCGTGGCGGACTTGAGCATGGGGCGAGGTGATCATGGCGTGGGCCATGCCATCCTGCATTTGCAAGGTAATGCGCAAGGGGCCCAGCTCGGGCGGGTCAAGACGAATATCGGCGCTTTGAACGCCGCCTTGAGCTTGTTGGGCCAAGGTAATCATTTGACGACCCATGGCCGCACCCCATTCGGGGGACTGGACCGGCGTGGCAATGGCCAGCGTCATGGGGCCGGGCAAGGCAGCCGGGCTGTTGGCCTGGACTGCGCTGGGTGCGGCGCCAAGTTGGGCTAGCAGGGAGGCATCCAGAGCGGGCAGGTTCTGATTCACGCCAGCACGGGCATCTTCAGCCATTTGTCGGCCAAAGCTTGCCAAGGACGCCGACGCCTCATCCATCAAACGTGTTTGGGACGAAGCCGTATTTACGGGGATGTTGGTGCCTAGCGGGTTGTTGTTCAGTACTTGTGCAGCATTGCTCGCCGGTTTGCGGGTGGCGGTGGCAGCCAGCGGATTGCTGGTTTCAACGGCTTTAGGCAAGACCAGTTCGGCGCTCAGATCAAGCTCGGCTTCTGCTTCAACAGCGTTCAATGACGCGGTCTGCGCTTGACGGCTACTTGGCTCGGCGGCCAGATTCTGGCGTGTGCTGATGGCGCTCAGTGGCAGTTTGCTATCGGTTTGGGCACTTTTGGGGTCGGCCTTGCTGCTCTTGATTGCCTGTACTTGCGACAGAATCGACAAGGCCATGGCAGGCAGGCCGCTATCGGCCGGGGCATCAGTGTCAAGTTCCAGATCGGTCTGATCGGCAATCAGCAGGGCCGGGTCTTTGATCAAGGGGTCCAGCTCGCTGGCACCTGCCTGTTCGGCCACGGCGTCAGCCAGCTTGGGGCTGTCGGCGGGAACCTGGGTTTTGCTGCTGTCCTGCTTGGCGGCTGCCGGTGTCTTGCCAGCCCCTTTGTGTTGCACCTGCTGCTGTTGGGTTTGCAAGTGCTGGGCAAAGCCTTCGTCTTTGGGCGCATGCGCAGCCGCAGGCCCGGCCGTGTTGGTGGCGGGGGCCGAGGGTGCGGCAGGGGCCGCAGGTAAAACCGAAAGAGTGGGCGAAGTCATGGCGGCGCTTGTTTAATAGGCGGTCTGGCTACGGGTAAAGAGACGAGCAGCGATTTCATCGCTGTTACGTTGTTCCATTCTTTGTTGCTGGACTTGCTGGGTCTGGAGACGGCGGTCGATCAAGGTTTCATACGCTTTCAGGCGTTGCTGATGGCCATACCAGACCTGACGTCCCTGTTCCATTTTCTCTTCCAGCGCTTGGATGACACTATTTTGCTGGGAAATGGCCTGGTCCAATGTCACGATAAAGCGCCGGAAATTGTGGTAGTTCGCCATGGTTACCCCAGTTTGGCCCACATCCAGCAGGCGCTGGGCGTAGTCCTGGCGATAGGTCTGCAACATTTCCAGCTGCGACTGGGCCGCATCGCGTTCTGTTCGCAGCTCCTGCAGATGGCGGGCCGCGTCGTCCACATTGTTCTGACTGAGATCGACCAGCGTATGTAAAGAGGCGTTGGCTTTCATGGCTATTGCTCGCTATTGAGAACGGCGTTCAATTCATCGAAGGCGCGTGGCACGTCCACACGTTGCTGCATGCCCTGGCGCAGATAGGCTTCCAGCCAGGGGAAACGATCAATGGCCTGATCAATGGCAGGATCATTGCCACGGGTATAGGCGCCCACGGCAATCAGGTCGCGGTTGCGTTGATAGCTGGAGAGCAGGCCCTTGAAGCGGTGCACCATCTTGATCTGTTCTGGCTCCACAATGCTGGGCATGACCCGCGAGATGGACGCTTCGATATCAATGGCCGGGTAATGGCCGGTTTCCGCCAGACTGCGCGACAGCACAATGTGGCCGTCCAGAATCGCTCGGGCCGAGTCGGCAATCGGGTCTTGCTGGTCGTCGCCCTCGGTCAGCACGGTGTAGAACGCGGTGATCGAGCCGCAACGCCCTTGTGCATTGGGTTCACCGTTACCGGCGCGCTCCACCAGGGCCGGCAGCTTGGCAAAAACGGAAGGAGGATAGCCCTTGGTGGCGGGCGGTTCGCCAATCGCCAAGGCGATTTCGCGCTGGGCCATGGCATAACGCGTCAGCGAATCCATGATCAGCAAGACGTTCTTGCCTTCATCGCGGAAAAACTCGGCCAGTCGGGTGGCGTACACCGCGCCTTGTAGACGCAGCAAGGGCGAGACATCAGCCGGAGCAGCGACGACAACCGAGCGTTGCAGGCCTTCTTCGCCCAGGTTGTGCTCAATAAATTCTTTAACTTCTCGGCCCCGTTCACCGATCAGGCCCACGACAATGATGTCGGCCTGGGTGTAGCGGGCCATCATGCCCAACAGCACACTCTTACCCACGCCGGAACCGGCGAATAGACCCATGCGCTGGCCACGGCCTACGGTCAGCAAACCGTTGATGGCACGTACTCCTACGTCCAGAACCGTGTCGATGGGACTGCGCTTCAGTGGGTTGGGTGTGGTGTGGCTGAGCGAGACGCACGCTTGCGCGTCGATCGGGCCCAAACCGTCCAGCGGATTGCCGCTGCCATCGACCACGCGACCCAGCAGGCCGGGGCCGACCGGAACATGGCGCGAACGCGCCTGGGCGGGCAGGCTGTCCGGTTGATCGGAGTCGGGCAGCGGAACCGGCGGCTGCAATTGAGCTTCAACCGGTACAACACGTGCACCGGGAGGCAGGCCGGAAATTTCGCTCAAGGGCATCAAATACAGCGATCTGCCTTCAAACCCTACAACCTCGGCTTCGGCCCAGATGTTTTGCGCGGCAGACAGTTCCACTTTGCAAGCGGCCCCTACAGCCAGCTTCAAACCTGTAGCTTCCAGCACCAAACCCGTGGCGCGGACAACGCGGCCGCTGCGCAAGCTGGGCTCAATGGCCTGGACCCGTTGCTGTGCCGACAGCATCTGGGCGCGCCAGCGTTCGGGGGAAGAGGCCAGAAGGGGCGTTGCCATCAGGGCTCCGAAGAGACGGGCAAGCCCAGGCTGGCCAGGGCGCGTTTCCAGCGGGTGGCAAAGGTGGCGTCAATATCGCCGTAGCTGGAGCGCACACGACATTCACCGCGTTGCAGCTGGGGGTCTTCTTGCAGACGCCAGGCGCGGGGCTCGCCTTGTTCAATCAGAAACTCACGCACCAGGCTGATGTCGTCCGGGTGCAAGCTCAGTTCCAGGGCGCTGGTATCGCCTGGATCACTACGCAGTACTTCGGCAACCAGATCGCGAATGCGGCTGGGTTCAGCCTTGATGGTGCTTTGCAATACATGCTCGGCAATACGTGTCGCCAGTTGAATCAGGGATTGGCCCATTTCCTGATCCATCAGTTCAATGGATTGGGCGCAGTTCTGATTCAAGGCGACAAATTCCTTGATGTACTGGTCAATCTGTTCTTGTGCCTTGGCCATTCCAGCCGCCATGCCGGCTTCATAGCCCTGGGCATGGCCACTTTCCTGGCCAGCAGCCAGACCGGCGGCGTGGCCCTGGTTGTAACCGGCCTGATAGCCCTGGGTATGGCCTTCTTCCTGCGCCTGGCTACGCTGGTTTTCCAGATCGCGCTGCAGTTCTTCCGGGGTAGGAGGGACGAACTCGGGCTCTTCCGGTTCCGGGGCGACGACAGGATCATCCAGCCCCTGCATTTGCCAGCGGCTCCAGCTTTCCTGAAGTTCCGAGTAGGCCGAGGCTTTACGGTGGCTGGACATTTACAGGCTCCCGCGCAGGCGGTTCGTGCCTGGGCACAAGCGAATAACGGCTTGGACGGGCAGGAGCTGCCCAAACGAGGCCGTCTTAGACATATTCGTCCCCACTCAGGCCGCCCAGCGTAATCTGACCGGCTTCGGCCAGGCGACGGGCCACCTGCACAATGGCTTTCTGTTCCTGTTCCACCTTGGACATGCGGATCGGGCCTTGGGCGTCGATGTCTTCGCGCAGCATTTCGGCAGCACGGTTGGACATATTGCGGAAGAACTTGTCGCGCAACTCTTCGGGCGCACCTTTCAGGGCAATCGTCAATGCAGAGGTCTCGATTTCCTTGAGCAGCAGCTGAATGGCAATGTCTTCCACATCGGCCAGGTTCTCGAACACGAACATCTCGTCCACGATGCGCTGGGTCAGGTCGGCGTCCATGCCGCGCAGACTGGTCAGGACGGACTCTTCCAGGCTGGCGTTCATGTAGTTCAGCATCTCGGCTGCCGTGCGTGGACCACCCATCTTGCTGCGTTTGGCACCCTGGCCCGATAGCATGCCGTTCAACACTTCGGTCAGCTCGTTCAGGGCCGTGGGCTGCACGCCGCCAAAAGTAGCAATACGCAGGACCACATCATCGCGCAAGCGATCCGGTATGTAGCCCAGAATGTCGGCGGCGCGATCACGCTCCAGATGCACCAGAATGGTGGCAATAATTTGGGGGTGTTCGTCGGCAATCAGCTCGGCCACGCTGGAGGCATCCAGCCAGTTCAGGGCATCAATACCGCTGCTGGAGCCTTCGCTGTTTTCCAGCAAGTCTTCGATCAGGCCAGCGGCCCGGTCCGAGCCCAGCGCCTTGTTCAGTACGGAGCGGATATAGGCGTTGGAGTCCAGTGCCACCGCCATGAATTGGTCGGCCTCCTGGCGAAAGCTCTCCAGAGCCTCGTCCATATCGGCACGGGTCAGTTGCTTCAGGGACGCCATGGCGGTACTGAGCTGCTGCACCTCACGAGGCGAGAGGTGGCGAAACACCTCGGCGGCGGCATCTTCCCCCAAGGACATCATCAAAATCGCACTGCGTTCGATGGAATCGTCCGGTTTAGCCGTTTTCATTTTTTTCATCTTTGTTCAACCAGGAGCGCAACACCATAGCCACGGCACGTGGGTCATCGTGAGCCATCGTGCGGGCGGTGTTCAGATTCTCTTCGTAGCGGCTCATTTCGGCGGCACGTTGTTCCGCAGCCTGTTCGCGAGCAGATTCTTCTTTCTGGCGCTCGACGCGGGCGTCAGCCACCGCCTTGGCCTGGATCAGGCCCTGGATGATGGGGTTGATGACGATGCGCCATGCCATGAACAGAATGAATGCAAAGACCAGATACTTGACCAGTTCCATAGCGAGCTCGCGGTACTCCGGATTTTTCCAGAAGGGGGGATCAATATCGCCTTGCTCGTTGAACTGTCCGTTCACCACGCTCAGGCTATCGCCTCGATCAGCCGAGTAACCAACGGCTTGTTTGACCAGATCGCGGATCTTGTCCAGTTCTTCCTGCTCCAGCGGTTGTTGGTCCTTGTCCGTATTGCGGTAGTTCACCACCACGGCTACCGACAGGCGGCTTAGCTGGCCCAAAGGACCCTTGACGTGGCTGATGGTGCGATCCACTTCGTAGTTCACGGTGGAGTCGTTACGCGCATTGCCGGTGTTTTGCAGCAAGCGGGCCTGTTCGGCCAGGGACACCAGTGAAGGGTCTGTACCGGCCGCTGCAGCGTTCGTGGCATTGGCGGTTTGTGCGGCGGCATTGGCTGGCTCAGTTGCCGGGGCGGCAGGTGTCTGGGGCTGATTCGGTGCAGCAGGCGGGTTCACCAGATTGGCGGTGGCATTGTTGGGAGCCTGATTGCTCAAGGCACCGGGCACGCCCTGGGGCTGCTGCGGGTTGCGTTGCAAGGAAGAGCTGGTCTGCTGGCTGCGTACCGCAGCCTGACCAGGTTGCTGATTGGGCTTGTAGACCTCGGACGTCTGCTCGCGGCGCGAGAAGTCCACCTCGGCCGTCACCTGGGCGCGGACGTTGCCAGCACCGACCAAGGGGTTCAGCAAGGTCAGGATGCGCTGGACGGCTCGGTATTCAATATCGTTTACAAAATTGCGCTGCTGATTATCAGCACCCATCTCGCCAGTGGGCGCGGTCAGCAAGCGGCCATTCTGGTCAATGATGGACACCTTGTCGGCATGCAGATTGGGCACGCTGGAGGAGATCAGCCAGCTGATGGCGGAAACCTGGCCTTCGCTCAGGTCGCGGCCCGGATACAGCGACAGAACTACTGAAGCGGTCGGAGACTGGCGGTCACGTACAAACAAGGTTTCACGCGGCATGGCCAGGTGAACGCGCGCTTCCTTGACGGCATGCACGGCCTTGATGGAGTTGGCCAGCTCGCCCTCCAGGGCGCGCTGATAGGTGACTTGCTCGGTGAACTGGCTGGCACCAAAGCGACTTTGATCCAGCAGCTCGAAACCGGCATTGCCACTGCGCGGCAAGCCTTGCGAGGCCATTTGCATGCGCACATCATGCACACGATCCTGCGGCACCAGAATGGCGGTACCGTTGCTGTTGAACTGGTAGGGCACGTTCATCTGGCCCAGGGCCGAGACAATCGCACCGCCATCGCGGTCGTCCAGATTGGAGAACAGTACCTGGTAGGTAGGGCCGCGGCTCCACAGCAAGAGGGCGACAATCAGAGCAATCAGTGCGGCACCCAGCCCGATCAGCGCTACCTTGGGCAAGGCGCGCAGTGTGTCGTAGCCAGGAAGTTTGTTCAGCAACTGTGCTGTCTGACTCATGGGTGAGGCAGAGGCAGGGTTCTGCATGGAATCAGGGGAGTTCAAATCAGGACGTGCTCAGGCAGCATTAAGGAAAGGGCGGCGGGCATGAAAGAATCAGGCGCTTATACCGGCATACTGGCAATTTCTTGGTAGGCGGCCACTAAGCGGTTGCGTACCTGGACGGTGGCCTGAAAGCCAACGCTGGCTTTTTGCAGGTCAATCATCACGTCGTTCAAGGAAATTCCGGGCTCGCCCATTTCAAAGGCCTGAGCCTGGGCATTGGCCTCGTTCTGCGCCTGGGAAACCCGGTTCAAAGAGCGGGCCAGCTCGGCGGCAAAACCACCGGGAGCGGCACTGCTGGCCGAGGAGGACACAGAACTGGAAGCCCCGGCCGCTTGCGCAACCGCGCGCATCTGGGCCAAAAGGTTTTCAATGCTGGAGAGATTGGAAATCGACATATTCGCTTGCCAGAAAGTCAGGATGAGCCACGCGCACAGGTGCGGGCAGCTTGCCGTGCTTAATGTAACGTTTAGAACGCGAGGCTAAGCAGGGTATCTAAGCCCAAAAACAGGGGCTTTTCAGCCCTTATAAATGGCAGGCTCAAGTTTTTGGGGCGTCGTGCAAAGCCTGCAAGGCTTGTGTGGCCTGGGGATGGCCCTGTTCCAGGGCGTAGAGCCAGGCCAGCAATTCAGCCACGGCTTGATAGAGCTGAGGGGGGATATGACGGTCCAGGTCTACCTGCATCAGCAGGCCGACCAGTTCGGGGGACTCGTGTACGTACAGACCGTGCTCGCGGGCGGTCTCGACAATTTTTTCGGCCAAGGTTCCGTAGCCTTTGGCGACCACCCGTGGTGCACCGTCCTTGGGGTCGTAGCGTAAAGCCAGAGCCTGGGGGCGAGGGGTGGGAGAATCATGGCTCATCGGGCTGGTCCTGCGGCAGGGTCGGGTCGGCTTCAATCTGCAATTGGCTCAGGATCAGGCCCTGGTCTTGCAGACGTTCGCGCAAGGGCAGGCTGTTCTCGTCCAGATAAGGGGCGGATTGATCGGCCTGAATATGGACCAGCAATTGCTGGTTCAGGAGGTTGAGCCGCAAGGTGATTGGGCCCAGCGTGGGCAGATCCAGTTGCAGGGTGCTGGACCAGTGTTCGGTTTCATCGTCCGACTGAGCCTCGTGTCGTTGCACCGTCCAGTTCATGTCGGCATCCGGCCAGGCCTGTCCTTGCCATTGCAGGTTCTGGTGGGCCAGCGTATCCAGTTGCTGACGCACCAGCAGGCTATTGGCCGGGTCCTGGTTGCTGGCCTGGGTCTGAGGACTCTGGCTTGTGCTGGTATGTGTTTCGGCCGCAGGGCGATTCAGGTTTTGCGGCTCTTGCTGTAATTCGCCAACGCTGCGTTGCCCAAAGTGCAGATCACTAAGATGAGACTCGTAGAACAACCCGCTTTGTTGCAGGGCCTGCGGCAAGGCTTGGGTGAAATGCTGGGCAAGGGCGGCGGTGCTGCTGGTGGGCAGTGCGCCATGGGCTGTTGCGCCAGTGGCCGCAGTGCCTGCGCCAGGCATTCCCGCAGGTGCTCCTGTTCCAGCGGCGCTGCTGCCTGCATTCGCGGCACTGGCAGAGCCTGTATTTGCTCCACCTGTTGCGGTGCCGCCGGGCAAGGGCAGTCGCTGTTGAGCCGGAGTCGCAATTGTGCTGGCAGTATTTTGTGCTGTGCCTGAGCGCGTACCCGCCTGGCTGTCGCCACCCGGGCGCGTGGATTCATTGCCGTCCGTTTGCATGGTGGGGCGGCCAGGCAGCAGGGCCTGTCGTCCCTGGATAGCAGGAGCTCGATCCGGGAAGCGCTCCAGCAAGGACAGAATCAGTTGGGCGGTGCGCCCCAGCGTTGTGGGCGCCGAGCTGGTGGTGGCCGTATTGGGGCCTCGTGCATTCAGAGCCGGGTCGGTCGAGGTTTGACCGCTTTGTGTGCGGATATTCCGGCTATCGCGACCCTGGGTGTGGGCGCGGGCTTGATCTACGCTTTGGCGTTGATCACGAGCCGTTTGGTTTTCGGCGCGCTCGGCGCGTTGGCTGCCCGGTGTCTGGCTGATGGCGTCCGGCCGGGCGCCCGTGGCGATATTGCTTTGCTGTCCAGTGCTGATACCCAGAACGGCATCAAGCCGTTGAATAAGCAGCGTCCCCAAAGGGGAGGGGCCGCCTATGCTCATGGGTGAACGCTAGGGCTGTAATACGCTTGCAACACGGTTTGCTGGCGCTTCATATTGCCCAGCAGTGCACCCAGACGCCCCAGTTCGGGGGTGGCCAGATGGCGGATCTGGGCGTCGTCTTCCAGAATTTGGGTCAGCAACTGACGGCGTGCCTGTTTTTCAGTAATAGACAGGTCTTCCATGTTCTTGAGCTTTTCCACGGCGAGTTGATAGTGTTCGGATTGTTCAAACACATCCTCCCAGCGAGCCGTTTGGGCAAGCTCCAGCATGTGACGGGTGATGCTGGCGATAATTTGATATTGATCGACGATCGGGTTAGAGGTATCGCTCATGTTCGTACCAGGCGCTAAAGGCGCAAAGGAGGTTGGAGGTGCAGGTCAGGAACAGAACCTGTCCCGCGAGCCCCGGAGTCAAGCTGGCTGCTTGGCACGTTGGGTATCAACATTGCTGCGCCAGGCATCGGCAATATCGGTCAGCAAACGCTCGGCCAGCGTCAGCTTTTCCGCGTCATTGCGAAGGTTGGCCAGCATCAGATTGTGCAAAATCAGGTCATAGGTAGCGACCAGATTGCGGGCCAGCTCTCCGCCCTTTTCGGTATCGACCGCCATTTTCAGGCCGCTATCGACAATATCAATAGCCTTCGATAGTGATTGCCCCCGCCCGGCAATATTGCCCTGTTCCATATGCAAGCGCGCTTGCAGCATGGCGGTGCGAGCACCGTTAAATAACAGGGTAATCAGATGTTCGGGGCTCGCGCTCAAGACCTCGGTTTCCAGACCTACTTGAGCGTAGGCGCGAACCGATTGTTGGCCAAAGCGACGGGAAGGGGCAGGATAGCTCATAGGGGGTTATTTATTGCTGTTCATATTGCCCAGCATGGACAGTTGCTGGCTTAGGTAATTGCTGGTGCCTTGCATGCGGTTGATCATGACGTCCAGTTGGACAAACTGCTTGCGATAGGCTTCCATTTTTTCTTCGATGCGCTTGTCGGCGGTATCGTACTGATCCTGCAAGGTTTTGCCGATCTTCTCAGCACCTTCCTGTGCCTTGTCAATACGTCCGCCTTTTTTGACAAAATCTTCTGCTGCTTTCTGAGCGCGACCAGCAATGGTTTGCTCGCCGACAAACATCTTCTGGACGTCAGCCATATTGTTTTTCAAGGCGGCGTCCAGCTTCTTGTCATCAATCTCCAACTCGCCGGTTTTGGGGTTAAGGTTAATGCCAAGACCAATCAGGGTACGTATTTCCCCATCTCCGTTTACATGGCCCAACGTCGCTTCTCGCATTTCGTTTTGGGCTTCGCGGGCTAAGGAGTCACCTGTTAGGGCCGAGCCTTGCTTCAGATCGGGGTTGTAGGCGGTTAGTGCGCGAATGGATGTATTGAACTTGTTGTAAGCCGCAACGTATTCTTTGATGGCTTCTGCAGCCTTAGTGTTGTCTTTAGTGACGTCGATGTTGATGGCTTCGGAACTTGCTTTGTTCAGCGTAATTTCTAAGCCTTCAATGGTGTCTTTTAATGTATTGCTTTCGCTGCTGATCTTAATGCCGTTCACGGTTAACTCGGCGTTCATCGCCTCTACTTCTGTTAAACCGAGGGCCGCTGGGTTGCCTGAGTTGAAGTCCAGTAGTTTGCCTAGCTCGTTGTTGCCGTCAACCTTGATCGAAGTAATGGAAGCGGCCTCACCTGTGTCGGCAGCCGACAATTGCAAACGGTAAGGTTGGTCGCCAGCTCCGGTATTAATGATAGTGGCTTTCATGCCCAACTCGGCATCGGCATTGATCGCATTCATTACACCTTGCAAGGACGTGTCCTTGCCGGTCATATCGAGTGTGTGTTCCTTACCATTAGCTAATGTAACGGTAATCTTGCCGTCTGTACCTATTGCAGTGTCACGAGAAGCTTGTTCTGCTGCGGTCAGTGTTTGGCGGGTAGCCAAATTACTGACTTTGATGACGTATTGACCAGGGACAGCTTTGGCTGTGCCGGAGACTTTGATGTCTTCGCTGTTGGTAGTGGTCTTTACTGCGCCGTACAAGTCTACGGAATTGAGTTTTTTGGCAGCTGCTTGCAGGTCAGACAGGCCGCTTTTGAGCTGGCCGTAAGCCGATATTTTATTGGTATTAGCGACCTGGCGGTTCTGGATGACAGCAAGGCTCTTTTTTTCCGTCTTGCGCAGATCTTCCAGCAGTTCGTCCAGCTTAAGTCCTGAGCCCACGCCAATTGCAGAAATAGCCATATCAAATACTCCTTTAGTGTCCTATTTTGTCGCGAATGTGCCGCGCGCAAAGCCCATGTCAATGGGAGGTTTCGATGCCAGTTTGGTTGTTAAACCTTCACGCTGACCGTGTTGCCCTGCAATTGAACAATCATCTTGGCAATCTGGATAACGGCGTCGGAAGGGACGGTGCGCAGCACCTCGCCGGTTTTGTTGTCCACAACGGAGACCACCAGACGCTGGGCCTCGTCATCCATATTGAAGCGAATGCCCGTGGACCAGGCTTGCAAGGAGTTGTTGATCTGGTCCAGGGTGTCGTCCAGCGTGTTGACCATGCCGGGGACCGGTTCGCGCTTGTCGGGCCAGCGCTGTTGCAACTGGGTATCAGTGCTGCTTTCCTTGATGGGGGGCACCGTAGTGGCCGCCGACGGAATAGGGGCGCCAGGGTTTTGCTCCACCGGGGAAGCTAGGGGCACCAAGGCCGTCGTTTGAGATGAAACTGAGCTGATCATGACATCACTCCAAAAGGGGCTTGGTGGCAGACCCGCTCCATGAGGGCTTGGCACCTGTATCGCTCCAATAACGGCACTCCCGTGCGTATCTTTAGGAGAAATTTTCGTTTTCGCCTGCTTTCAGCCCTTTGAAAGCCTGAATAAGATGGCGAAAGACTGTTTGATTTAGGGACTGTAGGGCGGGGCCGGCAGGCAAAATAGCTCAATCTTTATTGTCCGGATTCGTGCCCGTCCATGCCTCGTTCAGAAGATGTCCTGGTTGAGCAGTACGCCCCATTGGTGCGCCGCCAAGCGCTCCAGCTCGTGTCGCGCCTGCCCCCCAGCGTCGAACTGGATGATTTGATGCAGGCTGGCATGATGGGCTTGCTGGACGCCATACGCCGTTATCAGGTTGTGGCCGAGGCCCAGTTCGAGACCTACGCCGTCACCCGAATCCGTGGTGCCATGCTGGACGAGCTGCGCAGCCAGGACTGGCTGCCGCGCAGCGTGCGCACCAAAGCACGCCAGATTGAAGTGGCGGTCAGCAATCTGCGCCAGGAACTGCTGCGCGAGCCCACCGAGCCGGAAATTGCCGAAGTCCTGTCCATGAGCATGGACGATTACTACGAGCTGCTGGACGAGGCGGTCGGGGTACAGGTTATTCACTACGAAGACCTGAAGCGCCATGCCGATCCCTCCGCCGATGCGCTGGAGTTTCTGGAAGACAGCACGCGCGAACAGGCTTACTTCGATAACCCCCTGAACCTGCTGACCTCCCAAGGCTTGCGCCAAGCCTTGATTACAGCCATCGACCATCTGCCCGAACGCGAAAAACTGCTGTTTTCCCTGCAGTTCGAGCAAGACCTGAACCAGAAAGAAATCGCTCTGGTGTTGGGGGTGACAGAAGGACGCGTATCCCAATTGCGTAGCCAAGCCGTGGTCCGTATCCGTGCCAGCTTGGCTAAAGACCAGTGGGATGCGATCTCTGATAGTGCAGAGTTTCAGGTGTTGCTATAAAAAGAAACACCTATCAGGGAACGCATTCTTGCTCGCTGTATAGCTTATCCCAGAGCCTCACCTAAATCTTTCGCTAAATCATCCATGGTCAGCGCTTGTTTTTTACGCAGTACCGCGACTTGGATTGCGGCGGGGATGGTCACTCTGTATGCAGGGCCAGCGAGGTCAATGGCAGTCCAAACCCCTGTGATTGCCCAGCCAATGGGGCCTGTGAGTATGCTGGCTGTGCGTGTCAGCATCGCGTTGCCTGCCAAGGCCAGGCCTCGTCCAAATAACGCGTTTGAGATTGCATTTACGATCACTAAGGTTAATTGATAAGACTTGAAACCTCCGGCCAAGAAAATGGTTTGGAATGAGGCTAGTAGAACTTCGGCTGAAATAAGGTCTTTGTTTTTTAAGCCTAGGCTTCTGGCAAGCTCATTGATATCAGCCTCTGACATTTTTTCTAGTGAGGTAGAAAGGATCTTCATCAGAAGATTTTCTTCAATCAGGTAGACGGGTGCATCTTTGTTGAAGTTGACGTCCATCTTTTCGCAAACGTCACAAAGGACTTCCCTGTATAGAATGCCTTTACCTCCACGGAAAATATTGGTGATGATTCCGTTTGCGCCGAAGCGCTGGATTTCTTCCGCAATGTCTTGCCAGTATCTGCTGTGTTTTGGTGTGTTTTTTTTGTATGTGGCTTTTTCGGAGAGATTTTCGCTATAGCGTTTTTTGCCGTCCTTGTCATAAATAAGTACTTGGACTAAGTCATTTAGATCTTTATCTGCTGCATGCTGGAGGAAGCGAAGGTCCTGGTCGTCTCGGTAGGCCATATTATTTGAATTTCAATAATTTCAGTAAGGCGTTGGTTAGGGCGTTTGTGACGGCGGGTGATGTAACCACCTCTTTTATAACGCCTGCGGCTGCTTTTGCAGTTTCTGCCAGAAAATCACCAATGTTTTTTAGCCAAGAGTCTATAAAAATATCCTCAATTTTTTTTCCATAGTTAGTGTTGTCGTTGGATTCAAAATTTTCTTTTTTATTATTAATATCCTGTAAAAAAACAAGCCTCTTTTTGGTCTTTACATGCTCTAGGATGAATGTCATTAATTTGGCTAGATTGTATGGTTTTTGTGTGCCGCTATCATCCAGATTACCAGCGCTGTAATAGATGGGGCTAATGGAAATTCCTTTAGATTCCAAAATGCGTTTTTTTATAGACTCCACCTTATCTTCTAAAAAACTTACAAGCGGCCCCTGCGGCTGGTTTAGATGGTGATTCCAATGCTTCCCTTTCATAGCCAAGTCGGCTTGGTTGATGGCAACGAGTAGGCGGTCCGTTTCTTTTTCAAGTCCAGGGATAATGACTTCTTCTAGGAGTGTAAAAGTACTGCTCATATCCCTATTAGATCCATCAACAATCAAGAGAACGAGGTCAATTAATAGATTGTTTTTTGCATCTTTTTCGTTTAGTTTAGCGCGTAAACTCGAAATGTGACGTTTATCAGCATCAGGCGATTCTCCCAGTCCAGGAGTATCCCAAAGGGTAATGTTATCTAGCTCGTATTGAGCGATTTCTTTAGTTTCGGGGTCGGTGCCGATGCCTACTTTGGCGTGCTGGGTATTAAACAAGGCATTGATAGTGGAGCTTTTCCCAGCTCCGGTAGCACCAACCAATAGGATGTGAACTCGAGTTTGTTTTATTTTCTCGATAAGAGCTTGTAAGGCTTGCGGGCTAATAGAGCCATCTCGCATAGCTTCTTGGGCTAGATTTTGAAGTGCGTCTACTTTCGCGTTCATTCTCGACTCCCCTGCATAGAAAAATACGTAAAAAAACAGCCTTCCAGTGTTAAGTGGAAAGCTGTTTCTAGTCATGCATTGCCTGAGCCAAACGGCAGTGGCAAACCGGGTATCAAGCAAAGTAAATGCTTGTTTGCTAACTATTTAATGCTTGAAACTCGCATGACGTTTAATGCGTGTGATTAACGCAGCAGCGACAACACGGTCTGTGGAACTTGGTTAGCCTGGGCCAACACAGAAGTACCTGCTTGTTGCAGAATCTGAGCACGTGTCATGTTGGACACTTCAACTGCGTAATCTGCATCTTCAATGCGTGAACGAGCTGCGGACAAGTTGTTCACAGTGTTGTTCAGGTTGGAGACTGTCGATTGGAAACGGTTTTGAATAGCACCCAGGTGGCTACGCAGGTCGTCTACTTTTTGCAGAGCGTTATCCAGTGCTTCCAGTGGCTTAGATGTGCCAGTCAGGCCAGCTTTAGCATCAGCATCGTATGCTGCCTTCGCTGTGGCAAGTTCATCAGCATCAGCGAAATCAACGGTTACTGCACCCGTTGCGGTATCTACCTTGCTTGCATCCAGCTGGTACATATTGCCAGACTCATCTTTCACTACATAGTTGGTGGTAGCACCGTCTTTGTAGGAATGTAGAGATACCTCTTTACCGGCCAGAGCGCCGGTTGTTGTGATATTGGCTTGGGCTGTTGTAGTAACGCCAGCTGCGGTGCTGGAAAACTCTGTGATAGAGCTAGACAAGCCACTAACAGTGAAACCATCCAAAGACAATGTTTTGCTATCAATTTTTGCCAAATCGATAGTAATGGTCTCGCCGTCGTTTGCACCAACTTGAACGGTCAGTTTGGCTGCGTCATCGCCCAGTACGTATTTACCGTTGAACTGAGTCTCTTTGGAGACACGGTTGATTTCAGACAGACGCTCATTGATTTCGTTCTGAATGGATTGCAGATCGGAATCAGAGTTGGAGCCTGTGGAGGCTTGAACTGTCAGAGTACGGATACGCTGCAAGTTTTCGTTGATTTCGTTCAACGAACCTTCAGTGGTCTGAGCGATGGAGATACCATCGTTGGCGTTACGAGCAGCTTGCGTCAGGCCGTTGATGTTGGCTGTGAAGCGGTTGGCAATAGCTTGGCCGGCGGCGTCGTCTTTAGCGCTGTTGATACGCAGGCCGGAGGACAGGCGCTCAATGGCGGTGCCCAGCGAGTTCTGAGATTTGTTCAGGTTGTTCTGCGAAACCTGAGCCAGGTAATTGGTGTTGATAACAGCCATGGTAACTCCCAATGTTGAGTAGAGCGGCGAAACGGTTTCGCCCTTTGCCCAGGAAAGCGTTGGCGTTCTGCTAGGCCCCAGGGGGCTGATCGCGCATTCGACACATTGCGTTCTTCCTGTACAGCACCATTAACGGATGGGGCAAAAAACTCTTTAGGGGCCTGTTGAGAAAATTTTCTCAGCTTTGTCTTGATGCCTTGAATTACGCGGCTTCAAGCATGACGACCCGGTGTGCAGAGCAGCCTGTTTGCTTTCGTTTTCCGACTCTGAATTCTGATTTTTCCAGTTCGCTGCCTGGAAATGGAGCAGATAGCGCTGTGCCGCAGCAGACAATCCAGAGGCCTTGTTTGAGGTGCGCAGTCAAAAAAAGCAGCGGGGCCATCTATTGACGGCCCCGCATTGTAAAAACTTAAGAAAAAACTGGCTTGGGCGGATTTAAATAAGGAACCCGCCCTTGCGCTTACACGGCAATAGGCTTGCCATCCGCACGTTGGATGACGACGGTCGAAGAACGCGGGCGTACCGTGTTCATGCTGACTACCGTGGCGTCATGCGTGTCGTAGGCCGGCCAGTTCGAGGGGTGCTGAATGTTCAGGAACAGGCTGGTGTGGTCGGGCGTCATGGAAAAGCCGGTAATTTCGGCTTCGTTCGGGCCTACAAAGAAGCGACGCAGATCGGACTGGTTGCTGGCGTTGATGGCCGGGCCGGTGCCCGAGCTGTCCGCCAAGGCACCTGGAATCACGGCCAGCATCTGGTCGTTGGTGGCGCGCGCAACATTGTTCTTGCGTCCGCCGTCGATGCCGTTGTCGGTCTGAATCCACAGAATGCCACGGCTGTCGAAGCCCAGGCCGTCGGGGCTGGCCAACTGGTTCAGGTCGGTCAGGCCGGAGCGGTTGGTGTCTGCGTCCGCACCCGAGTCCGAGCCGAATACGAAGATATCCCACTTGAACTTGTTTGAACCGGGTTCGTCGTGCCAGCGGATGATGTGACCGTTGACGTTGTTCAGGCGCGGGTTCGCGGGGTTGGTGCCAGTGGACGCGTTGCGGCTGGTGTTATTGGTCAGCGTCAGGTAGATGTCGCCATTGCTGGGGTGGGTAGCCGTCCACTCGGGTCGATCCATCGGGGTGGCACCGACAAAGTCAGCGGCGCCCCGGGTATTGATCAGGATTTCTTCCAAGGTTTTGAACTTGTCAGCCAAGGTGCCGCCATCCTTGCCTTTGGTAGAGCCCGTCAGTGCCAGCCATTCGCCCGAACCGTCTTCGTTGAAGCGGGCGACATACAAGGTGCCCTTGTCCAGATACTTGGCGCCCACGGCCAGGCGATCCGTGCGCTGGGCGTCTTTCGGGTCCCAGTTCGCTTCGGACACGAAGCGGTAAACGTATTCAAAGCGCGAATCGTCGCCACTATAGAAAGCCAGGGGTTTGCCGGCTTCGGGCTTGCTGTAGGCACAGCCTTCGTGGGCGAAGCGACCCATGGAGGTGCGCTTGGTGGCAATGCTGCTGGGGTCGTAAGGGTCGATCTCGACCAGGTAACCAAAACCGTTGACTTCGTTGCGCCAGTCCTCGGTGGCGCTGGCGCCTGTTGCGGTCACGTTAAAGCGGGCGAATTCGCCCAGGACTTCCGAAGGATCCTTGGCAGCCGTTTCCCACTGGTAGCGGCCAACGGGGCCAGCCGATACGCCCACACGCTGCTGGTGAGGCGGGCGGATGCCGGTGTTGACAAAGCAGGCTGCCCAGTTCTCTTCAGCGGTGATGTAAGTGCCCCAGGGCGTGGTGCCGTTACCGCAGTTATTGTTGGTGCCGCGCACTTGCGTGCCGTTGGGCGAGAAGGGGGTCTTGACCCAGTCCGTGCCACCCACAGGGCCAGCCAGTTTCATGGCCGTGGCCGAGGTGAAGCGGCGGTTGTAGCGCGAGTTCTGAACGATGTCCCAGCGGCCATTGGTACGACGAATATGGATGATGGCCACGCCGTGGGCGTTGATTTCCTTGCGTACTTCTTCTGCCGGGCGCTTGCCATTGACCAGGGTCGGCCCATTGGGGTGCAGGGCTTTTTCATCAATGTATTCGTGGTTGACGGCCAGCAAGCCCTCGGTAGAGCTTCCTTCCAGAGGGAAGAAGTGCATGCCGTCATGGTGCATGCCCATGGAGTTGAGCAAGTCGTTGGAGCTGTTATTGCCGTTCTTGTCCCAGGGCAGGGCATTGTCATTGATTGGCGTACCCCATGGGGCCAGTACATGGGCGATGTAGCCGGGAGGTACGACACAGCCGTCGGTCATGGAGGTGGGCAGGGATTCAAAACCCAGTTTGACGCTTGCTGGTGGTTCCGGATCAGGGCCGGGACCGGGTTTCGGGTTCTCGCCGCCGTTATCAGTGGAATTGCCTCCTGTGCTGCTGTTATCGCAACCAGCCAGACCAAAGCTGCTCATGGTGGCCAGGGCGGCTGCCAGGCCACCACGCATCACGGCGCGGCGAGTCATGCTTCGTTCCAGGATTTCACTAAAAGGGGTGTTCTGACTAGCGTTACGAACAGTCTTGTCGGAGATATGTTTGCTCATAGTGATAAATAGCGCCAAGGCTGAGTTGTAGGGGTAGCGCTCATGCTAGTGGCTTAAGGTGAAAGGACTATGACACTTCTCCTCGTGCGGGGGTTTTGCGCAGGACAGCAAGATTGGCTCACAATAAGAGGTTATTGCATGCGGCTATTGAACTACGCATAGACTGTGGAAATGTCTACATCATCCTCTCGCCCTGACTCGCCCGAACGCCGCCTGCGTCGCATGAAGCGCAGCGCATTGGCTTTGCTGGCGCTGACTATCTGCCTGTTCCTGCTAAGCCACGCCATGATGCGGCAGGGCGAGGCGGCGCCCATTGCCGGATTTTGGCCCTGGTTGCGTGCCTTTAGCGAGGCCGCCACCGTCGGTGCGTTGGCAGACTGGTTTGCCGTCGTGGCCTTGTTCCGCCACCCGCTGGGCCTGCCGTTTCCACATACTGCGATCATTCCCAACAAGAAAAACAGCCTGGGTGAAAGCCTGGGCGTCTTTGTACGCGACCACTTTCTGGACTCCGCCATGTTGCTGGAAAAGCTGCGCAGCCTGGACCCGGCAGCGCGTTTGGGGCAGTGGCTGTCGCAACCTGAACAAAGCGAACGTGTCAGCCGTGCCTTGCAAACTGCCATGGGCGAGGCTCTGCGCCTGCTGGACGAGCGCAGCGTTAAACAAGCACTGACCGATGGCGTACGTGGTTACTTGATGCGGGTGGACATGGCCGGTTCCAGCTCCCAGATTCTGGGCTTGTTGACGCGCAATGCCCGACACCAGCGCCTGCTGGACGAAGTCTTGCAGCAATTGGGTGGCTATTTGTCCAACGAGGCAGTCAAACAGCGTGTGGCTGATCTATTGGTGCGCTACGCTCAGCGGGAGTGGCCCAAGCTGCTGGCCATGGTCGGGGTAGTGACTTCGGTAGACGAGTTATCGGGCAAGATGGCCGACCGTCTGGCGCGGGCTCTGGTGGATGAAGTGCAAACCATTTTGAGCGAGCCCGAGCACCCCTTGCGCAAGGATTACGAGCAATGGGTACACGACTATATCCAGCGCCTGGGTCAGGACCCGGACTTGATGGAGCAGGTAGAGGCGATCAAGCAGCGCTTTTTGCACCATAAAGATGTGGGTGAGTACATTGATGGCGTCTGGACGGATGTGATGCGTGTTGTGCGCAATGATCTGGCCAAAGAGGATTCTTCTGTGGCGGCTCATCTGCGTCAGGTGGCGCAGGATTTGGGGACACGCTTGAATACGGATGCGACGCTGCGTGAAACCTTGAATGAACACATGCTGTCCGCAGCAGCGGGCCTGGCCGAGCAACTACGTGAAGGGGCCAAAGACCATATCTCGCGCACCGTGCGTCAATGGGATGACAGGCAACTGGTGCGCGAGCTGGAGCTGACCGTGGGCACGGATCTGCAATACATACGCTTTAATGGCACGGTGGTGGGCGGTTTGGTTGGCGTAGGCCTGCACGCGATTCTGTTACTTGGTTTGGTCTAAAAAGAGCCTGCCAGATCAGCGTCCTGTCAGCGCCTTGGCCGTGCCTGGAAAACAGGGCAGAGCATTTCTGACCCGAGTGGGCTGAATCCGCTGCCTTATCGAGGCAGGAGTAGGAGGGGGCGGGGCAGCGAGACGCTCAGCGCTTTGCCCCCACGGCTTTCTTATCAGGCAACTTTCAGCAAGGGAACTGGCTCCTGGGTGGCGTTCGGGTCGGGGGCGTAGGTAGAACGGCCAGTCGACCCCGTATTCAGAAGCTGGATGGACAGTTTCAGCTCTTGTGCCTGACGGCTGAGCTCATGCACTGTCACTCCCAAATTACGAGCCAGATCGGCGTTGTCATTGGTATCGCTGTCCATGGTGGAGACAGCGTCGTTAATCTGCGCCAAACCGCTGGCTTGCTCATTGGAGGCCGTGGAGATTTCGCTGATCAGATGCGTCACATCGGAGACGGACTGCATGATTTCATCCATGGTAGAACCGGCCCGTTTGGCATGATGGGCGCCGGTTGCCATGCGCTTCAAGGAGTCTTCCACCAGGTTCTTGATTTCCCCGGCGGCCTGCGCACTTTTCTGCGCCAGACTGCGTACTTCACCGGCCACGACAGCAAACCCTTTGCCGGCCTCGCCCGCACGGGCGGATTCCACGGCTGCATTCAGCGCCAGAATATTCGTCTGAAACGCCAGCCCTTCAATAATCGACACAATATCGCCAATGCGCTCGGAGCTATTGTGGATGTCCTGCATGGTGCTGACCATGTCCTGCACCACTTCGCCCCCACGCCTTGCGGTAGACAGGCTCTGGTCGGCCAGTTGATTGGCCAGCCTGGCATTGTCCGCTGTCTGCTGCACATTCATGGTCAGCTGCTCCATATTTGCAGCCGTGCGCTGCAAGGAACCGGATTGGGCGGCAGTACGGTGGGATAACTGGCGGTTGCCGTCCTCAATCTGTGTGGACACATCCAGCGAGGCCTGTATGCCCTGATGCACGTCGCGGGCAAGGCTCAGCAGGCTCTTGCGCATCATGTCCATATAGAAATACAGCTGTGCAATTTCCTGGCTACGGGTGTGTTGCGGGTTCAGGTCGATCAGCAAATTGCCCGTCGCAATTTGTTGAGCGATATGGGTGGCACTGTGCAGGGGCTGCATCATGCGCTGGGTCACAATCCAGCCATAGGCCAAGGTGGCCAGACTGAGCACCCCCAGCGAGGCCAGCCCGGCGGTCAGATAGGTGCCGGATGCGCCGCTGCCCAATAGCAAACCGACGCTCAAGGTCACCAGGCCGCCCGTCAGAATCCCGAAGCGTAGCAAGCTGGCGCGCAGGCTGCGGTTCAAGGGTTGAAGCAGGGTGTTCAGGACAGAGCGCCAGCCTCTGGCTTGCAACTGGCCTTCATGCAGACGAAAGCCGCGCAACCCTTGCTGCTGGATGGAGTGGTACAAATATTCTGCTTCCCTGATCTCTTTGGGCTGGGCGCGTACCCGTACCGAGGCATAGCCATTGACGCGGCCATTTTCTATTAAAGGAATGACGCGGGCCTTCACCCAGTAAAAGCCGCCGTCTTTGCGGCGGTTCTTGATCAGCCCCGACCAGGATCGTTGTTGCTTGAGGGTCTGCCATAAATCCTGAAAAATCACGGCCGGCATGTGGGGGTGACGCACGATATTGTGGGGTGCCCCGATCAGCTCATCATGGCTGTAGCCGCTAACCTCGATAAAGACCGGATTGGCGTAGATGATGCGCCCCTTCAGGTCTGTTTTGGAGATTAAATAGGTTTTTTCGGGTACCTGTGTTTCATGAGACGTAATGGCTTGGTTTTCACGCATGATCTGGCCCTGTTAAAGACGTAGGCGGAAAAGGACAGATCATTATGTTGCATATTGACTCAATTTTGTTACCTAGTATTTGTATTAGAGTCTAAATGTGTCAAGGCAATGACAAGCAAAACCCAGGGTTTCAGGGCAAGGTTCCCGTGGTCTACTTCCTTGATTTTATTATTAATTATTATTTTCAAGTATTCCGGGTATCAAAACTGATCCCGGAATTATTGTTTTGTCTAGCTGTCAGTTTTATCAGGATCAGCAGAGCCGCTGCCGATCCTGATTTTATGGTTTAGCGGCGAATCGCTTCCAGGCGGGCGTTCGCTGTTTTGGCACTTTGAGCCTGAAAGGGCTGCGTGTTCTGGTAGGACAGTACCTGCATGGTGGGAGCCTTGCTCAACTGAGCCAAAGCAGGAGCACTTTGGTTGGAATCGACTGAGCCGGTATTCAAGGCCTTGATGGCATCGGCCAGCTCGGAGGCTTCGGAGGCCAGGTCGCTCATGGTGTTGCCCAGATCCTGTACCAGGGCGGCATTCTGCTGGGTGACCCCATCCATCTTGGCCATAGCCTCGTTGATCTGATCCAGACCGCTGGCCTGCTCGATCGACGCGGTGGAGATCTCGCCAATAATATCCGTGACACGTTTTACCGAGTCCACGACCTCACCCATGGTGGCGCCCGCGCGGGCAGCTTGTTCGGCACCCACGGCCATACGGCTGACCGAGGCATCAATCAGGTTCTTGATCTCGCCAGCAGCTTGGGAACTCTTCTGGGCCAGACTGCGCACTTCACCAGCCACCACGGCAAAGCCACGACCAGCTTCACCGGCGCGGGCCGATTCCACTGCCGCGTTCAGTGCCAGAATATTGGTCTGGAAGGCAATGCCTTCAATGACGGTGACAATATCGCCAATGCGGCGCGAGCTGTCGTGAATGCCTTGCATGGTCTGCACCACTTCATTGACCACTTCGCCGCCACGCTGAGCAATCTGCATACTGGCATCGGCCAACTGGCTGGCCTGATTGGCGTTATCGGCGTTCTGACGCACGGTTACCGTCAGTTCTTCCATGCTGGCGGCGGTTTCCTGCAAGGACGCGGCCTGGTCTTCAGTACGCGATGCCAGATTGGTATTGTTGACTTCCAGAATGCGGGCCGCATGGATAGAGGCATCAATCCCGGTGCGTGCATCACTGGCAATTCCCACCAGACTCTTGCGCATCAAATCCAGACAGAAGTAGAGCTGGCCAATTTCCGAATTGCTTTCGCTGGAGTTGATGTCAATATCCAGCTGCAAGTTGCCGGTGGCAATTTGCTGGGCGATCAGGGAGGCCTGGTCCAGAGGGCGGATCACACGCTGGGCAATCAGCCAGCCGTAACCCATCATCACGGCACTGGCCAGGCACAAGCCACCTGTCAGCCACAAACCCGAGCCTTGGGGTACGCCACCTGTCAGGGCGAAGTACAGGGCGGTGCCGGTCGTGGCCAGAGCCAGGGTACCCATACGGAACAGGCTGGCACGCAAGGAATTGCTGAAAGGGCGGCGCAACTGACTCAAGGCCTTGCGCCAACCGGTAGGCACAGCACGGCCTTCATGCAAGCGTACACCTTTGGCGCGGCCTTCATTAATGGCGGCGTACAGGCTTTCGGCCTCGTCGATTTGTTCCTGGCTGGGTTTTACGCGTACCGAAGCATAGCCAGCGACGGTGCCATTTTCGTAAATAGGCACCGCCATGGCGTACACCCAGTAAAAACCGCCGTCCTTGCGGCGATTCTTTACCACGCCCATCCAGGGGCGCTTGCTTTGCAAGGTATCCCAGAAATCCTGGAAAGCCTCGGGGGGCATGTCGGGGTGGCGGACAAGGTTATGGGCCTTGCCGATCAGCTCCTCACGGGTGAAGCCACTGATCGCAATAAAGGCTGCATTCGCGTAGGTGATCCGACCTTTCAGGTCAGTTTTTGAAATAAGGTACTGATCGGCCCGGACACGAACCTCGTCCTGGGTAATGGGGAAATTCTTACGCATTCATCATCCTGGAGGAGAACAACAAAGGGGACGCGGGGGGCCGTCAAGCCCGCATGGGCCATGCAAAAACGGGGCATAGGCTTCTGTCTGTCCGTGATCGACCTGAATTGTCAGAAACCTTCTATTTTTGCGAATGGCGGAGCAGAACAAAGCGTGAAACTGTTGTCTGATCCGGCCTCTGACTGAGCGCTTGCTTGTCATTTATGGCAAACACATACAGTTCAAACGCTTAACGGCAGGCAGGCGAATTTCTTTAGGCTTAGATGTTCATGGGTCATAATTTGATCATCTGAAAATAAGGTACCCACTGTAATTTCGGATAGCGTCCCTGCCGCCCGCCGGAGCAGGGCGGGCCTCGCTTATAATCCGCCAGACGCGCGCTGGCGCGATTCAGAAGGAGAATATGTGATCGATACGCAGGAACCTGTAGTCAGTGCTGAACTGGTGGCTGTTTTAGTGGCTGTCACCGATGGCGAGCCCCGTGTCTTGACCACGGATGCCGGCCAAGCCTTGCCCGCCGGACCGTTTCAGCACACGCACCGCTCTTTGCAAACGGGGCTGCGCGATTGGGTGGAAACCCAAACCCATCACCCGGTGGGGTATGTGGAGCAGCTGTATACCTTTGCAGACAGGGATCGTTTTGACGCCCAGGGCACGCGTATTGTGTCGGTCAGCTATGTCGGGCTGACGCGTGAAGTGGGCCAGCCGGATGTGGCCCAGGTGATCTGGCAAGACTGCTACCGTTACTTCCCGTGGGAGGACCGACGTGATGGTGCACCGGACATTATTCAGAAAACCATCGTGCCTGCCTTGCTGGACTGGTGCGAGCAGGACGAATCCTTGCGGGCCTTGCGCCGCCAGCGCGTCAATTACAGCTTTGGCCTGGAAGGGTCGATCTGGAACGAGGACTTTGTCTTGCAGCGCTACGAGCTGTTGTATGAAGCGGGCTTGTTGCCCGAGTCCTGTCGCCGTCGCCAGCGTGAACAGCAGGAGCTGGGCAAGCATTACGAGCTGGGCCTGGGCATGCGCCACGATCACCGCCGTATTCTAGCCACCGGCCTGGCGCGTCTACGCGCCAAAATCAAATACCGTCCTGTTGTGTTTGAATTGATGCCGCCCGAGTTCACCTTGCTGCAATTGCAGCAGGCCGTGGAAGCCCTGGCAGGGCGGGGACTGCATAAGCAGAACTTTCGCCGTTTGATTGAACAGCAAGCCCTGGTGGAAGAAACCGGCGCCATGAGTGTGGGTGGTTCAGGCCGACCCGCCAAATTGTTTCGCTTCCGTGGGGACGTTTTGTTTGAACGGGCGATCTCGGGCAGTAAATTGCCGCTGGCGAAACAAGCGCGTTAAAAGGCGGGCCTATGGCTTGACAGTGCTTATGCTCAGGAATAGCATAAATGCACCGTGCCATTAGGCCTTATTTTTAGCGATTTAAATACTCATAATGAGCATAATTAATGCCCCCGAGCCGACAGCGCAAGCTGCAGAGACACGAGCTCACCGTATTCCTTCCTTGCCCGACGTCATTCTGGAACCCTTGGTGCGCGCCACCTTGCAAGAAGACTTGGGCCGCGCCGGTGATCTGACGACGGATTCCATCGTTCCCGCAGCAACGCGCACGCAAATGCGCCTGGTGGCCCGCGAGCAAGGTGTGTTGGCTGGCCTGGATCTGGCTCGTCTGGCCTTTACCTTGCTGGACCCTACGCTGCGCTTCGAGGCCCAACTGCAAGATGGCGATGTCCTGACTCCGGGTGCACAGATTGCGGTCATCAGCGGCTCGGCCCGTTCCATGCTGACGGCAGAGCGCTGCGCCTTGAATTTCCTGGGGCATTTAAGTGGCGTGGCATCGGCAACTGCCTCCATTGCCCGCGCGATTGCGCCTTACGGGACTAAAGTCACTTGCACCCGTAAAACCATGCCCGGCCTGCGCGCTGTGCAGAAATACGCGGTTCGAGTCGGTGGCGGCAGCAACCATCGCTTTGGTCTGGATGACGCGGTACTGATCAAAGACAACCACATCGCCGTTGCCGGGGGAGTCAAAGCCGCTGTGGAAGCAGCCCGAGCCTATATCGGCCATCTGGTTTGCATTGAGGTGGAAGTCGATACCCTGGAGCAACTGGATGAAGTGCTGGAACTGGGTGTGGACAGCATTCTTCTGGACAATATGGACACCGCAACCTTGACCGAGGCCGTGGCCCGCGTGGCAGGCCGAGCCAAAACAGAAGCCTCTGGCCGTATCACTCCTGAAACAGCAGTAGAAATAGCCCGTTGCGGTGTAGACCGAATCGCAGTGGGCTGGATTACGCACAGTGCACGTGTACTGGATATTGGTCTGGACGCTTGAGTAGAGAAACGTGTTGGCTGTAATGACGGGTTTTCAGGTGGGTAAGCGGGCGGCAGCAGCCGCCTTGCTGGGCATGGTGGCGCTAGGCTTGGGTAATCCAGTGGCGCAGGCAAAGGAGGTGGCAGCCGAGCAGGCTGTGAAATATCCCCTCAAGCCGATTACCGTGATCGTCACCTTTCCGCCTGGCGGCGGGACCGACTTGCTGGCCCGCAAACTGGGCCCCAGGCTGGAAAGGGCGCTGGGCCAACCCGTTATTATCGACAACCGACCTGGTGCCAGCGGCAATATTGGTGCGCGGGCGGTAGCTTATGCCCGCGCTGACGGCTACACCTTGCTGATGGCCAATAGCTCTTTTGCCATCAATCCTGGCGTATTTCGTAACCTGGGCTTCAAACCCAAAGAAGACTTTGCGCCGATTGCGAATATAGGATTTGTGCCCTCCGTGATCGTGACCGGACACGGCTCGGATATTCAGAATCTGGAACAAGTTCTGGAGCAGCAGTCCGAACCGGCCTTGGCTTATGCGTCCTGCGGAAATGGCACTCCTCAGCATCTGGCCGGAGAGATGCTCTATGACTTGCGAGGCACGGCCTTGCTGCATATTCCGTATCGCGGCTGCGGCCCCGCTTTGAACGATGTGGTCGCGGGTCAGGTGCCTTTAGGCATCGTGACCTTGTCCAGCGCGGCTACCTTGATCGAGTCCGGACACTTGCGCGCTTTGGCCGTCACCTCTGCCCAACGCAGCCCCGTTCTCCCTAAAGTACCAACCGTGGCTGAAGTCAGTCATAGTGATTTCGAGCTTGACCAATGGCACGGCCTGTTGGCTCCGTCTCACACGCCTGAACACATTATCAATACGCTGAATCGCGTCGTGCAAAAAGCCCTGACGGACCCGGCCATGCAATCGCAGTTGCTGGCATTGGGTTATACGCCGCAAGAAGGCAATGAATTAGCACAAGCCAGTGGCTTCAAGGCCATGATCTGGAACGACATCGACCGATTTGGGGCCTTGGCCTACAAGATTGGTTTGCAGGTGGATTAGGGAGGGTAGGGCCCTGCTTGGCGGACTCGTTGACTACTGGAACGCAAGCGACGGGTTTCCCTCTGATGGTTTTCCGACACCCGAATGCATCAGATCATGCCGCAATATGCCAGGTTTCTATATGAATCTTATTGGCCCCTCAGACAGTGTGAGGCCCAGGCAGCGGTTTGGGCTTACCTGGGCCAATATCTATAGAGAGGCGAGGGACAGATAGCTGAGCTTGTGTCTGTCTAACAGTCGGTCAGTCGATTGTGAACTGACAGACAAGCCCAGCTTCTATCTAGAAGAAGCTGTCCTCACTGGGCGCCTCAGGAACAGGCTGGGTCGCAAACCAGTGTTTTTCCAGTAGCAGGGTATGCGTCAAACCATCTTTGCTGCAGTTGGAATCAATCTCGATCTGGCCGCGCTGGCTGCCGCCTGCATTGAAATTATCGGCTTCTACTTCGGCAGCGGCGATGTAAGCCTGCAGGTTCAGATCAGGCTGACCACGATCCAGAACAAACTGACGAATCGCTTCAGTGCCTAACTCATTAAGGGTGTAGGTGTAGTTCATGGTGTGCTCCTGATAGAGGGCCTTGAGAATATGCGGCCATAGATCCAAATCCTAGCACAGGGTAAAAGGAGCCGTGTGCTTCGAGGCACTGTACTGCGCGATGTAAGCCCTCCATTTAGCTAACCATGTGACCAGCAGACAGATGGTGTTGCAGCGGAAGGCGTACTGTCGAGTACTCGAACGCCTCGATACCAGTGTGGCTAAGCCCAGAATTTTACCGTGCAGTTGCCAGGGGATCGCCAGGTAGATCCCCCGCAGCCTTTGTGACCTAACTGACCATGCCTGGAGTGGCGAGAATCAGATCCCTCATTGCTTGGTGGTAACGGACATAGCCCGTACAGCGGCAGATATGGTTTTGTAAACCTTCCGATACTTTGGCTTCAACTTGCTCACGTGAAACGGGCTGCTTTTGCAGGGACTCGTACAGCACAATTCCCGCATTGACAAAGCCGGGGGTGCAATAACCACACTGAAAGGCAAAGTGCTCCAAAAAGGCTTGTTGTACAGGGTGCAGTTGCGTGACCTTGTCCTGTGCATCCCGCTGGGCATGGGCCTCGATCGTGCGTATTTTTTTGCCCTCAAAATAACTGGCTGGCGTGATGCACGTTTGTATTTCTTCGCTACGTCCGTCCGGGTGATCCACGATGACAACGCAGGCATGGCAAATCCCCATTCCGCAGCCCAAATGCGTGCCGGTCAGCCCTGCATGCTCATGCAGAAAGTCGATCATGGGCAGATCTGGGCTGACGTCCATTGTTTGCAAGTCCACCCGATTAATGTTGAGGTGTAAGGTCTTAGTGGGGCTGCTCATGCCAAGCGCTCCTTGATTTTTTCTGCGGTCACAGGCAATTCACGAAAGAACTGTCCTGTAGCGTGGTTAACACCGCTGACAGCGGCAGCAATGATGGGGATCATCACCACTTCGGCAATTCCCTTTGGAGAGTCAGTCTCGGAAATCTGGTCCAGTAGTTCGAAACTGGTGTTCCAGACGGCCACATCCTTGGCGCGAGGTAGGCGATAGCGGTGAAAATTCCAGGAGCCATCGCCGGGGCCACCCTCGTGCAGCGGTAAATCCTCGAACCAGGCCTGACCCAATCCCATGGCTAAACCTCCCTCGGCCTGACTCATGACTAGTTGGGGCACGATGGGCTTGCCGCAGTCGATCCACGTATGCGCTGACAATAAGGTCTGTTCTCCACTTTTGCTGTCGATCTCCACTTCCGTTAACACGCCAACGGCGGAGTAATACAGGTAACCGCCTCGACGACGTGACACAGGCGGGTAGCTGATGTTGCGTCGCTCCAGTCGCTGGTAGCCATTACGCGCCTTGGCCTGTTCGGTCTTGGCTCCTGCTCCATGGCGCAGTGCCAGCCCATCCAGCGGCAGTCGCAGGTTTTGGCCAGCTACCTCAAAGTCGGCCTCGGCCCACTGGTAGCGGTTAAACGCATGCAGCACAACACCAGTAACCAATTCCAGCTCGTGGGCGCGTTTGGCCAGTTGTTGCAGTGTGAGAGGTTCCAGACCTGCGGTGCTGAGCAGGCCATCGTCGGTCCAGCTGGCGTCTTCAGGGCGTACGGTCAAGGGGGCGATTTGACCGCCACCGTAACCTTCCCCCCAGATGGACAGGGCAGCTGGCCATAGTCCATACAGAAACAGCAAGCGAGCCGCTTCCGAGGTGCCGTGAGAACCAAAGTAGGAGGAACTGCTGGCGTAGGAGCCGGAGGATAGAACCGGTGTCCAGCGTGGATTGGTTTGATGTTTGTCTTGATCAGGCTGTTTTAAGGTGTAGGGGTTGTGAGTAGCCTGCATATCCAGCTCGGGCCAGTCAAGATGTGAAGCCTTTACCGTGTGCGCAGCGCGGCCAACCCACTTGGCACAGATCACTGCTTGGGACGTTGCCGAGCCCGTACCAATTTCTACCGTCGAGGTGCGAAGATGGACTTGCCCTTGCTCATCAATTTCGATACCAGAATGGTCTCCTTGCGCGCCGGTGCCATAGTTTTTCATAACACAGGCAAAGCCCACGCCATACAGCTTGCCTGGGTTGCTGGCTTCAAACTCTTTCTTTTTCTTGTCCCGCCCGGTCCACAATGGATGTTGATGTGCTTTTTCTAAAATCTCCCGGGCACGCAGGGAGCCCGCCGGAATCCCTCCTTCCATATTTTTCTGACCGCTGTGCATGACGTTCTTGAGGCGCAATTCGATGGGGTCCATGTTCAGGCGAGCAGCTGCTTCGTCCAACATCAGTTCCATGGCCGTCATGGTCTGTCCCTTGCCATAACCACGCATGGAGCCTGCCTCTACCGCGCGCGAGGCCAGTGCAATTCCCCAGGAGTCGCTCTTGGGCAGATAGTAAATACCCTGTGCGCTTTGTGCACCGCCTGTAGTGACCGCCCAGCTGCACGTAGCCCTGCCCCCACCGTCCGTGATGCTAAAGCTCTGGTACTGCATGATCTTGCCGCTCTTTCTGTCGATAGCAATGCGGTTGTTCATGCGGTTGGAGTGTCGTTTTTGACCAGCTTGAAACTGCTCAAAGCGGTCATTGGCTAGCCGTACGGGCATATTGTCTGCAAACAGGGCAGCAACAACTCCGTAGTGGTTGAAAGCGCTGTGCTCCTTGACCCCGTAACCTGTGGCCGTACAGGGGTGGACAATGATGTTCTCCAAACCAAATTGGGACGCGGCCACTATGCCCGCAGCTTCTGCTCCATCCGCTCCCGGGGTTTGGGAGCCGACCACCATTTGCAGCTCTTTGTTTTTGTTGTCATACCAGCAATTGATGCACTCCGGTTCTAAAGGGGCGCCGTCGATCGATTGGGAGTAGTACTCACCATCGAACACGAGCCAATCATCAGGCGGTTGGTCGAAACGTTCTTGCATCGCTTCGCTCAAGGCGATGGCCTTTGCTGTATTGGTGTTCCCCTTGCTGGACGGCCATACAGGTGAGTTTCCCTGAATTTTTTCCGGAAACACGACTCCATCCTTCATGCTGGAGAATATATCGTCGGCCCCTGGAGTATCGCCCTCTACACGGATATAGCGAGCTCCACCATAGGCATCTATTTCCCGGAAGCCTGTCTTGTCTCCATACTTCAGCACGGCGGATCTCTTGCTGGCATTTTTAGCGCGGCGGTAGCGATCAAAGTCTTTGTAGATCAAGATGGCGACCGGGTGCCCTAAAAAGGGTGCCGTCTTACCGGTGGCCAGTAGCATCTCGTCGTTGTAATAGTCGGGCAGTTCCAGTTGTGCCTTGGCGAGGTCCTGGGCCTGGATCAGTATGTCGGGCTGTAGGTCGGCACCTAGCGCTTCCAGGTCCAAGCCGATGTAACGATGATCAGCTTGAGCGGCGCGCAGGATAAAGGCGTGAGCCTGATGCTCTGGCCAACCGGGCATATCTTTGGCGCGAATATCACGCACAAAAAATTTGCTGCCGGTGACTTGTCGCGTACCGTCAATCTTGAGGGGTACTTGTCGCTCTACGCTATTCCAGGGCGTAGGGCGGGAGTCTTGTTCTCCCAGAAGTGTGGCCTGTGCCGCTTTGGGTAAAAAAGGCGCCATATAAATGGATACGCCGGATACGACACTAAATTTTAGGAACTGTCGCCGATTAAAAGGCGCTGTGCTCATGCAGGACCTCCGGATAATAAAAGATACGTCGCGATATTGAGAGCAACACTTCGCCTTCAGATGCGTAGTCGTACAGCATCCTTGAGCGTGGCTGATGATAGGGACGTGTCAGAACCCGAAGTTGGGCTTTTGGCCAAATTTCATATGTGTGTCTCCGAATCTTCGCTATTAGGTAGGACCTCGCCTCGCCTTTTTTGTAGATGGCGTAGCGGGACCTGATTATTTTTTAGTTAGCTGGCTAGCTTCATAGGCATGAAGCATTTCTGATAGTGGCGGAGAATATCTGAAAATAGCGTGATAATGGTTATATTGTTTGTGTTATGTTGGTTTTTATTATTGTAAATCAGCGGCTTATGGAGGCTTTTGTTGTTGCTGGTGTTTCTACTGATGCAGGTTTAAAAGGTTCTTGGGTGTGGTTTTTAAGTCCTGACTCTACGGTTCTGGTGTGTCGGCTGTCTCCATGTGGACTAAAAAAAAGCCAGCTCAATGGGCTGGCTCGATGCAGTGATGAGAAGAAAATCTAGAAGCTGCCAAAAATCGTACCCAGCGTAATCACGGTGATCAGCGCAAAGATAGGAGCAGCCATTGTCACCATGGCGATATTGCCATAGGACTGACGGTGGTTCAGCTTGCAGATGGACAGCAAGGTAATGATCGCGCCGCAATGGGGCAGGGTATCCAGACCGCCCGCTGCCATCACCGCCACACGGTGCAGCAGTTCAGGGCTGATGCCAGCCTGCTGGGCCATCGCCAAATAATCCGAACCCAACGTCTGCAAGGCAATACTCAAACCGCCCGAAGACGAGCCTGTAATCCCGGCCAATGTCGTCATGGCCACTGCTTCAGAAATAAGCGGATTGCCAGGAGCCACGTTCAACACAAAGTCCCGAATAATCGCAAAGCCTGCCAGGCTGGCAATCACCGCGCCGTAGCCAACTTCAGAGGCGGTATTGAACAAAGGCAGCATGAAACCAAACACGCCTTTGTTGATGCTCTCGCGCAGACTCTTCCAGTGACCCAAGCGGTTGATGATCAGCACCAGGTTCGCGGTAATCAAGGCAATAATCAGCGCCCACAGACCGGTAATCTTGGCGGGATCAACCTGCGGGAAACGCTCGGCCATGAACTCGAAGTTCGTGCCGGGGAAAATCCCATAAGTGAACAAGGCATTGACGCCAATCACCAGAATCAGCGGCAAGATGGCCAGGAAGATAGGCATGGGTTTCTGACCATGCGTACTGTGATCGTCGCTGGTCTCAAAATGATCCTGACCGTGATCGCCATAGGTTTCACCCTTGGCTGCTGCTTTGCGCGCGCGCGATTGTAGCCACCACAAGCCACCCAAAGCCATGATCAAACCACCAATAATCCCCAGCCCAGGTGCAGCAAACACGTTAGTGCCGTAATAAGGAATAGGAATCGCGTTCTGAATGGCAGGCGTGCCAGGCAGAGCCGTCATGGTGAAGGTAAAGGAGCCCAAAGCAATCGACGCGGGAATCAGACGCTTGGGGATGCCTGCGGCGCGAAACAGATCCTTGGCGATCGGATAGATGGCAAAGGCCACCACGAACAAGGACACACCACCATAAGTCAGTACGCCGCACACCATCACAATGGTGGCAATAGCATGACGATGCCCCAGCTTGCGCGTGATCCACTGAGCAATCGCCTGAGCCGCTCCGGAGTCCGCCATCAACTGACCAAACAAGGCACCTAACAAGAAGATGGGCAAGAACTGAAGCACATAGCCGCTAAGCGCGCTCATGAAGGTGGAGGTGTAGATGGGCAACAAAAATCCGGAGTCCCCCGAGAGCAGCACAGCCAGGGCGGCCATCAAGGGGGCCAGCAACAGAACCGTCACCCCCCGATAAGCGAAGAACATCAGCAGCAAAAGCGAGACAACAATAGCAAGCGTACTGGCCATAAACAAAGTTCCTGTGGAAAGTCCGGATCACGGACGTCAGTCAATTAACAAGGACGGATCAAACGCCAAGCGGGCAGTGTAGCAATAGGGGGGATAAACAGGCTTGATAGGGCGCAAGGGGGAGGGGTAGCAGGGAATGGCTGGTCTGCTTACTTTTTGTATCATTTGGCTGAGTGGCCGGAACAGGCGTTGAAGAAGGGAAGTTCAATGAATACAAGGGCTTAGCGTTTTCATAGGAGAGAATCATCAAAAAGATGAAAAAAGATCGAGATAAGTGCTTGCTAAAAGACGAAACCTTGCTATAATTTCTTCTTCGGCGCATTAGCTCAGCAGGTTAGAGCGACGGAATCATAATCCGCAGGTCCCCTGTTCGAATCAGGGATGCGCCACCAGAATATACCTGTTAAATCAGGACATTAAAGCCACCCAGCCGGGTGGCTTTTTTGTTTTCTGCGGTTGGGGTGTCAACGCAGGATTGAATGATGGCGGTTGCGGCTGTCGACCAGCCCTTGTCTTCCGCCAATTGCATGCGTGTTTCATCTTTCTTTGCTGGGCATGTGCTGAAAGTGTCTTGGTCGCACATCATTGACCTAGCTAGGTGCTGGTTGTCACTAGTGGCACTTTAGGTGGTTGCCTGTAATGTCAGGGGCGTGCACGGAAGCCGCAGTCTAGGTTGCTGGAGCCGAGTGAGTATCCGGCGAATCGAGTCCTGGATATCGTTGCCTTATAAAATATGCTTTAGGTTGGGTTGTGTGTGGGGGGGGCCTTGCTCCTGGAGCCTTGCCTAGTGGTGAGCGTGGACGCCTCGGCACTATTGTGTCTTGCTTGAGGGTGTTTTTTGGACTATAAGATCAAATTAATTTCCTGTGTTTATTAAAAAACTTTTGGCTTTAATTTAAATGCCAATAGATTGTATTGTTTAAAATAAAAAATGACATCAGATAGTAATATTGAGCCAGGCTATGATTCTGGGAAAAATAAAGATTTAGATCTTGTGATTTCTAAGGGAGTAAGCGATAAGGTTTCAAAATTAATAAAATCTGTGGTTGATAGCTATGTTTCTTCAATTAAGAGTATTTTGGATACAGCCGGAATAGCTCTTCCGCATATATCTAAGTGGAAAAAAAGCGAAATTGAAAAAATAAATAAAAAAATTGAGCAGCTTCTGCCTGAAATTCCCACTACTCTCGACGGATTAAATAGCTACGCGTTAGAGTCTGCTCGCGATTTTGCTGAATTCACTAATGTGATAAGGAGACTTGAGGAGCTTAGGTTGGAGAGCTCCTCTGCAGTTTTGGCGAAAAGCTTATTTACTCAGTTGTTTGCTGAGTTTGATTCATATATGGGTGATTTGCTTAAGGCGATATATTTAAAAAACAATAATTTATTGAAAGGTATTTCACGGGAAATATCTCTATCTGAGATAATGGATCACGAAGACTTGACTTCGGTGAAAATGACCATGCTTGATAAAGAGATAGAAACCTTCAGGCGTGATAGTTATGTTGAGCAGTTTTCTAATCTTGAAAAAAAATTTAATTTGCAGTTAAGGAAATTTCCTGAGTGGGGGAAGTTTGTCGAGCTATCTCAAAGAAGGAATATATTGATGCATAATGGTGGTATTGTAAGCGATCAATATTTATTAGTTTGTGATAGAGAGGGATATAAATTTGAGTCTCGCCCTAAGCTGGGTGAAAATGTTGTCGTTACTTACGAGTATCTTAGCTATTCCGCCCGTCTTTTATCTAAGGTTGGATTAATGCTCGGTTATACTTTATGGAGTAAGATTTTTCCTTCCGAGTTAGAGAGCATTCATTCCTCTCTTAATGACACTATATATATGTGTTTGCAGCAAAAGCGATGGGAGCTTGTTTCTGATTTATTTGATTTTGCCTTAAGCGATCAAATGGTTAAGGGTATATCGGAAATTAATTTAAGGATTAGAATAATAAATATTGCGATTGGTCTTAGTTTTTCTGAAAAAAAAGAAAAATCGTTAGCTGTTATTGATTCATTTGATTGGTCTGCAAGTTATAGAGATTTTAGGCTTGCAATTTCCGTATTAAAAGAGGATTTTGAGGAAGCTGTTAAGCTAATGAGAAGTATTGGGAGGACTGGCGAATTGGTTAATCAAGCTGCTTATCATACATGGCCATTATTCGAGAAGTTCCGTGAACGACCCGAGTTTTATGATGTTTATTTTGATATTTATAAAGAGCCTTTTTCTGAGAAGGTGGATACTTCTAAGGGGGTTGTTGAGGCTCATGCAAAATCAAATGATGAAATTCGGGGGGGTAAAAATGAATTGTAAAAGTGAAAGTTTTTATTGATTTGCCTGATTGGAGTATGATTTTTGTCTTGTTCTGGGGGTATGGGCATCAAAGCAGATTTTTGGTAGTAATTAATCGTTGGTGCTATGGTAAAGATAGAGTATGTGTAGCGAAGACTTAAAGTTTGGCCTGCTGATTGGAAAATATCTACGCTATAGGGCTTGTGTTAATTATAATCCGCAGGTCCCCTGTTCGAATCAGGGATGCGCCACCAGGATAAAGAAAACGGCCCACAGCAATGTGGGCCGTTTTTTATTGCTCGTCGGGATGATGGAAAGCCGTCGGTGTTTACTTATACTGGGCTCATGACAAAACTCATCATCCGCCCCGAGACTTTGGCTGATTTTGCTGCCATCGAGACTGTTACAGGGGCTGCGTTTCGTGACGCGCCTCATACAAGCCACAACGAACAGTTTATTCTTGCTGCCTTGCGCGATGCGGGAGCATTAAGCGTTTCCCTGGTTGCGGAGCAGGGTGGCTCCCTTCTTGGGCATGTCGCCGTGTCACCCGTTTCCATCTCCGATGGCACCTCAGGGTGGTTTGGGATTGGCCCTGTCTCTGTGATCCCAAGGCTTCAGGGCCGTGGTATCGGGTCGCAGTTGATGCGTGAGGCCTTGGGGAGGCTTGCCGAGCAGGGTGCAGCGGGCTGCGTTGTTCTTGGTGACCCATCCTACTATCAACGATTCGGATTCAAACCTGAAGCCAGGCTTGTGTTGCCGGGCGTCCCTTCTGAGTACTTCATGGCCCTGTCCTTCGGGCAAGTTGTGCCAGCCGGTACGGTTACTTACCACCCGGCATTTAGCACGCCGGTTTGATGTTGGCGATTAGGCCGAGCAAGGCGTTCAGGATGGTTTGGTTTTATTAAAGACGGTAGCCTTGCCATAGTCTGCTGTGTTTCTTGTCCAACTCAAGGTTAGGCTCATGAACTTATTCAAACGTGCTGGAGCCCTTGCGCTGTTCGTACCCGTCCCGGCTTTGGCGTCCGATGGTTTGCTGACCCTGGTTGCTGGAATTCCTGTTCTGCTTGTGGCGACCATTGTTTTTGCCGTGCTGCTGGCAATACGGTCTCGCAACCTCATCAAGACGCTGGCGACGATCCTGTTTGTCCCAACCTTGCTATTCGGCCTTTACAGCGCCTTGGATGCGGTCACCCTGTTGCGCGATTTTGGGACGGAGAACTTCAGCATTGGCCTTGCTTTCTTTGCGCTATTGGTGCTGGTTTGCGTGTTGTTCTTCCTGATCGTTCGTGGGCACTCAAAGACACGCTAACGGCTAGATGATGGGCTTTGTTTTGATCTTGTCCTTGCATATAAGGGGGGCAATTCTGTTGAGGCAGAGTTAGACGCTTTTGAGCCGGTTTATCGCCCGTTCGTCTTTACACCTCATAAATTCGCGCACTAACAATAAGCGAAATCGGTCTTTTGACCCTCAAGTTCTTTTGTCTATTCTGATTCCTCGACCTAAGGGCTTATCAAGCCGCCACCATCATCGAGGAATGCTTCATGTCGTTGACGAAAACTCTGCAGCATCTGGGCCTGGCTTTAGCGGCCAGCGTCGTATCTCTAAGCGCGCAGGCCACCAGCCTGACCGTTGCTTATCAGACCATTCCCACTCCATCCAATGTGCCTCAGGCCGATGGCGTTTATGAAAAAGAAACGGGCGCGAAAATCGACTGGCGTAAGTTTGATGGTGGCGCTGAAGTCATTAATGCCGTCGCTTCCGGCGATGTGCAGATTGCCTATTTAGGCTCCAGCCCCTTGGCCGCTGCGGCCAGCCGTAAGTTACCTATCGAGACATTCCTGATTGCTGCTGAGCTGGGCACCAGCGAAGAGCTGGTGGTGCGTAACGGTTCGGGTATTCAGGCTCCGCAAGATCTTGTTGGCAAGACGATTGCCACGCCTTTTGTGTCGACCAGTCACTACAGTCTGCTGGCTGCGCTCAAGCATTGGAAGATCGACCCCAAGCAGCTCAATATCATTAATCTGACTCCGGCCAATATCGTAGCAGCCTGGGCTCGCGGTGATATTGATGGTGCCTACACGTGGGACCCGGCCTTGAGCAAGGCCAAGGAAAGCGGCAAGGTGCTGATCAGTTCTGGGGAGCTGGCCAAGTTGGGTGCTCCGACTTTCGATGTGTGGTTGGTGCGCAAGGATTTTGCGGAAAAACATCCGGATATTGTGTCTGCTTTTGCTCGTGTCACCTTGGCTGCGTACGAGAGCTATACGCATGATCCTGCTGCCTGGGTTGCCAATGCCGACAACATCAACAAGCTGTCTCGCCTGACTGGCGCGACGCCTCAAGAAATCCCCAATGTGCTGGCTGGCAGCGGCTTTTTATCTGCGGCTGATCAGATCAAGACCTTAGGTCAGCCCACTGCCAAGGCCTTGGCCGATACCTCTGCTTTTTTGAAAGAGCAGGGCCGTATCGACGAGGTTTTGCCTGATTACGCCGGTTACACCACCGGCAAATATGTCGAGGCGGCTGCCTCGTCGGCCAAGTAATTCTGATGGCGCAGTTAACACTGAATCGCGTCAGCGCACGTTATCCCGGTGCCGATCATTTGGCGCTGCGAGATGTGTCGCTGCAATTGGGGTCGGGGCAGTTGGTGGTGGTGCTGGGGCCTTCGGGAAGTGGCAAGACTACTTTGTTGAATCTGATTGCAGGCTTCACCTTGCCCAGTGCTGGAACGATTATCTTGGATGGCGAACCTGTGCGCGGCCCTGGGGCTGATCGCGGTGTGGTGTTCCAGGACGACGCCTTGCTGCCTTGGCAGACGGTTCTGGAGAACGTGGCTTTTGGTTTGACGCTGCGGGGGGAGTCCAAGGAGCAGCGGCAGGCTGCGGCCCGTCATCAATTGGCTTTGGTGGGGCTGGAGGGCTTGGAGCAGCGCCGTATCTGGCAATTGTCTGGTGGTCAGAAGCAGCGGGTGGGTATTGCTCGTGCTCTGGCAGCGGACCCGCGTGTGCTCTTGCTGGATGAGCCGTTTGGGGCGCTGGATGCCTTCACCCGCGAGCAGGCCCAGACGCTGCTGTTAAATGTTTGGCAGCGTAGCGCCAAGCCTGTTTTTCTGATTACTCACGATATTGAAGAAGCTGTGTTTTTGGCTACCGATCTGATCATTTTGGGTGGTACGCCTGGGCATGTGGTGGAGCGTTTGGTGCTGGATTTTGGGCGACGTTACACCGATGGGCAGCCGGTGCGTCAGGTGAAGTCCTCGCCGGAGTTCATCGCGGCGCGAGAGCGCGTGCTGGAGCATGTTTTCTCGGCGCATCCTGTTGCCGCTTCGGCCTGAACTTGGGAGATTGTTTATGAAATCCTCTGTCGCTGGCGAGGTTCTGCAAGCAGGCGATATCGCTGGTTTGTCGGGTGCTTCGTCTTTAAGCGTAGGCAGCGATTCCAAGCCTCATCAATCAACGTCCACTAAGCCTCGGCAAACGTCTATTGCCGTGATCAGTTTGCTTACCCTAAGTGGAGTGCTGTTCTTGTGGTGGGCCGTTACTGAGTGGGGCTATGTGGACCCGCTGTTTCTCCCATCACCCCAGGCCGTGCTGAGTCGCGTTTTTCGTCTGTTCTCTGTGGGCTATATGGATGCCACGGTGCAGCAGCATCTGGCGGCCAGTTTGTGGCGGATTAGCTTGGCATTGTTTGCCGCTGTCTTGTTGGCGATTCCTACGGGTATCGCGATTGGTCGTAATCGCATTGCCCAGGGCATTCTGGATCCTTTGATTGAATTCTATCGTCCGATTCCTCCGCTGGCGTATTTGCCGCTGATCGTGATCTGGTTTGGGATTGGTGAGCTATCAAAAGTACTGCTGATTTATCTGGCGATTTTTGCGCCGATCACGATAGCGACAGCTGGCGGAGTGCGTAATGTGGATCCGGTGAAACTGCGTGCGGCTCAATCTTTGGGGGCGACGCGTGCTCAGTTGCTGCGTTACATCATTATCCCCAGTGCCTTGCCTGATATTTTGACGGGCTTGCGCATCGGTTTGGGAGTGGGGTGGTCAACCCTTGTGGCTTCGGAGCTGGTTGCTGCCACGCGTGGTTTGGGATTTATGGTTCAGTCAGCGGGGCAGTTTCTGGCAACTGATGTGGTGATGGCGGGGATTTTGCTGATCGCTTTGGTGGCGTTTGTGCTTGAAATTGGTTTGCGTCGATTGCAGGCCAAGCTTGTTCCTTGGTACGGGCAAGCGCGTTAGCAGCTGGGGCTGTGATTGTTAGCCTGGAGTTTTTGGTGCAGAGGTTCAGAGTTGATGTTGTGCGGTGTGAGTAGGTCGGCTCCCGTTCGAGCCGACCTGGACTTCCAGGCACCGTAGCATTGGGTCAAGACATGATTATTGCTTTGCTGGTTTATGCCTCAGCTGCTGGATTGAACTCATGGATCCCATAAGGCCTTTATTTAGTGTGTGCACAGTAGCCTTAGTGTGAACACAGCCAGTCAGCTCAGCGCTTGGCTGCTCACACTGACCGAGTCAGCCCACCATCCACCTTGATGTTCTGTCCCGTAATGTAGCCGGCTCCATCCGACAACAAAAACGCAATTGTCGCGGCAATTTCCTCGGCTGTTCCATAACGTCCCATAGGCACACTTTCGCGACGTTCTTCGGTCGCCGGCAGGCTATCAATCCAGCCAGGCAGCACGTTGTTCATGCGTACATTCTTGGCTGCATAGCTGTCCGCAAAAATCTTGGTGAAGCTGGCTAGCCCAGCGCGGAATACAGCCGAAGTGGGGAACATCTCCGCAGGCTCAAACGCCCATGCTGTAGAAATATTCACAATAGCCCCGCCTCCTTGTGCGGCCATGATGGGGGCCACCAGTCGAGCTGGACGCACGGCATTCAGAAAATAGACATCCATGCCTTTGTGCCAGTCTTCGTCGCTGATCTCCAGAACCGGGCCGCGTGGACCGTGTCCGGCGGAGCTGACCAAGGCGTCGATACGCCCCCAGCGCTGCATGGCCAGGTCAACCAGGCGCTGTAAATCTTCGTTAGATTGATTCGAGCCAGTCAAGCCCACACCGCCCAGTTCTTTAGCCAATGCCTCGCCCTTGCCGGACGAGGACAGGATGGCGACGCGATAACCATCTTGAGCCAGTCTGCGGGCCGCAGCGGCGCCCATGCCCGAGCCACCTGCGCTAATAAGTGCTACTTTTTCTACAGTCATGAGAGCCTCCATATATTGAGATTGATATTATTATTTCAGCCTGGAATGGAAAAATCATGCGATAAATAAACCCTCCAGGATGTAGAAAAACTACTGTCAAAAAGATGATGAAATCTCGCCGTTCATTGCCTCCGCTCAATGCCTTGCGTGCTTTTGAAGTGTCTGGCCGTCGTTTGAGTTTTCGTGCCGCTGCTGATGAGCTGGGCGTGACTCAAGGTGCAGTCGCCCAGCAAGTCCGGGCCTTGGAAGAGCATCTGGGGCTGGCGCTTTTCCAGCGTCATCCGCGTGGTTTGCAGCTGACTTTAGCGGGCGCGGCCTATTTGGCCGAGGTGACTCGTGCTTTTGATACCTTGGCTGATGCAACAGGGCGCTTGTTGGTGCGACCCGATACGGTCACGATCAGCGTCACCCCCACGGTGGCGGCCAAATTACTGATTCCTCGTCTAGGGGATTTGCAGGCGGTCTTGCCCGATGTGGAGCTGCGTACCGTGGCAACCGAGGCCTTGTCGGATTTTGAGCGCGATCAGGTTGATATTGCTGTGCGCCTGACTCGTCCGCCATTTTCTGCGGATCTGGAGGCCCGGCTATTGTTTCGTCAGGATCTGGTAGCAGTGGCAAGCCCTCGTTTGGTAGGGAACATGATGCTTCCTTTGCCGATGGAGCAACTGCGTGCTTTGCCTTTATTGCATGATGCTCACGATCATTGGGCTACGTTTTTGAAAGGCGGTGGCAAATTGTCGGGTGCGGTGTTCAATCAGACAACGTTGGCATTGGACGCAGCCATGGCAGGTCAAGGTGTAGCGCTGGCATGCAAGGTTTTTGTGGCAGTAGATCTGGCCGCTGGGCGTTTGGTGCAGGTGGCGCAAGCAGGAACTTCGGGGCCGGATTTCTATCTGGTACGCAAGCGATCAGCTCCGGTCAGACAGTCGGTGGAGGCGGTATGGGATTGGTGCTTGAAGAGATTGTTAATTCTGTAGCCTGATGCGCAGCTTGTTTGCCCTTGTTAAGGGAGCTGACGTTGCTATGAGTGAAGCACGGCTTGGCCGCAAGCCCGTCGCCATGGTTGATGTGAATCTTGCGTTTTTGGTCTTCCTGATGCAAACGGCTAAACTGGCCGCACTTCTGGTGCAGCAGCACCCAGCTTTTTACAGGAAAAAAATATGAGCACACCGCTTCCCTGTCCTCAGTGCACCTTGGAAAATACCTACCATGACACGGAGCAATGGGTATGTGCCGATTGCGGTTATGAATGGCAAGACGCGGACCCGGCTGCCGAAACAGACACCGATGACGATGAGCTGATCGTCAAGGACAGCAACGGCAACTTGCTGGCTGCGGGCGACGATGTGATTCTGATCCGCGACTTGAAGGTTAAAGGCTCCAGCACCTTGAAGAAAGGTGCGAAGGCTAAAGGCATACGCCTGGTTCGTGGTGATCATGAAGTCGACTGCAAGATTGATGGCATCAGCTACTTGTTGAAGGCTATGTATTTGAAGAAAGCCTAAGCGCTCAAACTTGTTTTTTTGCAGGCGCAGCGTATAGACACGCTGCGCTTTTTTTATGTCTGCAGGCTGGAGAAGGCATCCAGGCGATAGCAACTATCAGCGGACGTATTGATGGCAGGTAGTAGCAAACAAGGTGCAGGACGTGTATATAATAATGAGAATGATTATTAATTAGATGTTAACCTGATTGTCTCTATGTCCAAGCTGACGGCGGCGTTCCTGACCCACTACCCGGATTTGATCCGCTATCTGCGCAGGCGTACTCACTGCTCTGAACTGGCGCAAGATTGCGCGCATGACACTTGGCTGCGTTTGCTGGAGAAGGGCAAGCAGGTCACGGCAGACAACCACCGGGCTTATGTGTTCAGAGTGGCCGCCAATATTGCGGCGGACTGGTATCGGCGTCAAACACGTGAGCAAGCTGCTTTCGATGGCTATGCCTTGAGCGTCGCCCATCACCATGCCCCGGATACATATGAGGAAGTGCTGGCCAAGGAAACCTTGCAGCGTCTGGAGCAGGCCTTGATGGCCCAGTCCCAGCGCAGTGTGCGGATTTTCATGATGCATCGCTGTGAGGAGATGAGCTACGCGCAGATCGCCCAGAAGTTGTCAGTGTCCGAGAGCACGATTGAGAAACACATGATGCGCATTTTGCTGGTGGCGCACCAAGTCTTTAACTCCGCAGTATGAACGCGCAACCAGATTCGGCCTGGAGCCGAGTGGATGAAGACGCTGCCCGCTGGGTGGTGCGTAAAGAAGGCACCAAGCTGGAGCCGGACGCCCTGGCTCAGTTTGACGCTTGGTATGAAGCCGATCCTTTGCATGCGCAAACCTATGATGCCTTGGTGGCCAGTTGGCGGCGGCTAGATCAGGTTTCGGTGCTGCCCATCGCTGGTAAAAAGAGAAAGTCCAGCGTCAAAACGCTGGCCAGTGCCTGTGTCTTGATGGGGGCGTCTTTTTACGCCTGGCAGATGTTCGAGCTGCAAGGCTCGATCCGCAGCGGGGTGGAGATCACTCAATTGAGTCTGCCTGATGGCTCGGTGGCGATTATGGACGCACAGACTCGTGTACGTCTGAATTTTGAAAATGGTCAACGACAAGTCAGCGTGGAGTCGGGGCGTGCCTTCTTTCAGGTGGTACCTGCTTCGCCCCAGACAGGCCCGTTCACTGTGCAGGCCGGTCCGGCACAGGCGACGGCTTTGGGAACACGCTACGAGGTCAGTCTTAAAGATCAGATCAGCGCCGTGGCGGTATACGAACATACCGTGCAGGTGCAGTGCCAGTCTTGCGATACCTCGCAGCCAGTAATCTTGCAGCCGGGAGACAGTGCCACGGTAGCGGGCGGGCAACTGCGGGCGCAGTTGGCTCAGTCTACGGCTTCCACTCAAGCGGAGGCGGCACCGGCCTGGACCAACGGTTTGTTGAGCTTTGATGATGTCAGCTTGCGGGACGTAGCCCGCCAGTTGGGCGAATACACACATCGAGTGATCTGGATTGGCAGCGAGCAGGCGGGGGCCACGCGAGTGTCCGGTGTGGTGCAAGCGACTCGTCCAGCCGCTGCCCTGACCTTGCTGACCTTGGGCCAAGGCTTGCAAATCAAGGAGTTACCAGGGTTTATAGTTATTTACTAATGATAATTATTATCAATTAAAAAATACGATGGCAATCAGGGGTGAGGGGAGAGGGGTAGCACAGCGTCCTGAGGGTAGTTGTTTACATAGGATGCTCAATCATGAAGTGCGCTTTGCAGGACACGCCGTCCCTTTTTGCCTTGCGCAGGCAAGTTCGCCCCGGCGTGACAACCGACTCTTTTTCTTCTTCCCAAGGCTCGCGCTTCAAGCAAGGGCAACTGGCTTTCTTGATGGCCAGTGTCTTGCTGCTGATGCAGCCCATGCCGGCACACGCTGCCGGGCCTATTGTGCTGGATATGGCGTCGCAGCCCTTGGCCGATGCACTCTTGCAGATTGGCCGTCAGGCCCAGGTGGAGATTGCGTTTTCACCGGGGCAGGTTCGGGAAAAGCGCGCCGTGGCCTTGCAGGGTGAACTGACGGTTGAGCAGGCTTTGGATACCTTGCTGACCCCTTGGGGACTGGCGGCCAGAGCCCAGGGCGATCAGCGTTATACGATTGTGACGGCCCCCGTTGCCAAAGGCTTGTCCGTGCTGGAGCCCGTCCGTGTACAAGGCCAGCGTGTTGGTGAACGCAACTATACCCGCGAGGAACTGGATCAACGCGCAGCGGGTAACCGTGATCTGTCCAGCCTTCTGGCCGATAACCCGGCTGTGCGTCAGAACGAGGCCGCAAAAACCAGTGCCAATCGTGGGTCTCTGGCGCTGGAAGATATCAGCTTCTACGGGGCCAGCCCTTTTCAGAATCAGTTCCAGATTGATGGCATCAGCTCCACCAATCAGATTGATCCTGCCAGCCGCAATTTGAATTTGCAGGTGGGCAATGTGCCTGCCTACTCCCAGGCCTACAACCTGGACACTAATATGCTGGAAAGCGTGACGGTGCTCGATAGCAGCATTCCCGTGGAATACGGCCGCTTCACTGGGGGCGTGGTCGATGCCAAGGTGCGTGATCCCAAGGGTGATAACAGCTTCCGTGCGGACTTCAGCTACAACTCTTCCGGGCTGACCTCGCAGACTGTACCTGAAGAGCAAAAGAAAAAGTTCGGTGCGGGTGAGCCCGGTTTCACCCCTGCCTGGACCAAGCGTTTTTCATCCGCCATGCTGGATGTGGGCATTACGGACAATACTGCGGCCTTGATCAATGTGTCCCGGCGTGAGTCCAGCATTGATCGCGCCATGCGCGTCTTGCACGAGAAGGAGTTCACCGATGTGAATACGAACTCCAAAGACCGTGTCGATAATGTGTTCGCCAAAATCCATACCCGTTGGAGTGGCAGCACGGATTCCGCCTTGACCTTCAAATACGCGGATCGGCGCGAGGATCTGGTCGATTCCGGCATGATGGCCAATCGTGTTCAGTGGCAGCATCAACAAAAAGCTTATGGTCTGGGCTTTGACCTGAACCATGATTTTGGCTGGGGGCAGGGGCGCTTGCAGCTGGGGTACGACCAGATGAACAGCTACCGTAATTCCGACGGTACGGAATATATGGTCAATATGGTGTTTCTGCCCAATGGCCGACCCGATTACACCTATATCAGCGGTGGTTTCGGGCAGGAGTCTACCGAGCAACGCAATCTGACCATGAAGACTCGACTGGAGTTCAAGCCGTTTCAGACCGGGGCAATCGAACATACGCCCTACGTGGGCTTTGAGCTGGCCCATACCAAGGGAGAATTTGTCCGAGATCGGGATGCCTACGGGGGGCAGAAACGCCATTACAGCGAGGGGCAGCCCAGCAAGGTTCAGGTCTTGAATTATTACCGCGCTGGAGAGGTGGGCGTCAGCTATACCAATGCGTCCGTTTATGTATCGGATCGCATGTCCTGGCAGCGTCTGGCCCTGACAACAGGCTTGCGCATGGATAAGGACAACTACTTTGGCAACACCAATCTGGCTCCGCGTACCTTGCTGGAATGGGATGTGCTGGGGACGGGTGAAACCCGTTTGTCGGGTGGCTGGTCGCGCTATTACGGCATGGATATTCTTGGAATCGCCATGCGCGAGCGCAAGAGCCAACTGCACACCTTGCTGGTGACGGGCGGCAATCCGGTAGACCGTCCTTCGCATACAGCCTACAAGCTGGATGGCCTGAAAACCCCGTATGACGACGAGTGGGCCTTGCGCTTGCAGCAACAGCTGACGAACAAAGTGGCAGCCGAACTGGCCTATGTGCGCCGCTATGGTCGTCAACAAGTCTCTATCGAAGGGCAGGCGAGGACGGGCTACATCTACACCAATAATGGCAAGTCCAAAACCGATGCCTTTACCTTGAGTCTGATGAATACGGCCCCTTGGACTTTGGGTGAGAGCTTGTGGACGGGGCGTGTGGATGTGACCTATCAGCACAGCAAGCGGAATAACAAGCTGGCCGACGGCTACGACGGCGAGGCGGAGGCACAGGAGGAGAACATCTATTACAACGGTGACCTGATACGCCGTGGTGATCGTCCAGTGGGGGACTACAACCTGCCTTGGCGAGTCAGCGCTGGCCTAACCGGCATGTGGGCGCGGTATGGCTTGCAGATGAACAATCGGATTAATTGGAACAGCGCCCGCATGGATGTGCACTATGTGGGTCTGAATAGGGGCGATGGGTTGGAGAAGTACGAGTCCGGTCGGGTTGGTTCCTACTGGACCTGGGATATGCGTCTGGACTGGGAGCCAGCCATGCTTAAAGGTCTGGGCCTGGGGCTGGATGTGCTGAACGTGCTGGACAAGCAAGCGCCCGTGGTTGTCTCGACCCCAACCTCGGTGCTGAACCCGAACCTTTATCGCACAGGACGAGAGCTGTGGCTGCGCGCTTCCTATCGGTATTAAAAGGAGGGCGAGCGGGCGCAAGTTTGCTGATGGCGGCACTGGGGACAGTGCTGTCAGGGGCAGCTTGCGCTGCGGGGGGAGTGGAGACAGGAGCGGACCAGAAGCTTGCCTCAGGTTTAGCTTCTGCTCCTGTGGTCATTACGGGGTCTTCCGCGTCGGAGACAACAGAGCAATCCTGTGGAGCTAAGGACATGCTTGAGGCCAGGTGTCTACGCACCCTCTATAAAAATATCCCCGCTCAATGGCCTGCGCCCACCATTGATCCGGGGCAGCCCTGGCAAGAGTGGGGGCCCGTGCCTGGGCCGGGCTCCAGCGCCCAGCCAGAAGCGGCAGAGGATGCCAGGAACACGCAGATCGTCTCCTTGGGTGCACGGCTGTTTTTTGACAAACAGCTGTCCCGTAAGAAGCAGATCTCCTGTGCCTCTTGTCATCAGCCCGACAAGTCCTTTACCGATGGCAAGGCATCAGCCGTAGGGGAGGATGGCTTGATGGGAAAACGCCGTACTCCACCCTTGTTTGCTGCGCCTTTTACTGACGCTCTGTTCTGGGATGGCCGTGCGCGAACCTTGCAGGAGCAAGTCGTCGGCCCCATAGAAAACCCGGTAGAAATGAACCATGCCTTGAGTGACTTGATCCCACGTTTGCAGGATTCGGAAGGCTATCGTCAGGCATTTCAACAAGCCTTTGGCGCATCCTCATCCAATTCCATTGACGCTGAGCGGCTGGCCCGAGCCCTGGCCGCCTATGTCGTTACCATTCGTCCGGCAGCAACGCGCTTTGATGAATTTATCGCCGGGAATACGGCTGCCTTGAATGATCAGGAACTGATCGGTCTGCATCTGTTCCGTACCAAGGCGCGCTGCATGAATTGCCATAACGGCCCCATGCTGACAGACAACGGTTTTCACAATATCGGCCTGTCTTTTTATGGGCGTCGCTTGCAGGATCTGGGACGATTTGAATGGACCCGAGATCCTGCGGATCTGGGGCTGTTCCGAACACCCAGCCTGCGCAATGTTGCCAAGGCAGGTCCCTGGATGCACAACGGTTTGTTCCCCAGCCTGGATGGCCTGTTGCGTATGTATGACGTAGCAATGGGGCCGGACCCTAAAGAAACCGGCCTTTTGGTGCCGCGTAAATCGGAACGGATACAGGTCTTGAACTTGAGCGACGAGGAGCTTCAGGCTTTGCTGGCCTTTCTGCAGGTCCTGTAGCGATCAAAGCGATTCAGGCTTGATTGCGGGGCGCATAAAAAAAGCGATAGTGGCGGACCACTATCGCTTTTAAGCTCATTGGAGGAGGGCGTTTTATTTCAGGCAGGCTTTGATTTTCTCCAGATCCGGGCCATCAATCGGACGTCCCAGATTGAAGGGCATGGAGGTTTCGCGCCAGTCCTTGTAGTCATGCAGGTATTCCATCTGGCTGGCATATACCTTGGCCGCATCAGGATTGCTGCAAGCCATGGAAATCATCACCTCGTTGGTGACTTGCTGAATGGTCTTCAGGCTTTCATCATCCATGCGGTGGATTTCCACGCCAGCTTTCTGGAAGGTGCGCAGACCTTCCGTCGCCTTTTTCTCTGTAAAAGCGATGGACCACATCATGGTGGCGTCGGCGGCAATTTGCAGTTTCTCCTTGGCCGAATCACTGAGCGCATCCCAGGCGGTTTTATTGATCATGACGCCAAACACGGAAGCGGACTGGTGCCAACCCGGCGTGGTCCAGTGCTTGGTGACCTGATGCAGCCCGGCAGAAACGTCCACGTTCGGAGTGGAGAACTCGGCTCCTTCAATCACGCCGCGTTCAAGCGATTGATACAGTTCCTGGCCAGCCATGGACACCTGCGTGCCACCAATTTTTTCGAGTACCTTGCCTTGCTCGAGTCCAGAGAGGCGCAGACGCTTGCCCTTGATTTCCTCCAGATTGCGAATCGGCACATTGGTATGGAAGCCGGATTCGTTATTGGTGATGGCGTAGGGGAGGTACACCATGCCGTACTTGCCGTAGATTTCGTTATAAAGCTCGGCGCCACCCCACTCCTTGATCCAGTTGGCGTAGTCCACGGCGTTGAACAGGCTGGAGTGTGTTCCTAAAGGGGAGAAAGCGGGGTTGCGGCCTGCCCAATAGCCAGGCCAGTCTGCTCCGGCTTGTATGGTGCCGGACTCCACTGCGCTGAAGACCTCGCCGGTTGGAACCAGTGCGCCGCCTTCAAAGAACTCGATTTTCAGTTCGTCGCCGACCAGCTTGTTAGCCAGCTCTACCCATTTCTTGTCCAGCTCCACCAGCTCGATCGAAGCGGGCCAGGTACTGGTCATGGTCCACTTTTGTGCCGCCTGGCTCAGGCTGGTCATGCCCAGCAGGGCAAAACCCGTCAAGGCGAAGAGTGCCTTCTTTGTCAGTTTCATGGTGTCTCCTTGTTTTATTTAAGTTCCGTACAAGACGGTGGGTAGCCAAGTGGCCAGGCCAGGGAAAATGACCAGCAAGATACACATCAAAATAATCAGGGCAATGAATGGAATGACTCCGGTAATGATCTCCATGGTTTTGACGGATTTGGGCGTAATGGCCCGCAAGTAAAACAGTGCATAACCAAAGGGAGGGGTCAGGAAAGAGGTCTGCAACACAACGGCGACCAGAATCACAAACCATAGCAGGCTGATGCCCATCTCTTGCACAATGGGCAACAGAATCGGAAAGGAAAGCAGGACAATACCGGTCCAGTCCAGAAAGCAGCCCAGCACAAAAATAATCAGCAGCATCACCACAATAAGCAGCCAGGGCTCCATATCCAGGCCACGCATCAGATCTTGTGCGGCACCCAAACCGCCGGTGATATTAAAGACGCCGGTAAAGGCGGTTGCACCCACCACGATAAATAAAATCATGGAGGAAGTACGGCCCGTTTCGTAAAGCGCATTCAGGAAAATGGACCATTTGAATTTGCCTCGGAAAATAACGATCAGCAGGGACAGCAAGACCCCAATGGCCGAGGCTTCCGTAGCCGTTGCAATACCGGCCAGCATGGAGCCCAGAATGCCCAGAATCAGAAAGATAGGAGGCACGGCTTCCACCAGCAGCATGCGGATCAGGGCGGGCTTGGAGACCTTTTCATCAGGCTCCACCGAGGGGGCACGTTCCGGGTGACGCCAGGCTACGAACACCACCCAGACGGCATACAGCAGGCCCAGCAGGACACCCGGTATCAATGCGCCAGCGAACAGCTCACCGATGGACAGGGGGGAGTAGCTGGCCATCAGGATCAACATGATGGACGGTGGAATCAGAATGCCCAGACAGCCGGAGGCCGCAATAACACCGGTGGTCAGCTTGGGGCAGTAGCCGTAGCGCAGCATGGGGCGCAAGGCCATCATGCCGGTGACGGTAATGGAGGCGCCAATAATGCCGGTGGTCGCTGCCAGAAGGATGGAGATGAACACCACGGCTAGTGCCAGCCCGCCACGAACTCGGGACATGAGCAGGCGCAAGGCTTCGAACATCTTGTCAGTCACTTCCGAGTCGGACAGGAAGCGCGCCATCAGGATGAATAAAGGAATGGCGATCAGGGTGTAGTTGTCCAGGACATCGCCGTAAATGCGGTTGACGACAATGCCCAGAACCATGGGCTTGCCAGCCACCAGTGCGCCGATCACGGCGGTACTACCTAGAACAAAGGCCAAAGGGTGGCCCATGAATAGCCCAAGCAGGAGCAGGCCACCCATGACAAGTGCGATCAGTTCAGGCGTCATGGTGAGCGGCTTCCTTCTGGGTCAACAAACGAATAACTTCAGCAATGCCCTGGAGCAGCAAAAGCGCGGCGGCCAGGACCATGGACATCTTCAAGGGGTAGACGGGCAACTGCACTGCGCCGTAAGTGGTTTCGCCTTGCGCCAGCGAGCGCATGGCGAAATCGTAGCTGCGAGTCAGAAATACCCAGGCAAAGGGGAAGAAGAAAATCAGATAGCCCGCAATTTCGGTCCATTTGCGCACGGTGGGGGAAAAGCGGTTGATTAGCAGATCCACCCGGACATGGGCCTGGTGTTTAAGTGCGTAGGCACCCAGCATCAGAAAGTAAAACCCATATAGCTGCTTGGTGACGTCAAAAGTCCAGCGAGTGGGCTGATTCATCGCATAGCGCATGAACACTTCGTAAATAATAATGGCGGAGAAAATGATGGCAATAAAGGAAATGAGCTTTCCTATCCATTCATTGATTGAGTCGATTAGACGCAAAACCATGCTTGTCCCTTTTGTACGTTTTTATTGGCCATACACCGGGTTTAGTCTATGAGTAAGCTCCAAAGCGCCACAACTTGGGTTTACCCTTACGTAAACTTGAGTTTAATAATTATGGGTAATAAGGCGTAAAAAAGGGTGATTTTCTTGGGAAATCGTGCTGGGCCTGAAGGTGAAAGCCAGGTTTTCGGGGCGACAATGAGCATTAAAAAAGCCACCCGTTTGGGTGGCTTTTTGCTGCCGGGCTCCAGCCTCGTTCCAGATCTGCCGTCCAGGGACAGCGAGTTGGAGTGTTGCCAGTGTGTGCCAGCCAAGTTGTGTAGAACGTGGCCAGACCCGACTGCATCAGCACGGCTCCGGGTAGAGCCGTGCCGTGTACTTCAACAACTTAGCGCATGTTTTGCGCCGCCAGGCCCAGAGCCAGATCCTGCTTCATGCGTTTCTTGTAGAAAGGCAGGCACAGGAACAAGGCCAGGAACCAGAAAGGCGTCGCAATCAGGCCGATCAGGGTTTCTTCTTCCTGGCTGAACAAGTACAGCGCAAAGGCAAAGAACGCCAGGGTCAGGTAGCACATGGGAATCGCAAAGGGCATTTTGTAGCTCGATGCGGCATGGGCCTCAGGACGAATGCGACGATACTTCAGGTAGGTGATCAGAATCACGGCCCAGACAAAGATGAAGCAGATGCTGGCCACGGTGGTCACAATGGTGAACACACGCATGACGTCGCCTTCTGCGTAAAGCAGGAACAGGCTGGACAGCAAGAGGGCGCACGAGTAGATCAGACCATTACGGGGGGTACCGTTACGCGACAACTGGCTGAAGGCTTCGGGAGCCAGCTTGTTCTTGGACAGACCGTACAGCATGCGGCCGGTCGAGAACATGCCGCTGTTGGCGGACGACAGCGCCGAGGTCAGTACCACAAAGTTGATGATGGCAGCCGCTGCACCCACGCCAATCAGCAAGAACATGTTTACAAACGGGCTCTTGTTGGGCGCCACAATGTCCCAGGGGGTGACGGTCATGATGGCGGTCAGGGCCAGCACGTAAAACACAATCACGCGAACGGGAATCTTGTTGATGGCTTTGGGCAGGTTCTTGGCAGGGTCAGCCGTTTCAGCCGAGGCCGTACCGACCAGCTCAATACCCACGAAGGCAAAGATGGCGATCTGGAAGGCCGCAAAGAAACCATGCAGGCCATTGGGGAACATGCCGCCGCGATCCCACAAGTGGGTCAGGCTGGCTTTTTCGCCGGTCGGGCCGACAAAGCCGGTGAACAGCAGGTACGCACCCACACCAATCAGGGCCACAATGGCGATGATCTTGACCAGAGCAAACCAGAACTCCAGCTCGCCAAACAATTTGGCCGACAGCAAGTTAAAGATCAGCAGGAAGGCAATGCATGCCAGGCCGGGTAACCAGAGCGGAATGTCCGGCCACCAGAATTGGGTATAGCCGGTAATGGCGACAATATCCGCAATACCAATCACTACCCAGCAGAACCAATAACTCCAGCCCAGAAAGTAGCCCATGGTGGGGCCGAGAATATCGGCGGAGAAATCCACAAACGATTTGTATTCCAGGTTATGCAGGAGCAATTCCCCCATCGCCCGCATAACAAAGAATAAAAAGAACCCGATGATCATGTAGGTAAACAAGACCGAGGGTCCGGCCAGGCTAATGGTGCGGCCTGATCCCATAAATAGCCCTGTACCGATAGCGCCTCCGATTGCTATCAGTTGCAGGTGCCGGTTTTTCAACGAGCGCTGCAGTCCAGATGAATGTTGCTGAGACACACTGTTCTCCTAATTTTTTTTCGTTCAAATGCGTAATTATGACTGTGCTGCGAGAAAACAAAGGGCACAACCCGTCCTCAAGGACGGTTTTCTTGATGCCGATCTAAATAAGCTGAGGAGCGCACAGCAGTCCTCCTTGTTCTGACGACATGAAATGTCAAAACAGACCTGTGTGCGATTAAAAATGGGAATAGGGATGTGGTATGCCAGGCGACCAGAAAAGGCGCCTGACTATCTGCTCATAAATAGGCTCCGGACGAATAGGTGAACACAGGCCATATGGCCTCTGTACCCCCTCTGTCCGTTTACCTGAGAGCTTATCCATCGGCTCGCGATGGTCCCCTTCGGTGGGCACGGGTGTGCCTCTCTCCAGATGGTCAAAGGTTCAGGATTCTTTTGCCTGAGAGATTCCGGGGTCGTTGCTCCGTCGGCGCTTCATCAAAGTGAAGACTCTCACCTGAACCGTTATTGACGCCGCTATTGTATAGACAGGTAAAAAGCGATGACTACTAGCGTTAACCTGTAGGCTTTTAATGAGAGTAATTCTTGTCTGTTGAGCGGTTTTGTGGCTGCAGAGCCAGCCTCGGGGACAGTGCAGGGGCGTGATGAAAGTGGCGGCGTCGAGTCTGGCCAGATGCCCTTGAACGGGGCCGTGTTTTTTGCATGGTAGCTATGCCGGAATGCTTTAGCGTTGAAACAGAAATTGGCCGACACCAGCCTACAATACCGGCTGTCTGGCAATTTTTGTACCTCGCAATATGGTCGAATCGATTCTGCAACTTATCGAGCAACACGGTCTGTTGATCGTGTTTTTCAATGTCCTGGTGGAGCAGGCAGGGGCGCCCATTCCTGCTTATCCTGTGCTGGTGGTAACGGGTGCCTTGCATGAGTCGGGCGGCTACAGCTTGTGGAGCTTGCTGGGCTTTGCCGTGCAGGGCGCGATGATTGCGGACTACGGCTGGTATCTGGCCGGGCGACGTTATGGTGGCAGGCTGTTGGCCTTGCTGTGCAAGATTTCCCTGTCGCCGGACTCCTGCATTCGGCAGACCGAATCCATTTATATGCGTTGGGGCGCACCGTCCTTGATGGTAGCCAAGTTCATACCCGGCTTTGCCTCGATTGCCAGCGTGCTGGCCGGTACGGTGGGCACACCCAGAAGAAGCTTCCTTTTTTACGACATTATCGGGGCTACGGTCTGGGCGGGCTCTGCCGTGTTCCTGGGCTCCTTGTTCAGCTCGGCGGTGGATGAGCTGCTGAATGTGCTGATCAGTCTGGGGGTGGTGGGTGGAATCCTGTTGGCACTGGCTTTGGCGGTATTTATTGCCAGAAAGTGGTGGCAGCGCCATCGCTTCATGAAGTCCTTGTGCATGGAGCGTGTCAGCGTGCAGGAATTGCATCAGATGTTGTCCTCGGACACGCCCCCCACGATTGTGGATGTGCGTTCGACCCTTATGCAGGCCCAAGGACGTATTCCGGGGGCGATCAGTCTGGCCTTGGGTGAGGCCACGCTGAACTTGATTACTGACGGGGAAATTATTGTGTATTGCGATTGCCCAAATGAAGTGTCAGCGGCCTTGGTGTCCAAACGCTTGCTGCAAAGTGGCTATAGCCGGGTACGTCCTTTGGAAGGCGGATTGGAGGCCTGGCGGGCCGCTGGTTTTGATATACAGCGCGACCCTGATCAGCCCGAACCGGCCCTGTAAAAGAAAACGGCAGACATCAAACCATGTCTGCCGTTTTTGCAAGAAGAACGCTTGATACCGCGCTTACTGGCGCACCTGCCGGTAAGCATGAGCCAAAGCGGCGGCCACCGCCAGCCCGCCGATCACACTGATATGGTCCTGCACCAGGGCTTGTTCCAGAAAGGCTTCCAAGCCCTGCATTTCCCAAAACCGATGTGCCAGGGGAATCGTGGACAAGGTAAAGACACTCAGCATCAGCGCCCCCAACCAGGCCAGACGACTCGCGCTGATAATCAGCCAGCTGCCCAGCAATTGAACTGTGATAGTCAGCACGGCGAATAAAGCCTGGGGCTCCAGTCCGAAGTGGGCCATTTCCCTTTTTGCCGCGCTGAAGTCCCAAACCTTGTTCACACCGCTCCACCAGAAAATGTAGGTCAGGAGCAGAGTAGCCAGTACAAAATACACTCGTGAACGCAGTAATTCTTGTATGACGTGGTTCATGATGCCTCCTCCTTGGGTGGGGCGTTCAAGGCTTGTGCACGGATGCTTCCAATGTGGAGCGTGCGACGGCCAGTGTTCGCTGGCTCAGGACCAGTCCACCCATGACCAGTGCCACTCCTACCAGTTGCAGCGTGGTGGGCCAGACGCCTTTGATCAGCGCATCCAGAATAAAGGCGGTGACGGGAACCAGCAGCATGAAGGGAGCTACGGTAACGGCACCCAGCTGCTTGATCGCGCTGAACCACAGGGCGAAGGGGCCAGCTGTCAGAACCGTTGCCAGCAGGAACAGGCCCAGCCAATTCACAGGTACAAGCTGGCTTGGAATGTCTTGTGTCAGTAGGGCAATCACGCTCAGTTCAATACCGGCAATCAGCAGTTGCCAGCCCGTGAAACCCAGCAGCGGGATAGGGGGCGCACCCCATTTGTTCATCAAGACGCCACCCGTCGCAATGGATAACATGCTGCCCAAAGCAGCGGCAATGCCGATCAGATCCAGAGTGGCGTTGCTGGACAGGACAACCAGCGACACGCCCAGCGCACCCAAGAGAACGGCTCCAATCCGCGTCAGGGCAGGGCGAGCACGCAAAATGCCCCAGGCGATAAAAATGGTGGCCAGTGGTGTCAGCGCCTGGAAGATGGCGGCCACACCACCGGGCAGACGGGTGGCAGCGATAAAGAACAGACCAAAGAACAGGCCGGTGTTCAGGGTGCCCAGCACGGCCAGGCGCCCCCACCAGGCACGGGGCGGCAGGCTGCGTACCAAGGCCAGCAGGACGATGGCGCCTCCCAGCGCCCGGACAGCAGCCAGGAACAAGGGATTAGGTGGCAACCAGGTTGTGGTCAGAATGTAGGTAAAGCCCCAGAGAATAGCGGCGGTAGCCGCAGCCATTTTGGCATTCATGTCGATGCACTCCCCATCATGAATAGTTCGATGCGGAGACTATAGAAGTGCAACGATGGCTTGAATAGATAAGAATATGGTCATCAGCGTTCCATAATTAGAACGACTGCTTGGTGGCTGGTTTTGGGTAATTTACAGCAGGGATTCAGGGGGCGGGCGTATGCAAAATAGTGACGAATTCCTGGCCCAGAAAATCCAGCAAAGCGCGTACTGCAGGCACCAGGCCTCGGCGTGAAGGAAAGACTGCATGTACCACGCCGGAGCGGGGGTTCCAGCCGGGGGCCACATCTACCAGCCTGCCGCCCTGCATATAAGGGGCAATCAACATGGCTGGCATTTGAACCACGCCAATCCCTTGTAGGGCTGCTTGTAGCAAAGTCATGCGGTCGTCGCAGACCAGACGGGGTTGGTAGGGCACTTCCATCAGGGTGTTTTCTGCGGTTTGCAGTTGCCAGGTGGGATTGCGCTGCAGATGCTCGTCGCTCAAGGCGGGCCAGCTACCTAACTGGTCCAGCTTGGGCAGCCCGCCCATGCGTTCGATCAAGGCTGGGCTGGCGACCAGATATTGCCTGCTCTCGCCCAGGACTTTCATGACCAGACCGCTGTCTTCCAAAGGAGGGAAGCGGACGCGCAAGGCCACATCAAAGCCTTCACGAATCACGTCCACGCGGCGGTTGGTGCTTTCCACTTCCAGCTTGACCTGCGGATAGGCTGCCATATAGCGGGCCAGCAATTCATTGACCCCATAGTCCAGCAAAGCCAGGGGGCAACTGATGCGTACTGAACCTTGCGGCTCGCTGCGATGGCGCTCGATGATGTCCTGAGCGGAGTCGGCCTCCACCAGCATGGCTACACAGCGCTGGTAGTACATCTGGCCGATTTCCGTGACGCTGAAATGGCGGCTGGAGCGCTGGATCAAACGCACACCCAGGGACTCTTCCAGAAAGGTGATGCGTCGGCTTAGCTTGGATTTCGGGATGCCCAAAGCCCGTCCGGCGGGTGCAAACCCACCGTGGTCCACGACCTGTACAAAGTAGTAAAGGTCGTTCAAATCGCGCGTGGACGGGTGTTTGGTCTCGGGCATGTCATTACATGGCCGGTGGAACCGGGCAGCTCATATCGCCTTCTTCGCAGGACAGGTAGGTGTTGAAGTTCTTGATACGGGCCTGGGTCAATTCATTCCGGCAAGTGGTGATCAGCATGGAGTGAATGCTGCCGCCTTCGGTGTTGATCGCAGCAAAGTCGCATTCTGCATCTCTGAAGCTGATCCAGGCCCGTTGGGCGTTGCGCAAGGCTTTGAGGGTGTCGGCATCATCTTTCAGGCGATGGCTGATTTCCTTGTAGAGCTTGTTCAGTTCGGCGTCCGAGTTCTTGTACTCGTTGCTAAAGCACTGATTCATGGCATTTTGATTGGTCAGGCTGTCGCAGTCGGCCGCCTGAACGGAAGAGGCGCCTGCCATCAAGTTGAGTCCTAAAGCGATCAGGCCGGTGTTCAATGCTTTTTTCATGGGGTTCTCCGGTTTTATGGGCGTTGATAAGCGTATGAGGCTGAGTTGAATCGCCAGGTGCAGTGCCTACTGCCCATTTGCTCGGGGCAGGGTGTAAATCCTACTACATAAGAGCGACAAGCCTGATGCTTTGCAGGGCGACAATTGGGTTCCATAAATAGCTTTGAGCCGCATCGTCTTGAACAGGCCATGTGCCCGATTCAAGCCAGTGCGGCTCAAGGGTCCTGCCAGCAGGGGTCCGTGCAGCTTACTCGTCGTTGGCGTGTAGAAAGCGGTACACCAGGGCGCCGATCACCCCACCAATCAAGGGAGCCACCCAGAACAGCCACAGCTGTTCCATGGCCCACGTACCCTGGAAGAAGGCCACGCCGGTAGAACGTGCTGGGTTCACGGAGGTGTTGGTGATGGGGATGCTGATCAGGTGAATCAAGGTCAGGGACAGACCAATCGCCACGCCTGCCAGGCCAGCGTGACCACGCTTGTGGGTTGCGCCCATGATGATGAACAGGAAGAAGGCGGTCAGCACAATTTCTGCGATCAGGGCTGCGTTGCGGCTGTAGTTGTCGGGCGAGTGCTCGCCAAAGCCGTTGGAGGCAAAGCCTGCCACAGGATCAAAGCCGGTTTTGCCGCTGGCGATCAGGTACAGAACACCGCCGGCCAGCAGACCGCCGATAACCTGGGCAATGATGTAGGGAATCGCATCACGAGCGGGGAAGCGTCCCCCAGCGACCAGGCCCAGCGTGACAGCCGGGTTGATGTGGCAACCGGAGATGTTGCCGATGGCATAGCACATGGTCAGCAAGGTCAGACCAAAGGCCAGGGCTACCCCGGCAAAACCAATCCCCAGTTCAGGGTAGGCAGCGGCAAAGATCGCACTTCCGCAGCCCCCAAAGACCAGCCAGAAAGTGCCCAGCGTTTCTGCGGTGCATCGTTTTAATAAAGACATGATATTGCCTTGTTAGTCATTTAACACGGCTGGATTCTAGCGATAAGCGGGAAGCGCTAAGTGCTTGAAAGGAAAACAACTGTCAAAAATTTTCCTTTGTTTAGGGTGGTGTTTTTTTATAGTAAATGTGAGAAATATCGCTAGTGTGCTGGATTGTGTCGGGCGTAGGATCTTGTCGGGTTTGTGAAGAGTTGTTTGGGCGATTGAAGGCCTGCATATCCCCCGCAACGACGTAATAAAACTCGGGAACGTAGCTGCATATTCCAAAGGTGCCCTCAACATGACCCATTCCCTTGAAGCCCTGATCCTGACTCTTGAAGAGTGCCTGTTTGATCGTGTCACTCGTCAGGACGTGACGATGCTTGGCGCTTTATTGGCTGACGAGTTTGTAGAGTTTGGAGCCAGGGGCGCGGCATGGAGTAGAGCAGAAGTGTTACGCGACCTGCCTGAACAGGATTTTGTGCAGCGCCGCCTGAGCGACTTCAAGCTGCGTCTCCTGTTAGAGGATGTGGTCCTGGCGACTTACGTGTGTGAAGTGTCAGGTGATGAAGGGCCGCAGCGATCCTTGCGCAGCTCTATCTGGAAACAGAGTCAGGGGCGTTGGCAGATGGTGTTTCATCAAGGAACCCGCGTTGCCCAGGAATAAAAAAGGGCCGGAATTTGAATGGCCCACCAAAGCTTGACTTGTTGTTCAACACTCGGGGGCAGTTCAATCTTGGCCCTTTCTATTCGGATCGCGCTTACGGCTGTTGCTGGATGAACGCTGCCGTTACGGGTGAGACCTGGTGGAAATCAAAAGCCTGATGGTAGATTTCCCCGCTCTTGGCTTCTACGGTTAACCACAGTTGATGCTCCAGCTGGCTATTGGGCGGGATGGCAACGTCTACCGCTCGTGTCCAGCGCGTGTTGCTGAAAGCTTGACGAGGCGCAGGCGTAGGCTCGGGCTTGCTCACTTGCAGATAGGCGCGGCGTATATGTGGGTCGCAGGCCTGGCAAAAGCGAATTTGAAATGCTTTGCGATGAGCGCCGGTGGGCCCACTGATGGGGGCTTTGTCATCCGTTTCAGCAAGCGCAAATGACCAGGGTCCAATCTGGCCTTGCAGGGCATGGTTGCCAAATACAGGCTCCGGGCCTTGTTGCGCCAGATAAATCATGAAGGCGGCAGGGATGGCCAAAAGGCCGCTGGCAAAAACCAGGCTACGTTTGGAAAACCGTGATGTTGTTGGTGCCGTTCCAGCGTGAGTTGGCTCTGTACTTGTAGCCTCAGCGCTAGTTGAAGCAGCGCTTGAATTTGCCGCCGCCATTCCATTTTTCCCAGCTATAGCGTCACTTGATGTCGATGCAGTGTTGCCCGCTCCAACCGCTTTAGGCGCTGCCTTTGCAACCGGCGCAGGTCTGGCTCGCACAGGTTTCTTTTCCTGCCAAGGCCACCAGGGCAAGTAAAAGGTTAGTCCGGCACCGGCCATGGTTAGCCAGCCCAGCCAGGCAACGGTGCCCATGCTCCAGCCCCAGCCTTGCCAGCATAGAGCTAAAGCCATAGCCAGCAAGGGCCAGCCGAGCAGACGAAAGATCAGTCTTTCCTTTTCGCTGGGCGTGCGATGCAGCAGGAATTCTCCCTGGCGATCACTGGCCAAAGCCAGGCAGATAAAGCCCGCCAGGCTGATGATAAAAACGGCCAGATTCAGCCACAGACTGGTATTGCTCATGGCACCACTCCTGCAGGCATCAACAGAACGCTCAGCAAGGCGATCAAAGCCGTCGGTAAGACCATGCCCACCCAAGCGCGGGTGGCGCTCTTGGTGCTGAACACCCACATGACGGCGATGGTGTACCAGACAAAGCTCAACATATTCGCGGCCAGAACAGCCTGGGCTTTAGGCAGAGGCCAGAGCAAGGTCAACAACACCGTGGCAGCGGCTGCCAGGGCGTAGCCGCCGACAGTGGCCGCCACAATGCGCGAGAGCACTTGCAGGCGGTAGCGGGAAGTCAGTCCACTCATCCGTTCACTCCCGCAGTTTGCAAGCTGGTCGGTGCGGCGGCTTTTTTAGGCAGGCTGGCAATGTGCCATTTGCGTTTCATTTTGATGGCGATATAGACAAAGATGGCGGCCAGGCCAAACATGGTCAGGTCAAAGCCTGCCAGGCCCCAGTCACCATGGATGACGGTGACACCCAGGTGACGGTCGGTTGTCAGCAGGTTCAGGACAGGAGTCAAGACGTAGGCGGCGGCTGTCAGGTACAGCAGCTCCAGCCAGGCGCGCTTCAAGGGTCGCCAGGAGGCATACAGGAAGGACCAGCCCCAGACCAGGAACAGAGCATGAAATTCCCAGGCGGCGCGGTCGACCATATTCACAGGTAAGAGGCGGTTGGCCCAGAAGTAGGCCGCCAGCCCCAAGGGCAAACCGACCAGAGTTCCGGCATTCAGGATTTCTACTAAACGCAGGCCAGCGGCATCAAAACGCTCGGATGCGCTAAGCGGGGTGGCTTTGGCCATGCGCTTTTGATGCTGGGTGCGACGCTTTACCGTCCACAGCACCAGACCTGTCCCAATGACGGCGCAGCCCAGCAAGCCTGAAATAAAGTACAGCCAGCGCAACCACCATTCGGCAAACACTCCTTCGTGCAAGGCCAGCAATACTCGGTGAGTGTCTCCGGTGACATTGCTATTGTTCTCCGGCTCCATGAGGCTGCCGTCAGTTGCGTTAAAGCGCAGGGTCTCGGCACGGGTCCAGTACACGCCCGTGACGCCGGTGCGACGCAGTTCTACATAGGCTTGGCTATCTGCCGGATGGGTAATCTGCACCGAGGCAATGCTGTTCTTGCCCCAGGCTTGTTCTGCGCTGTGCATCATCTGGCCCAGGGGAGCCTGCGGCATGCTCACGGGCAGGAAGTCGCGTTTTTGCTGACGAATATCCTGGAAGTAAGCCTGCCGTCCTTCTTCTGTCGCGCCGTACATGACTTCTCGCCCGGTCGGCATGTAGATGGACATGAAAAAAATCAGGCCCGTATAGGTAATCATCAGGAAAAAGGGCAGGGACATGACGCTGACGATATTGTGTGCGTCCAGCCAGGAACGCTGGCCCTTGCCGGGTCTGAAGGTGAAGAAGTCGGTAAAGATTTTCTTGTGAGTCACCACGCCCGTAATCACGGCCAGCAGCATCAGCATGGTACAGATACCGACCAGCCAGATAGCGACCGGATAGGGGAGGTAGTGCAAGGCGTAATGCATGCGGTACAGGCCGGTGCCACCAGCAGTTGCGCGAGGTTCCACTTCCGGCTGAATCTGGCCGGTGACAGGGTCCAGTTCTTCTCCCCCGCGACGGCCGCGTTGACCGGGCTGGGGCATTTCTTCCCAGGCAATGGACAGCCCTTGCGTGGCGCGCGGGTTCAGGGCTTGATGCGGCAGGGTAATGGTCCAGGCTTTGGACTCTGCCGGGGCATGCGCTTGCAACTGCGTCAGGGCCTTATCCAGCATCTGGCTGGATTGCTCGGGCAGGACTTGCATGGGCAAGGGGCGCTCCGGCTCCATCCAGCGAGTGATTTCATCGTCCACATAGCCAGCCGTGCCAGTGACGAAGACGAAAAACAGGATCCAGCCCACCACCAGACCGACCCAGGTATGCAGCCATGCCATACATTGGCGAAATGACTCTTTCACGCTGACGCGCCTCCTACTACAACACCGTCTCCGGATGCTGGATTGATGATCATTAAACCGAGAAAAGCCGTGCTTGTTTGGCAACGGTGGGTGACGAATTGAGTCCGCCATTCTTGTACGCTGCACTCATCACGCAAGCTTCGCTTTTCAGTAAGCAAGTTCTTGGTGACAGAGAGGGGAAGAGGGCATCAGGCTTGAAACAACGGCAAAATAATAGCAATCATTCTCATTTCGGTGTTGGGAGTTTCCAGCTTTCAAGGCTTTATTCAGAAATTAATGCGGCGCCATAGCTGTTTTGGCGTTTTCCATAGGGAAAGAAGCAGTTAGAGGGAGGTGGACGTTGACCTAGTGAGACTCGGGGAGGGGGGGGAATAAACCTTGTCGGTTCCAGGCTGAAGACTGGACGCTGGGAAGGGGCAGAAGGGAATACGCCTTGCAGGTATTCCACGCCACCAGCAAATCTTATGGGCTCTAGAGTTGGACCATAGAGCGTTAACTGCCGATTGAGGAGGCAAGAATGCCCATCAAAAAGGCCCCGGTTACCAAAGTACCGGGGCCAGCAGTATTCCTGTTTGGTCAGGTGTTTTAGAGCACTACAAACAGCAGCCAGACAATGACTGGAGCAATAACCGTGACGGCAGCGCCGTACAGCAGCAGCTGACGGAAGAAGGCATCACGCGACACTCCCTGGGCATTGGCAAGCACTAGCGCGCCATTGGTGGAGAAGGGGCTGACGTCAACAATGGTGGAGGATACGGCCATAGCCGCAATAAAGCCCACCGGCCCCACGCCGCCATCGCCTTGCAAAAAGGGTACGGCTAGCGGAATCAGCGAACCCAGCACGGCGGTGGAAGAGGCAAACGCAGATACGACCGCGCCCACAAAAAGCAGCAGCAAGGCGGCCATCAAGGGAGAGGTCAGTTGGGCAACGCTATGGCCAACAAAATCAATCGTGCCCATGGATTCCATCACGCCCACATAGGTGCTGACACCCACAATCAGCATGATTTCAGGCCAGGACACTTGGCCTAATGCGCGTTTTTGCAGATTGGGGGCCATCAAGGTCAGGACCAGACCGATAGTGATCGAGGTAAAGCCAATATCCTGTTTGAAAAACAAGGTCAGAACGGCCAGGATGAACAGGCCGACCAAGGTAAGAACGCGATACCAGTGGGGGGCCTCGCTGGCACCATTGCCGGCTTCGACCAGGGCATCGGGGCTTTTCCGGGCGGTCTTGCGCTCTTCACCGAAGGCCTCGGCTTCAGCGTCGCCAAACACTTGCGGGCCACCCGAGCCATGGGCCACGCGGGCAACGTTTACGTCTGCCGAACTTAAGTCCACTTTCTGACGCATCAGCTTCAAACCACCCATCCACACGAACAGCAAAATGGACACGGCCAGGTTGATGCCAAGGCTGGCTGTCATGGTGGCCATTTCATTCAAGGGCAAACCGGCGGCGCTGACCACACGGTTGGTGATGCCACCGTAAATACTGATGGGGGAGAAGCCGCCCCCTTGCGCACCATGAATCACCAGCAAACCCATCAAGAGCGGGTTGATGCCGTACTGGCGGGCAAAGCCCAGCGCAATCGGGGCAATGATGGCAACGGCCGCCGGGCTGACGGCGCCAACAGCGGTCAATGCGGCCGTGATCAGAAACATGATCCAGGGAATGGCGGCGATGCGCCCACGTACGGCTCGCACGGCCATGCTGACCAGCCAGTTGATCGTGCCGTTGTTCTGAGCCAGAGCGAACAAATAGGTAATACCGGCCAGTGTCAGAAACAGGTCAGCCGGAAAGCCGCCCATGATTTCCTTGGCGCCCATGCCCGCCACCAGCGTACCCACCAGAAAAGCGCCTACAAAAGCAATCAGCCCCATATTGATGGGTAGGGCGGTCGCCAGTACGAACATGCCTCCTAATACGGCAATGGATAGCCAATGCATATGTCTCGTCTCCTTGTAATTGAACCTTTTGCAGGTTTCTGGAAATGACCATATCAGTGGCGGTATAGGGCTATCAATAAAGCTTATGGGCGAATGATTACGCTAAACGTAATGATTAATCAGGGGCGCGATGGTTGAATGTTCAATCAGCGTTTGTCTGGTGCAGCAGAGAGAACAGGGAGAGGCGGATTTGATGAGCGGTTCGCTGCGCAGTAGTGGCTTGACGCGTGTGGGTGGTAGCCTTTGGGTTGCTGAGCCAATTCCGGCTTTGCCCGCTCATGAGCGGGATTACTGCCGGTCCAGTTCAGCCATTAGTTCGCTGCTGTGGATCGTGCGCCTGAAGTGATGTTTCCATAGTTTGATGCCCAGCTCGCCGGAGCGATCCAGGGACGAGCCAACCGTCAAATCCGTAATCAGGGTGGGGCGCAGCCCGGCATCAAACAAGGCAAACCCGGCTGCCAGTACGCAGGTATCGGTTTGAATGCCGCAGACCAGAATGCGATCAGCCTGACATTGCTGCAAATATTCCATTGCAGCGGGGCTGGGGCCGTAGCCGTGCTTGATGAAGATTTGTTTGGCATCAACCAGACAGCGGTCGCTGCGCGGGGGACACCAGCCTAGTTGACTGGAAAAGGGGGTTTGAGACTCGTCGTGCAGTTCAATCAAGGCCGCGCAAGGCAGGCGGGTGCTCAGGGCGTTAATGCCGTCGATCAACCATGGGGGCGGTGAAAAGCAGCTTTGCACATCGACAACAAGCAGGATCTGTCGCATTGCAGTGGGCTCGGTAAGAATGCTTCAGCGAATGTCAGGCGGAGCTCGCCTGGGCCGTCTGAAGCACCGTCAATCAAGCCCTTATTGAAACACGGAGTCAGGCGCTTGGGCGGGTCCAGGTCAGACGTGCGCCAACGATAATGCCCAGTACCGCCAGCAAAGAGGTGGCCGACAAGGTGGACAGGCCGCTTAAACCCTGGCCTATGGTGCAGCCCAGGGCCAGCACACCACCTACACCCATCAAGGCACCGCCTGCCATGGAGCGCAGCATGTGGCGGGGCGACTCAAAGCCTTCCAGCTTCCAGCGACGACGCAGTAGGGCGCTTAGCAAGGAACCGGCCACCACCCCCACCACAATCATGATGGTAAAGCGTGGGCTCATGCCGGTGGAGATCATGGCGTATTGAATGCTTTCACCAATCGGGGCCACAAAGCTCAACGAGCTGACCGGCAAAGGCTCGAAGGGATCATCGCCTAGCCAGCCGGTAGTCAGCCAGCCTGCCACAATCAGCAGCCCTACAAATGCTCCAGCCAGCAGATCATTCAGGCGTTGACCGTCCTGTCGGCGCAGCAAGGCAAAAGCGATCAGGGCGGCGACGAGGATGGCAATCACAATAGAGCGGATGGGACCCTCGGACAGGGTCACTGCGGGCAGGGTGACACTGCTGGCTTGGGCAATGCTCATGCGCAGCGGGGCCAGCAGTCCCGTCAAGGTGATATAGGCGGCGATACCCAGACAAAGCACGACAACAAAGGAACGCAGATTTCCCTGTCCCAACAGAACCAGGGCTCGGGCGCCGCAGCCATTAGCCAGGGTCATGCCTGCCCCAAAGAGCACACCGCCAAGCGGCACCAGCAGCCAGGAGAAAGTGGGGTTCAGGTACAGGACCTTGTCCAGACTGATCAGCCCGTAGCCCGCCGCCAGTTGTGTCCCGGCCAGGGCCACGGCCAGCGCCAGGGCAAAGCCCTGAAGCTTGTAGCCGCTACGCCCGGACCAGCGCTCGGTCAAGCCACGATAAAAGCAAAAACCACTGAGCTGGCCACTAATGCCAAAGAGCAGGCCAATGGCCAAGCTGACCCACAGTACAAGTTCTGTATTCACCATGTGCGCTGGATGTTAGGACCGGGTTGGAACCACTTAGCCTTTGGTGCCCCAGATGTCGCGACTGATCGCGGCATACCAGGCTTCGCCATACTGGGCTTCCTGCTTGCGAAAGGTCGGGCTGGCTTCTTTAGGGCTGACCCCGCCGGACGCTTCTGCCAGCTTGTCATCCGCAAAGGCGTACAAGTGCCCCACGGAAATGCCATAGTCGGGAGCGATCAAACTGTAGCAGGTATTGCTCAGCGTGGCCTGTGGTGCAGGCTTGCCGCTCAAGGCATTAATGATGGCAGCCGCTGCCAGCTTGGCTTGCGTATTGGCCGAGAAACCGGACTTGGGCATGGGCGAGGCAATGGTGGCATCGCCCACCACGTAGATGTCCTTGACCTGCTCGGACTCGAAGGTATGCGGGTCAATTGGCACCCAGCCGCTGGCGTTGGTGACGCCGGCCTGTTCGGCAATGGCCCCGGCTTTTTGTGGCGGGATCACGTTCAGCACATCGGCTTTGTGGATCTCGCCAAACTCGGTTTCCACGCTCAGCTTGGCGGCATCCACGCGAGTGACTTTGCCGTCTTTGGAGAAGGGCACCCATTCGATCATGTCGCCGTAGACTTGTTTCCAGCCGTCCTGGAACAGGCCTTGTTTGGAGAAGCTGTCTTTGGCATCCAGAATCAGAATCTTGGACTTGGGTTTGTTCTGCTTGAAGTAGTGAGCCACCATGCTGGCGCGCTCGTAAGGGCCGGGCGGGCAGCGGAAGGGGTTTTCGGGGGCCACCATAATGAAGGTGCCGCCGTCGGGCATGGCATCCAGCTGACTTTTCAGCAGACGGGTTTGATCGCCTGCTTTCCAGGCGTGCGGGGCCAGCAAGGAGGCGGCCTCGTCATAGCCTTCCAGCGTGTTCCAGCGAAAATCAATACCGGGTGAGAGCAGCAGCTTGTCGTAAGACAGCTTCTGGCCCTTGGCCAAGGTCAGGGTTTTGGCCTGGGAGTCGACTGCGGTGGCCAGGTCGTGAATGACATCGATCCCGGCTGTGCGCAAATCATCAAAGCCGTGGCCTTGCTGTTCAAAACGGCGCAAACCGGCCAGATATAGATTGGTGAACGGGCAGGTGTAGAAGGTGGTGGCCGGTTCAATCAAGGTGACTTTCAGGGACGGGTCACCGCGCTTCAAGTAACGGGCGGCGGTTGCACCGCCAAAGCCGCCACCGACCACAACGACATGGGCCGAGCTGCTGCGTGCGTACACAGGCAGGGTGCTCAAGGCCAGACCAGCCACACTGGTTTTACCGACACGGCTCAGCCACTGGCGACGGGAGGAGTTTAAGGGTGTGCTCATTCTTAACGTCCTTCCGCAGCGCTGCGAGGGGTGGAGGAGACTTCAGAGAAATAATGTGCCAGGGCTTCCAGATCCGCGTCCTGGTAGCCTTTGACCAGACGACTCATGATGGTGGTGCCAGCCGGAGGCGTATCCGAGGCAAAGGCGCGCAGTTGCTCCAGCAACGCCGCTTCGGGACGGCCAGCCAGCGAGGGGATGATGGTCGTGGAACGCCCATCCGGGCCGTGACAGTTCGCACAGGAGCTGGCCACCGTTTTGATGTCCAGCGTGGAACTGGCCCAGGCCGGTGCGGTGGCACTGCTGGCCACGAGCAAGGCGGGGGCAAAAAGGAGACGACCTACCAGAGAGAGGGACATGGGCATTCTTCTTGTCAATGTGCATCGTTGTAGGAAAGGACGCTCAGCGTAGCATTCCCCTTACGCCCACTTTGTATGACTATATAGAACACTGTTATGAACTCAGCGCCCGTTAAGGGCGCTGAATGGGGCAGGTCAGGGGGCCGGGCTGGAACTGGTCCGCAATCAGTCGCTGATGCTCAGCTCCGTCTGGCCGTTAATGACAGCACCTTGATCGTCCGTCCAGCTCATTTCCAGAGTGCCGGAGCGTCGTGCGACAAAGGTAAATTCAATGTACGGGTTTTGGGAGATCGCGGTTTCCGGCTGCCAGTTGAACAAAGGCTCACCGTTAAAGGTGGCCTTGAATTCGTGGATGATGTTGCGCGGTACAACCTGGCCTTCCTTGCTCAGGCGCAGACCGCTTTCCATGCGGTGTTCGACCAGGGCGCGCACGCGCACAATGTCGCCCGCCTTGGGCTTGGCATTGCTGATCCAGATACGTGGTTTACTCATGAGTGCCCCTTGTTTACATGCCGCAGCCGCCAGCGGTCACTGTGATGTGATGCTGAGCGCTCAGGACGCGGCCATCGCTTAACCGTGCCAGGGCGCGGATGGTTTGGGTTTCAATCAGGCGCAGGCGAACTGCTACTTCTGTTGTTCCGGCCAGGGCAGTGAAGTTGAAGCGGCAGGCCAGCGGATGCGGGTTGCCCTGGGCCAGAATGATCAGTTCCTGGCAATACAGCTCGTCGCTGGGCGGCAGATCCAGGACTACTTTGACTGGCACCGCAGCGGGGTTATCCCCCAGTGCCGGCATGTCCAGTTTCAAGCCTGTGTTCTCCGGGCTGGCACCTTTCAGGAACTCGTCCACAATGGCTTGCACTTGGGCCGCAGTGGCCGGTTTCAGCAATTGATCAAAGGCGACTTGTGCATGCAGATTGAGGGGCAGCCACGCGGCGCCCAGGCCGGCGGCACTGCCCAGTACAAGCTGGCGGCGGCGGACAAAACGGGAGGGAAGTTTAGAGGAAGTCATTGAAACGGCTCTTGATCCACTGGAAGTCTTCTTGAACAAGGTCGGAGGTACGGACATCCATATCGATCTGGGTTTGCAGAACCTTGCCGCTTGCGTCCAGCTCGTACTCAAACTTGACCGAGATTTCTTCTTGCGGATCTCCGTTGACCATCATGTAGCAAAGATTGTCCGGCAGCACGGGCACCACTTCCTTGCCCGCGATACGTTCGGCCAGGTTCCGGGAAACAATCTTGGCTACGGCGTGTGCCACGTGGGCGCTCTTGGGGTAGTGGCCGAACTGGTCGGAAATAAAGCCCATGGAGTCCCCCACCACGTAGACATTGTCGTCGTCGCGGGCGGTGAACAGGCGTGGGTCAATATTGGCCCAGCCCGTGGGTTTGCCATCGGGGCCTGTGCCGACCAGGCCTGCATTCCAGATCATGTCAGCGGCCTGGTGCGGTGGCATCAGCACGGCGTCGTCAAAATCAAAATCGCCGGCGGTGGTCTTGATGTGCTTCTTGAAGGGATCGACCTCACGCACTCGGGCATTGGGTACGTGGGTGATGATGTCCGGGTACAGCTCCTGGAAGGCTGCGCGGTAACCTTCGCCAATCGGGGCAATGGTGGGCTTGGGGTCCAGAATGATGATCTTGCCCGGAATCTTGTTGGTCTTGATATGCCAGGCCATCAAACAGGCGCGCTCGTAGGGCGAGGGCGGGCAGCGATGCGGTGGCGGGGGCAGCGTCATCACAATGGTGCCGCCCTTGAAAGCTTTGAGCTTGTTCTTCAAGGCAAACATCTCGGCATTCGGGATGTAGGCGTTGGGAAAGTGCTGGCGGGTGTATTCCGCCGCGTAAGTGTCATTGCCAAACCAGGCGTCGTAGGCATTGCGTATGCCGCCCGACAGGATCAGGTAATCGTATTCCAGCGCACCCTGGGTGGTGCGTACCGTTTTCTTGTCGCGCTCGATGGCGGTGACTTCGGCATGCACCAGGCTGTAGCCGTACTTGATGGAGGGCGCCAGCATGTCGTGGTTCAGGAAATCCGTGTTGACGATGTCAATCAGCCACTTGTTGCTCATGGGGCCGGACCAGAACGTAGGGTTGCGCTCGATCAGCACCACTTGTGCCTGAGGCACCAGTTTGGACAGGTACTTGGCGGCCGTCATTCCGCCCCAGCCGCCCCCACAAATGACAATGCGCGGGCCCTTGGTGTGGCGCGGCAGGATCTGGCTGGTGTTGGTAATGATGGCGGGGGCCGAGAGACTGGCAGAGGGCAGAACCAGGGTTCCAAATGCGGCAGCCGGCGTGGCCAGCAGGAAGTTTCTACGATTCATTGTATGTTCCTCGTGATCATGACATGACACACGTCAATCAGGATAAGTAGACCGCTAAGTGCGAGCCAGTATAGCCAAGAGTGCTTTGATTGCGTGGGGATTTTTTATAGGCTGCAGTGAGTTGTTCAGGCCTCAAATACTGTTTGGCGCTGAAATGGCGACGCTTTTCCCCAGGCGTTCTTGTGTTGGCGATGGCAGGGGCAGTTGGCCTGGACGCGGTGCGCAGCGGCATCCCGGATGCAAGGGCGGGGCTAGAAAACAGGAGATACAGGCTCAGGAAACAACAGAATTTCCGGATTTTTACAATTAAAAAGTAACGGAGCTATCTTTGTGGACGCAATCGGAGGATAGTTCAGGGAGAGAAAATTTTTTTCTCTGATCGTTATTACATTTAGGACTTATTTTGAAGACAGAAATTGGTATTGTGAAGTGGTTCAACAGCGAAAAAGGCTTCGGATTCATCGTGCCGGAGAACGGCGGCAAGGATCTCTTCGCACACCACAGTGAAATTCAGGGAACCGGGTTCAAAACTCTGGAAGAGAACCAACGTGTTTCCTTCATCGAAGGTGCAGGCCAAAAAGGCCCATGCGCAACTAAAATCCAAATTCTTTGATGATGGGCTTGCCTGAAACAGGCAAGCACCGCGTCAAACTGAAAAGGCCGGACCCTGATGGGCTCCGGCCTTTTTTATTGCGTGGATTGGTTTCAGCTGCTCTGGTCGGCAAGGGGCACGGTCAGACGCGCTTCCAGTCCGCCACTTTTGCGATTCAGCAGCTCCAGCGTTCCGCCATGCTGGGTGGCGATGGCGTTCACAATCGACAAGCCCAAGCCATAGCCCGCTTCTTGTTGCGAGCCGCGCCAAAAACGGTTCATGGCCAGATCCCGTTCGCTGTCGCTTAATCCGGGACCGTGGTCCAGCACACTGAGACGCAGATAGCTTGGCTCTCCTGCTTCAATCCGCAGGCTGATCGGTTGCTGGGCTTTGGTATAGCGCAAGGCATTGTCGATCAGATTCTGTACGGCTACTGTCAGCAGGGATTTTTCAATCTGCACCGGGCCGGGTTTGCTGCGTATATCCAGCGTGATCTGGTCTATGGTGTCGCCGTAGATGGCTTTAAGGGCATGCAGGGCAGCATAGACCGCCTCGTCGGCCTGGCTACTTTCCATTCGGGCGCTTTGCCCGTCCAGCCGTGCCAACTCCAGCAGCCGCTGCAAAATGTTCTGTAGCTGTTGCACGCCCTGGTCCGCCTGGCTCAAGGCCGTATCCAGCGTGTTGCGTTCTCCAGGACGTTGGGCAGCCAGATGGGCAACTTGAATATGGGTTTTGATTCCGGTAAGGGGTGTACGCAGTTCGTGGGCGGCGCTGTCGGTAAAGCGGCGTTCGCGCATGATGGCGGCTTGTTGCCGCTCCAGCAGTTCCTCAAGGGTTCGCAGCAAGGGTTGCAGCTCAACCGGGACTTTGACCTTGGGCAGTGGGCTGTCGTCCCCGGGGCGACGGCGCGATAGCATGTCCCGAATTCGCTCCAGGGGAGCGAGGCCGTGACCGATACCAACCCACAACAGCAGCAGGCTGCCAAACAAGGCCACCACAAAGGGCAGGCCAGCCGAGAGCATGATTTCCCGTACCAGTGCTTCGCGTATTTCTATGCTGTCGGCGGCGGCAATCTGAATATGGCCTTCGCGCAGCACAAAGGTGCGCCAGCGCTTGCCACCATGCACGTGCGTGCCAAAGCCCAAAGCCACTTGTGACATGTCGGGGCTGCCCGCCGTGCGGCTGACAGCCTGGATTTCCACTTCACTGCGCACCACGCTGATTTCGCAAGCCACGCCATCGCGGGCAATGATGTCCAGGGGACGCTCCGCGGATTGGGCCAGCTCCTGCAAGTTTGGAAATTGGGCAACCAGTCCGGCCACCATGCGGGCCGATGCTGCCAGTCGGCTATCCAGCGCTTCACGCAAGGAGTGGCGTGCATCCATCAGCATCCAGGTGGCGACCGCACTCCAGAGCACGGTCAGGGAAATGCCGATAACCAGCAGCAATCTAAGGCGTAGGCTCATGGTGTGAAATACCTAACCGGCAGGCCCCAGTTTGTAGCCCAGGCCCCGCACGGTCTCGACAATATTGCTGCCCAGCTTGCGGCGTAAATGGTAGATGTGCACATTGATGGCATTGCTTTCCAGATCCTGGTCGTAGCCGTAGACGCTGTCGCACAGTTGTTCGGCACTCAGGATGGTGTGTGGTTTGCTGAGCAGGGCACGCAGCAAGGACAGCTCGCGGCGCGCCAGGCTGACCGGCTTGCCGTCCAGGGTGACATGGCCGGTGGAGGCACAGAAACTGAGTCGCCCATATTCAATGCAATCTGTTTCGTGGCCGGCTACACGTCGTGTCAATACATGCAGGCGTGCCAGCAGCTCGTCCAGGTCAAAAGGTTTGATGACATAGTCATCGCCCCCACCCAGCAGCCCTTCAACCCGGTGATGCAGGGCGTCGCGAGCCGTCAGAATCAGAATGGGCAGTTTACGGCCTTGTTCGCGCCAGCGACGCAGCAGCGTCAGCCCGTCCTGATCAGGCAAACCCAGATCCAGAATACAGACATCAAAGTGCGAAGACAGCAAGGCCGTGTCGGCCAGGCTGGCCGTGCCCACGTGGTCCACGGTCAGCCCATGCAGTCGCAAGCCCGCCACAATTCCGCTGGCGACGAGCGCATCATCTTCAACAAGTAAAACGTGCATTCTCCCCCCCTGTGGTAAATGCGGCTTGTGCAGGCAAAGCCTGATGTTCATTACGTTTCGGCGTTCATGTTAGCAGCCTTGAGGGCAGGGGCGAGCGGGAAAGTTCTCTTAATTTGGCCTTAATCCTGATCCTCTACTGTGATGTAGATTGCATTGCATTTGTATCTCGGTACTTACTTTTTTAATAAAACCGGCTTGGGCAATGACGTTTCTTTAGGCTTAGCCGCATGACAGATATCGGGCATTTATTCACATGACTCCTATATTAGGAATATTACTGGCGACCAGTTTTGTCGCCTCTTTGGTGGCACTGGGCATTCTTGTCTGGGCCGTAGCAAACAAGCTGATTTTCGTTGGGAAGAACGAAGCTGAGACCATCTTCATGAAAGGTGAGCTTGGTCAGCCGGATGACAGTGCTTCCTTTGGGGGGGAGAACGAAGCACAGACACATCGCTTTGACGTTTTACGTGCGGGCATCGACCGCAGTGGTCGGGGGCCGGTTCTGCTTTTGGTCACGGTCGGGATTACCTGGCTGCTGATTGGTTCGGTGTTTGGCGTGATGGCCTCGCTGAAATTGCATTGGCCCGATTGGCTGGCCGACGTGGCACAAGTGACCTTTGGTCGTGCGCGTACCTTGCATCTGAACATCGTGGCTTACGGCTGGTTGTCGGTGACCGGGATTGGCGTGGCTTTGTGGTTGTTGCCGCGTATTTTTCATACGCCTTTGCGACGTCCCAATATGGTGTACTTCGGCGCTGCCTTGTGGACCCTCGGTGTATTGGGCGGCACGATTGCCGTGGCCAATGGCTGGTCCGACGGGATCGAGTGGCTGGAATTTCCCTGGCAGATCGACATTCTGTTGGCAGTAGGGGGCTTTTTCCTGGCCTGGCCTGCCATTGAAACCGCCGCCAACCGCAAATCGCGCCACATCTATGTGTCGGGCTGGTACTTCCTGGCCGGTATGGTCTGGTTTCCCTTCCTGTTCCTGGTCTCCAACATCCCTGGCCTGCATATTGGTGCTCAGCAAGCAACCGTGAACTGGTGGTTTGCTCACAACGTGCTGGGTCTATGGCTGACGCCTATGGGTGTGGGCGCGGCGTACTACATCATCCCCAAGATCATCGGCAAGCCCGTGTATTCCTACAACGTGTCCTTGCTGGGTTTCTGGAGTCTGGCGCTGTTCTACAGCCAGGTAGGTATTCACCACTTGATGGGCGGTCCGGTGCCAACCTGGGCCGTCACCTTGTCCGTGGTGCACAGCATCATGATGTTTGTGCCGGTGATTGCCGTGGCGATTAACCAGCACGTAACCGTTGCGCAGAACCTGTGGGCCTTCAAGCAATCCATGGCCCTGCGTTTCGTCTGGATTGGCGCGCTGATGTACACCTTGTCCTCCTTCCAGGGTTCGCTGGAAGCCATCCGCTCGGTGAACTCGGTTACGCACTTTACGCATTACACCGTCGGTCACGCTCACCTGGGTGCCTACGGCTTTGTGTCCATGGTGATGTTCGGCACGCTGTACTACATGATGCCGCACATTCTGGGACGTCGCTGGCCCTTCCCGGCTCTGATCAAAACCCATTTCTGGCTGGTGACCGCAGGCTTCACGATTTACGTGCTGGCTCTGAGCATTGCCGGTGTGGTGCAGGGCATGGGCTTGATGGACCCAGGTTCAAGTTTTGGCGAGATCACTCGCAAGATGGTTCCGTATCTGGAAGCCCGCTCCATTGGCGGCACCATGATGACACTGGGCCACTTTGTCTTTGCGGCTCACTTTGCCTTGCTCTTGCTGCGCAAAGGTTCCGCTGTTAATGCGACTCCTACACTTGCTCGGGCAGATGCGTCATGAATCGACTCTTACCTTTACTAATCGGGGCCATTGGCGTGTTGCTGCTGGCTACCTTGATGCTGGTGATTTTGCCAGCCTGGCAATTGCGTACCTCGGAACCGCCGGAGCAGTTGCAACCCTATACCGCCCAGCAACTGCTGGGGCGTGACGAGTACGTGGCCAACGGCTGTTTGTACTGTCACAGCCAGCAGCCACGCTCTACTGGTCAAACCCTGTTTGATACGGCACGTGGCTGGGGCCGTGCGTCCACACCGGGTGATTACTTTTACGATTCGCCCCATCTGCTGGGCACCATGCGTACCGGTCCGGACCTGTTTAACGTCGGTGCACGCATGAAAAGCCGTGACTGGCATTTGACCCACCTGTATCAGCCCCGTGCGATTTTTGACTGGAGCCTGATGCCGTCCTATCCCTATATGTTCGAGCTGAAAGACCAGGTTTCCGAAGGCGATGTAGTGGTGCGTTTGCCAGAGTCCCTGCAGCCTGCGGGCAAGCATGTGGTTGCTCGCAAGGAAGCGCTGGACTTGGTGGAGTACCTGCTGGCTCTGGATCGCACCTATGCGACCAGCGCGCAGGAACTGGATAAACGTGACCGTGGCTACGATCGTCGCCCCGCTGAAGCCTCGACGGATTCGGGCGCTAAATAGGACAAGTCATGACAATGGAAAAAGTTTCTAGTTCACCCCAGGTCGAGAACATCGACCCCACCTTCGAGCCGTGGGAGCCACCGCGTCCCATTCCGATTTTCCTGTTGGCCGTGTTGTTCGCGTTGGCCCTGGCCGGTGTAGGTTTGTACCTGCACGATCTGGCGCCACATGCCGCAGCGGACAAGCCGACCGCCGCTATTGTTGCTTCCAATGCAGGCGACACACCTGTGGTGCCAGCCATTCCCGCACTGAAGGATGCGCCCGTACTGGTGCATTCGGGGCAGGGCAGCGTGTGGAGCTGTGCTTCCTGCCACGGCGAGGCCGGTGAAGGAGCAGGCATCACTCCTCGCTTGGCCGGTATACCCGAGGCGTATCTGCTCAAGCAGCTGGAGGACTTCGCCCAAGGTACACGCCTGAACGAGTCCATGCAGTACGTGGCTCGCGGTTTGAAGCCTGAGGATATGAAAGAGCTGGCTACTTACTACGCCAAGCTGCCTGCTCCTGCCATTAATGTGCCTAGTTCGGAAGCGAACCTGGCCCGTGGCGAAGCCCTGTTCCATAAAGGGGACTGGAAGCAGAACGTGCCTGCATGTATCAGTTGCCACGGCAGTCAGGGTGAAGGTGTAGGTACATCTTTCCCGCCTTTGGCTGCGCAACAGGCCGAGTACTTGTTCAGCCAGCTGTCGGCCTGGAAAGGTGGCCATCGTCACAACTCGCCGCAAAGCCTGATGGATGACATTGCATCGCGCTTGTCCTACGAAGACCTGTATGCGGTTTCCTACTACGCCGCCTCGCTGCCAGCTAATGGCAAGCAGGCGAAATAAGATCAGAACAGAGAGCTTTTTATGAAAGACACTCAAAAAAATGGTCGCAGCAAATCCGCCATGTCGGGTGGACGCAGACTGGCCTGGGGGGCCGGTATTGGTGTGCTGCTTTTTGCGATTGGCTATGGTTTGAATGCCAAGGGCTGGTTGTCCTTTTCCCTGGGTTCGTCCGACAAGGGCACCATCCAGCTTGGCGAGGCCACCTATAGTCGTGAGGCCATGGAAGCCGATCGCAAGGCGCAGAGCAAGGACAAGCATTCGGTCACGGCTGGTATGCCGGTAGGCGCAGATGGTTACTACTTGCCACCGCCAGAGAGCAGCATTCCGGATACGCCGTATGGCGAGGCGGTTCGTCGCGGTCACAAGATCTTTATGGAAACCTCGACCACGGTGTCGGATCACGTGGGCAATACTTTGGCTTGTGTGAACTGCCACCTGGACGGTGGTCGTCGTGAGCACTCTGCGCCTATGTGGGGAGCCTATGTCAGCTATCCCGCATATCGTGCCAAGACCAAGGCGATCAGCACGCTGGAGGATCGCATCATTGGCTGTTTTACCTACTCCATGAATGCGCAGGCTTCGCCTTCGGGTGTTGCGCCGCCCGCTGGCAGCGATGTGTATCGTGACTTGATGACTTATATGTACTGGATGTCCGATGGGGCGCCTACGGGTCAGAAGTTGCCGGGTGCTGGTTTCCCCAAAGTTAAAAAGACTGAGCTGGGCTATGACGTAGCACGCGGTAAAGAGGTCTACACCAATAATTGTGTCTTGTGTCATGCCGTGGATGGTCAGGGGCAGAAGGATGCTGAAAGTGGCGTGGTTTTTCCGCCTTTGTGGGGCCCCAACTCGTATAACTGGGGTGCGGGGATGGCTCGTATTGATACGGCTGCCGGTTTCATCAAGGCCAATATGCCTTTGGGTAAACCGTTCTCCTTGTCGGATCAGGATGCCTGGGACGTAGCGGCTTATATCAACAGTCATGAGCGTCCCAAGGATGCTCGTCAGAAGGGGACGGTTGAGCAGGCTCGTGTGGAGTTCCATGATGGCGAGGAAAGTTACTACGGTAAGGAAGTGAACGGCGTGATTCTGGGTGGAGGCGTGGAGAAGTAAGCCTTTGGCCTGGTTGCCGTTTGTTTGAAGATGAGACCGCCTCAGTTTCTTTTGGGAACTGAGGCGGTTTTGTTCTGGGCTTTTTCTTCTTCTTCTTCTTCTTCTTCTTCTTCTTCGGGTTCCTGAGCGTTGGGGAGTGGCACTGTTTGTGTGCAGAGCAGGAGGTTTGTGAGACAAGGAGTGCGGAGAGCCTGCATGTTTAGATAGTGACTCGTGAAAACGCCGGTCTGGGCCGGGGGGCCGTCCTCCGGGCTTGGCTCCTTGCCGGTGCTGCGCACCGGTGCCCTGGTCAGGCTTGCTATTCGGGCGCATCCTGAACTCGCGAAAGTGCCTTGTCCCCCGGACAAGGCACAAGCATTTCGCTCAAACAACAGGACGCTTGAACCCCGAATAGCAAGCCCGCCTGCGGCAAGAAGCCTGAATCGCCCAGAGGACGGCCCCCCGGCCCAGACCGGCTCACAATGACTGTAAATAGGAGGCCTTCTTCCTTCTTGCGGCAGAAGGATTGTCTTTGCAAATAATCGCAGAGAGCTGTTTCGGTCCTGCTGGGGTGTTGGGGCGATTCAGAGTGCTGGCCGCAGGCGAGGGCTCAATCGGGGGTACAAGCATCCTGCTGTTTGAGCACGACGCTTATGGTTTGTCCGGGGGACAAACCATCGTGCGAGTTCAGGATGCGCCCCGATTGAGTTCTCGACAAGGGGACCGGTGCGCAGCGCCGGCCAGTGCTCAGCCCCGACACCCCAGCAGGACCGAAACAGCGTTTCCCCAGAGACTAATCCTGCAATCACAACCCGTAATCGAAAACAAAGCACACCTACAAAGCCACCAAGCGCTTCAAATCCAGCAAGGTGAAATGCCCATGATCCAGCCACCCGCCGGTATCAATGAAAAACACGTTCCCTAACTGCCGCATCTTGTGTGTCGTTTGATGACCATGCACCAAAGCCCGAAGCCCCCCCACCATGCCATCGTAGCCAGTCACATAGCGATCCCTGGACCACATACAGACATGGCGGTCATGGGCATCAAAACCTTCAGTATGGATGTGCTGCCAATCATCGTAGGGAAAGTCGGCATGGACCATCCCCACCAAACCCAAGGGCGTTTCAATTTCCATTGCCAAAGGCAGGGCTTGAAGGCGTTGGGCGATAAGCGCCTGTTCGTCCGAAGTGCAGTCGTCCAGCCATAACCCGCCATGCACACGATGATCCACTTCCTGAATGGGCTGCCCAATCGCCCGCCGCCAGGTCAACTGCTCGTGATTGCCACAAATCGCATGAAACCAGGATAGGTCCAGCCACTCCAGAACGTGGTGCGACTCCGGGCCACGATCCACCAGATCTCCCACTGAAAACAGCCGGTCCTTGGAGGGATCAAAACGAATCCGCTTTAAAGACGTTTTCAGCTTGCTGAAGCAACCGTGAATATCGCCAACCGCAATATCGCGTCCCAAAGTGTTCTGGCTGAAGTGTGCTACCGACATGATGATGAGACCCAGACTAGGTGAAACGTGCTCATCACGGTACTCAGAGCGGCAGGCCGAGTCAAGAACGCGGAAAAAGCGCAATAACACCTCCTGCAGAGCAGCCCATAGCGAAGAGCTTGAGTTGTGATTTGGCTGCAGCCGGACGAAGCCTGGGGTCAAGCTGCCCGTACAGAGCTGCTTGGTCTAAAATCCTTTGATCCTTATATCTTCTCTATCAGAATTCCGAGGTTCTCATGTCTCAAACCAGCACCCCCGTTGATCCGGACGGCCTGCTTGAATATTCGGTGGTCTACACCGACCGCGCCTTGAACCATATGTCCAAGACCTTCCAGGAAGTGATGCGTGAAATCTCTCGCACGCTCAAACAGGTCTATCAGGCACATTCGGCTATTGTGGTGCCGGGCAGTGGCTCGTTTGGCATGGAAGCGGTGGCCCGTCAGTTTGCAACGGACCGAAAGTGCATGGTGATACGCAATGGCTGGTTCAGCTACCGCTGGACTCAGATTTTTGACATGGGTTCCATCCCCGCCAGCACCACGGTTCTGAAAGCCCGCCCGATTGAGGAGGGCAAGCAGGCCGCTTACGCACCGGCCCCTATCGAAGAAGTGGTTGCCGCAATTCAGTCTGAAAAACCGGCTTTGGTGTTTGCCCCGCACGTGGAAACAGCCTCCGGCATCATGTTGCCCGATGACTATATGCGTCAGGTAGCGGATGCGGTGCACGCGGTAGGCGGTCTGTTTGTGCTGGACTGCATTGCATCGGGCACGGTATGGGTGGATATGAAGGATGTGGGTGTGGACGTGCTGATCAGCGCGCCGCAAAAGGGGTGGACTGGCTCGGCATGTTGCGGTCTGGTGATGTTAAGCGAGCGTGCTCGTCAACACATTGAAACCACGACCAGCACCAGCTTTGCCTGTGACCTGCGCAAGTGGCTGCAGATTATGGAAACGTATGAGAACGGGGCTCATGCCTACCACGCCACCTTGCCTACCGACTCCTTGAAAGTGTTGCAAGAGGCGATGGCCGAGACGGAAGCTCTGGGCTTTGACTGGATCCGCAATCGTCAGCTGGAGCTGGGCCGCAAAGTGCGCGCTCTGCTCAGCGAACATGGTTTCCGCAGCGTGGCGGCACCAGGTTTTGAAGCGCCGGGGGTGGTGGTGTGCTACACCACGGACGACGGGATACATTCGGCCGCGAAGTTTGCCAAGGCTGGTTTGCAAGCCGCCTCGGGCGTGCCTTTGCAGTGTGATGAACCTGCTGATTTCAAGACCTTCCGAATTGGTCTGTTTGGCCTGGACAAGCTGAACAATCTGGAACGCTCGGTGGAGCGTCTGGCCAAGGCGCTGGATGCGATTGAAGCGCAGTAAGTTGCTGCAGTAGCGGTTGCTACATGAGAAGGGAGCCTTGCATGGCTCCCTTTTTATTTTTGCTCCCAAGTAGAGTTTGGCTTGCTTCTTCTTTGCCGACTACCGATTGGCAAGCCCAGGGGTTTTGGGGGCTTGATTGAGCTCCCCCATGGCAAAGGCCAGGTTCACAGAGCCGACCAAACCGGCGGTATGAGCCATGGTCTGGGCTTCTTGTGCTCCTAATAGACCGCTGTGGGCTTCGGTCAGCAAGGTCATGCCGGTCAAGCCTTCCTGGTAGGATTCCAGCGCGCCTTGGTAGGTGATTTGTGCCGCCTCGACCAGGCTGGTGGCGGCTTGGTGGGATTCCAGAGCAGCTCGTAGCGCGTCGGCAGCGATGATCATTTGCTTGTAGGCGTCTTGCTCGGTTTTGGCGACGCGTTCGCGCGCGGTGTCGGCACGCAGCTGGGCCTCGCGCACTTGCTTGTTGCGCAGTCCGGCGTCGTAGATCGGGATATTCAGGGCCAGCACGGCGCCTCGGGAGGAGGATTGCGGGCTGACTTCAGGCAGGCTGCCTACACTTAATGAACCCATGCGCTTGGAGATAAAGCCCATCAGGGCCAGCTTGGGCATGAAACTGGCTTCTGCAGAGTCTATGCCGGCCAGGCTGGCTTGGTGAGCCGCTTGCAGGGCCTGCACGTCTGGTCGTTGGGCGATGGCTTTTTTCAGCTTGTCATTGCCAGGGATATCCAGATCCTCGGGCAGGGGGCGGGTGGCGCTATCGGCGACTTTCAGCTCCGTTTCCGGGGACAGGCCAATTGCGCCCAGCAACGTTTGATAAGACTGACGTGCCAGGGTGCTGGCATTCACATGGTGCAAACGTGCCTGGGCTTTCAGTTGTCGTGCCTGCGCGACTTCAATCTGAGTGCCCAGCCCATTGCGTTGTCGCTCCAGGGCGATATCTTCAATCAGTGCCGCATTTTTCAGCCCTTGGGCAGAGATTTGCTCGCGTTGGTGGGCCGAGTTGTAGTTGAAGTAGCTGATGGATACCTCCGCAATCACGGCCTGATGCACCCCGCTGAAGGTAATCCGGCTGGCCATGGCCAGTTTGTCGGCCGCCTCTTGCAAGGCGGCGCGTTTGCCAAAGTCGAACAGTAGCCACTTCAAGGTCAGGGAAGGGACGGCACCACTTAAATGGGTGTCGTAGTCCACATCGATTTCTCTACCCAGAATGTGCACGCTGCTGTCGCGGTCGCTGCGCATATAGCCGCCCACCACACTGGCGGAGATCAAGGGCAGGTAGGTACTTTCCACCATACCGGCAGCTTCTGCGGCTTGTTGAGCCTCGCCCCAGGCAATGCGGGTGCTGGGGTTCAGGCGCTGGGCCAGGTCGATCAGTTCAGGCAGGCTGTATTCGTGATGGGCTTGCACGTTGGGCGCTGGCTGGCTTTGATCCGGGCCGTTGTATTCGGCCAACGTCAGGCGAGGTGGTTCCGGCGCATCTTGCTCGGGCATGGCCTGGGCCATGGGTTTGTGATCAGGCGCCGCGCAGGCGGCCAGAGTCAGGGCGGCCGTCACAGCCAGAGTCAGACGCAATGCAGGAAAACAAGTTATAGACATAAATTCAGGAGGCAGCAGGATGAGTCAGCAGCGTAGCAGCATACTGCTGTCCGCCTTCAAGGACGAGTTGTACGGCCATGCAGACCAGCAAGAACCCCATGATGCGTGAAATGGCATCGACGCCGTTATGCCCGATCACACGCACGATGCTGAGCGAGGAGCGCAGGCAAATGAAAAAGATCAAACCAATCAGGATGGCCAGAATGATGGGCGTGGCCACCAGCACCCATTCCGCATAGTGTCCGCGCATGCCAGCCATTTTGGAGGAGGCACTGATGACCAGAGCCATAGTGCCGGGACCGACTGTAGAGGGCAGGGTCAGTGGAACGAAGGCGATATTGTTGTGGGCGGCGGTGTTCTGATCGGCTGCCTTGGAAACCACATCGCTGACGGTTGGGGGAAACAGCATGCGAAAGCCGATATACGCCACAATCAGCCCGCCCCCGATGCGCATGTCCACCATGGAAATGCCCAGTGCCGAAGTAATCCACAAACCCGCGTAATAGGTAATCAGCAAGGCCAGAATGACATATAGCGTCGCCTGACGCAGTTGCTGCTTTTTTTCTGCTGCGCTCAAGGTTTCGCCCAATGATAGGTACATCACCATTGAGGTCAGGGGATTGGCCAGAGGTAGCAAAAATGCCAGCCCCAGACCAAGCAATTTGAATAACTGCATCACTTCGTTGGGCATGGGAACTCCTTGATGAGGTTTCAGCTGGGCAGGGCGTTCTTGTAAATCTTGCCGTCCTTGATGATCAAGAGCAGGTTCTGTTCGGGCTGCTCCAGAAAGCTCAGGCTTTGTTCGGGTTCGCCATCAATCAACAGCAGATCGGCCAGGGCACCGGCTCGGATCACGCCCAGCTCGCCTTCGTACGGTTGGCGCAGGCCCGACAGTTGCAGCAGCCGGCCATTATCTCCGGTTGCCATTTTCAGCACCTTGAGCGGGCTGTAAAAACGGGTCAGCTTGGACAGCATGCGGCCATGGTGTGGTAGATGGGCGGGGGTGAACAGAATGTCCGTGCCCCAGGCGGTCTGGATCTGATATTTATCTGCCAGCTCGTAGGCACGTACGGTTCCTACGGCAACTTGTTGCTGCTTGGCCTTGCTGCGCGGGTCGTGCTGGACGTTGGCGTCTTCATCGGCCAAAAAGGGCTGCAGGCTCCACCACACGCCTTCGCCAGCCATCATGCGGGCGGTTTCCTCGTCGGCAAGTTGGCCGTGTTCGATGGATTTCACGCCTGCCTTGATTGCACGCTGGATACCACGAGCGCAGTACACGTGCACCATCACGTAGGTGCCCCAATCGCTGGCGGCACCCACCGCGGCACGCAGTTCGGCATCACTAAATTGCAGTCCTTCCAGTGGGTCGTACAAGGAGGTGACACCGCCCCCGGCCATCAGCTTGATCTGGCTGGCGCCCAGCATCAACTGCTCCCGAACACGACGCAGGACTTGGTCGGCGCCGTCGGCAATGCAGGTTACACCTGCTTGTTCGGTATGGCTTAGCTCGCCTTCTGCGCGTGGCACTTCGTAGCGCATACGAAAGTCCGCATGGCCGCCGGTTTGCGCAATCATGGCGCCGCTAGGATAGATGCGCGGGCCGTGCAGCAAGCCCATATCAATACCGCGTTTCAAGGAGAAGCTGGGGCCACCGGCATCGCGCACGGTGGTAAAGCCGCGCAGCAAGGTGCGCTCGGCCTCTTTGCTGGCAATCAAATGCAGGTCAGCCGGGTCGGCCATCATGGCGGTCATCTGGTCGACAGCGCACAACAGGCTATGCCAGTGGGCGTCGATCAGGCCAGGCATCAAGACTTTGTTCTGGCAGTCCATGACGGTGGCGTCGGCCGGAATCTCGGCAACCGGCATGACGGCAGTGATGCGGCCCTGATCAATCTGGACGGCCAGCCCTTCTTTCAGCTCTGTTGTTTCACCATCAAACAGGCGCAGATTGCTCAGGATCAGTTTGGGAGCCAGGGCGATGGGTTTCTGATCCAGGGCATTATTGGATTGGAAGGCCGGGCTCGCAGGGGCCGCGCTGGGGGCGAAACTGGCTGATGCACTCAAGCGCTTGTGAATGAAGGGAATGGAGGGATGGGCGCAAACACAGGCTGGCAAGCCGTGACGATAGGCTTGGCGTTGTTGGCGCAGGGCAGGGGACTGGCCCAGGTAGGAGTAAGTCTGCATGGCGTCCTGAAAAATCAAAGATAAATGAAAGGAAGGCGGACTCAAGACATACGCAGTTCGATCAGATCCAGCAGGCGGACCCGTTCGCGAGCGATTTCATCGGATATCTGGTGGGTGCGAGCTAAAGTGTAAACGGCCTCACGCGCGGCGTGGAGGGCCCGGATTTGCATGTCTTTTTCCAGTGCTTGCTCTGCCAGATCCGGCTCCAGTCCGTCGCCTTGAGGGCTGTGAGCAATAGTGCTCAGGACGCGGTCGGCCATGGCCGTGTAACGCGCCCCTGAGGACTCGGGATTGTGCGCAATCAAGTCATTCAATGTCTGCGCCACTGACTGGGCGCTGGCGTGACGTACGGCTTGCTCGGCCCGTTCTTCCTGCTCCTGACGTCGACGCAGGGCAGGGAAGCTGACTCGTTTCATGATGGGTGGCAGGGCCAGGCTGGCCGTCAGCAGTGACACGATAATGACGACGGAGGCCAGGAAAATGGCCAGATCTCGGGCGGGAAAAGGACTGCCATCGGCTAGTGTGAGCGGCAAGGTCATGACACCGGCCAGGGTGACGGCACCCCGTACCCCGGCAATGGACAGCACCAGCACCAGGCGCGGGTTGGCCTGGGCGGTTTCAGCATCATGATGCAAGCCCAGCAGGGACAGGCCGCGTCTTAGCCACAGGTACGCGTAAACGCATAGAAAGCGCAGCAAGATCAGGGTGGTACACATGGCGACCGCATAGACCAGCAACCAGGCTGGATTATGGTGGCCGGTCTCCTGGACAACCTGTACCGCTCCGCGAAAGATAGCGGGTAGTTGCTCGCCCAGCAGGACGAACATCATGCCATTCAAGCTAAGTTGCAAGGTGTCCCAGACGGTCTTGCGCTGCATACGGGTGGCCGCCAGTGCATTGCCCGAGAGCTCGGCGTAGCTCATGGTCACGCCTGCCGCGACAGCGGCCAGAATGCCGGAGGCCTCCATTTGCTCGGCCAGGAAGTAGGACGCAAAAGGCAGAAGCAGGCTGAACAGAACTTCTGGCCCCGGCTCTTCGCCCCAGCGGCGCACAAAGAGATTACGCAGAAAAAGCAGGGCACGCGTGGTCACTACGCCCACGACCAGGCCGGCCAGCGTTAACCACAGGAAGTTCTGACTGGCAGACGAGATGGAAAAAGAGCCACCCAGGGCCAGGGCTACAGCAAGTCGAAACGCAACCAGGCCGCTGGCGTCATTGAACAGGGATTCACCCTCCAGCAAGGCCTGCAGTCGTGGCGGCAAAGGCACGCGGCGGGTAATGGCCGAGACGGCAACAGGGTCAGTAGGCGAGACGATAGCGGCCAAGGCGAAGGCCACTGGCAAAGGCATGGCAGGAATGAGCCAGTGCAGCACGTGGCCTAATCCGAATACCGTTAAAAAGACCAGAATAAAAGCCAGAACCAGAATGCCGATTCGGTCCCGAATTAAACTTTCCTTGGAAATTCGCCAGCCATCCAGAAATAATAAGGGCGGCAGAAACAGATAAAAGAACAGATCCGGATTCAGGGTCATCCCATGATTGAACCAGCCGGCAATCAGAAAGCCGAGCAAAATCTGTACGAGAGGGGCAGGGATGGCAACAGGTATTATCTTGACCACGCTGTTACTGATTAAAACGGCGGCCAGCATGCTTAAAGTCAGGTTTACGTCATCCATGGCAACTCTGTGTAAATAACCGAGGTTATTGAGACCCTATCAGAAAGATGCTTGTCACTATACTCGTGAAAATCATAGATACACAGTTGCTTAATCCGGCAGAGATATAAATGATGTCTTTGAAAGGGCTCAGGTACAATTCGTCGCAGCGATCAGGGCGCCATGCGCAGATCGGTTTAACAATAATCAGGGAGATGCCACGCATGCGTGCGCCACTAGCCGGTCTGGCTGTCTTGCCCTTGTTGGGGGGATGTTCTCTTGCACCTTCGGTCTATATGGCGGGTTCGTATTTCCCGGCCTGGCTGGTGTGTGTGCTGGGCGCCGTGCTGCTGACCTTGCTGATTCGTTGGGGGCTGATTCGTGCAGGTGTGGATGATGCCCTGCCCATGCGTTTGCCTGTCTATGCCTGCTTGACGCTGGCACTGACCTTTGCCGCACTTCTTCTTTTCTTCGAGTGACTGAGCCATGACCCAGGCACAGAAATCCTCCCCCCGTAAAGGCGCTGCCCGCCTGCTGAGCGTGCTGATTGTTGTCGCCGCCATTGTCTTGGCATGGTGGTATTTGCAGCGCTCTGCCAACAACCCTTTGTCCGAAGACGCGGTGATCGGTGCCGATGTGGTGCACATCTCCAGCTCCTTGCCTGGGCACATTGAGCGCATGATGGTGCGTGACGGTCAGTTCGTCAGCCGCGATGAGCTGCTCTTTACCGTAGATCCGGTGTTTTATCAGCTGCGTCTGGAACAGGCCCAGGCTGAACTGGCACTGGCTCAGGCTACGCTGGACATGAAGCAGCGAGCTGTGCGCGCAGAAGGGCATAACGCTGTGATTGCTGATGATCAGATTACCCGCGCTAAAACCAATTTGACGATGGCCACGCAAAGCCAGCGGCGCTTGGCAAATCTGGCGGCCAAGGGCTATGTCTCCCAACAGCAATTGGATGAAGCCAATACCTTGCTGCGTGATGCTCAAGTCACCTTGAAACAGGCCACAGAGCAATCCGGGGCCGCTCAGGCTCTGGTCGGCAATACGCAGGCAGAAGAAGCCATGGTGCAAGCGCGACAGGCGGGTCTGGCGATGGCCCAGCGTGATCTGGAACATACTCAGGTCAAGGCACCGCACAACGGTCGTATCGTGGGTTTGCGTATCGGCTCGGGAGAGCATCTGATGCCCGGTACGTCTGTCTTTACCTTGCTGGATACGGATTCCTGGTATGTCACGGGCATGTACCGTGAAACGGATCTGAAAGAGATCAAGCCTGGTGCCTGCGCCACGGTGTATGTGATGTCCGATCCTTCGCGCAAGCTCTCGGGCAAGGTAGAGGAAATTGGTTGGGGCGTCAGCAGTCAGGAGCAGATCAATCTGCCGCGCAGCCTGCCCTATATTCAGAAATCCATGAATTGGGTACGGGTAGCGCAACGCTTTCCAGTGCGTATTCGTCTGGATGCCCCACCCGAGGACTTGATGCGTATGGGCGCCTCGGCCACCACCATTATTCATCGCGATGGCAACTGCTAAGACCGGTTTGTCGGGTCTGGCGCGGCTGGTCTGGCAAGACTTGCAGCCCACCCCCGGTCGTCTGGCGCAAAGCTGGCGCGTGGCGGTGCTGTGCGCCTTGATGGTGCTGCTGGCCATGAACTACGGTATTCCCGAGTCCGCCGTCAGCTGCTTTGTGATCTTCTTTGTGATGAAGTCCGATGCCGGCGAAAGCTCGGTACTGGCGCTGGCCCTGGTGGTGCTGGTGTCCATCGTGGTGCTGCTGATGGTGCCACTGATTCAGGTCACGATTCAGTATCCGGCCTGGCGTTTGCTGGCCATGGTGCTGACCTCCTTTGTGCTGTTGTTTCTCGGGGTAGCCAGCAAGCTGGGGCCTTTGGGCGGGATTATTGCCTTGGTCATCGCCTTTGTGCTGACCTTGTTGGGCTATGTGCCCTTTGGCGAGATTGCTACCCGTGCCGTGCTTTATGCCTGGTTGATGACCTGCGCCCCCATGGGCCTGGTGCTGATCTTCAATCTCTGTTTTGGTTTGTACCCGCACAAGGTGTTGCGCCGTGAACTGGCAGCGCGTTTGCGTTTGTCGACCCAGGGTTTGATGGGGCAGGCAGATACGCAGGATTTGTGGGACGAATTGGCTTTGGGGGTCAGTGAACAACAGAAGCGACTGGGCTGGATACGGCTGTTTCATTTGCGGCCTGCACAAGAGCAGGCAGAACTGGATCAGGCCATCTTGAATACCTACCGAGCCTTGCTGGCGGTTGCCGTCTTGCGCGATCAGCATCTGGACAATGAGCAGGCCACAGCATTTGCCCAGATTTGTGAACGCAGCGCACAGGATATTGAACAAGGGCGTTTGCCGCAGATGGGTGATCTGCCCGAGCTGTCAGCCTCCAGTTCTTTGGCCGAACAAGATTTGCGCGATGCCTTGCTGGCCTTGTCGGGGGCGGTGTCTATTGGCAAAGCGGATCCGGAACATGGCTCCTTCATGGTGCCCGACGCCTTTAGTAATCCTGTTTATCAGCACCATGCCTTGAAGGCGACGGCAGCTGCGGTGCTTTGTTATCTGATCTATAGCGCGGCAGACTGGCAGGGCATTCATACCGCCATGATTACCTGCTACGTGGCCGCTTTGGGCTCTACCGGGGAAACTGTACACAAGCTGACCTTGCGGATTGTGGGCTGTTTGCTGGGGGCGGCGCTGGGCTTTATCACCATCTTGTTTGTGATGCCGCATCTGCTGGATATTGGCGGCTTGATGGTGGTGGTATTTCTGGTGTCCCTGTTAGGGGCCTGGATATTTTATGGCCCGGAACGTATCTCGTATGCCGGCATTCAAATTGCCTTTGCCTTTTATCTGGTGACCTTGCAGGGCTTTGGTCCCAGCTTTGACCTGGATTCGGCCCGTGATCGGGTGATCGGTATTTTGCTGGGCAATGCGGTGATGTACGTGATGTTTACCCAGATCTGGCCTGTCAGTATTGCAGGTTCGGTACGTCAGCGTTTGGCCAAGGCTTCTGACAGTTTGAGCGACCTGGGCAGCTTATGGCAGGAACGTCCCGCCCAGGCGGTGCAGCAGTCAGCCAGCGTCGCGCAGGAGCTGTCGGCGGCCAAATATGGATTGGCTCTGATGCACTTGGAACCAGAGCGTTTGCGACCCGACCAGCAGCAGGCCCAGGATATGCAACGTCAATGGCAGCAGTTGCGCCAGCAGTTCATCGGCCAAGCCTATATGCCTGTATCTCGCCACCGAAGCGATTGATAACCCTCATTACCTAGAGGTGATTTTCCCGTCCTGGACGGCTCGTAGAATGGGCCTCACTTCCCATTATCGGGATCAAGAGAAGCGCCGCAAAGGCCTCGGTTCGGTCGGAGACACCCCCGCATACCTACTTCTTTCTGCCTATGTCTGCACCTTGTTGCGGGCAGGGCAGGACTCGTCTTTGCTCGGCGTTTTCTTTGATTCAGCGTGTGAGAAGTCTCTTGCCCCCTTTTGGGGCTGGAACTGTCCATTACTGATTCCTGATGACGGCAACGTACCGTTTCAGACATCACAATACTGATAAAGGAGCATGAAGTATGGCTGAGCAAGAATCCGCATTGCGGCCAGGGCAGGAGGCCCTGGTCCCTCCGGTTGCTGGCGGTTGGTTGCAGAAACATTTTGCCTATACAGAGCGCGGCAGTTCTTTGCGTCAGGAGGTCTTGGCAGGGCTGACGACATTCCTGGCAATGGTTTATTCCGTATTTGTCGTACCGTCCATGCTGGGCAAGGCGGGCTTCGATACCTCGTCGGTCTTTGTGGCCGTGTGTCTGACCAGCGCTTTTGGCTCCCTGCTGATGGGGCTGTGGGCGAATCTGCCCATTGCGGTGGGCTGTGCCTTGTCCTTGACTGCGTTCTTGGCTTTTGACTTGGTGCTGGGCCAGCAACTCAGCCCGGCCGTCGCCCTGGGTGCCGTGTTCCTGATGGGCCTGATCTTTACCCTGATTTCCGCTACCGGGATTCGTACCTGGATTCTGCGCAATTTGCCCCTGGGCATCGCGCATGGCACGGGTATCGGAATTGGCCTGTTCTTGCTGATGATCGCCTCCAACGAGGTAGGTCTGGTGACCCGTAATACGGGCGCAGGTCTGCCGGTTGCCCTGGGGGACGTCACGTCCATGCCGGTTTGGCTGAGTGTGCTGGGTCTGGCAGCGATTTTTGGCCTGGAGCGCCGTCGAGTCACGGGCGGTATCTTGCTGGTGATCTTGGGTCTGTCGGTAGTAGGCCTGATCTTCGATCCCAATGTGCGCTTTACCGGCTTGTTCGCCATGCCTAGCTTGCTGGGCGAGCACTCCTTGATCGGTGCAATGGACATAGGCGGGGCCTTGAACGCAGTCGTCCTGCCCAGTGTGCTGGCTCTGGTGATGACAGCCGTGTTTGATGCCACCGGCACGATTCGTGCGGTAGCGGGCAATGCCGGGCAATTGGACAAGGATGGCCAGATCATCAATGGCAGCCGCGCCCTGACGACGGACTCGCTCAGCTCTTTGGTGTCTGCCAGCTTGGGGGCTTCACCTGCCGCCGCCTATATTGAATCTGCTGCCGGAACAGCCGCCGGGGGACGTACCGGTCTGACCGCCGTGGTGGTTGGCCTGGGTTTCCTGATGCTGATCTTCCTGTCGCCTTTGGCCGGTCTGGTGCCTTCCTACGCGACTGCGCCTGCCCTGATGTATGTGGGCTTGCTGATGCTGGGCGGTGTGCGTCATCTGAATACCGAAGATACGGTCGATACCATGGCGGGTCTGGTGTGCGCCGTGTTTATCGTGCTGACTGTCAATATCGTCACAGGCATCATGCTGGGCTTTTGCACGCTGGTGCTGGGTCGCCTGTTCTCGGGTGAACTGCGTCGCCTGAATGTGGGCACGGTTCTGATTGCCATTGCCCTGGTCGTTTTCTACCTGGGTGGCTGGGCCTTATAAAGCAGGGCTTGGGAAGGGCTGGTGTTCCCCTTTACACTAGCCCTTTTTCTGAAAACCAAAGGGGTACCTGTGCTGGTCGCATTTGATTTTGATGGCACGATTACAGACCGGGACAGCTTGCAGGACTTCATACGTCGCATGCGAGGCTGGCCGGTCTGTATTCGTGCCTATTTAGCTTGCGTGCCTCGCGTCCTGGTCTGGGATCGCGGTCCGCAGCGTCGTCAGGCGATCAAGCACCGTTTTCTACGCAGTGCCTTGGGTGGTTTGAGCCGGGAGCAGGTTCAGGCTTTAGCCGACACCTATGTGCGGGACTATGTGCCGCAGATTGTCCGCCCGGAAATGATGGAACGAGTCCGTGCCCATCGAGAGCGGGGAGATACGGTGGTGCTGGTCAGTGCCTCGCCGTCCATTTATTTACAGCCCTGGGCGCAAGCACAGGGAATGGCTCAGGTGCTGGCGACAGAGTTGGCCTTTGATGATCAACAAGGTTGTGTGGGCATGGCCAGCGCCAATTGCTGGGGGCAGGAGAAGGTGAATCGCTTGCAGGCGTGGCTGGGCGATAAACCCGTGGAGCTGGATATGGCCTATGGTGATAGCCCCGGTGATGCGCAGATGCTGGCCCATACGCGTCAGCCCTGGCTGCGGGGGCGGGATGCCGCTCTGCCGGCGCTGGAGGCCTGATAGTCGATTGTAGGGCTTGCTCTGTGCCGCTTGAGTTGCAGACTCAGCAGCTTGGTAGCAGGTCTACCCTGAGGGTTGGAGGTCAAGATAGCAAAATGCCCGACCGGAAGCCGATTCTGGTCGGGCATTTTTTTGAAGCGATTTGCAGTGATTTAGTCAGCAGAGATCAAAGCCGACGCAGTGGTTTGATCCTGGCCGATGGTTTAGTTTTGATTGCGTTTGATAGCCATACCAATCAACAAGCTGGCCCAACCTTGGGTCAGCAAATCAATGCCCAGAATCAGGCCCAGAATCCATACGCTATTGCCGGGCCAGCCTGCGGCAATGATCAAACCGGCTGCCAGCGTAATCAGGCCGGAAAAGGCCATCCAGCCGCCACCTGCCTGGGCCCGGTTCTGAAACCAGATCCAGAGGCGAAACGCGCCGGAGGCAATCAGAAATGCGCCAAAAATCAGGGTCAGGACGGTGGCGCCTACCAAAGGGTTGCTGATGGCGATCAAACCGGCGAACAAGTACAAAATGCCGCTCAGGCTCCAGAACAGAAAGCCGCGCCAGCCCTTGGAACTCCATGCATGAGCCAGATGCAGCACGCCGCCTATGGTCATCAGGATGCCGACGTACACCACGCTGGCAACCGTGGCGCCAACCACGTAGATCAAGGCGATCAGGCCCAGAATAATCAGGGCGATGCCCAGACCAATAAACCATCCTGGTTTCAAGGGCAGTTGACGTAGCAACTCAGAGCGATTGTTGTCATGTGGACTTAGAGCCATCTATGTACTCCTTGCAAGGTTAAACCGACGCTACGGTCTTAACTTTACTCCAGACCCGGGCAAGGGCCTAGTGATATGCAAAGAGCCTGCTGCAGAAACACGAAGGCCCTACCGTTGCGGTAGGGCCTATGGGCCGCTCTGGCGGCGGTGAACTGTCATGATGACAGTTTGGGAAAGCTGTGTTTCAGACAGCTTACTGACACTATGTCAGTGGTTTCAATATACGTTAGCTAATCAAAACCAGCCAATTATGGAAAACCCGGAAGTCTGAAACAAAGCCCTTCAAACCGGTAAAACAGGCGGTTTGAAGGGGGGGGAACAGGGCCTTAGTGGCCGTGTGCGCCCTGGTGACCCTGGCCAGCCTTGGTGTTCAAGGCACGGACCGGAGCGCTGATTTTCAGCTCTTCCTTTTGACCGGCGGCATTCTGGATTTCCAGGGTGAGATCCACGGAACTGCCCGCCTCAACCTGCTTGTCCAGACCCAGCAGCATGATGTGGTAGCCGCCGGGTTTCAGTTCCACAGCCTTGCCAGCGGGCAGGTCGATTTTTTCAACCTGGCGCATGCGCATGACTTCGTTTTCCATCGCCATTTCGTGTACCTCTACCTGTTTGCTCAAGCTGCTGCTGGCGCCCAGCAATTGGGCGTTGTCGGTGGATTGCAGCACCATGAAGGCGCCGGTGGCTTGCTGGCCGGGAACCGTGGCGCGAACCCAGGGATCGGTAACGGTGACTTCGGCCTGGGCCAGGGTGGGCAGGCTCAGCAAGGCGGCCAGGGAGAAAAGAGAGCGAGCAATAGTACGTTTCATGTTGGTAATCCTGTTGGGGTTCACTTGCTCAAAGCCAGTACCTGGCGGATATCAGCCACGGCTTCTTCAGCCGTTTGCGTGTGACGCAGGGCGATCTGCAACTTGCCTTGTGTGTCATACACATAGGTCAAGGCGCTGTGGTCCATGGTGTAGCTGGAGCCGGTAGGAACCTTTTGATAGAAGACTTTGAAGTCGCTGGCGGTTTTGGCCAGCTCTTCCTCGGTGGGGCGCAGGGCCACGAAACTGGGGTCGAAAGCCTGCATGTAGGCTTGCAGCAGTTCGGGCGTGTCGCGCTCCGGGTCAATGGAGATAAACAAGACTTGCAGCTTGTCGCCATCCTCGCCCAACTGTTCCTTGATGTCGACGGCACGAGTCAGGGCTGTCGGGCAGACGTCGGGACATTGGGTAAAACCAAAGAAGATCAGCACGATCTTGCCGCGATAGTCGGCCATGGTGCGACGTTGGCCTTCGGTATCCAGCAAGCTGAAATCCTTGGCAAAGTCGGCACTGCTCATGTCTACACCTTCCAGATTGCGAAAGGCGGGCTGCTTGGGGGCCTTGTCGCCGCAGGCGCTCAGGACCAGAGGAGTCGCCAGCATGGCAAGCAGGAGCTGGCGGCGTGAGAAGGAGGCGTTCATGGAAATATCCCGCTAATTGACAACATAAGATGGCTGCGCCGGGCAGCCGAGGCTGGTCAGGAAACGAGCGTGGAGGGGGGACCACGCGCACTCAGGGGCGGGCCCGTCAGGGGAAGAACGGGAGCCGCCGCCTGTTGGGCAGTGTCCCAGATATGTCGTGGTGTAGGTGTCAGATTCCAGGCAGGGCTGGGATCATCATTCATGGCTTTTTGCGCCTGGGCCTGGGCGAACAGACAGGCCGCATGCAGGCTGTGCTGCTCGTCGTGCTTTGGGCCGCCAGGGAGCTGGCTGCTCCATTGCGCCAGGAAAGGGTCGCCCTGAACGCACAGGCTGAGCGCGGCTGCATTGGCAGGGTCGGCGCTGGGCATGTAGCCGTTGGGGATCAGACCACGCAAAAGCAGGGCGCAGATTGCCAGCACCAGTAAAAACCGGCTGCGAGTACCTGAGGTGGGGAATGCGCAGTGCCTGATCATGATCAGAGCATTCTAGTACAGATGGAAATCAGTTTGCCCAGATTCTGTGGCACAGTAGACGCCTATCATCAAGGAGCTTGATATGCGACAGATTTATGGGGTGCTGAGCGCCTTGGTCATGGTGCTGGGGCTGGCGGCGTGTTCAACACCGGATCGCTCTGCAGACAGCAGCTGGAGTCGACCGTCGGGCGTTGAAGTTTACGGGGAAGTGGATGCGGGGGTAGGGACCCGGCGGCAGTCCCACTAGGGAGACTGCCGCTTGCAGCGTTAAGCCAGAGCTTGGCCTGCGCTGTCAGCTGCATCCTGTTTTTTCATGATTTCTTCAGGATCAGCTTCATCATTCAAGTACGACAAGGCTTTGCTCAGGCTATAGGCCGGTTCAAAGGAGTCGGGGTTGGCCATAGGCCAGCCCACACGGAAAATCGTTTGACGATAGTGGCCGCGCAAGAGTTCGCCTTTTTTCAGATCCGGGAACAGAGCCGACATCACGCGCACTTCGCCGTTGCTGATACGGCGGGCAATATGGTGGGGACGTAACTGGTCCGGATGTTCCAGGCCCGCCGCACCCAATAGTTCAGCCAGGGCTTTGAGCGTGTTGCCATGGAAGCTGGCCACGCGCAGGGATTTGTCATCAACCACCAGGGCTTTTTGGCGTTGCGGATCTTGTGTCGCCACGCCAGTGGGGCACTTGTCGGTATGACAGGCCTGCGCCTGAATGCAACCCACGGCAAACATGAAACCACGCGCGCTATTGCACCAGTCAGCACCCAGGGCCATGATGCGGGCCATATCAAAGGCGCTGATGATCTTGCCCGAGGCACCCAGGCGGATTTGTTCGCGCAAACCGATACCCACCAGCGTGTTATGAACCAGGCGCAGAGCCTCGCGCAAGGGGGTGCCGACGTGGTCAATGAACTCCACGGGGGAGGCACCGGTACCGCCTTCAGCACCATCGACCACAATAAAGTCCGGTGTGATACCTGTTTTCAGCATGGCTTTGGCAATGGCAAACCATTCCCAGGGGTGTCCGATACAGAGCTTGAAGCCCACGGGCTTGCCACCGGACAAGGTCCGCAGCTTGGCCACGAATTCCAGCAGCTCCACCGGAGAATGGAAAGCGCTGTGGCTGGGTGGCGAGTTACAGTCCACGCCTTCCGGCACACCGCGTGCCAGGGCAATTTCAGGCGAGACCTTGGTGCCGGGCAAGATGCCGCCGTGGCCAGGTTTGGCCCCTTGCGACAGCTTGATTTCAATCATCTTGACGTGATCCTGAGTGGCACGTTCGGCAAAGCGTTCGGGAGAAAAGTTGCCTTGTTCATCGCGGCAACCAAAGTAGCCCGAGCCAATATTCCAGATCAGATCACCGCCATGACGCAGGTGATAGGTGCTGATGCCGCCTTCGCCCGTGTCATGCGCAAAATTGCCCATCTTGGCGCCTTTGTTCAGGGCCAGGATGGCATTGGCCGACAGCGCCCCAAAACTCATGGCGGAAATATTCAGCACCGACAGCGAATAAGGCTGGGTACAGTCCGGCCCACCCACCTTGATACGGAACTGTGAGTCCTTGATGTGCTTGGGCGTCATGGAGTGGTTGATCCATTCGTACCCATTGTTGTAGACCTCCTGGTGAGTACCGAAAGGCTGCTTGTCGACCTGCTGTTTGGCGCGCTGGTACACCAGGGAGCGGTCCGCCCGCGAAAAAGGCAGTTGCTGCTCATCGCCTTCCAGAAAGTACTGGCGAATCTCAGGGCGTATGGCTTCAAAGATAAAGCGCAGATTACCGATAACCGGATAGTTACGACGAATGGCGTGACGAGTTTGAGTGATGTCCACCAAGCCCTGAATGCACAGGGCCAGCCCTGGTATCGCCAGCCATAGCCAGCTTGCGCTTCTGAACAAGGAAAGCAGCAAGAAAAAGGCGGTCAGGCCAATGATGATGTAGAAGGCGGTGTAGCGTGTCAGCCACTTTTGCATAAAGACTCCTGCCAAGAAAACGGGGTGACGGGCAGGATTTCGGGTACCTGCCGGTCAGGCTGCCAACATCATAGAACGCTCCCGTACGGTTTGACCATGCCTGGATGGCGATAGTTTATGAAAACTAACAAACAACAATAGGGTGGCTGAAAAAGGGCGGGGCAGGGCGCAAATTGTTTAGCTTTAAAAGGCTTGAAGGAAACCAGGGAGGCTGTTGCGGTGCAGCATGAAACAGGGTGTTCCGCCTTGAGGCTTATGTCTGGCGGCCAGGGCTGGAGCTGCCATAAACATGGCATTCAGCTAGCTGTAATTGAATAGGTAGGTAAGCTATCTATATAATCATGCTTTAGCCTTTGTTCTGTCTCCTGCCTTTTATGCTTCCCTCATTTTCCTGGATCCAGCTGGATCGACCTGCGCTCCTGCATGGCCTGAATTTGGCCTTGGCAGCGTGGCTGTCGTTCACCATCGCTGTTCTGCTTTCCGTTGATAACCCGTTTTGGGCTGCCATGCCGGTGTGGGTGCTGTCGCAAGCGTATCGGGGGCTGGTGTACGAGCGGGCTTTGTGGCGGATTTTGGGAACGTTGGTGGGGGCCGGTTTGGGATTGGCGTTCCTGTACTTGCCCAATCCTTATGTGCAATTGCTGGGGATGGCCCTGGTGGTGGGGGTGGCCTCGGCCTTGACCCATGTGTTTCGGGGCGCTTTTTCTTATTTGCCCATGCTGGCGGGGATCACGATTGGCGTGGTGGTCTTGCCCTCGGTGCTGGCTCCGGAGGCGTCACTGGATTTGGCCTTGTCGCGAGTGGAGTGCACGCTGATCGGGGTCGTGGTCACCACCTTGCTGTGCTCGCGGACAACGCCGCGCAGTCAGCGCAAAACGTATTACGAGCGCGTACGTGTCCTGGCGGCGGATGCCTTGCGCATCGCTGCTCATGCTTTGGGGCCGTCTTATCAGCAGCCGGATCAGAGCTCGTGGAGCCGTGTCCGCCAGGAGATTGTAGATCTGGATGCCCAAGCCCGTATTCTGGCGGCCGGCTCCCTGGATGCTTATCGACGCCTGCCTTATGTGGATGCGTTTCTGTACGCCGTGATTGAGCTTTTGGCCGCCAGTGCGCTGATTGTCCAGCAAAGGGAGCAGGGCCTCTCGCCTGCCGCGGATTATGCACGCGACTTGCAGGAACAGGCACAACGCTTGCAGGACGGTCTGAGTTTGCGGGTGCTGGGCAAGACAGCCTTGCGGCAAGAGGGGCAGATCAGTCTGGCGCGCTTGCGCCGTGCAATGGGACAAATACAAAGAGCGGAGCAGGGCTTGTTCGCTGAACGGGTGCAGCCCAGACGGCACCGTTTTCTGACGACGCCTGCCGTTTCGGTGGATTGGCCCTTGGCAATCCGCACTGGCCTGGTCAGTGGCCTGGCTGCTTTCACTGCTGGTGGTATCGCTTACGCTTTGGCCAGCCCTGCGCTGGAGTTGATGGCGATTGGGGTGTGTACGTTCTCCATTATTTTGGGCTCCATGCCGCGTCCGCAACTGATGAGCCGAACCATGTTTACCGGGATTGCCGTGGGCGTGCTGGTAGCCAGCTTTTATCGTTACTTTGTCCAGGTACACCTGGTTGCGGACTGGCAGGTCATTCTGTCCGTGCTTCCTTTTTTGGTGATCGGCGGTTTGTTACGTGCCAACCGTCCCACATCCACCTGGGCATTGGACGCGAATATGTGTTTCCAGTTGGCCAGTCAGGCCGGGATGGCGGCGGTCACTTGGCCCATCATCTTGAAGGAGTCCTTGCCTTTGCTGGCGGGCTCCGCGGTCGTGTGCAGTGCTTTCTTTCTTTTACCCCGCCGTACCCATCCCCGTGGCCAAGCCTTGGTCAGACGTGTGGTGCGCGAACTGTATCCCTTGATCAAGCGTTCGCGCCCACGCCTGTTCCGGGTCTGGCGTGCGCGGGTGGCGCGTCAATGGGTGCGTCTCTGGCACTGGATGGGCGAGCAGACCCCCCATGGTTTGCTGTCCCTGATCAACCTGGGCCATGGCGTGGTCGCGCTGAAGCGGCTGGCCAAACGCGGACCGGAGCAGCAAGCCTGTGTGGAGCTGGTCTGTGAGTTGCTGGAAGGGTTTGAGCATCAGCCCGTGGAGTTGGCCCAGCAATTGCTGCGTATCAGCCAATCCTGTACCGACACGGTATTGAGGCAGGCGATCATGGATGTGGCGCAGTCCTTGCAAGGGGCGCAAGCGGTTCTGGTTTATGCTTACCCGCCTGATGCTACGCCGCGCGCTGTGGAGACTTCCTGATGAATCACCAACTTTATGAACGATTTGGCCTGTCCATGATTGTGCTGGCGCGCCTGTATCGTCGTGAACTGGATCAGACGCTGGTGCGTTATGGCGTGTCCGAGGCCACCATCCTGCCGATTCGCTATCTGGCCCAGTTGGGGGAACCCGTACGGCAAGGGCAGTTGGCACGCATGATGCGTCTGGAAGGCCCCACCCTGGTGCGCCTGATCGACCAGTTGGAGTCCGGCGGTTTGCTGGAGCGTGTGCCCGACGAGCAGGACAAGCGCGCTCGCCTGTTGTGTCTGACTGAAAAAGGGCGGGACTTTCACGAACGCCTGTTGGAATTGCTGCGCCAATCCCGTGCTCCCCTGTTTGAAGGGATTGCGGACACAGATATAGAAGCGGCCTTGCGTTGTTTTGACGCGCTGGCCAACAATCTGGGGCTGGAAGCAACGGATATGTCCAGCCTGTTTGGGGATTGATCAAGTTCCTGGGCAGCGTAAGCGCATGTTCCAGATGGTGAGCAGAAAGCAGGAGCTGGTTTCCTGCTTTTTTACTTTATGGTTGAATAAACCGTCCTTGTTTCAGCAATAAGGAGGGTATGCCATGAACGATGTAGATCTTGCACGCTTGGTTAAAATCATGACCGAGGCCCAGCTGACGCTGGCAACCGCAGAATCCTGCACAGCAGGTTTGATTGCGTCCACGCTTGCTGACCAAGCGGGGGCGGCAGCTGTATTGGATTGTGCTTTTGTGACGTATTCTCCGCAGGCCAAGTATCGCTGCCTGGGCGTTGATCAGCGGGTGCTGGCAGAAAACAATCTGTGCAGTGAGGCAGTGGCGCGGGCCATGGCCAAAGGAGCCGCGGAATTGACCCCGGCCAATTTGATCATTGCCAATACGGGGGTGGCTGACGATATTGCAGAGCCGCAGATTCCGGCCGGCACGCAATGTTTTGCCTGGCTGTTCAAGCCACAGGATAAATTTGATCCTTTGGTCGTCTATACGGAAACGATTGTTTTCGATGGCACGCGGGATGAAATCCGCCAGCAAAGTGCGAATCATGCCTTGCTGCGCATCGAGCATTGGTTGCGGCTGGTTAAACAAGAACGCCAGGGTGTGACCCCTGGCGTTTGATACCGCTAGCTGGACAAGCTAAGTCTGCAAAGGCTTAGTTCTCCAGGTACTTGCGCCAGACGCGTGGCAGGATACCGCCATGACGCCAGTATTCCATGTCCTCGACCGTATCCAGGCGCACAATCACGGGCACGGACTGGGTGCTGCCATCCAGGCGATGGATGATCAGCTCGGCCTGCGAGCGTACGCCCAGGTTTTCTTCCAGGCCTTTCACATCAAAGGTTTCGGTGCCGTCCAGACCCAGAGTGTCAGCATTGGTGCCGTCCTGGAACTGCAGGGGCAGCACACCCATACCGACCAGGTTGGTGCGGTGGATACGCTCGAAGCCTTCGGCAACCACCGCTTTTACGCCCAGCAGAGCAGGGCCTTTTGCGGCGGAGTCGCGGGAAGAACCGCAACCGTAGTTCTTGCCAGCAATCACCAGCAAGGGAACCTGACGCTCCTGATAGGTCTGGGCCGCTTCAAAAATACGCATCACTTCGCCTTCCGGCATCACCTTGGTGACGCCGCCTTCCACGCCGGGAACAATCTTGTTGCGCAGACGGATGTTGGCGAAGGTCGCACGTTTGACCACTTCGTGGTTGGCACGACGCGTGGTGTAGTTGTTGAAGTCTTTTTGCTCCACACCCTTGGACAGCAGGAAGTCAGCAGCAGGCGTACCCAGGCTGATCGAACCCGATGGCGAGATGTGGTCGGTGGTGATGGAGTCACCCAGAATCGCCAGCGGACGCATGCCGCGCAGGTTGGCCACGGGGGCCGGTTCGCGCTGCAAGCCGTCAAAGTAAGGCGGTTTGCGAATGTAGGTACTGTCGGCTTCCCATGGATAGTGGCCACCATTGCTTTCACGGGCCAGGGCATCCCAGGGTTCGCCACCGTCGTACAGCTCGGCATAGCGTTCGATGAACAGGTCACGGTCGTAAGCGCCGTGGATGGCTTCCTGAACTTCTGCCGATTTGGGCCAGATGTCGCTCAGGTAGACGTCTTTGCCGTCCTGATCCTTGCCCAGCGGGTCGCGGGTCAGGTCCACATTCAGGTTGCCGGCCAGGGCGTAGGCCACAACCAGGGCGGGCGATGCCAGGTAAGCAGCGCGCACGTTGGCGTGGATACGGCCTTCAAAGTTACGGTTGCCCGACAGTACGGCGGTGGCAATCAGCTTTTCGGATTCAATCGCGTTGACGATATTGGCAGGCAGCGGGCCCGAACCACCGTTACACGTGGTGCAGCCAAAACCGGCAATGTTGAAACCCAGCACGTCCAGGTCGTCTTGCAGTTGTGCGCACTCCAGCACGTCAGCTGTTACTTGGCTACCGGGCACCAGCGAGGTCTTGACCCAGGGCTTGCTGCGCAAACCACGAGCCACGGCGTTACGGGCCAGCAAACCAGCGGCCATCATGTTGGCGGGGTTGGCGGTATTGGTACAGGAGGTAATGGCGGCAATGACTACATCGCCATCATTCAGCACAAAGTCCTCGCCTTCCACGGGTACGGCACGTTGCGGGTCGTAAGGACGGCCAGCAATTTTCTGGTGATGAGCGGGGAAGGACTGGGCAGCGGTGTCCAGGTCCAGGTGATCTTCAGGATTGCTGGGGCCAGCCAGGCTAGGTTTGATGCTGCTCAGGTCCAGTTTCAACACGGTGTCGTAAACAGGAGCGGGAGCGGCCGGGTCGCGCCACAGTTTTTGAACCTTGCTGTATTGCTCGACCAGATCAATCTGTTCTTGTGGACGGCCTGTCATGTGCATGTAGTGCAGGGCAGCGTCGTCGATGGGGAAGAACACCGCAGTTGCGCCGTACTCTGGTGCCATATTGGCGATCATGCCACGGTCGCCCAGGGACAGCTCGTCCACGCTGGGGCCAAAGAATTCGACAAACTTGCCCACCACGCCCAGTTCGCGCAGTTTTTGCGTAATGACCAGAACCAGATCGGTAGGCAGCACGCCGTCATTGAGCTTGCCGGTCAGCTCGATACCCACCACGGCAGGCAGGGCGATGGCGACGGGCAGGCCTACCATCACGGCTTCGGCTTCAATACCGCCCACGCCCCAGCCCAGAATGCCCAGGCCGTTAACCATAGGCGTGTGGCTGTCGGTCCCGACACAGCTGTCGGGGTAGACCAGATCCACGTCCTTGCCTTTTTCGGTCCAGACAACCTGACCAATATGCTCGATGTGCAATTGGTGCATGATGCCTTTGCCGGGCGGCACCACTTTCACGCCGTCAAAGTTGCTGGAACACCAGCGCAGGAAGGCAAAGCGCTCGCCGTTACGTTGGTATTCACGTGCCAGGTTGATGTCGGCTGCCTTGGGGTTGGCCCAGCTGTCCACTTGCAGGGAGTGGTCAATAATCACGTCGATAGGGACTTGAGGGCGCACGCGGCTGGCGTCACCACCGGCTGCTTGTACGCCTTCGCGCAAGGCGGCCATGTCCAGCAGCATCACCAAACCCAGAATGTCCTGACCAAATACGCGGGCAGGGTAGAAGGTGATGCCGTCGCCCACCTTGCGCTGGAGCAGGGACTCAATTTCCTGATCCACGTCGGCGTGACGTACGGCCTTTTGACGACAGAGGTTTTCCAGCAGAACGCGCAGCGAGTATGGCAGCTTTTCAATACCGGGGATGTCGGCGATAGGAACGTAACGTACGGAACGTCCGTTCAGGGACAGCGTTTCTAGGGCAAGAGACTGAGACATGGCAAACGATTCATCCGTAATAAGAAGCCAGGAAAGCGGGGCCAACCTGAGCAAGAATAATCAATAAAATTATGCGTCTGGAGCCTTGATAAAACAATTAAATTGTATTTTGTTTGTATATAATACAATAAAACGATCCAGGATCGCTTCGATTTTTAGGAATGTCGGCATGAAAAGCCAATCCAATTCTTTGCATGTCACTTTGGCGCATCGCCTGCTGGACTACGTGCGGGCCGGGCATTTGCAGGCCGGGCATCATTTGACGGAACAATCGCTGGCCGAAGCGCTGGGAGCTTCGCGCTCGCCCATACGCGGCGCACTTGCCTATCTGGCGGGAAAAGGCATTGTGGGCGCACAGCCGCCCCGACGTGGTCTGTATCTGTTGAAAGGGGCCGACCAGCTTGGTGTGATCGAAGAAGAACTGGGTACCAGCCAGGACGACCAGATCTATCTGCAACTGGCCCGTGACAAGCTATCCGGCATTTGGGGCGATACCTTGTCGGAAAACGACGCCATGCGCCGCTATGGTCTGACGCGCGAGCGTGTGCGCCGCATTCTGGCTCGTGCTGCCAATGAAGGCTGGATGGAACAGCGCGCCAGCAAAGGCTGGTCTTTCCTGCCCATGATTGATGGCCCCCAGGCCTGCGAAGAAAGCTATACCTTGCGTCAGATGCTGGAACCAGCGGCCATGCTGCTGCCGGGCTTTGCCATTGACTCCACCGTCTTGCGCCGGGTGCGTTTGCAACAACAAGCCCTGGCCGACGGGGGCTGGCGTCATGCCGGACACGCGGAAATGTATCAGGCCAATGCCACCTTCCATGAAGCCTTGGCCTCCTTGTCCGGTAACCGCTTTATCGCCCAGACCGTGACACGCCAGAACCAGTTGCGGCGTTTGCTGGAATATCAGGAAACCCTGGATCGGGAACGTATTCGTCGCCAATGTCTGGAGCATCTGGCAATTCTGGATTTGCTGGAAAAGGGCGAACGCGCTCAGGCCTCCGCCCTGCTGGCCCGCCATCTGGGCAATGCCAGTGAAGAGAAAGTACAGCAGCTGGAGCGGCAGCAGCAGCAACGCAGCAGCCAGCCCGGCGCTTTTAGTGAATCGATGGTCTCTCACGCCGAACCCATGGAGGAGACGGCGCAATTTTCTTTAATGGCGCAAGCCAGGAACCAGGAATAACGTGATGAAGCAAAAATCCCTTCCCGCCGTGTTCATGCGTGGTGGCACCAGCAAAGCCTTGATGCTCAATATTGCAGACCTGCCGGCCGAGCGCGACGACTGGACGCCTCTGTTTTCTGCCGCCATGGGCACGCCGGACCCTTACGGCCGCCAACTGGATGGTATGGGCGGTGGTGTTTCTTCCTTGTCCAAGGTTTGTATTATCGGCCCGTCCAGCCATCCGGACGCGGACGTGGACTACACCTTTGCGCAAGTAGCCATCAAGGAAGAAAAGGTGGATTACCGTGGCAACTGCGGCAATATGAGCTCGGCCGTCGGCCCTTACGCAGTAGAGCAGGGCATGGTCAAGGTTGAGGATGGCGAAGCGTGTGTACGCATTCTGAATACCAACACCAACAAGATCATTCACGCCCACTTCACCGTGGAGGATGGTCAGCCCCGTTATGACGGCGATTTGTCGATCCCTGGCGTCGGCGGCACGGGTTCGCCTATCCGTCTGGACTTTGTAGAACCAGGTGGTGCCTCTACTGGTTCCTTGCTGCCTAGCGGTGAATTGACCGAGTGGCTGGATGTGCCCGGCGTAGGCCGTATCGAGGTGTCGCTGGTGGACGCGGCTAACGCAGCGGTGTTTGTACGCGCGGCTGATGTAGGCCTGACCGGTCTGGAGTTGCCCGACTGGCTGGAAGCCCACCCCGAAGTGCTGGAGCGTTTGGACGCAATTCGTGTGCAGGCTTCGGTACGCATGGGCATTGCTCCCGATGTGGAAGCGGCACGTCAGATTCGCATCGTGCCCTTTGTTTGCATCGTGTCGCCGGCTCAGGACAATCCCACCTTGTCTGGCGACGTGGTTCCTGCCAAAGAGATTGATCTGGTTGCCCGCGTGATTTCCAATGGCCAGCCGCACCGCGCCTTGCCCTTGACTATCTCGCTGTGCACCGCTGTGGCTGCTCGTTTGACGGGCAGCCTGCCTTCGCAATGTCTGTCTGACTCGGTTGCCCCTCAAGGTCCGCTGCGTCTGGGCATGCCTTCCGGTGTGCTGACAGTGGGCGCGGAAGTGGAAAAGAAAGACGGCCAGTGGTTTGCCAAGGCCGGTTCTTTCTATCGTACGGCGCGTCGCCTGTTTGACGGTCGTGTGTGGGTTCCTGGCAAAGCCTTGAAGGACTAATCCACGATACGCAAGTCCTGCGAGGGCGAACGCCCGAAGCGGGACTTGTAGTCTGCACAGAAGCGGCCGAAATGGTTGAACCCGCAGCGCAAGGCAATCTCGCTGACCTGGGTGCCCGGCACGGCATGACGAATGGCTTGCTGGGCCGCTTCCAGACGAATCTGCTTTAAAAACTGCATGGGGCTCAGCCCCCGTTCGTTGCGAAAGGCCAAGGTCAGGCTGCGCACACTGGCGCAGGCCGCGGTGGCAATCTGCTCCAATGTCAGGGCCTCGTCCAGGCTGGCCCGCATGAAATCCTCGGCTCTTTGTACCCGGCGCGAACTGGCCGGGCGCACGCTTTGCTGCAATTGCTGGCTGTAGTTACCCGGCTGGGTATGAAACAGATGCAGCAAAAGATTGTCCTCGGCCTGACGCGACCACTGATCCATTTCCGGCGGCAAATGCCCGCCGTAAGCCAGCAAGCTGCCAATCTGGTGCTGCCAGGCGCAGCCGTGCGGCGAATCCAGAGACATGCCAGCGGCAAATTCAATGGGCCGATCCAGGCTCAAGCCCAAGGTCTGACGGGCCACTTCTTCCAGCCGGTGGCGCGGAATCTTCACTAAAAACTGTTCACAACCCTGTTCCCAATCCAGTTCAACCTGCAGGGAAGGGGAGATCACGCTGGCGATTTTAGGGTTGGCCTGGACGTACTCCCGACCAACCCGAATACAGGATCGTCCCTGTATAGGCACCTGAAACAGCAGGAAATCTTCCAGAATCCCCGGCGATACCTGCACCGCCGCGCCATATTTCAGCAAGACAAAGGAAAAACTGTGGCTGCTGGCATAGCGCAGGGAAGCGTCGACCGGGCCGTCATTCCAGGTCAAGCGGTGCTCGGTTAAAAAACCGGCCGTCTCGCTGCGTGTCTGGTCCGGGCAGCGCGATTCAAAGCGCGGCGCACTGTGTTGCAAGGGGGCCAGCCCTGACATAAACCACGCTTGCATGATGTGTGTCTCCAAATTTTTGCCGGTTCCGGATAAGGCTTGCCATATCTGGATAGCCGCCCATTCTGCGCCGGTCTAATGTATTTCAAACCTAAAACAGTAGTCCTGTCCCGGCACCTTAGCAGATTGGGATACGACTGGGAATTGCTGTATTCACGTAGTCCCTTGGGCCCGTCTTCTCTGGCTTGCAGGGCAAGCGCCGCAAAAATCACAGGCGTCAGTGGTACACAGCTTCCGGCGTATTGGGGGTGGTCCAAGGCAGAACTAAAGTCCAGTTTTTTGAAAGACAGAGGACGGAGACAAACATGAAAAAACAAGTGGCGTTCTGTATGAGCACGCTGGCCTTGGCCCTGGCCTGTAGCCCGGCATCCAGTCAGGAAGTATTCAAGGTGGGGCTGCTAACCACCTTGTCTGGCCCTGGTGCAGCCATTGGCGCAGAAATCCGTGATGGTTTCGAGCTGGGCCTGAACCACTCGGGTGGCAAGCTCGGCGGTGTGGATGTGGCCTTGACGGTGCTGGATGATCAGCAAAAACCAATGGAAGGCCGCCAGGCGGTGGACCGTCTGGTCAAGCGCGACAAGGTCGATGTGATTACCGGCATGGCCTTCTCCAATGTGCTGCTGCCTGTGATGCCGACGATTTTGAACAGTGACACGGTCTACATTTCCGCCAACACCGGCCCGGCCGATTACGCGGGCGAGCGTTGCCACCCCAATTTCTTCAGCGTGTCCTGGCAGAACGAGGATATTCCCGCTGCCATGGGCAAGTACGTGACCGATCAGGCGCACAAGAAAGTCTATTTGATCGCCCCTAACTACCCCGGTGGTCGTGAGTCCATTGAAGGCTTCAAGCGTCTGTTCAAGGGCGAGATTGCCGATGAAGTCTATGTGAAGGTCGGCCAGATGGATTACGCCGCCGAATTGGCACAAATGCGTGCTTCGGGTGCGGATGCCGTGTTTTTCTTCCTGCCCGGCGGCATGGGCGTGTCTTTTATCAAGCAGTTGATCAACTCGGGCCTGTCCACGCAACTGGCGGTGTACACCCCCGGCTTCTCGGCTGACCAGGACACGATTGCCGCGATTGGCGAGTCCATGAAGGGTATGGCTAATGCCGCCCAGTGGTCGCCGGATCTGGATAACCCGGTCAACAAACGCTTTGTGGCGGATTTTGAAAAGACCTACGGTCGCCTGCCTTCCATGTACGCCTCCCAGGGCTACGACGCCGCCTTGTTGCTGGATGGCGCACTGAAGGCTGATCCCAAGGCCGCCACCGACCGCGAAGCCCTGCGTAAAGCCTTGCGCAGTGCACCGTTCGAGTCCGTACGCGGCGCCTTTGCCTTTAACAACAACCAATATCCGGTGCAGACCTACTACATGCGTGAAGTGGCCCCGAATGATAAGGGCCAGATGAGCAACAAGATTGTGTCCACCGTATTCGAGCAGTTCCAGGATCATTTTGCACCGCAGTGCAAGATGGAAAAGTCATAAAGAGGGTGCGTCAAGCATCCGGCAGCAAGGAGGTAATGATGAGCTATAGCAACGAACAGCTGTCCGCATTGGTGCGGGGCGACAGCGTACATAAATCGGTCTATACCGACCCCGAGATCTTCCGTCTGGAGATGGAACGCATTTATGGCCGTGCCTGGATCTACATCGGCCACGACAGCCAGGTGCCTAATCCCGGCGATTACCACACCACCTTGTTGGGCGGCCAGGACGTCATCATGGTGCGCGGCAGCGACAAGAAGGTGTACGTGCTCTACAACCGTTGCCCGCACAAGGGTGCGAAAGTAGTGGCCGATGGCTGTGGCAATGCGGGCAAGTTCTTCCGCTGTCCTTACCACGCCTGGACGTTCAAGCTGGACGGTCAGCATCTGGCCGCTCCGATGAAAAACGGCCTGGAAAACACCTGTTTTGATCCCAAGCACCCGGACTTCTCCATGCGCCGTGTGGCTCGTGTGGAAAGCTACCGTGGTTTTGTGTTTGCCTGTCAAAGCGCTCACGGCCCGGATCTGAAAGAGTTTTTGGGCCCCATCATCACTTCCATCGACAATCTGTGCGATCGCTCGCCCGTGGGTGAAGTGGAAGTGGCCGGTGGCAGCTTCAAAGTCTGGCAGCCTTCCAACTGGAAAGTGTTCTACGAGAACCTGCACGACACCATGCACGCCAACGTGACGCACGAGTCGTCCTACGTGGCCGCCCGCGAGCAGGCCCAAGACTACGGCTCCATGCCGCTGGAACTGCACATCATGGACGGTAACGGCGAGCCTTACGGCTTCTGGGAGAAGCTGGACCTGTACGCCTTTGATAACGGCCACGGCTATATGGAAGGGATTTTCAATCCAGGTGCCATCGAAACCGACCCGATCACCAAGGCGCACTATGAAACCCTGAAAGAAGCCTACGGTGAAGAAAAAGCTTTGAGCATTCTGGGCGAGAACCGTCACAACAGCATTATTTACGGCAGTGGCTCGCCACACACCGTATTCCAGCAGTTCCGTGTGATTCGCCCGGTAGCGGTGGACCGCACTCATGTGGAAATCCAGCTGTTCCGTCTGAAAGGTGCGCCGGACGATATTTACAAGCGCGGCCTGATGTACGCCAACCTGATCAACTCGCCTTCATCCAACGTGATGCCGGACGACATCGAAGTCTATGGCCGCTGTCAGGAAGGTAACCAGACCAATGGCGGCGACTGGATCAGCATGCACCGCTATGACGGCACCGACAAGCCTATCGAAGGCGGTATGGTCGCTACCAACGGCACCAGCGAATTGCCCATGCGCAATCAGTTCCGCGCCTGGAAGCATTTCATGACCACCAGCCTGTACGACGCGCCTGCGCAGTCGGAAGACAGTGGTAAAGCCACGGTGCGTTCGGCTTCCGGTGAGCCCATCGCCCCCGCAACACAGGCTTAAGCGGGCTGCTGTCCGAGCCAAGGAGAATTCTTATGTTGTTTGATATTGATTTTGACGTCAGCGTGGATCAGGTCACATCTGTGACGCTGAGCCTGGAAGCCATCCGTGAAGTGGAGCAGTTCATCTATCACGAAGCTCGCTTGCTGGACGAGCGCCGTTGGCAAGCATGGCTGGATCTGTGGACCGAGGAGGGCATGTACTGGATTCCTCATAGCTACGACCAGCAAAGCCCTTACGAGCACATTTCCCTGTGCTGGGAAAACAAGCTGCTGCGTGAACTGCGTATTCGTCGTCTGGAAAACCACCGCAACTGGTCCCAGCAGCCAATCACACAATCCTGCCGTGTGCTGGGCAATGTGATGATCGATGGCACCGATCCGGAAGGCTATCTGGTGGTGCGTTCCAGCTTCCACTCCATGGAGTGGCGTGGCAAGGATCCGGTCTACCGTGTGGGCAGCCTGATTCACAAGCTGCAGGCCCAGGAGGGCGGTGGCTGGAAACTGCGCATGAAGCAGGTGAACCTGGTGGATCGTGACGCGGTTCACGGCGCTATTCAGGTGTACATCTAATGTCGGCAGCCCATCACACAGCCTTGCTGGCCCTGCATTATCAAAACGACGTTCTGCACGCCGATGGCCTGATCCGCGTGGGGGTAGAGGCCAATAGTCCCCAGCGTCAGGCCTTGATCGAGGCCGCAGGCCGTTTGCTGGCGCAGGCCCGCGCACAGGGCGTGCCCATTGTGCATGTGCGGGTGGGCTATCGGCCTGATTATGCCGACCTGCTGTGCAATGCGCCGATTCTGCACAATGTGAAACGAATCGGAGCCATGCAGACTGGCAGCTGGGGAGCCCAGTTCTTTGACGGGCTGGCTCCCTTGCCCGACGAGTTTGAAGTCCATCACACGCGTATCAACGCTTTCTTTGGTTCCGCGCTGGAACCGGTCGTACGTCGTTTGGGCGTGGAGCGCCTGGTGATAGCCGGTGTGGCCACCCATTCTGTGGTGGAAAGCACGGTGCGTCACGCAGTGGATATGGGCTATGAAGTGGCGGTGGTGGCCAGCGCTTGCGGTGCTCCACCGGCCACGCATGAAGCCTCCCTGGCCAGTATGAGCCTGATTGCTCATATTGATCGGGATGAAGATTGGGCAGCCGTCTTTGGCGCGCCACAAGCACAGTAGGAGAAGCACATGCAGCAGGACATGAAGGTGAATTTACAAGGTAAGGTCGCCATCGTGACCGGGTCCACACAAGGGCTGGGGGCGGATATCGCCCTGGCTTTGTGTGCCGCCGGTGCGTGGGTGCTGATTGTGGGTCGCAGCCAGGAAGAAGGCCAGCGTACCGAGGCGCGTCTGCAGGCTGTGGGCAAGGCCCAGTTCATGGCCGCCAATATTTGTGATGATGCGCAACTGGATGCCTGCGTGCAGGCCGCATTGGCACAAACCGGACGCATCGACATTGTGGTGAACAATGCCTGCTCCTATGGCGATGAAGGCCTGGCCTCCAGCCGCGAGCTTTGGCATCAGACACTGGATGTGAACCTGATCTCCAGCGCGATTCTGGCCCAGAAAGCCACGCCGCATATGGGGCAGGGCGGGGTCATCATCAATATGGGCAGTACAGGTGGCAAATTCGGCGTGGCCGGACGCGCGCTGTATCCCGCCTCCAAAGCGGCCATTCTGCAGTTCACCAAGAGTCTGGCAGTGGAGCTGGCTCCCTCGGGGATTCGCGTGCTGACGGTTTCGCCCGCCTGGACCTGGTCGCCATCCGTTGAGCGCATGAGCGGTGGCTCCCGCGAGCTGGCCAATCAGGTAGGGGCACAAGTTCATCCTTTGGGGCGAGTCGGCTCCGGTGAAGAGGTCGCCCATGTGGTGCTGTTTGCTGTGTCGGGAGCGGCTTCCTGGATGACAGGGATTGATCTGCCCGTCGATGGTGGCTTTTCCGTACTCGGGCCAGAGCAGGGCAAGTCGCCCCGTCACTGGTTTGAACGCTGGCAGGCGCAGTCGTCTGGCTCATAAATAGAAAAGTGCGGTAAAAGATGTCCAGGGCTTGTGAACAGCTGTTTCTTGTGGCGTGTTCACAAGCCCTGACCCCGTTCAGGGCAATTTAAAAAAGGTGTGGGATGACAGACTCAACAAATAAAAAATCGTATGCCGTCATTGTGGTGGGCAGTGGCATTAACTCCCTGGTGTGTGCAGCCTTGCTGGCGCAAAAGGGCAAGCAGGTCCTGGTGCTGGAGCGTAACGACCGTGCGGGTGGGTGTATCCGTACCGAGGAGCTGTTTCCCGGCTTTACCCATGAGTTGCTGTCGTCCTGGTACCCCTTGTTCACATCCGGCGCTGCCTATGCCCGTTTGAAGGATGATCTGGCCGCCCAGGGCGTGGAGTTCCTGGAAAACGGCTACACCACCGGCGTGGTGGGCAGCGATGGCAAGGGCCTGGCCCTGCGTCACGATGTGGGCGATTCCATTCAGCGTATCAATGGTCTGCAAGCTGGTGATGGCGATGCCTTTGGTGCCATGTGCAGCCAGTTGTTCGAGCGCGATGCGGGCCTGACCTTTGGCTTGCTGAGCACGGAGCCTTACAGCCGTGGCTTGTTGGGTCTGCTGTTCTCGCAATGGCGCAAGCGCCGCATGGACGGCATGGTCCAGTACGGACGCGAGTCCCTGGAATCCTTCCGCCGCTGGGCCGACCGTGAACTGAAAGACGACCGTGTGCGCGGCATGATGGCTCCCTGGGTCTTGCACTCGGGCCTGGGCCCTGACGACGCCTGCTCGGCATTGATCGGCAAGCTGACCTTTGCGGCTGTGGTGGCCGGTGGTATGCCTGTTGTGAAAGGCGGTGGCCAGAATCTGGTGCGCGCCCTGTGCGCCATTATTGAAAAGGCCGGTGGCCGTATTCAACTGAACACCGAAGTAGAAGAAATTGTGCTGGAAGGACAAAAAGCCCGTGGCGTGCGTGCCGGTGGCCAAGTCTACGAATCCAGCCATGTAGTGTGTAACGTCACGCCGCCACAGCTCTATGGTCGCCTGTTGCCGGGCGCGCCCGCCCAGGTACGTGAGCAAGCCAATGCCTACCGCTTTGGCCGTGGTGACATGCAAATTCATCTGGCGCTGGACAGCATGCCTAACTGGAGCGATCCGGAGCTGCTGAAAGTGCCTTTGCTGCACTTGTCCGACAGCCTGGAGGACGTCAGCATGAGCGTGGCCCAGGCCAATAACGGCCTGATCCCGGCCAAGTTCACCGTGGCGATCGGTCAGCCATGCTCGCTGGACCCCAGCCGTGCGCCGGAAGGCAAATGGATACTGTGGATGCAGATGCAGGACATGCCATCCAAGTTGCGCGGCGATGCGGCTGGCAAGATCGACGTGCCGGAAGACGGTAAATGGACCGAAGAAGTCAGCCAGGCTGTGGCCGAGCGCATCATCGACCAACTGGAAGGCGTCATGCCCGGTTTGCGTCAACAAATCGTGGGTCAGAAAGTGCTGTCGCCAGCCGACTTGGAATCCATCAACTGCAACCTGGTGGGCGGCGACCCGTACTCGGGCATTTGTTCCCCCGACCAGTTCTTCTGGATGCGCCCCTTTGCCTCCAGTAACGGTGCCCGGTCTCACGCCACACCGTACAAGAACGTCTATCACATCGGTGCATCCACCCACCCAGGCCCAGGCCTGGCAGGGGCATCCGGATTCATGGTGGCGGAGCAGATTCGTTAAGCAGGATTGTCAGTACGCCTGTGGCTTGTTGTCCGCAGGCAGAAGAACCGGCTGGGGTAGGTGTGCTGCACCTGTTCCGGCCTTTTTTGTGCTTCCTTGTATTCAGACTAAAAGGGGCATGACAGGTAATAAAGGAGCCGGAAACAGAAAAGTGGCCAGTTCCGGGCGTTTATCGCCTAAAAAAACTGCTTTCTCGTGAATGCCTCATACGCCAAGTCCACAATAGTTCGGTATTCTGTGCATGTTTTCTGCTGCCCTGCCGGTTTCATGCGTGGGGCCTCATTGTTTAGCCGGAGTTTTATTGATGCACGCTTTTCGCCGTTCGCGCCTGTGTGCTTTTTTGTCCTTGTGGCTGCTGGCTGCGGTGCTGGCTGTTACCGCTGTCCCTGCTGTGGCCGAGACGGTGACATTGACGCCTGCGCAGGCCAGTGAATCCCTGAATGAATTGCGTGACACGTTGCAAACTGTCCAGGACCGTTTGCAGAAAAATGATGGCTTGGGCGATTCCGATCTGGTTGCCTTGCGCAATCAGTTGCTGCTGGCGCAAGAGCAGGCTCAGGAAATGAGTGTGCGTCTGGAGCCTGAGCTGTTGAGCGTGACCGCGCGTCTGAATCAGTTGGGGCCTGTAGATGATCCGGCGGGGGAGTCCGAGGACATTGCGCGCCAGCGTGCTCAATTGCAGCAGGCGGTGACCGAGCTGGACGGCATGATCAAGCTGGCCCGTTTGATCGGCGTGGAAACAACACAAGGCCTGGATCAGGTGTCCAAGCAGCGCCGCGTAATTTTCCAGGCGGAATTGGGTCGGCAGTCGCAGTCCGTGTTGACACCACGCTTCTGGCGCAATGTGTCGCGCGACTTGCCCGGTGATCTGGCCAGGGTCGAGCGCATGCGCAAGGATCTGGCACAGCGGGTAACAGATTTGCCCGCTTATGTGCTGTGGTCGGCAGGAGCCCTGGCTTTGGTTTTGTTGGGGCTGTCAGTGTGGGCGGTACGGGGGCTGGAGCGTTTTACCATCAACCACACCAAGCCCTCGCGCTTGCGACGCTCTTTTTATGCGACGGCCTTGATTGTGCTCTACAGCCTGACGCCCGGTTTGCTGGCATCGGTGGCGGCAGGGCTGTTTTACTGGAACGGCAATCTGGCTCCGGATCTGTCCAGTTTTGTGTCCAAGTCCGTATTCGCCTTGTATCTGGGTGGCTTTGTGACCGGGATGGGCCGCGTGCTTTTGTCGGCGCAGCGTCCTAGCTGGCGCTTGCCTCCCATCCCCAGCAATGTGGCTTTAAAGCTGGCATGGTTGCCCATTGCTCTGGGCATCATGGTGGCCTTGACCTGGATGTCACAGCAATTGCTGGGCCTGATCAACGCCACGCTCAGCACTACCTTGCTGGTCAACAGCTTTAACACGCTGACACTGAGCATCTTTATTGCCATTGCAGCCTGGAACTTGAGCCAGGGACGGGACAAGACCCCCGTTCCAGAAGGCGGCGAGGACCCGCAGAAAACGGCTCCGGTTCAGCAGGGGGCGACCTGGTTGCGCGCCATTCCTATCACCCTGGGTGTGGTCATTGGGCTGGGGATGATTGCCTTCTTGCTGGGTTACATCGCCTTGAGCAGTCTGATTGTGCAAGAGGTATTGTGGCTGAGTCTGGTGATTTGCACCTGCTATGTCCTGGTCGCGCTGATTGCGGATATCGGTCAAAGCCTCTTGCTGCAATTTAAAGAGAAACGCGCCGCCAATGAATGGACCAGTACGCAATTGCGGGGCAGCAGCCAGATCGTGATCGTGTTGTCCGGAGCCTTGCGTCTGTGCCTGATTATTACGGCAATTACCCTGGTTTTGTTGCCCTTTGGGGAAGACCCCACGCAGTGGCTGCAGCGTCGTTTGGGCTTTTTGGTTAAAGGTTTTTCTTTAGGTCAGGTTCAGTTAAAACCCAGCTCGGTCCTGCTGGCCGTACTGATTCTGGTGCTGGGCATTTTGTTTGTCAAAGCCTTGCAGCGCTGGGTTGCCAACCAGCTTTTACCCGCCACGCGTATCGATCCGGGTATGCGTGTGTCTACCGCCAATCTGTTCAGCTATGTGGGCTACTTCATTGTGGTGGCTACGGCGATTTCGTCTCTCGGAATCGGTCTGGAGCGCATGGCCTGGGTAATTTCGGCCTTGTCGGTGGGTATCGGTTTTGGTTTGCAAGCGGTGGTGCAGAACTTTGTATCGGGGCTGATTCTGTTGGCCGAACGTCCCATCAAAATTGGAGACTGGGTCAGCCTGAACGGGGTAGAGGGCAATGTACGCAAGATCAATGCCCGTGCCACGGAAATTGAAATGTTCGACCGCTCCACCTTGATCGTGCCGAACTCCGAATTCATCACCAAAACCGTGCGTAATGTGACTTTGAGCAACCCCTTGGGGGTGGTGAAGGTCAAGATCAATATGCCTATCGACACAGACGCTAAACGGGTACGTTCTATCATGCTGGATGTGATGCAGAACTACAGCGACGTGCTGGCCGACCCGGCGCCGGATGTGACGCTGGATGGCTTTGATGCCAACGGCTTGCAGTTTACGGCGACCTGCTATGTAAGCTCTCCTCGGATTGGCAGCCGGGTACGCAGTGTCCTGATGTTCGATATTCTGGATGAATTACGCAAGGAAGGTCTGGCGTTGCACCATACTCAGACCATGACGGTGTTGCCCAATACACCGGTCGCCAGCCAGAATGAAAGCGGCAACCCCTTGCTGAATGATTGAACCTCGATAAAAACAACAGGCAGGCCCCAGGGAGACAGCAGCCATGAAGACGCTACGACTAGGTGTGCAGGTCTTGCTCTTGTTTCTGGCTTTGCTGGGGGCCTGGCCACAGGCACAGGCACAAGCCTTGTCCGAGGTAGAGCAAGAGCGTGAGATGATTCGAGAGCTGCAGCAGGCCCAGGATGAAATCCGCCTGATGCAGTACCGCCTGGAAGGCAACCAGGTATCGATACGGCCCGAGCGCAGCTACGAGGAAGATCAAAAGCTGGTGCGAACGCAGGAGCTGTCCGGACGGGTGGTGCAGTCTCTGGAGCGGCGCAGCCGCCTGTTGAAGGCACGTTTGCAGGAGCTGGGCGAAGATTCGGGCGATGAGGCCGAACAGCTCATCGTTCATAACGAACGCATGCAATTGCGCCGTGCCGATGCTGCCTTGCGGGCTGATCTGCGCGTAGCGCGTCTGGTGCAGGTGGAGGCGCAACAAGCCCGTCAGTTGCTGCGAGAGGCGACGGTGCGCTATGAGAAAGCGAAGCGTTGGCGACGCAATGCCTCCTTGGTCCTGCTGGAAAGTTTGCCCGAACTTGCACAGGCCTGGCCCGCTGACCGTTCAAAACTATCTGACTTTGCCCAGCAGTGGCGAGGAACATGGAGCAACAGCAGTTGGCAGCAAAGCAGCGCCTCATTGTGGATGGCGGCGGCGGTTCTGCTTGTGATGCTGGCTTTGTTCCGTGTCATGCCCCTATGGGTAAGCCGTTATCTGCCAGCCGGACGCTTGCGTCGCTCCAGTCTGATCATTGCCAATCTCTTCCTGTGGTTTATCGCTACCTGGGTGGTGGTGGACCAGCTGGTTGAACTGGTGTTTCAACGGCCAGACCTTTCTCCCACCCAGTTTGAGCTTCTGGCTTATTTGAAAGTAGGAGCTTGGGCAGCGGCAGTGGCGCTGGCTTGTATCAAGAGTATGGTGGTTCAGCCTCGGGCTTCCTGGCGTTTGATTCCCGTGTCCACTCAGACTCAGCATAGGCTGCGTTACTTTGCACCCGCTTTTTTCCTGCTGGTGTACGCGGACATCACAAGCAGTTTTTTTCGGGGATCGATAGGCTTGTCGGATGCATTTCAGTCCATGGCTGATGGTGTGAGCAGCCTGCTGTATTTGATCCTGTATGGCTACGGTTTGTGGGTTCTGCGAGACGAGCTGTTCAATCGTACTGATGTCGCGGGGCAGGGGGCGAGTCGAACGGGACGCAGTTGGGCTCGTCTGGCCTTTAAAGGCGGCGTCCTTGTTTACATCCTGGTGTTGGGCTTGTTCATCGGCGGCTGGCAAGGCCTGTCGGATGACTTGATGTCGCATTTCATCACCATGCCCTTGATCCTGGGGCTGCTGGCCTACGTTTGCATGGTGTGGCTGCAGGACATTGCGGATTCCTTGCTGACCTATTTGCGTAATCGCAGCCATGATCCAGAGGCTGCGCCGATTCGTGTGCAAAGCCAATTCATTGTTGTGTTTTTTGCTATCGCCCGGATGACCGTGTTGCTTCTGGCGATCTGGATGGTGAGTGGGGATTGGTTAACTGAACCCAAACAGATGCTGGAGTCGGGACTGGATGTCTCGCGTGAGGCCTTGCGTCTGGGAGCGGTGCAGTGGCGCCTGGACTTGTGGCTGATTGCCTTGGGCGTGATGCTGGTGGGAGGTGTTCTGATTCATTTTCTGCGCACCTGGCTGCGTCAGAATTACATGCCTAACACCACGCTGGAGCCGGGCCTGCAAAATGCGATCGTGGGCATGGTTGGGTACGTTGCCTATTTTGTTCTGTTGGTGATCTGCCTGTCCATGCTGGGTGTGCCGATTGAATCGGTGACCTGGATCTTTACGGCCTTGACGGTGGGTCTGGGTTTTGGCTTGCGAGGTATTGTGCAGAACATTGCCTCTGGCCTGATGCTGATGGTCGAGCGTCCCGTCAAAGTGGGGGACTGGGTGGAGGTAGAGGGCAGCGAAGGCAATGTGCGCCAGATTCGCTTGCGGGCGACCTATGTCGAGCGCTTTGATCGCACCATGGTAATGGTCCCCAACTCCCAGATGATGGGGCGGCAGGTGCGTAATCTGACTTACACCCCGACCTCCTTGGGCGCGATCGAGTCCCGCTTGCTGTTTCCGCTGGATGTGGACGCGGATGCGGTCATGCAGATTTTGCGTGAGGCCGTACAGTCCGAACCGGAAATTCTGACCGAGCCAGCCCCTATCTTGTCTTGCGACGGAATTTTTGGGGATGGGGTGGCATTCAGCACCCGTTGTTTCATCAATACCATGCGAGTCCAGCGCCGGGTGCGCAGCAATCTGATGCTCGATATTCTGCGGCGCTTGCGTCAACAGGGCATCAGTCTGCATCCGGCCCAACGCTGGGTTCAGGAAGCCATGGACAAGGACAGGGCCGAAGACCCCGACCTTTAGGGTTTTCCCAGTGATTGAAAGCTGAAATATTCATCCGTATAATTTGTTTAGCCACACTAAACAGAATAGACGCATTATGCGTATCAGGATGGATGAGACATGAGCAAGAAACAGTCCCCACAGGACGAAGCCCCCGTATCGCCGTGGCGTGCTGCCAGCGCAGCGGGTTTGGGCACCATGATCGAGTATTACGACTTTCAGCTGTACGGCGTCCTGGCCGTGACGCTAAGCGTGCTGTTTTTTCACGCTGGCAATGAGAACGCGGCCTTGCTGTCGACTCTGGCCGTGTTCGGCGGGGCCTTTCTGGCACGCCCCTTGGGCGGTATTTTCTTTGGCTGGTTTGGCGACAAGCATGGCCGTACCGCTGCCTTGATGTTCACTATTGTGGGCATTGGAGTGGCCAGCGCCTTGATGGGCATGTTGCCTACCTATGCCACGCTGGGCCTGGCTGCACCGGCCTTGCTATTGCTGTGTCGTTTGCTGCAAGGCTTTTTTGCCGGTGGTGAAATCACGGGCGCGGCTACCTATGTGGCGGAATGCTCGCCCCCCGGCAAGCGCGGCTTCTTTGGTGCGTTCAATCCGGCCGCCGCCACCCTGGGCTTGTCCCTGGCCACCGGCGTCGCGGGGTTGGTGACGGCGCTGGTGGGTAAGGAAGCCATGCTGGATTGGGGCTGGCGTATTCCCTTTCTGCTGTCCATTCCGCTGATCATTCTGTGTGTCTGGGCTCGTTCACGTATCGAGGATTCGCCGCGCTTTAAGGAAATGCTCAAAAGCCATCACCCCGAGCATTCGCCTTTGTCCTTGATTGTGCGTGATTACCGCCGTCCCCTCTTGCAAGTCATTGCCATTGGTTTTGCACAGAATGCAGCAGGCTACGTGGGCGTGGTCTATCTGAGTACCCATTTGATTCACACCCTGAAATACGACGGCACCGCGGTGTTCTGGCTGATTTCCCTGGTCACCTTGTGTTCGGCCTTCATCATGCCTTTTGCCGGTGGCCTGTCTGATCGCTTTGGCCGCAAACCCTTGCTGACGATTGGCTTGCTGGGCTATCTGGTGCTGGTGCCACTGACGATGTGGGTCGCCTCCTGGGGCAGTTTCCCGCTGGCGGTGATCGCGGTGGCCGTGTCCATTCTGCCCTTCATCGTGGTGCAGGCCGTGGGCTACCCCTTGTATGCCGAATTGTTCCCTACGCGAGTGCGCTATAGCGGCGTGTCGCTGGGCTTTAACATCGCCACCATTCTGGGTGGAGCGACGGCGCCATTCGTGGCGTCCTGGCTGACGGGCTTGACCGGTTCGAGCATGGCACCTGCCTTTTACGTGATGGTGGTGGCGCTGATCGGGATTGTGGCCTTGAGCACGGTGCAGGAAACCTCTGGCCGTCAGTTGGCCGATTGATTTTCAAGGAAGTAAATGATGTCCGGATATTTTCTTTATCACTCCATTGGCATGTTCGAGGGCAAGGAAGCGGCCATGCGTGCCGAGCTGGATCAGTTCAGCCAGGTCTGGTCGGCGCAGGACGATGCTCAGTGGGGGTACGCTCTGGGCCAGAAACAGGCTTTCATGGATGCCTGGGCCCGTTTGATTGGTGCTGATTCCAAGGATATTGCGCTAAGTGAAAACGTCACTGGCGGCCTCTACAGCGTTCTGGGTTCTTTGCCTTCGCATGTGCTTAAAGGACGTACCTTGCTGGTTGCGGCTGATTGCTTTCCCAGCCTGCATTTCCTGTTGCAAAAACTGGCCTTGCGCCTGGGCTTCACCTTGCGCACCGTACCTTTGAGCGCCGGCCTGTCCTATGTGACGGACGATGATTTCATTAATGCCTGGGATGACAGTGTGGGTTTGGCCCTGGTGACCTGGGTCAGCTCTACGTCCTCGCACCGGGTGGATGTGGATCGCATGGCGCAATGTGCGACGGAGCACGGCAGCCTGGTGGCGCTGGATTTGACACAAGCTGCCGGGCTGGTGCCGTTCACCGTGCATGAAGGCGTAGCCTTTACCTTGTCGGCCTCCTTGAAGTGGGCTTGTGGCGTGTCCGGTGCCAGCCTCTTGCATGTGCGTGCAGATTTGATCGAGCAGTGCGAGCCGGAGTTTCGCGGCTGGTTCAGCCAGGAAAACCCCTTTAACTGGAATCTGGACCAGTTCAGCTATGCCGACGGCGCGCGTCGTTTTGATCACGGCACGCCGGCTATTTTGGGAAGTATTGCGTCCCTGCCTGGCATGCGTTTCGTGCTGGAAACCGGCGTGGAAAAACTGCTGGAGCAAAACCGGGCATTGACGGCGGTCTTGCTGGATCGTGCGGCCAAAGCCAATTGGCCCGTGCTGACCCCATTGGCCGAGAACGAGCGCGGCGGCAGCATCATGTTGCGCGCCAGCAGTGCCCAGCGCGCTCAGGCTATGGTGGATCAACTGCGCGAGCAGGAGCTGTATTGTGACCAGCGTGACGGTGTATTGCGTCTGTCGCCCGGTAATGTCTGCACCGAGCAGGATGTACTGCGCTTGTGCGACACCTTGCAAGCCGGTTGGTAAAGGGGGAGGGGATATGGATAGCCAAACCTGGGCTCATCAGGCCAGCCGTCGTATCGAACGATCCGCCAAGGTCGTGCTGGACTATATGGCGGATCTGGATGCGCTGGGACGCTGGTCCCTGGGCTGCTACGATACCCAAACGGTGGAGCCTGGCCTGGTGGTGGGGAGGTCCTTGTTTGATGGTGGCCAAACCCATGTCAGCGTGGAGATTCTGGCCGAGCAAGGGCTGATTCGCTATTGGGTAGGCAGCGCCACGCAACGTACCCCGCGCATCAGCGCCATGGTGCAGCCGCTGGATCAGAATTCCTGCATATTGATCATGCTGGCGACACGCGGTGCAGACATGGATGAAAATCGCTGGTTGCGTTTGCAGCGTTGCCATGAAACCGAGCTGGATCTGATCCAGGCTCAGCTGCACAGCGCCGCCTAGTGCTCGTGCTTAATAGCTGGGTGGGGTGATGGCCACAATAAAGCGCACATCCGTGTCGTAAGGATTGCGGTAGGCATGGGGCAGGCTGGAGTTGAAATAACAGCTATCGCCCGTTTGCAGACAGTGCTGATCATCCCCCACATCGACCAGCAGCTGGCCTTCGGTCACCAGCACACATTCCTCGGCAGGGTGGCTCCAGCGCTGCCCGACCGAGCTTCCTCCCGGCGGCAAGAAGCCCGCCAGCATTTCAATACTGCCAAAGCCCGGCGACACCCGCTGGTACTGCACGCCCGAAGCGGATTGAATGCTCATGCGTTCGTTCTGGCGCACCACCGCCACTTGCTCCACATTGTCGTCCAGCAGGGAAAACAAGGGCGTATCCAGCGCACGTGCAATTTGGCGCAGGGTATCCAGACTGGGTTGGGTCAAACCGCGTTCCACCTGGCTGATCAGGCCGGGGGAGACTTGGGCAAGCTCGGCCAGCTTGCGCAGAGACAGTTTTTTATGAAGTCGGACTTGGCGAATACGCAAAGCGGCCATGTAGAAGCGGGGGTAGATAGTAAAGCCGTCATTGTAAGACAAGCCCGCAGGGCTGAGGAGCGCGGGACCTGGCCCACCTGTTGCTTACGGGGCCAATCGGTTCAAGTCTTTGTCATCAATTGGGGATCATCGGCCCATTTTTCTTTGATATGCAGCATTTCAGGCAGGCACTTGTCCAGCAGAGCGATCAGTTGCGGGTCAAAGTGCTGGCCGGATTGTTCGCGCAGATAGCTGATGCAGCTCTCCACACTCCAGGCTTTCTTATAGGGCCGTTCACTGGCCAAGGCATCGAACACATCGGCCACCGCCACGATGCGGGCGGGCAGGGGGATATTCTCGCCTGTTAAACCATAGGGATAGCCGCTGCCGTCCCATTTTTCATGGTGATACAGCGCGATCGTGCGTGCCAGTTTCAACAAGCCATGCGGGTGCTGGCCAATAATGCGGGCGCCAATCAAGGTGTGCGTACGCATGATTTCCCATTCTTCGGGCGTTAGCTTGCCGGGTTTTTGCAAGATGGAATCCGGGATGCCGATTTTGCCAATATCGTGCATGGGCGCGGCGTGCAGCAGCTCGTCGGCCGCTTCGCTGGAGTAACCCAGCCAATGGGCCAGAATGCGCGTGTAGTGGCTCATGCGGATGACGTGGCGGCCAACTTCGTTGTCTTTGTATTCGGCCGCTGTCCCCAGGCAACGGATAATTTGCAGGCGGCTATCGCGCAGTTCCTGCATTTGTACCAAGGACAGATGGTTGCGTATACGTGCCTTCAGAATCGCCGGGTTAAAGGGTTTGGAGATGTAGTCCACCGCCCCCATGTCCAGCCCCATCTGCTCATCCTGCGGCTGCGAGAGCGCGGTTACAAAAACAACGGGGATGTGGCGGGTTTTAAGGTCGGCCTTCAAGGCCCGACAGACTTCGTAACCCGACATGTGCGGCATCATGATGTCCAGCAAGATCAGGTCCGGTAGATCCCTTTGTGCCAGCTCCAGCGCCTTGACGCCCTCCTTGGCAAAGAGCAGCCGGAAATCCTGTTGCAGCGTATGACGCAAAATTTGCAGATTGGCGGGCTCGTCATCGACGAGCAAGAGGGTAGGGCGCGGCGTGGTAAATTCATTCATGGCGTGGCGGATCCTTGGCCAAGCTCGCATTCAGGTCTTTGATCAGCTTGGACAGGATCAGGCTGGCTTGAGCAAAGTCGAACACGTCGATGGTTTTATTAAGATCATTCAGGGTATCGGTTTGCCCTGTGCTTTCCAGATACTGACAGACCACTTGCAAGGCAGGTTCGTCCAGCTCGTTGAGCAAGACGCTGCTATGCAGAATGTGGAGATGGTTCAAGGCAACGTCGGGGGGATGCACCACGACATGTTGAGCGTCTGAGTAAGGAGTCGGTGGGCCGTTGTGGCTAAGTTCGTGAGCGATGCGGTTGAACATTTCCTGCAACTGCTCAACACGGCGACGCATATGGCGAGTTTGACCACGACGAATTTTTTCTTCCAGCTCGGCGCTGAGGGCAGACACCTGGGGCAGGCCCAGATTGCCGGCGGTGCCGCGAATGCCATGCAGGCTGCCCAGCACAATCTCCCAGTTCGGGGATGCCTGCTTGATTTCATCAAGTGGGTAGCGGGTATGCAGGTCAGACAGAAAGCTCAGCAGAGCGCGGCGCAGACGGACCTGGGAACCCCACAGGCTCAGGCCCAACTCCCAATCGATCAGGCTGCTCTCTTGTGGTTCGACGCTGTGCTCCAAGGGGCCGGTGGGGGGCAGACCCATCACCATGGCAATTTCCTGCAGCAAAGAAGGCAGATCCAGCGGTTTGGTGGCAAAACCATTCATGCCAGCCTCCTGGGCCGCATGACGGTCGGACTCCATGACACTGGCAGTCAGCGCAATCAGTGGCAAAGGCAGACGCGCTTCGCGGCGTTCCTGTTCGCGCCACCGGCGGGCGGTTTCCAGACCGTCCATCTCGGGCATGTGCACATCCAGCAAGGCCACATCAAAATCTTCTTTGGACAGCAGCTCCAGCACTTTGTGGCCGTTGTCGGCCACTGTCACGGAATGTCCGTGCTGCTCCAGGGCCAAGGTCAGCAGTTCCTGATTCAGGCTGATGTCATCGGCCACCAGAATGCGCAGCGGCGGCAGGCGGGGCGCGGGCTGATCGTCCGGGCTCAGGCTGGGTTCTTTGCCCGGTTCCAGGGGAATACGGACTTCAAAGACGCTGCCCACACCCAGGGTACTTTCAACCTTCAGCGTGCCGCCCATCAGATCCACCAACTGGCGGGCAATGGATACGCCCAGGCCGGTACCGCCAAAACGGCGGCTAATAGACACATCGGCCTGTGTAAAGGGGGTGAACACATGGCGCAACTGCTCAGGAGTCATGCCAATGCCGGTGTCCGTGACGCGGATGGAGACGGTATTGCGCCCTGGTTCGGGATTGACATCCACATGCACCGCTCCGCTTTGGGTGAACTTGATGGCATTGCCGATCAGATTGTTCAGTACCTGCTGAATCCGCATCGGGTCGCCCTTGTAAAACTGATGCAGCTCGGGCGCATGGTTCAGACGGAACTCCAGGTTCTTGGCATCCGCTGCCAAACGCAAGGAGGCCACGACCTGATTGCACAATTCAATCAGCGAAAAATCCACTTGCTCCAGTTCGACCGAGCCGCGTTCCAGCTTGGTGGTATCCAGAATGTCGTTCAGCAAAGCCAGCAAAGAGTGGGCGGACTGGTTGATGATGGCAAGGTGCTTGTTTTGCTGCGCATTGATCTGGTCATTCAGCATCAAGTCGCTAAAGCCAATAATCGCGTTGAGCGGGGTACGGATTTCATGGCTCATATTGGCCAGAAAAGCAGTCTTGGCCTGGGCTGCCTGCTCGGCTTTTTCCGCACTTTGACGCAGAGATTCGGTCAGTGCCTTGTAGCGGCTCATGTCAGTGACAAAACCGACAAACAACGGGTCACCCGGCTGGCGTACCTTGCCCACGGCCAGGCGCATCGGCATCAAGCTGCCATCCTTGCGCAAACCAGTGACATCCCGGCCTACGCCAATAATTTTTGGGTCGTTGGTGCGTAAATAATTGGACAGATAGCTGTCGTGGCGCGAGCGGTCCGGCTCGGGCATCAGCATGTTCACATTGCGTCCCAGCACCTCGCCGGCCTTCCAGCCAAACAGGCGTTCGGCTGAATGGTTGAAGTCCAGAATGGTGCCGTGGCTGTTGATGGTAATAATGCCGTCAATCGCGGTATCCACAATGGCCCGGTTATGCGATTCGCTTTCTTCCATCTTCAAGAACAACTGGCGGTAGCGCAGCAGGCCGTTGGCCGCGGTCACCAGTACCGTCACCGTAATGGTGAAGGTGGACAGCACCATGGAGGCAAAGGTGCTGTTGAAGATGATCATGTCATCGGGCGGTGTGGTCTGGCCTATAAAGCGGGCGGCCGCCATGCCGGTATAGTGCATGCCGGAAATGGCCAGGCCCAGCACAATGCCGCTGATGACCACGCGTTGCAACAAGGTCAGGCGGGTGCGATGCAGGCGAAAGCGTATCCACAAGGCCAGCGTGGCCAGAACTACGGCCAGCACAATCGACAGGAAGAAGGTGATGGGTTCATAGCGCAGGACCGGCGCCATACGCATGGCAGCCATGCCACTGTAATGCATGGTGCCTATACCCAGACCCACCAAAATACCGCCCACAATCAGGTGCGAGCGTTGTACACGAGCTTGCGAGAGAATTTGCAGGGCGACCCAGGATGCCCCTACGCTGGGCAGAACCGACAACATGGTGATGGCCGGGTCGTAATGGACGCTGGTGCACAGTTCAAACGCCAACATGCCAATAAAGTGCATGGTCCAGATGCCACCGCCCAGGGCGATGGCACCTGTACAAATGGCAATCTGGCGGTGTATGCGCAAATCAGCCATGCGGGCAATATGGGCCGTTTGCAAGGCCATGCCCGAGGAGAAAATGGCAACCAGTAGCGACAGGATGACCAGACCACTGTTATAGCTGCCAACCAAAAAGGGAGCCATCTGGTCTGCACTGATGAAGAACTGGTCGAGTATCCGCATAGGTGCTGATGTCCGAAGCGGCCCCTGGGGGCCAAGTTAGACGAAATGTGTCAGGCTCCCCCTGCCTGCCAGAGGGAATGTAACGGTGAAATTAGGATAGGTTACCGAGTTTGTCTCTTACTGTGCGCTTTTTTGTATGGATTCAACAAAAAAATTCATGGCTAGAGCAAGGTTCCTGTCAGCAACATCGCGGCCACGGAGAAGTAAATCACCAAACCGAGCACGTCCACCAGCGTGGCCACCAGGGGGGCCGAGGCACTGGCCGGGTCAAAACCGACGCGCTGCAAGATGAAGGGCAGCATGGAGCCAATACAAGAACCGAACGTCACAATGCCAATCAGAGCCAGCCAGATGGTGAAGGCAATCAGCAAGGAGTGCTCGCCATAATCGTACAGGCCCAGGTGCTGCCAGATTTCGATACGAATAAAGCCGATCGCCCCCAACATGGTGCCCAGCACCAGACCCACGGGTAATTCGCGCAGCAGGACACGCCACCAGTCGCGCACCCGGACTTCACCCAGGGCCAGACCGCGAATCAGCAAGGAAGTGGCCTGCGAGCCGGAGTTACCGCCGGAGCTCATGATCAAGGGAATGAACATGGCCAGGACCACGGCCTTTTCCAGCTGTATTTCGTAGTACTGCATGGCACTGGCGGTCAGCATTTCACCCAGGAACAGAATGGCCAGCCAGCCTCCCCGTTTGCGAATCATGGTGCTAAAGCCTGCTTGCAGATAAGGTTTGCCAATATGTTCGGCACCCCCGAAGCGGTTCATGTCTTCGGCGGCCTCGTCCATCAGGGCGTCGATCACGTCATCTACCGTCACAATGCCGATGATGGCATTGGCCTCGTCCACCACTGGAATGGCCAGAAAGTCGTGGCGGCGTATCAGTTGGGCCACGGCCTCCTTGTCCGTCAGGGCCTGCACGGCAATGGGGCTGTCGCCACTCCACAACTCGGTCAGGGCCGCTTGCGGGTCGGCGCACACCAGCTTGCGCAAAGGCACCACAAATTGCAGTTGTTGCTTGTCGTTGACCACATAGATGGCGTAGACCGTCTCGCGGGTACTTTCCACTTCCCTAATGTGCTGCAAGGTTTGGGCCACATTCCAGCTCATGGGCACTTGCAGGAACTCGGTAGTCATGATGCCGCCGGCTGTGTCTGCCGGATAGTGCATCAGACGCATGATGGAGGTGCGGGTGCGCTGGGTCAGGCGGCCAAGAATCTGCTCCTGGTCTTCATGGTCCAGGTCTTGCAGCAAGTCGGCCATTCGGTCTTCGGCCAGTTGCTCCAGTACTGGCAGGCGCTCGGGACGTGTCAGCTCCATCAAGAGCGCACTGGCCCAACGCAACTCCGGCACTTCCAGCAAGGCTTGCAGGCGTTCGTTGTCCAGCTCCTGGGCAGCGAGCAGCGCGGGGCCTTGTTCGAGCTGATTCAGGGCCAGAACAATATCGGCAATCGGGGTTTGAGGGCCAAGTAGCTCAGTTGATGGATGCGTGGACATGCAATACTCCAGTGGGCGTGCAGGTACAAGGTCTTGAATTCAGGGGGTTGGCACCGGGCCAACAGACCGTAAAGCGAACCGGCTCAGTTCGCACGAAACTCGCTAGGATAGCGTTCTTTGCGGATACGTGCTTCCCAAGCCGGGCGCAGGAAACGCCAGGCCGCTGCATTTTGTCTGGGAAATTGCTGATGCTGTGGTCTAAGTATGTCTGTGAATCGATCCATGATTTACCCATAGAACCGCTCAGTGCACTACCAAGCTGAAACTCAGCGTGATGAAGAATATCGCCATCGTAGGGAGGTCTGCGCTGGAAGTCAAAGCGATTGCAATGATGCGCAAAAAAGTGATTTGTGCTGTTAAGGTGAGGCTTGTGCCCCTGCACCGAACTTGAGACGGTTCAGAGGGTGCTATAGTGCCCGCTTTGCCGCATAACGGCGACTCGACCCCGGCGGGCCAAGGCCCACTACACGATCAGGAACAACCATGAGCAATGCGATTAATTTTGACAAAGGCAACTACCGCTTCATTCCGACCGGCGTGAACCGCTTTTCGGGCGGGGTGGCCGCTCAGCCCGGTTACGAGATCTGCCGGGTCGTGTTTTCTGCTCCCGTGCCACTGAAAGAAGGTTTTGACTTGATTCAGGCCGTGCTGGAAGCGGAAGAGCGCCCCTTGACGGCCTTGTGCGCCTGCGAGCTGCGCTCGCCCGAGCCAGTCAGCGACAGCGACTTCAACAAGTTCAATGAGCTGTACCTGGAAACGCTGAAGGAGTGGGGCCTGGTCAAAGGCAAGCACAATCCGGTCGCCCGCAGCAATGTGTCGCCGCTGGTAGGCGCACCTGCCGAGCCCAGTTTCTATGCTTTCAGCTATACGGTGGAAACCGATATTGAAGAAGCCACCTTTGTAATCGCCGGCAGTTGCGAAGTCCCCGAAACGCCCGACGACTATATAGAGAGCATTGTGGCGTATCAGGACGTGTCGCCTGAAGGTTTGCTCAAGAAAGCCCAATGGGTCTTGGATGAAATGGAGCGCCGTCTGGAAGTGTTGGGTCACGAGTGGGCTGATACCACCGCCACTCATGCCTACACCGTGCACAATCTGCATCCCTTCATGGCCAGCGAGTTGGCCAAGCGTGGGGCGATCAGCCACGGTCTGGGCTGGCACCTGGCCCGTCCTCCCGTCAAGGATCTGGAGTTTGAAATGGATTGCCGCCGTATCCTGAACGAACGCGTGCTGACCATTGATTAATTGATCAGCCCCTAAAACAAACAGGCCCACGCTAGCGTGGGCCTGTTTGTTTGATGTCTGGCTGTTTATGCCTGGCTATAGGCTGCCTGGCTGGCAGACTGCTGATAGCGACGACGCACAATCAGGCCCCACGCCAAGCCCAGAACGGCGGACGCCAAAGAGCCACACAGAACGCCCAGCTTGGCAGCGTCCAGCAAAACAGGCTCGGCAAAGGCCAGGTTGGCCACAAAGATGGACATGGTAAAGCCAATACCGGCCAGCAAACCAATCAGGGTGACGCCGGCCCAATCCATACCGGCAGGCAGGGTGCATAGTCCCAAGCGCACGGGCAACCAGGTGCCCAGCAGGACGCCCAAGGGCTTGCCCACAATCAGGGCAATCGCCACGCCAAACAGCGCGCTTTGTGCACCGGCGGCATTCAGATCCAGACCGTTCAGGCTGACCCCGGCATTGGCCAGCGCAAACACCGGCATGATGATGAACGCCACCCAAGGGTGCAGCAGTGCAGGAATACGCTGGACCGGAGGCAGAATCTCGCGTTGAGCCAGCTGCATTTTCTGCAGCGTGTGCATGATTTCGTGGGTGTCATGCTGGCTTTCCAGTTTGGTGGCCAGTTCCAGATTGAGGTGACGGGCCTTGCGAGGCAAGGGCAGGGCGCGCACAGGGCTCATCATGCCCAGAACCACACCGGCCAGGGTGGGGTGAGCACCTGTTTTCAGCAGACCAAACCACAAAATCGCGCCGGGAACGACATAGGCCCAGGCCGAGCCTATACCCATTTTTTGCAGACCCAGGACGGCCACAATACCAACGGCTGCAATCAGGAAGGCGCTGTAGTCCAGGCCGCCCGAGTAGAAGAAGGCAATGATCAGGATGGCGACCAGGTCATCAATAATGGCCAGTGCCAGCAAAAACACTCTCAAGCTGGGCGGCAGGGAGCGGCCCAGCAAGGCCAGCACACCCACTGCAAAGGCAATATCGGTAGCAGTCGGAATGGCCCAACCCATCAGCACTGTCGGGTCGGGATTCATGGCGGCATAGATCAGCGCCGGCAGAGTAATGGCGGACAGGGCAGCACAGATAGGCAGCATGGCCGAGCGCCAGTCGGACAGGGCACCGTCATGGATCTCGCGGCGGATCTCCATCCCGACAACCAGGAAGAACAAGGTCATCAAAATATCGTTAACCCAGAAATGCAGATCTTGCGAGAAGCGCCAGGAGCCCAGCTCCAAGGTCACTTGGGTGTGCCACAGGGCAGAATAGCTATTGGCAAATGAAGAGTTGGCCCAGATCAGGGCTATGGCGGCAGCCATCAACAAGACCACACCGCCCAGGGCCTCGATATGCAGGAGGCGCTGCAATTGGGCTTGCATCTGGCGGGTCAAAACATGGGCGCGCGGCAAGGGCGCACCGGAAGAGGGGTGGGACATGGTCGGCAAATCTCCACAAGGCGGCCCGACCTTGCGTATGTAATTAACCTGCCTTGCTGCACCATGCCAGCAAAACACCCTGCGCAATTATAGGGATGGAGTCCCTTTAAGGCAATCGTCAGCTTGGGTCTGTGTCGGGCGCGATATGCATGGGAATTGTGACCGGCCCATCGTTGGTCAGGCTCAATTGCATATCGGCACCGAACACGCCGCACTGGGTATCAGGCAGGCGGGCGCGGGCCATGGCTACCAGCTCATCAAACAAGGGCTGGCTGATCGCGGGTGGCGCAGCGCGGCTGAATCCTGGACGGTTGCCCTTGCGCGTATCGGCCGCCAGGGTGAACTGGCTTACCAATAGCAGTTGGCCACCGGCTTGTTGCAAGTTCAGATTCATCTTGCCTTGTTCGTCCGAGAAAATGCGCAGGGCCAGCAATTTCTCCAGCAGGCGTGAGGCTTGCTCGCTGGTGTCACCGTGCTCGGCACAGACCAGAACGGCCATGCCTGCGCCAATTTTTGCGACAGTCTGGTTTTCTATATCGACCTGGGCCTGGCGTACCCGTTGAATCAAGGCAATCATATTTATTCACTAAAATCAGTGGCCGACGGATTTGGAGAACAGATTCACAATCAGTACACCCACCACAATAAAACCGATGCCAATCATAGCGGCCAAATCCAGTTTCTGCTTGAAGACCACCCAGCCAATCAAGGAAATCAGCACAATGCCCACGCCACTCCAGATGGCATAGGCCACCCCAACCGGCATGACGCGCAGACTGAGTGACAGAAAGTAGAACGCACCCGCGTAAAACAGGATCGTGAAGGCGCTGGGCATCAGGCGCGTGAACTGTTCGGAGCGTTGTAGCAAGCTGGTGGCGATGATCTCGAAGATAATCGCGATGAATAAATGCAGGTAGGCGAGGCTTACAGGGGTCATTGAAAATCAGGGTTGGAAACTGAACCAGCCAGGTAGCAGCAAGACACTGGCCCACAAGGCGGCCGAGGCCCAGGATGAGATATGAAAACTCAGAGGCGACATGGCACAGGTGCCCGCAATCAAGGGGACAGTTGAGCGCAAGGGACCAATAAAGCGGCAGGCCACAATACTAAACCATCCCCAGCGTGCAAAAAAAGCCTGCGCTTTTGCATACAGATGCAAACGCTTGCGGGCCCATTCGAAGTGGAACAGATTGCCACCGTAGCGCTGGCCCAGAAAAAACGAGATGGCATTGCCCAGGCCAGCGCCCAGTGTCACGGACAGCCAGATCGGCAGCAAGCTCATTTCCCCGGCGCCGACCAGGGCACCGACGGATAAAAGGATGGCTGTACCCGGTATGATCAGGGCCAAAAAGGGCAGGGACTCGACCAGGCACAAGGCGAAAACAGCGGGGGCCACCCATTGTGGGTTGGCGCTGATCAGGGCGGTGGCCTGTTCTGCAAAATTGCTTAGGGTGCTCAGCATATCAACCAGAAGGAAGGGACAGCATCATTGCAGTCTTTTAGTTCAGGGCAAGGCTCAGAATCAGGCGGTCCTTGTGCTGCAAACCGTCCTCAAACAGGGCCTCGTCGTAATGGTGCAGGAAATAATCGGGCTCTACCGCTACCACTCGAAAGCCGGCGCGCTGATAGAAAAACAGGGGGTAGCCAATGGTGCCGGTGGCCACATATAAAGTTTGCCCACCTTGTTCGCGTACATAGCCAATCAGGGCAGACAGCAGCTTGGCACCCAACCCATGACCCTGGTGCGAGGGCTGAACGGCGATGTTCATCAGCTCCCAATCCTGGGCGTTCCTGCGTTGCAAAATAGCGGCCGCTACGATGTGTTCCTGATCTTTAATGCACCAGGCGTGCGGTGTGTCTTTGTAGCTTTCAATCAGACTTGTGCTGGGATCAGCTTCCAGAAGCAAAGCCATAGGCAGGCTGGATCCATGGACCTGTTCCGCTTGCCCGAAATCGTTGGTTTGGCTCATGAAAAATCCCCGTCCACGTAAAACCATTGGCCTTGTTCAAGGACAAAACGGCTGAGCTCATGCAGACGGTTCGCCCGGCCATTCAGACGGTTGCGAGCGACAAACTCCACAATCGCTTCCGTGTCGGAAACACGTTCATGGCGTCGCACATCCAGGCCCAGCCATTGCAAACCTTCCGGATTGGGTTCCAGCGAATGAGGGCGGGTGGAGCTATGCCAGGTGGCCAGCAAGTAGTCCAGATCGTCGCGCACAAAAGCGCTGTAACGCGAGCGCATCAAGGTAGCCGCATCGGGGGCTTGCAAGTACTGCGGACCTTGGTGCCAAGGGCCGCAACAAACTTCGTAGGTTTTGGGATTGCCGCAGGGACAGGAGTTTTTTGAAGAGGAAGACTTTTTCAAGAGCGTAACTGCCAAGACCAAAGAATGGCACAAGCATACCTGAAAGCAGGTATTGGTTTATGGCGCCACCGCGACGAAAAGTAAGGATTTACAGACCAGACTTTGCTGTAGCTGGACTGCTTGCCAGGCAGGGGCGTTCGAGGGAGTACGGGTGTTGATAATGTCTGATTGGTTCATCGTACGGGTAAAAAGTTCCTGGCCGAGCATCCAGCGTTTGGTAGCGGCGGCCTGATGCTGTGCTGCATCCAGACTTGTGATCCTTGACGTCACCCATAAAAAAAAATCCGCCCGCAAAAGCGGGCGGGTTAGCGGCATGCGATTCGCTGCGTCGAAGGGGCTTACTTAGCCGCGTCGATGCGCTGCTGCATACGCTGGGCGCGTTCTTTGGAGCCGGGGTGCGAGCTCATTACGCTGCTTTCGCCGCCGTCCAGGGCTGCCAGTTTCTCAAAGGCGGAAACCAGACCCTGGGTCTTGAGCTTGCGCTCGGTCAGCAGGTCAAAGGAGTAGTCGTCAGCGTCGGATTCTTGCGATTGCGAGAACTGAGCGTTCAGGAATGCTTCGGACAGCTCGCCCAATTGGCTGGAGTTCAGCTGAGCAACCACACCGTTACCGGTGGCGGCAGCAGCGTCACGAGCAGCGGACAGACCGTAGGCGGTTTGCATGGCTTTCTTGCTGTGGCCCAGTTCAACGTGGCCCATTTCGTGACCGATCACGCCGCGCAGTTCGTCGTCGTTCATCTTGTCCATCAGACCGGCATACACACGGATACAACCGTTAGCCATGGCCCAGGCGTTCACTTCCTGAGTCTGGTAAACCTTGAAGTTCGGTGTCTGACCGTTCAACTGTTTCGCCAATGGCTTGACGACACGTTGCAGGCGCTTGTTGTACTTGCTGTTGGGGCTGGCCACTTTGTTTTCAGCATCCATCTGCTTGCAGGACTGATCCGACAGAGCAATCACTTCCTGATCGGACAAATTGAACGCCTGGACAGCCTTGCTGCCGGCACCGACCATGCCACCCACATCCATTGTCTGACAGCCTGCAGTCAGGCCAGCGACGGCCAGCATAGCGGCCAATGCACCCATACGAAAAGTCATGAACTTCCCCTTCTACTTATATAAAGAGAAGCGATTTTAATGACTAGGCGGCGAAGGGTTCCTGTATAAAACAAACTTTAACAATTGTTGTTGGTGCACTTACACATAGATAAAAGGCCTGGGCGGGCACGATCAAGACTAAGTAAGGAGGTTCAGCCCCACAATGTCTCACTCATTCCCGAACGTTTGTAGTACGTCGCCTCGACCAGCGTTAAACGCTAATGATTAGGCACCGATGCTACTATCCGCCTCATAAAAACGAGAGGGAGGTAAGGGAAATGAGCAAGAAAATCATGGTGTTGTTGGGAACGCTGGTGCTGGTGGGTTGCGCGGCACAGACCCAGGGAGAACGCAGCCTGAGTGCCCAATCTTCACCAAGCTGTGCACCGATAGACGAGGCTGGTGTTGCCGTTTTGTTTGAGCGTTGGAACCAGTCGCTACAAACCGGCAAACCCGAGGTCGTCGTTAACAACTATGCAGAGCGCTCGATTCTGCTACCCACACTGTCTGGGGTAAACCGCATCTCCAAGGCAGAGAAAGAAGATTATTTCGACCACTTTCTGGCCGGCAAGCCGCAGGGAAGGGTAACGCAACGACAGATCACCCTAGGCTGCAATATGGCAGTGGACTCGGGGCTGTATACCTTTCATATGGGCAGCAGCGGCAAGGACGTAGGCGCGCGTTACACCTATACCTATCAATGGAACGGGCGGGATTGGCTGATTGTCAGCCACCATTCTTCGCTCTTGCCGGCGGATAAATAAGCGCTTTTCAGGCCTGGGTAACTTGCTCAAACAGCAAGAAGCCCGGGCTTCAGGTTCGTTGCTGGGTGCAAGCCAAACGGCAGGGAACAAGCAAGTTCGGCATTGTTATTATTAGTACGGGCCGATGCCTGAAAGAGGAATGAGATGGTGCCCCCCCCGTGAGTCGAACACGGCACCAACGGATTATGAGTCCGCTGCTCTAACCAAGCATGAGCTAGAGGGGCAACAAGTCCGCAATTATTACATAAAGTCCGTGTTTGTGCCTAGCGTAGCCACGGCTGGAGCAAGAGATTCAAGCATCTGTAGGCTCAACTGTATTTGCTCGCGATTGGTAGCACCTTGTTGTGTATCCTTGGAGCACAATGAGCGCGTCTAAAACCCAGAGAATAATGATGAAAACACTTATTTTGGCTTTGACCATGACAGCTATTCTTTCCGCCTGTGCCGTCCATACGCCCAGGGGCTCGGTGATTGTGGATCCGGATGGTTACGGTGGATACGGGCAGCGTCATTGTCCACCCGGTCAGGCTAAAAAGGGCAATTGCTAAGCAAGTGCTGCAGGCTGTCCCCTTATTTGCGCTGATAGCGCTTACCACCTGTGCTGGTTTCGCAGTAGCGCCCTCCACGAGGACCGGTGCAATAGGTTCCACTGGAGCAGGGGCAGGCGCTGCTGGATCGCAGCGCCTGTGGCCTGGACTGCGAACTTTGTCCTGCAGTGCCGGTGTACGCAGGACACGACCGCTTGCTGTCGCTGGCAGAACCGTCACGGCAGACAAAGACTTCCCCCTCGCAGTGGGAAATACCGCCTTTTTTGCCTGAGCAGGGAGTGTTTCTTGCCTGCGTGCTCAGAGGTAGCAATGCCATGATCAGGCATAGGAACAGCCATTTCATTCTTGTCTCACATGCCAGGAACGAGCTTGAGTCCCCAATGGTCTTGTTATAAAAGGAGCATTAAAAAATAATAGTTTTTTGATGCTCTGTTATAGCAGAGGTTTTATTTGGATATTGTCATGCGAATCTTGATGCTTGCCCCCGCCTTATTGTTAGCCGCTTGCCAAACTACGGCGCCCACCGAGAAAGTCGGCAGTGAGGCCTGGCTGGAAAAGGTGGATCGTCAGCTTGCTGTCTCCGATGGACAAGGGCATGGCCCCGACTACGGCTCGCAGGAGTGGTGCAACGTGGTGCATATCCGTTTGTATGGTCAGCGCTCAGCACAGCCCGTCCCTTGTGATCAGGCCTGGATGGAGAAGGTCGATCAGGAAATGAAAAAGCGTTAAGCCGTATCATGCAAGGCAGCCTGCGCTGCCAGCTTTTTACGAACGCCGATAGTATTTCCGGTGCTCCACCATGGTGCCGATGATTTCAATAGCATGCTGGTCGCTGCGAATGGAAGGATAGTCTTCGTTCAGCGGCACCAGCTCAAAGATTTCTTGTCCACCTTCATCTATGCACAAGAGCCGGTATTTCTTGAAGGTGGCTTCCTCTTCGCTGTTTTTGGCGACCACATAATCACCGGGGCGGGGCGTGAGCTCGCAATCGACAATAATCCGGTCGCCTTCCTTGAAGTCCGGCAACATGGAATCGCCCTTGATCTGCAAGGCAAAGGAACGCTCGGACAGACACAGGTCCGTCAGCAGATATTCCACTTCTTCAAACGTGAAGTTCTGACCGGGATCCCGAAACACACCTGCCTGCACATAGTTCAGCAGGGGGATACGCCGCTCGCCCATCATGGCGTCTTGCACGTTGGAGTCAAAACCGTGCTTGGCCCCAAAACCATAGCCTTGCTGATCCAGGCTATGCGCTTCCAGACCCACTTCTTTTTCTATGGCCCGCGCCACTCGTTCGCCAATGCTGCGCCCACCGTTGTAAGTGGATGACAGGTACTGGGCCAGTTGCGCCCGTGTGCGCCCAATAGAGCGCGCAAAGTCAGCCGCGTTGCCGTGAGCGCGGTCTTCAATCAGGCGTTGCAGGTTTCTGCGGCGAATCGAGTAAATATCCATACCCGACATTAAAACAAGAAAAAACTAAACATAGGTTTAGATATTTCTTTTCTTTACGTTTAGAACTATCTATACTCAATGCATGAACGCTAAACACATCATCGAAGAAATGGGCGGTCGCCGAGCCGTATTGCGTATCACGGGCTTGAGCAAAGGTCGCATATCTCAATGGGAGAAGGCTGGTGTCATACCGCGCGTCTGGCAACTGGTCTTCCATCACATGAACCCGGTGGTGCCTGCCCCAGCACCCAAGGAAAGCTCTAGAAATATCTAAGCATTTACGACGGGTTTGGCTTGCAGGCCATGCCTGACAGTTCGACTGCGTCATGGGGTGACGCAGTTCTTGTGCCCTTGGGGCATTGCCTATCAATCGGATGTTCGTGGCCTGTTTGGGCCAGGGGTCCTGCTGCGCGTCATATTTTTGCAAACACATCAGAGGCGTGCGGTTTTTCAGGCGGGGGTGCCATGAAAACACGTATTCATAACCATCGACACGAGTTTGCTTGTCGGTGGCCCACACAGTCAGGAGCGTGCCTATGAGCAATATGCCGTGGTTTCGCGCCTATACCGAGATGGTGGACGACGAGAAGTTGCGTCTGCTGGCTTTCGAGGACAGATGGCATTACGTGGCCTTGCTCTGCCTTAAAGGGCAGGGCGTGCTCGACAGCGAAGACACGCTGATGCTGCGCAAGGTCGCCGTCAAGCTGGGGCTGGACCTGCGCACCTTGGACGATGTGGTGCGCCGCTTAAGCGAAGTGGGCCTGATCGATCAGGAAACTTTGCAGCCCCTGGCGTGGGACAAGCGCCAGATGAAATCCGACAGCAGCGCTGAGCGGGTGGCGCGTTTTCGGGCCAGAAAAAAACAGGAACAAGACGGTAAGGAGGGCAGTAACGCGTCCGTAACGTTACTGAAACGGCCGGGTAACGCGCTAGATAAAGAGACAGATAAAGAAGGAGATACAGATACAGAAAAAGATAAAGAAAAAACAAACGTGCGTCGCAGGACTCCTGCGCTGGAGTTTTCTGCCTGGCCTGCCGAACCCAGCGCAGACGTGGTGGCGGATTATCTGCGCCATCGTCGCGAGATCAAAGCGCCCTTGACGCAAACCGCCCTGAACCGCCTGGGCACCGAAGCCCACCGGGCTTTGGAGATGGGCTACAGCGTGGATGATTTTCTGGCCGAGTGCATGTTGCGTGGCTGGCGCGGGGGCAAGGCCAGCTGGCTGGAAGGGCGCAACGAGCCCCGTGCAGGTCAGGCGTCGGGCTTTGATCCCCTGGCTTATGTGAACCGTCATCGGCAACGCGAGGAGATAGACGATGTCATCGATATCTGATTTTTCCAACCCCTGGCTGCTGCGTCATACCAAGCTGGAAGGCATCAGCCTGATGGACCATTTGTACAACCGGCTCAATGGCATTTATCCGAACAAGTTCCGTTCCAACTTTCGGGACAAGCAAGCCATTGAAGATTGGAAACAGGCCTGGGCCGAAGCTTTTGACGAGGAAGGCGTCTCGCCCAACGACGTGGCACTAGGCATCAAGAATTGCCGTCGCATGTTTGATTGGCCACCCAGCTTGCCGGAGTTCCTGCGTGCGTGTCGCCCTCAACTGGAACCGGAAACGGCCTTCTTCCAGGCTGTGCGTGGCATGCAGGCACGAGTGCGAGGAGAAATGGGCGAGTGGTCGCACCCGGCGATCTATCACGCGGCAATCAGTATCGGGCAGTTTGATTTGCTGAATCAGGCTTACACGCAACTGGAGCAGCGCTGGCACAAAGTTCTGGCTGATCAATTGGCCAAAGGACAGTGGGCAGAAATCCCGCCGCCTCGATTGGCCCTGACCTCCCCGCAAGACAGGGAACAAGGGCGCAGGGAAGGGCAACAACGCGTGCGAGACCTGGCTCAGGTGATTTCAGGCGACACCAACAAGAACCCGCGAGTCTGGGCGAATCGGATCTTGGCCCGTCCGGAAGGGTGTTCCTTGGCTGTGCTGAAGATGGCCAAAGCAGCCTTGGGCAAGGAGTGAACCAGCCATGGATCTGACAACACGGCTTCATCAAGAGGTGCATCAGGTGATCACCGGAGCACCTGCCCATCGCTACAGAGAACTGCTGGCTTTGCAGCGGAACGGCCAGATCAGGCATTTGGTAGAGCAGCCATCCTGGAGTCTGGTGCCACGGCTTTTCAGCCACCTGATACCTGCCGGCAGGATTTGCTATATCGCGGATTTTGCCTACACGGACAACAGTAGCGGCGATCGCATTGTGCAGCTAAGCGGCGATACAGAAAGCCTGTTCCAAAGCATCAAACGAATTTTGCTGACCCGGATGCACGGCATCACCGTTCATCGGGCTTGAGGGAGGAACCCAAATGACAATCAAAGCAGAAAACAAGCAGGGCCTGAGCGGTGACGATTTGCTCTGGAACTGGGCCCGCTGGTGCTGGTCCGGGCAGACCGTGGGCAATATGGAACGCTACGTTCCTTGGCAAGAGGACTTTCGGCCCATACATCAAGACCACGCTTTGGCGGTTGACGCCCTCTACCAGCGCCTGCCGCATTACCAAGCCATGGTCATCCAGGCCGAGTACCCGCGCAAGAACGCTCAGTATGGTCATTTGACCGCCAGCGAACGCCAGGCTACAGCCCGTTTATGGATCAAGCAGATTACGGGCGCGGTTCTTCGGGATGAGGACTACCGCCGCCATTTGATGGATTTCAGAATCACAGTCGAGAAGGAGATTTTGCGGTGAAGTATGCAGCCGAAGTCATAGACCTGTTAGCGGCCTATCCGGGACGAGAGTTCCGCATGATCCAGATTGTCCGGCACGTCAGCAAAGGCATGGAGCTGTCCACGGCCCAACGCAACGCCATGCGCGAAGGCGTCAAGCGCGTGCTGGTGCAACTGCAGGATTCTGGCCAGGTGGACAAGATCAAAGAGGGTGAAACCTCTGCCTTTTACGCCTGGCGTTGCAGTCTGCAACATGGTCCGCTATGAATCTGCAAGCGCAATTGCAATAATGGGCGTGCAAAGTTGCGTCCAATGCAAACGAAACAACCCCGAGCAAGAAATTGCTGCGGGGTTTTTTTATGTCCCGCTCAAGGAGGCTCTTTGTTTTTGATGCACTTACTTGATCACTGTGTCGGCCTGTTTGCCCAGGCCAGGAAACGAACCGCTATGAGCAATGCCCAAGACGATTTTTATACGCTGATTACCAGAGCGGCAGCACCGCATACGGTGATTCGCGAACCTGTGGATGAGGGGCAGCTACCTGCCATGCCTTATCTTGTGTTCTCCATGAATCAAGGTCGTCCTGGTCCTAGCCATCACGGACGGGTTAATGAGGCTGGTATTCGTCGCGTCAGCGCGCATTATCAGGCGCTGGTTCAGTTGCGCTGCTTTGCGACTGATAGCTGGAGCATTCTGGAGCGCGTGCATCTGTCACTGGAGTCCGAGTCTTTGCAGGCTTTGAGCGAGGAACTGAACATTTCCGTTGTTCGCGCTGTGCGCTTGGAGGTAGAGCAGGACCAGGCCGAGCAGGGGCAAGCGCATGCTCGTCTGGATCTGGATGTGCTGTATACGGCTGGCATGGATGACGAGGTAGGCGTGATCGAGTTTGTGGAAGTGAAAGGGGAATCGTTCCCGCGTGAGTGACCAGGCAGGCCCGTTCTGGGCCTGTATTTTTTTAAACGCGTTTTTATCGCTTTAGCCACCGATCCAGGTGGTTTTTTTCTTTTTGGAGCCACCGATGGCAAAACTATCTCGGATCGCCAACGTTGATATTGCGTTGCGTACGACCGCAATCAATGAACAATCTTTTTCCGACATGCTGATTCTGGGCAGTCACGTGCTTTCGACGGCACGCGCCATGACCATTACCGGTGCGGATGAACTGCTGGACATGGGACTGCAAGATACGGATCCCTTGTACTGGGCTGCGCGCGATGCTTTCGCGCAGATTCCTGCCGTACGTCAGGTCTTTATTGGTCGTCGTCAGGTTGACGAACTCAAGGTTTCGGTAAGCCGTGCTGTGCCTGATGCCGACTACCGTGTTCAGTTGCGCTGGCGTGACGAGCAGGGTCAACAGCTGGATGCGCAGGCATCTTACAAGGCGCTGGAAGCAGACACGGTGGCAGAAATTGCCTCGGGTTTGGCTAGCGCGATTGCACAAACAGCTGCTCCTGTGACGGCTACTGCCGCTGAAGCAGTGGTGACGGTGAAGAACAAAACAGCCGGTACGGCTCTGGCTGTTCAGCCTCAAGGTAACCTGGCCATGCAGGTGGTGCCTGGTACCGAGACTGTGACTCAGGCTCTGTCCACAATCGCCAATAGTCCCTTTAACTGGTATGGCCTGGTTATTACCAGCCGTGCCAAAGAAGATGTGCTGTCGGCTGCCGCCTGGACCGAATCCAATGAGAAGTTGTTTGGTACGGCATCGGCCGATGCGAGCATCATCGATCCTGATTCGACTGATGATTTGGCCAGCCAGTTGCAGGCAAAGCAGTACTTCCGCAGCTTTGGCGTTTACAGTGCCGCTGCATCAACTCAGTACCCTGAAGCCGCTTTGATGTCTTCCATGTTCACTTACTACCCTGGTCAGGAAACCTGGGCATTGAAAAAACTGGCCGGCATTGCTTATGACGAGCTGAGCGAAGGCCAGGCTTTGGTGGCGCATGGCAAGAACTTTTCCACCTTTGAGCCATTCCGTAACTTTGCGGTGACCCAAGGTGGTTTGACGGCGGCGGGTGAATGGATTGACGTTATTCGCTTGCGTGACGCCTTGGTCGAGCAGATCAAAGTGTCGGTCGTTTCGGCCATGATCAATGCAGATGGCAAGGTGGCCTTCACCGACGATGGTATCCAGATGATCGGTAATGCCATTCGTGCCCCTCTGGACCTGAATGTGCGCCGTGGTGGCATTGCGACTGAAGAGCTGGACGAGAACGATCGTATCGTCCCAAGCTACACCCTGAGCCTGCCACGCAGCAGCCAGGTTTCTTTCAATGACAAGGCGAATCGTGTCTTGCGTGACGTGTATTTCACGGCTCGTCTGGCTGGTGCCATCCACGTAACAGAAATCAAGGGTAGCTTGAGCTACGCCCTGTAACCCAGGGGCGTAAGCGTCCCTTTTGGTAATAAACCCAGCCCGGCTTAGCGCCGGGCTTTTTCTTTGGGAGCCTGAAATGGCCTATGAATTGAAAAGCTACGATTCCAAGCAAGTTAAATGTGTGCTGGGTGCACATACCGTCACTGGCCCTGCCGATGACACCTTCATCAGTATTGAGCCTCAAGGGGATGGTGTAAGCAGCTCGGTGGGTGTCTACGGCGATGTATCGCGCTCGATCAGCCATGATCCGAGGCACACCATCAAGATCACCCTGCAACAGACCAGCCGCTCTAATGACGTACTGTCGTCCTTGTGCGACGTAGACCGCCTCTCTGGTGGTGCTGGTGCATTTCCTATCCTGATTACGGACCTGCGTGGCAGTACCTTGTTTACTGGTACGGCCTGGGTACAAAAGAAAGCTAGCGCTACTTTTGCCAAAGGGATCGGCAACCGGGAATGGACCCTGGAAGCAGTGGGTGGCTTCACCAACGGGGGGAATGACTGATGGCCCGACCTGTGGAGGTGACGGTCAACGAGACCATCTTTTTGATCACCCCGATGGATGCTTTTGAAGCGCTGGAGGTTTTTGGTGATTTGCAAAAAGACCTCCTGCCAGCCGTGGGGGAACTGTTGTCTCTGAGTCTGGGGGCGCAAGCGGAACAGGCGGAAGTGTTGATGACCGGCGCTATTGAAAAGCTGTCTGAAAAGCTGAGTGGACGTCAGCTCAAACAGTGGACGGATCGCTTGATTAACGCCGACTCCGTGGCTGTCTCGATGAACGGTCGAGATATGCGTCTGGATGCGGCGGCGCGTGCGATGGCTTTCAAGGAGTTCACCGATATTCTGGAGTTGCTGTTCCATGTGTTGAAGGTGAACTTTGCCTCCCCTTTAGGGCGTTGGCTCAGCCGTTCTGGTCTGGACCTGAGCCAACTGCCAGCAAGCCCGTTGGGAGCTATCAGCCAGAACTCGAAAGAGAGTTTTTAATCTGGCGTCCCGTGATGGCCAGCAAAGTAACCGTCGGCGAGATCCGCCGACGGGAAGTGCTTTTGCTGGATTTGATCAAGTTAAACCACCTTATGGACGCTGAGGCTGCTGCTTTGGAAGCAGCAAGCACAGTGAATAAGTAATGACAAATGTCCGTGAAATTGTCGCAAAGATGCGCAGCCAGGTGGACTTGTCCGACTTGAAGGCGTATGTGCAATGGTATCAGCGCCTTCAAAAGGATGCGGTGGACTTTGCGAAGTTGGCCAGGCAGTCCATTGAGCAAAGTCGTGCCTTGAATGCGCTTGAGCGTGGCGCTAAAAGCGCTCAGCTGGCTGTGGGTAATGTGGTGCGCGGCTTTCGTGGACCTGGGGTGGGAGCTCGCTCTTTGGACCCATCGCAAGCTGGCAAGACCATAGGATCGGGTGCAGCCAGGGGAGTGGCATCCGGCTCCTGGGCCGGGGCTATCAAGCAAACCATTGCCAAAAATGTGGGTCTTGATACGGTCAAGGATGTGCTGCTGGCAGGTGACCAGTTCAACCTGGTGCAGGCGCAGCTCGCAATGAGTTCTCAGGGTGAGCAAGAACATCAGTTTATTGACCAGCGTTTGGCTGCAGATTCCGGGCAGGCGCGCCAGCCATTTGCGCAAAGTGCTGATTTATTTCTGCGTATCCATCCGCTTATGCAAAGCCAAGGCAAGGGGGCCCAGGACAGCCTGGATATGGTGGCTGCAACGGGTCTGTCCTTGACAGCCAGTGGCTCGGACCCCCAACAAACCAGCGCCTTTATGGTGCAGTTTGCCAAAGACCTGGCTCATGGGAAGCTGAGCGGAGAAGGCTTTCAGAACATGTTGGCCAATAACCGGCGCATGTTGACGTACTTGCTTGATGGCTTGAACAAGACCAATCCTGCCTTGGGAGCCACTCGCCAGAATCTGTTTGAGTTGGCTGAGCAAGGCCTGATTACGTCTGACATGATGGTGTCCGCGCTTGGTAGTCAGTTGAACACCATGCGTGGAGACGTGGAAAAATTGCCAGCTTCATTGGCCAGCGCTTTGACCGAGTTTTCGGACAAGCTAGCGCGGGTCAGCGGGGTACTGCAGCAACAGACAGGTGTGATTGAGCTGTTAAGTTTCGCGTTGAAAGTGCTCGGTGACCATCTTGAGCAGATTGCACACTTGTTCTTCCTGGTTGGAGCCGCACAGGGGCTGCGCAAGCTGGAAGCTGAGATGGGAGCACTGCTCGGGAGCGGGCAGTCAGTGACGCAAATGCTGCGTGGCTTGGTCGGCGTAGCCGGGGTGTTAGCTAAGGAGCTGTGGGTAGCGGTCCGCCCTTTCTTGCGCTGGATGATTATTGTGGAAGCCATCAGCCTGGTCGTTCAGGATGTGATTTCCTGGTTCCAGGGAGGGGATTCTGTACTGGGCTCGATTATTGGTCGATCCGAGCAGTGGCAAGGGGAGATTGAGGCCGTTCGTGGTGCCTTGGTATGGGTCAAGGATTTGCTGGGAGGCGGAGCAGAGACTGTGGACTCATGGATTGAAAAGTGGGGAGCGGTTCTCACCGTAGTCACAGGCCTGGTGCTGTTGATCGGTGGTATTCCGGCCTTGATTGTGACACTGGTTGTACTGATCCTGAGTTACCGCGACGAGATTGTGAGTTTTGCGAAAGACTTTTGGGACACGTTCGTGCTGGCAGCCGAGCAGACCTGGGTAGAGATCAAAGCCACATTCACGCGCATGTTCAATTGGTTTGAAGAGCAGTTTGCCAAAGTGGGGGCTTTCTTTTCCTCCATGGTGCCGGAGCTACCAAGTTGGGCGACGCTCGATGGCGTCAAGAGTGCTCTTGGCTTTGAAACGGCGACTCCAGTGTCCAGTACCGTGACAGGGGGGCAGTACACCGACAATCGAACCATGATGGTGACGGTGCAGACAAAGGACCAGGCTGACAAGATTGTAGATACCGTAGGCCAAGCAGCGCAGCAATATGGGTTTGCGAACTCAAATCAGGATTTGAGCTCGCGTGCCCCTAATACTGAAATGTCCCCTTGAGCCTGCTTCTTTTTGCGCCCTTGATGGGGTTAACGCAGACTCGCCGCCGCAGAGCGGCTTTTTTTATGGGTGCTCATCATGGCATTTGTAACCTTGTTATTTGATCTGGCTGGCAAGCAAAGCATGCTGGGGAGTATTCCTTTGGATGCTTTGCTGACGGAGGAAACTGAGCTGACGGCCAGCGTCAGCAAATATGCGGTTGAGGATGGTTCGGTCATTTCGGACCATATTGCCCAGGAACCGGAGACTTTGAGTCTGTCGGGTGTGATTACCGCCGCCAGTATTTACACCTTTTTCAGTGGTGGCCGATCCAAGTTGATTGCTGCCAAGGATGCACTTCGCCAGATTCATGAGCGACGTCAGCCCATCACTATCGTGACTGGGGCTGATATTTATCAGAATTATGCGATGACCAAAGCATCGATCACTCGCAAGAGTGAAGGTGAAAAGCTGGATGTAGTCTGCAGCTTTCAGAAGATTGTTGTCGCCCAGTTAAGGGAGGCGGATATCCCTGCGGACAAGGTTGCGCCCTCCGTGGAGGACAAGGCGGGTCAGACAGGGGCAGCAGGCGGCAAAGTCAGTGATACCCGGTCTCAAAGTGTGCCTGCCAGCAATCTGAAAGTGCAAGGAGGGAGTGGAACATGATTGAAATTCCCTTGGTTGACCAGAACAGCTTTGTGATTGAAGCCAGTCTGGAAGGGGCTAGCTACTTTCTGAGTTTCAACTGGAACAGCGAGGCCCAAATCTGGGTTCTGGGGCTGCAGGATGCCCATACAAAAAGCATTTTGAGTGGCTTGGTATTGGTGCCAAATACCCCTTTGCTGGATCAGTTCCGGCATTTGAATGTGCCTGCCGGAGAGTTTGTGGTGGATGTGCAGGATGAAAAACTGCAACTGAAGCGAGACTCCTTTCTGATCGGTCAGGCCACTTTCTTTTACTTGAGCAGGCAAGAGTATGGCGCGCTTCGATAGAACGTACAGGTTGCTGGTGGGGCGGCCTGGGGAAAAAGGCGTGGAAATCGCTCCGCCATTGCGCATGAGGTTCGAAGTGAGCAAGGATACCGGCGAGTCCCCGAACCAGATCAAGCTCAGTGTCTGGAATCTGAGCCCGCATACCCGTGAGGCCATTGTGGAACCCGATAATGTGGTCGCTCTTTATGCGGGTTACGAACAGGAAGAGGGGGCTTTGCTCTTGGCTTACGGAACTGTGGTGCAAGGGGCAAGCAGCTTTCAGAACGCGGAGGTCGTGACCGAGCTGGAGGTGCTGGATGGTTTTGCGCAAATTCGAGACACCGTCGTTAGTTTGGGGTGTGGGGCCGGTGTTCGAGCTCGGCTGATTATTGAGGACATTGCTTTTCAAATGGGTTTGTCCTTGGTGATGGCTGATGATGCACCGGATCGGGTCTGGCAAAACGGTTTCAGTTTTTATGGGGCCGCCCGGGTGGCCTTGCATAAAGTCGTGCAGGGAAGCGGCCTGGAGTACTCCATCCAGAATGGTGAACTGCAAGTTATTGAACGTTGCGGGATAACGCCCCGCAAGGGGTTTGTTCTGTCTCCAGAGAGTGGTTTGCTGGGTAATCCTGAACGGATACGGCAGAGCGCCAAGGAAAAGGCAGACAGCAAAGGCAATGTAAAAACCAGGTCTGAACGTCAGCAGGCTGACGGTTGGCGTGTCACGTCTCTATTGTTGCCAAGCTTGAACCCTGGTGACCTGGTCAAACTGGAAAGCCGCCAGGCCGTGGATTGGTTCCGGGTGGAAAGTCTCAAGCACTCGGGTGATTGGAATGGTTCTGGAAACTGGCACACCACGATGGAGCTGTTGGATCGTCACGCGGCACCTCAAGAGAAGGACAGCTCATGAATCAGCTCATTACGTCTATTTTGTCGGACATTAATGTCTGCTTGCCCGGTGTGGTCCAGGCCTATGACGGCAAGACCGTGACTGCAAAACCAGCTTTGCCCAAGCAATTGGCCAATGGCCAGACCTTGGCTGCACCGCTGATCGTCGCTGTGCCCGTGTGCTGGCCGATTGCCGATGGGGGGCAGGCCATGATTACGGTTCCTTTGAAGCCGGGCGATCCCGTTGTTTTGCATTTTTCTCAACGCAGTCTGGAAAACTGGCTTTCGGGCTCGGATCAGGCTCCTGACGATCCTCGTCAATTTGATTTGAGCGATGCCTTTGCTACGCCTGTCATGCGTCCTGGCCCAGTGGCGGATACGGAAAATCTGACAGTGCAATATGGCCCTGGTTCCATGAAGCTTGCGCCGGATGGCAGCTTGACCGTACGCGTACCCCGCCAGCATGTCATTGCCCAGGAAACCATTTTTGATAGCCCTGTCACCGTCAACGGCTTGCTGACCTACACCGCTGGGATGGCTGGCTCAGGTGGCTTTGGAAATTCAATCAGCATCAGTGGTGGTGCCAGTTTTGATGGTGGCAAGATTATGCATAACGGCAAGAATATCGGTTCGGATCATCGCCATAGCGGTGTGCAAACCGGTGGTGGCACAACGGGAGGGCCAGTGTAATGACATGGGATTTGCAACTGAATGCTCGCCATGATTTGGCTTTGTCTCAAGAGCAGGATCTGGTTCTGATCGATGGTGCTGCGCGAATTCGTCAGCAAATTACCGTCACCTTGCTGACCTTTCTGGGTGAGTGGTTCCTGGACCAGAGCTGGGGAGTCCCCTATCTGGAAAAAATCATGGTCAAGGCTCCTAATCGGGCCGAGATTGAAAATATTGTGCGCGCTAAAGTGCGTGCCGTCCCAGGTGTGATTGCTGTGCCCATGGTGCAGATTGAGCTAAATGCCACTGCGCGCCGAGCCCGGATCACATTGCCTGAAATTCAAACAGACGCGGGCCCGCTTACGGTCACCGTCACCCAATAGGATTTTTAAAAATGGCTGATTACGGTGTGACTCCGGAGGGGTTTGTGCGTCCGCGCCTACCAGAGATCCGGATGGAAATCATAGAAGAGCTGCGCCGCAATTTACGTGCTCGCGGCTTGCCTGATGATATGGAAACCAGGCCGGATTCGGTAACGGGGGTATTGATCGACACGTTTGCCGAGCGTGAAGCGGCTCTGTGGGAAATGGGGGAGGGGGTGTACTACGCCATGTACCCGGGTTCAGCCAGTGGAGTCTCCTTGGACCGGGCGGTGTCTTTCTCAGGAGTGAAGCGCCTGAAGGCAGAGCGCAGTCGAGTGTATGTCGTGGCGTATGGTCTGCAGGGCACCCAAATTCCGGCTAGTGCGCAGATTCGTCACCGCAGTACGCAAACGATCTGGCGCACAACACAGGACTTGACTATTGGTGCGGAGGCCGCTGCAGATTTACGGATTGCTCCGCTTGTGCAGCCTTCGGCCAGCTATTCGGTGACGGTGGACGGGACGCCTTATGTTTATACCAGTGGAGCTGGAGCCACCATGGCTTCTGTCCTGGCTGGGTTGATGGCGGCCTTGGCGCCTAGCGGCATGCAGATCGCCAGTGACGGCGCCACTATCCGTCTGGTTGCTGTGGCCACCTTGGCAGTCAGTGTCCAGCTAAGCAGCAACCTGTCTTTCGCAGAGATTGGTTCGCCTGTGTTGACTGAGACGGTGGAAGCAATCGCCGAGATGGCCGCACCCGGGGACCTGGATTCGATCGTGACACTGGTTCCCGGCTGGGCGCGGGTCGTGAATTTGCAGCAAGGGGCAGTAGGACATCAGCGAGAAACAGACGCTCAGTTGCGTGCGCGCTATCGCCTGGGTGTGTTCCGGTTTGGTGCAGCTACGCTACCAAGCATCGGTCCCAACATTCTTAACGAGGTTCCCGGGATTAGTGATATCCGGGTTTTCAACAATCAAACTGATCAAATTGATACCGCCGGACGCAAGCCGCACAGTGTGCATGTGATTGCTGATGGTGGCCTTGATGATGATATTGCCCATGCGATTTATCGCTTCAAGAGCGGCGGCATTGATACCAATGGTGCAGTCACCAAAGCGCTGGATACGTCAGAAGGGATCCAGCTGATTCAGTTTGATCGGCCCCAGCCTGTGTATGTGTGGGTGCGGGCAGTCGTGAGCTTGCTTCCGGTAGACGAGCAGGCTTTTCCGCCAGATGGTTTTGGACAGATTGAGAAAGCGATTTTGGCGACCGGACAAGAGCACACGATTGGTCTGGATGTACGCCACCAGCGATTCTTTTGTCTGATTTACAGCACCAAGGGCATTGCGCAGGTGGATCTGAAACTTGCCTATTCCACGGACCCCAATTTTGTGCCTCGCCCCGCTGATTACAAAGCAGCCAATATCGAAATCGGGGATGCCCAAAAGGCGCTGTTTGATGCCAGTCGGATTGAGGTGACGTGATGAATCTGGAACAAGATCATGCCGATATTGCCTGGAAAAATTTTCTGGACCAATACGGTGGTTCCCCAAGGCTGGAGTCCTTGGTGCGAGCCTTATATGGACCGCTTGAACATCATCAGCTCAAGGCTTTGCATGATGAGCGCTGGCTGGATGCTGCGGTGGGTCGCCAACTGGATGGCATTGGCCAGATCGTGGGGCAATCTCGTGAGATTGAAAACTCGGTTTATGTGCAGTTCTTTGGCTTTGTTGGTCAGCCCGCTACCGTTGGCTTCGATCTGGCGCGTATTCGCCGTGAACATGAAAGCGAGACATCGGGCTCCAGCAAGCTTCTGGATCCGGAGTACCGCCGAATCCTGTACTGGAAGATCGCTGTCAACAACGGGCACGGCACGACCCCGGAAATTGCTGCGGCCTTGAAGACGATTTTTGATGTCTCCCAAGTGCGCATCAAAGATGTGGGTAACGCCAAGCTGAATATCTGGATCAGCGCTCTACCTGGCCCTAACAACCCTTTGATGGCCGACCCTTATCAGTGGGTGCCTGCGGCAGCTGGAGTTGGGGTCCACATATTGACAGGGTCCAATGACAAACCGTTCGGCTTTACCAGCCAGGGCTTTTATGGCTTTGGCATCGGGATGCTTGCACGAGTGATTTGACAACCAATATTGCCAACCACGCACGCGTGTTGGTAGCCACCGCCTTCGGACGGTCTTTTTATGAGGTGTGAACATGGCAGTAGTGAATTTTTATTCTGGCTTTGAATATAAATGGGGCCAAACTGGCGGCGTAATTGATCTGCAAGATGATCAATACAAATTGGGCTGGGCCTTCATCGGCTCGACCCCGCCTTCTGTGGAACAGTTCAACAAACTGCAGCAACTGAATGATGAAAAATTTGCCTGGTTGTGGGGGCAGTTCAAGTCCGCTGCCAGTGCGCGCAAGGTCACCCTCGGCGCAAATGATCTGTTGGGGTTGAACAAACTGTTGACGGCAGCGACGCCCGATGCGAGTGCGACGGTCAAGGGTATGACGGCTTATGCCAGTGATGCGGAAGCCGCTGCCCGGACGATCAAGTCCAAGGCCCTGACTCCTTATGGCCTCGGTCTGAACCTGCAGTCCTCGGCCCGGGATACCACCGCCGGCAAGATCCTGACGGTGGGTGCATTTGGCCTGGGCAGAGCCGGCGCTGATACAACGACCGATGCCTGGCCGGCGGAGAACTTGAATACGCTGGACGTGGGAGCTGGCATGTATTACGTGCCAAATGCACAAGGAGCCGCCAGCAATTTACCCGCCGGTGTGACTAATCAAGGGGTGGTATTCCACCGTCAGTCGGGTTCCGGTGGTGGCCAGCTCTATGCGTCTTTTGATGGTGAGCTGGCTTGGCGCGGTCGGCGATCCGGAGAGTACACCGCATGGAACCGGGCGCTGGCTGTTGGGGATTATGGCTTGGGCGCAGGCACTGTCAATCCGGTTAATGGCCGAGACAGTGTCAACCCATTTGGGTGGTACTACCAGAACCGTACTACGACTTGGGGTGGAGGCTCGTTCTTCCTGGATATGCCTTATGGCTCGTCCTTGAATGCAGGCTTGCGTCTGTCCACCGATCCTTACACTGATAACTTCTATCTAAACGGTGGAGTGTCGGGCAAGAAGGAATATCGTGCCGCCTGCAAAATCTGGCACGACAAAAACTTTGATCCTGACTCCAAGGCCGATAAATCAGCCTCTATTCCCACGTTTGCCACTGCACCCAAGACTAACGAAGGTCCAGTGATTTACGCAATTGACCGCCAGCAGCTTTTGCAATGGCAAACCATCGGTTCGTTTACCGGTTACGCCAGCCTGAACGTTGGTCGTTTCGTGTGGGGGACATCAAGGGATGCCCGTGCCGATGAAGTGGATGCAATTGGGCAGGTTGTTGCTCCAACCAATACACGCTTCGTGGCCCTGGTTGCCTGGGCAGAGGCAAACGGTCACGTCGTCGCTCCCGGCGATTGGAAGAAGGGCGCATTTGTTTTTTCCAGAGTCTCTGCAGGCAGTTTCCGTCTGCCTGATTTGCGTGACCAGTTCATCCGTGCAACAGGAACTGACGCTGACACTGCAAATGCGAGACTGTTAGGAAGTAGCCAAAATGACGCAGTAGAGCGCATAGTAGGCTCAATGAGACTCGCTGAAATGATCGGGGGTGTTCCCTCTACTGGAGTATTTCTAGAGGAGCGAAACCCAGTAGAAAATTCCTACCGTATGACTGGTGCTGGGTTTTCATCTACGGTTTCTTTTGACTCTAAACGGGTGGCTCGATCGAGCGTGGAAACACGCCCTGTCAACACTTCACTGCACCCTCGCATTCAGATTTGAACGCGAGGAAGAGTCGTATCGGTCAGGCGATTTTCACTTGCTCTACCTACCGCACGAGAGCTATCAAAATTCACATGGCTTGAAGAACATAGCCGTCAGCCCCCCTGCGCATAATGTGTCGCGGCACAGGGACCCTATATAACTTATTCGATGGGTCGGCAATTAATGATCCCAATACCACCAATAGATTGTGTCATGTCCACTTGTACAGGACCCGGCCCTTTCTCATCTGCAGTCAGGTGGCCACTTCGCTGCAAATGCGAGGGTGTTAGGCACCAAGCAGGCTGAAGGCTTCAAGACACATGCGCACTTGGCCCCGACTCCTGAGGGAAGTACCGGTACTCGATATTTCATTTATGGTTCGGCCGTTGATTCTTATGACTATGAGGAGCCAGGCGGCACTTTACCTACCACCTCGTCGGGAGGAACTGAAACACGACCTATGAATCTCGCTTTTCACCCACGCATTCAAATTTGAATACGTGGGTATAGCCCCGTATTAGCTGAGCGTGTTTCAGTCCCGTTTCCTGTCTGAACAAAGCCATAAATAATCCCGCTATCCATTGATTCAGCCAAGCCAATCGATGCGCTAATCCCCATGGCACCAAGCTTTGCTCTATCTAAAGTATGAATATTCCCACCTGATCTCAAACCGTAGACATCATGTTTCTCCCGTCTAACAGTTTCTTTTTGGGAGGTTCCTAGCAGTCTCGCATTTGCAGTCCTATAGTCACTTTTTTAATTTTTCACGCCACCACGATGTGGCCAGGAGTTTTTTTATGTCTCATTTTCAAACTGATGCTCATGGCCTGTTTTGCGGCCAGTCTCCTTATCAAGAGAAGGGATTTGGCGACGTTGCTGTTGCTCCGCCTAGCACGATTCCTGTCGGCAAAGTAGCGCTTTGGGTATCGCGCTTGGAAAAGCTGGATATTCAGTTTGGGGACGAAGGTACCGGGGAGTGGCAACTGGTAGATGACAATCGTCAATCTACGCTTTATACCCCAGATGGGCCTTATACCTTGGGCGAATCCTACTTTGACCAGACGTATGATGGTCTTGGTGTACTGCCTTCCTGGTTGAGTGTCGAGCCTGGGCCTCAGGTGGAGCCAAGCCTGGAGCAACTGCGTGAGCAGCAATTGGCGGTTGTGAATGCAGGCTTTGAGCGCGCTGTGCTGGAGCTGACTGCAGGTTATCCGGCGACTGAGCGCTTGACCTGGCCTGTGCAGCAGGCAGAGGCTCTGGCATGGTCCACAGACCCATCGGCAGCGACCCCTTATCTGGATGGCATCGCAGCCGCACGCGGCATTTCCTTGGACGTAATGCGTCAAAAGACGTTGGCACAAGTGCGCTTGTTTTTGCAGATGACCCAGCAGTTTATCGGTGTGCGTCAGGGCTTGCGTGATCAGATTGATGTCGCTGCTTCTGAAGCTGCTGTCAAAGCGGTTGTTTGGCCGGTATCAGGCACCCAGGCGTAAGTGGTCGGCCTGGGCGCGACCTAGTTTGCTGCGCATCAACTTTTGCGCCAAGTCTCGCCCCCCCGCTGTCAGAATAGTTGGAACCTCAGTTGCTGTTAGAGTCCCAAACCATT
>NZ_DAMBOE010000008.1:0-249 GCF_032063905.1 Alcaligenes phenolicus
TTCAGAAGGGAAAACTCCGTAAAACGATGTAGCTGATTGATAACTATAAGGAATAACTATAAAAATAATTTTTAGCTTAACTACGGTTTTCCCCCTGGTAGCGGCCAGTCCATCCTCAACCGCATCTTCCAGACCAAACCGCTGTTTTTCTCGTGAAAATTAGCTAGATATTCTCCAGTCGACTAATAGTCTCTCCTCTATATATAGAGACAACGAAACTCATCACCCACGCCAGCCATCAGTCCTTGT
>NZ_DAMBOE010000008.1:349-68252 GCF_032063905.1 Alcaligenes phenolicus
GCTTGCTTGCTTGCTTGCTTGCTTGCTTGCTTGCTTGCTTGCTTGCTTGCTTGCTTGCTGGCTGGCTGGCTGGCTGGCTGGCTGGCTGGCTGGCTGGCTGGCTGGCTGGCTGGCGGACAAAAGAACGGCCACACAAACACTGCATCGGCCCTATGCCTCCAATCAACGGTGTCTCTATATAGATAGCGAGTTGAATGGCCTCCATGATCGAGCATTATGCAGGGCCGCTAGCCGCTCGGGGCCCCGGTTCCGGGTGTTGGGGCGGACTACTTGCCGGCGCAACGCGCCGGTCCCCTTGTCGCAGTCATGATCGGGGCGCAGTCTGAACTCGCCCAGTGATTGGTCCCCCGGACCAATCACAAACTTTGGGCTCAAACAGCAGACTGCTTGCATCCCCGATCATGACTGCGACCGCGGCAAGTACTCTGACTCGCCCCAACACCCGGAACCGGGGCCTCGAGTGGCGACCTACGTAGAGCGGTTGAAACAATGAGCGCCCCTCTCTATATAGAAGGGCTGTTCATCATTGCGACTCAATCCTCTATATATAGTTGGGTGGTAAGCCTCCCCAAGAAGTAAACCAATCCCCCTCTATCCTCACTGACCTTCAATACTCCTTTGGTTCTCAGGCTCTTTGCTTAGGTCTTTGAGTCTCTAAGTCTGCATCCATGAGAACATCAAACATCTCAACACATCCTCTCTAGTAGAAAAAACCCAGCTTGCTCTCACCGATAGAACGTCCTCTACACCGACACGCTCTCTCTATATAGAGGACAAAGACACACCTGCAGAAAGCAACTACAGAAACACAAGCTCACCCAAGGCAGCCCCCCCTCCTATCTACTCTATATAAAGATCCTCTCCCCTTACGCCCCCAAGCAATAAGCTAATCCCCAATTCATTGTTATTTTCTGTAGCCACGTTCATTACCATTCCTTATGCACTTAATCCTCTAAGCAGGCCTCTGCTTACTCAAGAGAGTAATAATGATCAAACCAATCCTCATCTCCTTGGCATTTGCATTCAGCGCGGTCCTGGCACCGACTGCCTCCGCAGAGCCAAGCACACCCGACACGGCAGCCAAACCAGCCGCCTTGATCTCGGCTGGCGACCTGGCCACCAAGCTGGATCAAAACAATCTGCGCATTCTGGATATCCGCACAGACAAAGAATATGCAGCAGGCCATGTACCAGGTGCCGTCCACACTCCATATGGAGCCTACCGCGGCCCAGCCGAGAACGCCGGTGCCCTGCGCTCCGAAGCCGAGTTGTCTGCCCTGTTCAGCAAAGCCGGCATTTCCAAGGACAGCTACGTTGTCGTCACCTACGCGGGCGCCAACCCCACAGACTTCGGCGCAGCAGCACGCGTGTACTGGACACTGAAAGCTGGCGGCCTGACCCAGCTATCCATTCTGGACGGCGGCCTGCAAGCCTGGGAAGCCGAAGGCAAAACCCTGAGCAAAGATACCCCCACTGTCACCCCCACCGAATTCAGCTACCACTACAACAAAGACATGGTAGTCAGCACACAAGAAGTGGCTGACTACATCAAGAATGGCCAAGCCCCCGTCTTGCTGGACGCACGCCCAACCGAATTCTTCAAAGGTGAAAAGCGCGTTGACGCCGCCGCCCGCTACGGCACCCTGCCCGGCGCACGCGAGCTGGACTTCAACAGCTTTTTCCGTAGCGACAAACCCGTCCTGAAAGACACCGGAGAACTCGTCAAGATCGTCAAAGAGCAAGGCCTGGACGACAAACCCACCGTTTCGTTCTGCAATACCGGCCACTGGGCTGCGACGAACTGGTTTGTCCTGTCCGAACTGGCCGGCAACCCTAACGTGAAGCTCTACCCCGAGTCCGTCGTGGAATGGAGCCGCAGCAACTTGCCTATGGATAACCAGCCCTCCCGTTTCGAAGTTCTGAAACTCGATGCCAAGCGCGCCATTAACTAAAGAAATCGATCATGCTTTATCTGACTAGACTGGGCTTTATCCTGGCCAGCCTGACCCTGATTGTTGGGGTCGCTCTGGTAGGTGGACTGCGCCAAGGCCTGCTCGCCCTGTTGGGGATTGGCTTTGGTGCCGTACTGCAAGGAGCCCGTTTCGGTTTCACGACCGGATGGCGTAACTATATCGAGCGCCGTGACCCTCAAGGTATCTGGGCACAAATGCTCCTGCTGGTATTGGCCGCCGCCTTCACCCTACCCTTGATCGCCGATAGCGGTGGCGAGCTGGTTGGCGCGATTGCCCCATTGACCATCAGCCTGGTATTGGGCGCCTTTCTGTTTGGCGCTGCCATGCAACTGGCTGATGGCTGCGGTTCCGGCACTCTTTATAAAGCAGGCGCAGGCGCACCGATTTCCTTTGCGGTTCTGCCTACCTTTGCTATCGGTAGCTTTCTGGGCGCATCGCACCAGCCCGGCTGGATTGCCCTGGGCGGCCTACCCGCCATCGACCTGACTGTGTCCTTGGGCTGGCCCACTGCCTTGTTGATTACCGTACTGGGCTGCGCCGCCGTATCCTGGTTCGTTGGCCGAGGCGCACGTCGCCATCAAAAAGAGCAAAATAGCCCACCAGCCAAATGGGAAATGCGCTGGTGGATGGGCGCTTTGCTGCTGGCCGTGCTGTATGCCATTCACATGATTGTCGCAGGCCAACCCTGGGGCATCGTCTATGGTATTGGCTTGTGGGGCGCAAAAGTATTCTCGGCTCTGGGCTGGTCCCCGGTTGGCGACGCATTCTGGGGCGTAGCTCCGCACGCACAACGTCTGGCTGAACCCGTCCTGGCTGACGTTACTTCGGTCACCAACTTTGGTTTGATTTTGGGCGCCATGGCAGCCTCGCGCTGGAACCATCCTGCCAATTTCAAATCACCCAATGCCCGCACTTTGTGGGTAGGCGCAATTGCCGGTCTGGTGATGGGCTACAGTGCCCGTATGGCCTTCGGATGTAATGTGGGCGCATTCCTGGGAGGCATTGCCTCGGCCAGCATACATGGCTGGGTCTGGTTTGCACTGGCCTTTGCCGGGTCCATCATAGGCGTGCGCATTCGTCGCCGTGTTAATCCTTGAGTCGTGCAAGCATGAGCAAAACTACTTTCCGCCTTATTACCAGTACCTTCTGGCTGGTCGTTGTCTTGCTAGTTGTCATGGACAGCCTGCAAGACTATCCCTACCGTCCCGAGCCCGCCCCCATTGCCTGGGGTAGTGGACAAGCCGCTAGCGGCGGCCACTGCTCGGGTCGATAAGCCAGGCTACCCGGCCTGTAACACCCCTGATGGGAGAAAACCAGGCAGCCTTACTTGGCTGCATCGGGTTCCACCATCAGGGGTTTTCTTTTGGGTGAAAGAAAGCGCATCCGCTTGTAGTGACAAACCGACAGCCTGCATTGCCTGCCCCCCACACAAGCGCCAGAGCACGACAAAGCAAGCACAGAGCCGTGCTAGCATCAATCAGATTTCCCAACCCTCTGTTGTCATGCTGACCTTCCTTCGCACCACCTTTAGCCGCAGCCTGCGCATGTTTTATACCGTTGCGCGCATCATGCTCCCCATCATGATTGCGGTGCGTATTGCCGCGCAGTTGGGCCTGATCGAGCAAGTCGGCAAACTGATAGGCCCGATCATGGCACTGGTTGGCCTGCCTGCCGAAGCCGGTATTGTCTGGGCAACCACTGCTCTGGCCGGTATTTACGCTGGCATAGGATCAATGGCGGCCTTGGGCGACAGCTTGAGTTTCAACGTGGCTCAAATCAGCGTCTTGGGCACCATGATGCTGTTTGCACACAATATGCCCATGGAACAGGCAATTGTGCGTCGGGCCGGAGCCAGCTTCTGGTTTACCGCCACGCTGCGGATTGTCTGCGCCCTGCTTTACGGTGGCCTGCTGGCCTGGGGTTTGAATAGCGCCGGGCTGTTACAGGAACCCGTGTCCCTTGCCTGGCTTTATGGGCAATCCAATGCCACACAAGGTGGTTGGCAAGGCTGGGTAGACTGGTTATGGGGAACGGCCAGCTCGCTATTCATGACCTGGCTGATTATTCTTGGCCTGCTCCTGATCCTGTCAGCCCTGGAGAAAATCGGCTTCACCCGATTGCTGACTCGACTCCTGCTTCCCTTGCTCCGCTTTTCAGGCTTGGAAGAACGAGTCGCCCCCACCACCACTATTGGCGTATTGCTGGGCTTGAGCTACGGCGGTGCCTTGATTATTGATGAGTCCCGCCAGCAGAACTACAGTCCCAGAACACGCTTGCTGGCCTTGTCCTGGCTGTCACTGAGCCACTCCCTGATTGAAGACACCATTCTTATTCTGGCTCTGGGTGCCAACATCTGGGTGGCCCTGGTCGGCCGACTTGTTCTGACCTTGTTGGTTATTGGCCTGATGGCCCGTCTGACATTACCAGGTAGCGCCCTGTACAGACGCTACCTTGCTTCTGCCTCGCACCCTCAGGATGCTTAGCTTTTGACCAGCAGATCCTGAAAACGCTGGTAAAACTTCTTGAGCTTGGGCGCAATGACCATCTGGCAGTAGGCTTGCTCGGGGTTCAATGCAAAATAATCGTGGTGATAGTCCTCGGCCTCCCAGAAAGTGGAACTGTCGAGCACATGGGTCACGATCGGTGCATCAAACTGCGATTTGATTTCTTCGATGACTTCAAAGGCCTGGCGGCGCTGTTCTTCATTTTGACAAAAAATTGCGGATGCATACTGTGGTCCCTGGTCAGCGCCCTGACGATCCGGCGTGGTAGGGTCATGGGTCAGGAAAAATACCTCCAGCAAATCCCGATAGGAAATGACGGAAGGGTCGAATTCCACTTTGACTACTTCAATATGGCCGGTCTGCTTGCCGCAAACCTGCTCATAGGTAGGATGCTCTACATGGCCGCCACAATATCCGGGCACCACAGACTGCACACCTCGCAAGGCTTTGAAAATCCCTTCAGTGCACCAAAAACATCCGCCACCTAATATGGCTGTTTCCTTCATGAATTCTCCTTTGTTGACGAATTGGCTAGACTCAGCAACCAGGCTGCAATAGCTTGTGCTTGCTCGGCGCTGATCCGGTTTTGAGCGGGCATGGGGATAGCTCCCCAGTTCCCCCGACTACCCTGTTGAATTTGTCGCTGCAAATACGCCTGAGTTTCCTGCGCCGGACCTGACGCGTAGCGTTGGGCGATCTCCCGAAAAGGGGGCCCGACCCGTTTACGATCAATTTGATGACAGGACAAGCACTGCGCCTGCACGATATCCATCAGCGCTACCGTATCAGCCTTTGCCACCGGATTAAAGATCATCAATCCACAAAAAACTACTAATGGTAAACGTCTGGCCCAAGAGACTGAATGCAGCATGATCCTTCCCTTACAATTTACCCAGCCCTGGTCTGGGCTCGCAGTCACGCTATTATCTGATATTCATCTCTGTAATGGGCACGCATGTTAATTCACCCGCAGTTTGATCCCGTCGCCATACAACTTGGACCCCTTGCCATTCATTGGTATGGCTTGATGTATTTAGTGGGCTTTGGCCTGGTTTGGCTGGCTGGCACAGCGCGTATCCGTGCTGGCTATGACTTGCTGACCCGCAAGGACCTGGAAGACCTGATCTTTTACTGCGTCCTGGGCGTGGTGGCAGGTGGGCGTCTGGGCTACACCCTGTTCTATCAACCCTCTTACTACTTGTCGCACCCGCTGGAGATTCTGTATGTCTGGCAAGGTGGCATGTCCTTTCATGGTGGTCTGATCGGTGTGCTGGTGACAATTGCGCTGTTTGCTCGAAACCGTCAACGGCGTTTTCTGGAAGTCAGTGATTTTCTGGCTCCCCTGATTCCCTTGGGGCTGGCCGTGGGCCGCCTGGGTAATTTCATTAACGGCGAACTATGGGGTCGCCCCAGTGATGTGCCCTGGGCCATGGTATTTCCGCAAGTGGATGCAACCCCCCGCCATCCTTCGCAGTTGTATGAGATGGCTCTGGAGGGCATTGCCCTGTTTATCTTGCTGTGGTGGTTCACGCGTCGTCCACGCGCCGTTGGTCAGACCAGTGCCCTGTTCCTGATCGGCTATGGTTTCTTCCGCTTCATGGTGGAATACACTCGTGAGCCCGACGGCTACCTGGGTCTGCTCAGCGCAGGCTTGTCGATGGGACAGTGGTTGTCCTTGCCCATGATTGTCGCTGGCCTGGCTCTGTTTGCGTATGCCAGCAAACGAGACGTTGCGCCTGGCAGTCAGAAGTAAACAAAACAGCAGAAAGGAAAAAAGCCCGTCCAGATCTGGACGGGCTTTTTTTGTAGGTGCCCCACCATTGCCGTCAAGACCGGCATCCTGGAACCGAAGGTCCAAGATCGGCTGTCATCAAGCCAGCTTCGGGTTCGTCGACGAGGACGATCGCTCCTACTGGCTAATCCAACAACCTGTATGCCAAAAGCATTGGTTCAAGGAATGTATGGTCGTGTCACGAACACGGCAGGGACTTACTGGGATGAAGCAGCCCGCGAGGGACAACAAGGGGCTGCTTTCAAATTTGGTTTAGCGCGCGGTACCCGAAGGTTCGATGACCTCGTCAATCATTGCGTGCATGTCTTCAATTTTACGCTTGAAATCGCCAAAAGCAACATTAGCCAGAGGACCATCAGGTGCTTTAGCGGATAAAAACTCGCTGGCGATCTGAATGGCGGCCATGACGGCGATACGTTCGTTGCCAGAGACACGGCCCGAACCCTTGATAGACTGCATGCGCTGGTCTACCAGCTTGACAGCTTCCAGCAAGCGCGCTTTTTCGGAAGGAGGGCATGCCAGAGAGTAATCGCGGCCCAACAGGGAAATATCGACTCGTTCCATGACTTACTCCTGTACGGCACCGGGTAAACGCATCAGGATCGAACCGATCTGGTCACGAGCCTGTCCTGCTACATCACGCAACACCCCCATACCCGCGCGTGCGCTGTCCAACTCGCGACGCAAGGCAACTACCTGGGCCTGTTCCTGTTCAAGCAGCTTTTTCAGTTCTGCCTGATCAGCCTGCGCTTGTTGCTGCACCATATCCAGTTGACGCTGATGCGAAGCAACACCGGTGGACAGGGACTCGAACTCATCTTGTTGACGACGATTTTGCTGGCGCAAGGCGTCCAGCTCGGCATCCTGAGTTTTCAGACGAGCTAATAATTGAGCGCGTTCAGCGTTGAGCTGACGAGATTGCTCTACCAGTTGACCGATACGGTCAGCGAGAAAGTCGAGATCTTGCAACATGGGCCTTATCGTAAACCATTGCTAGCGTTACTGGGTAGAGGAATTTCATACTAATGATAACCTTTCACCCATCTTTCCATTACCTTTCAAACTTCTTTCAAAGCCTGCCATCCACCTACGAACACGCTCCCAAAAAACCCTAAATTTCCGGAATTACCGGGAAAACCCTTAAAAACTAGGGTCATCTCAGGGTTTCCAGTCTTCAAGTGCTCCATTACCATGCGTCACCTCTGTTCAATGCAGTCGGCACACGCAGAGTATGGAGCCCGCTCCACTATAAAGAAGCTGACACAGGAAAAAGGAAAACCAATGCGCAAGGCAGACAAGGAGAATCCACCTTATGCAAATTAAAAATAAACAGGACTTCTGGTCCGGGGTCATGTTCGTGGTCGTGGGCGCCGCTTTCGCGCTCGGGGCCACCAGCTACTCGATGGGAACAGCCGCCCGCATGGGGCCCGGCTACTTCCCCTTCTGGCTTGGTGTATGCCTGAGCTTGTTAGGGGCGGTTGTCACTTTGGGCTCGATGTCTGCCAAAGCAGAAAGCACTGAGGTAGAGAAGTTTAACTGGAAAGTGCTCTTCGTTATCATCGGCGCGGTCGTGCTTTGCGGTCTGACACTGAACTCGCTGGGTGTTTACATCTCCATTTTCCTGCTTGTACTGATCAGCAGCTTTGCCAGCCATGAGTTTAGCTGGCCTGTTGCACTGGGCGCAGCCGTCTTTTTGGTGCTGTTCGTCTGGTTGGCATTCATCAAGGGCCTGGGGCTGGTGTTCCCCCTGTGGCCAAGTTTTCTGGCCTGATTAGGGGGTGAACGAATATGGAATTATTTGACAACCTGATGCTGGGTTTCTCGGTGGCGATCACGCCCGAGAACCTGGCCTATGCTTTGCTCGGTTGCATACTGGGCACCTTGATTGGCGTGTTGCCTGGCATTGGCCCTGTGCCAACCATTGCCATGCTGCTGCCCATTACGTATGTACTGCCTCCCGTTGCTGGTCTGATCATGCTGGCCGGTATTTACTATGGCGCCCAATATGGTGGGTCTACAACCGCCATTCTGGTTGCCCTGCCGGGGGAAACCTCAGCCGTGGTCACCGTGCTGGACGGACACCAGATGGCCCGTAATGGCCGGGCCGGTGCTGCCCTGGCGATTGCTGCTCTGGGCTCTTTCTTTGCCGGTTGTGTGGCCACCGTGCTGCTGGCCGCTTTTGCACCGCCCTTGGCTGAAGTCGCCTTCAAGTTTGGCCCTGCGGAGTATTTCTCATTAATGGTCTTGGGCCTGGTCGGTGCTGTGGTGCTGGCTTCGGGCTCCCTGCCCAAAGCTATCTGCATGATCTTGCTGGGTCTGCTGCTGGGTATGGTCGGTACCGACGTGAACTCCGGTGTTGCCCGTTACGACTTTGGTATTCCAGAACTGCAAGACGGTATCGACTTCGCCGTGGTGGCCATGGGTGTGTTTGGTTTCTCCGAAATCATGAACAACCTGGAGCTGGGCGATCAACGCGTGGAGATCACTGGCAAGGTCGGGTCGCTGTACCCCAACAAGCAAGAGTTCAAGGAGTCCTGGCCTGCTGTCGTGCGTGGTACCGCCATGGGTTCTTGCCTGGGTATCTTGCCCGGTGGCGGCGCGGTCCTGTCCTCCTTTGCGTCTTACACATTGGAGAAGAAAATCTCCAAGAACCCGGAACGCTTTGGTAAAGGTCACCCTGCTGGTCTGGCCGGTCCCGAGTCTGCCAACAATGCTGCCGCTCAAACCTCCTTCATCCCGCTGCTGACCCTGGGTATCCCCGGTAACGCTGTGACCGCGCTGATGATTGGTGCCATGACCATCCACAACATTCAGCCTGGTCCACAAGTGATGACCAGCCACCCTGAACTGTTCTGGGGTCTGATCGCCTCCATGTGGATTGGTAACCTGATGCTGGTCATCCTGAACCTGCCATTGGTAGGCCTGTGGGTGAAACTGCTTAAAGTACCCTACCGCCTGCTGTTCCCCGCCATTCTGGTGTTCTGCACGGTGGGTGTGTACTCGTTGAACTACAACGTGTTTGACATTCTGGTCACCGCCGCCTTCGGTTTGGTGGGCTACGTCTGGTCCAAGCTGCGTTGTGAAGGTGCTCCGCTGTTGCTGGGTCTGGTCCTGGGACCAATGATGGAAGAAAACTTCCGTCGTGCCCTGCTACTGTCCCGCGGTGATTACACCACCTTTGTGACACGTCCTCTGTCCCTGTCGCTGCTGGTCCTGGCTGCCTTCCTGGTTGTGGTTGTGGCCCTGCCTTCGGTGAAAAAGAAACGCGAAGAAACCTTCGTCGAAGAGGACTAAGACACCGTCCGTTCTCTGGTTTGAACACTCCCGCTGAACGGGAGCATTCAAACCGGCGCAGTCAACAAGAAGGCCTGATCTCGTCTCTCCACGAAATCAGGCCTTTTTCTTTGTCATCTGGTTTCGCTGCCTGCTTTCAAGACAGCCAAATCTTCGAAAGAGCGCACGGCCCTACGTCAGGAAACAAACCTCAAGCAGCCAGAACTGCCTGCGTACACAAGCTTCCCAACAAGGGAGCCAGAATGACACCGGGGTGAGCCACGACGGCGAACAAACCATCTAAGATCTCAATAGGCGCGCACGAGGGCTACGTGTTGCAAGACATGAGACGCCCACATTGCCAAGTGCCGGTACGACACTGCCAGCAAAAACGACAAGGGCCTGAACCCCTTGCGGAATTCAGGCCCTTGAGATCAGTCCAACTTACATCGTGCCTTGACGGCGCTTGTAAAAGTTACCGATATACATGGCCAGCAGCACCAGCACGGTAGAGATCAGAATCATGATGATCCCCAGCGCCGAGAGCTTGCCCCACAAACCATCTTCGGCATAACCCAGCACCTGTACCGCCAGCACTTCCGTACCGGGACGGGACAGCACCACCGACACCGTCAGCTCACGAATGAACATGGTTGCCATCAAGATCCAGGCCGACACCACACCAGGAATCAGCAAAGGAATAATGATGCGGCGCATGGTGGTCCAGGAACTGGCCCCGGCAACGGCCGAGGACTCCTCCAGGTGGGCATGGACCTGCACAAAAGCGGCCGACAAGGGTCGGATACCGTAAGGCAGATAAGCGGCGATATAGGCCAGCAGCAAGGCGGTCAGCGTGGCATACAAAGGCGTTTGCACAAAGAACCACATAAAGCCGATCCCGATCACAATCCCCGGGAAGGAAAAGGACAGGAAGCTCAAGGTATCCAGCAGCGCCGCCGCCCGCGTTCGTAACTTGACCACCACATAGGCCACAAACAGCGATAGCAATACACCCAGACTGGCTCCGACCACAGCCAGGAACAAACTGTTCTTCATGGCCACTTTGGAGATCGGGTCTTGAATGACATCAATCCAGTTCGCCCAGCTCATCAGGGAGAAGGCGCGAGCACTAGGCACCATGGAGTACGGAATCATGGAGGTGTAGAGCAGCACAGCCACAGGCAGCACCACCATCAACAAGCTGATAATGCCCACAATGATGAACAGCGGGATTTTCGCCCGACGCAATTCCAGTTGAGTGGGCTTGAAACCACGGCTGGAGATCGTCACATACTTGCTGCTTTCTTTCGTCATGTAGCGATACAGAACGATCAGGGCAATGGAGGCCGACAGCACACTCATGCCCAGCGCCGCCGCTTTTCCGTAATCCGGCGCAAAGCCGGTTGAGATCATCTCGAACAGATAAGTGGCCAGCACATCCACACGACCTGGGGTACCCAGAACACGTGGCACGGCGTAGGAGGCCAAGGCCCGCACAATCGCCAGAATGAAAGCCGCCATGATGGCTGGACGCAGAATCGGCAGGGTAACCCGCGTCAAGGTACGCCACAGACCGCCCCCGAACACACGCGAGGACTCTTCCATGGAAACGTCAAAAGAGGCCATGGCAGGCGCAATGATCAGATAGGCCACGGGCATGTTCAACAAGCCTTCGACCAGAATCATGCCCCATAGGGAATAAATATTCAGCGGCGCTTCCTGCAGGCCCAATGTGTCCTGCAAGAACATATTGATCAGGCCGTTGGACGGGTTCAGCAGCAATGCCCAGCTAACCGAGAACAGCAAGTGCGGAATCATCATGGGGACGATGGACAGCACCGTGAATACCCCTTTCATGGGCATGTTCGTACGGGTATTCAGATAGGCCAGGAAAACAGCCAGCGCAGTAGAGAACAGGGACGAGCCCAGCACGAAAACCACCGTATTGAAGGTGACTTCCAGCAAGAAGGGATCGGTGTAGGCGGCTACATATTTAGCCGTGGTAAAGGAACCAAAAGCCGTCAGGCCCTGCGAGAAGCTGCCCAGCAGCAACATCAGGACCGGGCACAGCGTCAGAAAGCCGACGATCAGAATAAGCGACCAGCTAAGTGGTCTGCGTGTGTGATTCATGATGCCCCGCCCTTATGCCGACAACAGCATGCAGTGTTCAGGGTGCAGGTTAAAGCGTACGGTGTCGCCCTCTTTCACCTTCACGTCTGGATCAATACACACCAGAAGCTGCTCTTTACCCACTTTGACCTCGGCCTCGTAGGACTCACCGACGAACTCCAGGGCCTGGACCTGACCGTGGAACAGGTTCTGCCCCACTTCATTGGCCTGGCTGCTGACGCGAATAAATTCTGGGCGAATGCACAAGGTAACTTCGGTGCCCACGGGCAGGTCACGCTTCTTGCAATGCAGTTGGCCCAGTTCGCATTCCACAATGGTGGAGTCTGCACGCTGCTCCAGCACTTTGGCGCTGATCTGGTTGGCTCGACCAATAAAGTCGGCCACAAAGCGATGATCAGCATCAAAGTAAATTTTTTCTGGCGTACCAATTTCCAGAATCTTGCCACCACGCATCACGGCGATGGAGTTGGACAAGGCCAATGCCTCGACGCGATCGTGCGTCACGTACACAGCGGTAATGTCCAGACGGCTCAGAAATTCGCGTAGTTCTTTACGGGTTTCTTCACGCAGCTTGGCATCCAGGTTACTGAGCGGCTCATCAAACAAAATGACTTTAGGCTCAGCCACCAGGGCTCGGGCCAATGCCACACGCTGCTGCTGACCACCGGACAGACGCGTTGCGGAACGCTGATCCACCCCTTCCAGCTGCACAAACTTCAGGATGTTCGCCACTTTTTCACGAATCACCTCTTTGCGCTCGCCACGCACTTGCAAGGGGTAAGCAATATTGTCGAACACCGTCATGTGCGGCCAGATGGCGTATGTCTGGAACACCATGCCCAAACCGCGCTTTTCCACCGGCACAGCAATATTCTTGGCGATGGACCAGACGATCTCGTCCCCAATGCGGATTTCACCCTCGTCTGGGGTTTCCAGACCAACAATGCACCGCAGCAGCGTGGTTTTGCCGCAGCCGCTGGGCCCTAACAGTGTGAAAAACTCATTAGCGGGAATCGTCAGGTTGATATTGTCCAAAGCCTTGAAGGTTTTGCCCTCTGAGACATAGGTCTTGCTTAGGCCGGTAATTTCAATTTGCATAATGAGTAAATGTTTTCAATAAAAATAAGGCGAGGCGCCAAGGCGCCCCGTTCTAGACGAACCTGTCGTTCTGGTCGTACCGATTAACGGACGGCGAAGATACGGCTGAATTCGCGGCCCCAACGGACCAGTTCTTCGTCGCTCAGGTCGCGAATAGGCTCGACCTTGGCTTTATCGATCCCCGCAACCGGAGGATGTACCCCTGGAGCCAGGACGTATTCGCCAACCTTGTTGGCCAGAATGCCCATGGCTTCATTACCCAGCCAGTAATCCAGGAACACGCGGGCAGCATCAGGATGCGGCGCGTTCTTGGTCAGGGCGATGGCACGTGGGGAGCCCAGCAAGGGCTGATCCGACATGGGGCCCCAGGCCAATGGCGCAGGCGACTTGGTCACGATGTACTTGGGCATGGAAATGGCAATCAACTTCTCGCCACTTTCAATAGGAGCCGGAGTTGGGCCAAACGAGGCCACGAACATGGGCTTGTTGGCAGCCAGGCCTTTCAGGAAGTCCAGCCACTGCTCTTCACTGCTAAAGACCTTTTCCTTCAAACCAATCAGCCAGCCAATGGTGGAGGGGTGGTTGGAAGGGTTGGCCATCACAATCTTGTCTTTCCACTTGGGATCGGCCAGATCTTCGTAGCGTTGTGGCGCATCCTCGGCCTTGAGGTGGTCCGTATTATAGATATAAGACACATATTCGATGCCAAATTGAATAATCGAATCGTCTTGAATGGCCCACTCGGGGTAGCCCTGCACGGCTTCGGACTGATGAGGAATCAGCACGCCCTGCTCTTTGAGCAGTTGCAGCATGGGCAAGGGAGCCTGAACCACGTCCGCCATCAACTTGCCGGCATTGAACTCGGTCAGGATGGTGGGGATGAACTTGGAGCTGGAAATACGGGTGTATTTGCCTTCAATGCCTTGCGCTTGTTGCAAGGCCTTCATGATGGGCTCTACCGCCGTGATGTTGGCGTAGAAAACAGCCTGGCCTTGAGCCTTTGCTTTTTCCAGTACGGCTGCGTCTGCCGCCCACGCCGCCCATGGCAAAGAGGTACTCATAGACGCCAGTCCGGTGGCACCTGCCAGCTTCAAGAAACGACGACGATCAAAAGTGGTCATAGGATTCAAGTTCCAGTTAATTAGCCAGGAAATTATGTGCGCCCATCATAATCCAGACAGACAAATTCCATTTATTACAGATCTATGTCTGGTTTAGAACATGAGGGGCCTGACGCCGTCAAGCCTAAAACGTTTTGCTGCTTATTCGGGCAGGCAAAGATCAAGCCGATAAAGCTGCGCTAAGCTGTACGATCGAACAGATTATTTTCCAGGAGACCCGCGCCATGACCCCATCCATTCAGCCTAAACACTATGAACCTGCCAGCCCGCAAAAAGTGGCGTTCATTGGTCTGGGGGTGATGGGCTATCCCATGGCAGGACATCTGGCCCAGGCAGGGCATCAAGTCACGGTGTACAACCGCAATCCGGCCAAGGCGGAACAATGGAGTAAAGAGTTCAAACAGGAATGGGCCGCTACCCCCGCCCTGGCTGCCGCGCAGGCTGATATCGTGATGGCCTGTGTCGGCAATGATGATGACTTGCGCTCGATTTCTCAGGGGCCGGACGGTGTGCTGGCAGGCATGAAGGCAGGGAGCCTGTTTATCGATCACACCACCGCCTCGGCCGAAGTAGCCCAGGAATTGGGAGCACTGGCTGCCAAACAGCAAGTTGCATTTATCGACGCCCCCATTTCTGGCGGACAGGCTGGTGCTCAGAAAGGCATGCTCAGCATTATGTGTGGTGGGCAAGCTGAGGATATGGAGCGCGCCCGCCCGCTGATGATGAGCTACGCCCAGGCCTGCACGCTGATGGGCCCCTTGGGGTCCGGGCAGCTGTGCAAGATGGTGAACCAGATTGCCGTTGTCGGACTCTTGCAAGGTCTGGCCGAAGCCATGGCTTTTGGTGAACGGGCCGGACTGAATATGGAGCAGGCCCTGTCTGTATTGAGCAAGGGTGCGGCGCGCAGCTGGCAAATGGAAACTAAAGGCCCCACAATGCTGGCCAGAGACTTTCAGCCCGGCTTTACCGTGAACTGGATGCTGAAGGACCTGGATTTGGTGCAGCGGGAAGCACAGCGTAATGGGGCCCAGCTTCCCGCAACCCGCTTGATTCAGGAACAGTTTGCGAAGATTGCCCAGCAAGGCTATCGCGATTGGGATATTTCTACCCTGTTCAATCTGCTGGCCCGCCCAAACGACGCGGCTTAATTCACGTGTTTTCTGGTTTAGGCGCTTCGGGCTGAAGCAAGGGCAAGCGTAGCGTCGCCTTCAAACCGTAGCCGCCCATATCGTTGGGCTCCCCATCGGTCAGCACAATCGTGCCGCCATTGCGTTCGGCGTAAGCCAGCGCAATGGCCAGACCCAGCCCGGAGCCAGAACCCCGTCCACCCTTGCGTGCCGGGCCGCCCCGATCAAAACGTACAAATACGCTTTCACGCAAACTGGCAGCCAAGCCCATACCGTTGTCCGTAACACTGATCCAGGCCAGCTTGTCGTCATGCCCGGCAGAAACCGTAATTGCACTGCCACTACCAGCGTGATTGATGGCGTTGTGAATCAGGTTGGAAACGGACTCATGAATCTCGGCATCGCTGGCATACACCCACAAAGGTGCCTGCTCGCCCTCTTCTCCTGGCCCGATCCAACCCAAATCTTGGCGATGCTCACGGGCCAAAGGTAGATATTGCAACACCACCTCACGCCCCAGACTGGCCAGGTCAACCTGTCCTTGGCTCATGGTGGTGGTATGACTGGCATGAGCCAGAGCCAACAACTGCTCGGTCAGGCGAGTCGCCTGCCCCAATTGCTTGATGATCGCCCCCAGGGACTCACGGACACGCTCGATATCCGGTTCACGGCGAGCGTATTGGGCCTGGGTATGAATAATCGCCAAAGGGGTGCGTAATTGATGCGAGGCATCGGCCAGAAACTGGGCCTGTCGATCCAGCACGGAACGATACAACTCAATATGGTGATTGACCGAACGCACCAAAGGCACCACCTCGCGCGGCACGTCGCGCTCGTCCAAAGGTTGCAAGTCGTCCACGCTACGGTTACGCACTTCCTGACGCAAGGCCTGCAGGGGGCGCAAGGCCCACGCTACGGCAAACCAGACCAGCGCCACGGCTATCAGCAACATACGCAAATTGCGGAAAATGCCTTCGCGCCAGGCTTCTTGCTGGGTGCGCAAGCGCAAATCCAGGCTTTCGCCTACCATGACCAGAACCTGCCTATGCTGGCCTTTGTAGTGCAGGTCCCGCCACAAGGCCACCATGCGCACGGTGTCATTGCGGAAATAAGAATCGTAGAAAACCGGCACGCCTTCATGGTCGGCCAGATTGGAAGGACGCGGCAGCCCTTCCATCCCCAGCAAAGTGCGCCCTTTTAACTGATTGGCATCGACACCGCCCAGGTTACGAACCAAAGGGGTGATTTCTTCGACACGGAAATACTTGCGGTTACCCGGTCGGGATTCCAGCATGACCTGCGCATAAAAAGGCGGATCAATACGCAAACTACCGTCAGCATTGAACTCCACGCTGGTCTCCAGCACTTTGGCCGGTTCCAGCAAGGCGCTGTCGTAAACATTTTCCGTGACCGCGTTCATGGCCAGGTAGTCTTCCCAGCTGTCGTAAAGCAGTAAAGCCACCACCCCCGGTATCAGCAGTACCAGCAGCCAAAAGCGCAAACTGCCTTGCCAGGCATTGGCGGGGGGTGGAGAAGGGGCCGTCATGAAACGCCGGATTCCGCCTCAAGCACTTCCAGCATGTAGCCCAGACCACGCACCGTCACGATGTGCACATCGCTATTGGCCAGTTTCTTGCGCAAGCGATGCAGGACAACCTCGATAGCATCAGGGCTGGCATCGCTATCGTGCTCGAAAACTCGGGCAAATAGCTGGGACTTTTCTACAGGCATGCCAGAGCGGCTGATCAGAACCAGCAAGGCCGCATGTTCACGCGGCGTCAAATGCACAATGGCATTGTCCAGCAGGAATGCCCGGCTCTCAGGGTTGTATTCCAAAGAGCCACAGCTGACCACCGGGGCCACACGGCCACGGCTACGCCGTACCAGTGCCGCCAGACGAGCTTCCAGCTCTTCCAGGGCAAAGGGCTTGGTCAGGAAATCATCGGCACCGAGATTCAGACCACGAACGCGATCCTGCAAGGCACCTTGAGCAGTCAGAATCAGCACAGGAGTGTGATCGCCGCGTTCGCGCATCTCGCGCAAAAGCACCAGCCCGTGTTTGTCGGGCAGGCGCAAATCCATCACGACCGCATCATACTCATGGGCCGCCAACAACACTTCTGCCGAGCGGGCGTCATGAGCGGGATCGGGCAAAAAACCACTTTGCGCCAAGGCCCGCTCCAGCCATGCGGCCATTTCCCGCTCATCTTCAACCAATAATATGCGCATGATCCCTGCTATCTAAGGTATCGGCATCAACTGCGCTTTGCAGGCGCTGACGTAAATAACGATTTTCCTGCCGCCGTCGGAACAAAATATCCGACAGCTCGTTCAGCGCTTGCTGATAGACTTCCCGCTTGAACTCAATCACTGAATCAAGTGGCACCCAATATTGACTCCAGCGCCATGCATCAAACTCCGGCGTCGACGAGGAACGCAGGCAGACATCACTGTCTCGCCCTACCAGCCGCAACAGGAACCAGATTTGTTTCTGGCCCTTGTAATGGCCACGCGCCTCCCGACGTACAAAATGATTGGGCACGTTGTAGCGAAGCCAATCTCGCGTCCGGCCTAATATACGGATATGCTCAGGCAGCAAGCCCACTTCTTCATGCAGTTCGCGGTACATCGCTTGTACGGGTGTTTCACCGTATTTAATACCGCCTTGCGGGAACTGCCAGGCATGTTCCCGAATACGCTTGCCCCAAAAAACCTCGTTCTTGCGATTAACGAGGATAATTCCGACATTAGGACGGTAGCCTTCACGATCTAACATAGGCCACCTCTAACGAATTCAATACAATTAGATCTGATTATACGTACCTGACGAGTTCCCTACCATGCATGCTAGCCAGTATCACATTAATACCCTGAAAGAAGCGCCTACCGAGGCCGAAGTTGCCAGCCACCAGCTCATGACGCGCGCCGGCATGATCCGTAAAGCCGCCGGCGGTATCTATACCTATATGCCGATGGGCCTGCGCGTGCTGCGCAAGATTGAAAACATCATCCGTCAGGAAATGGACCGCTCCGGCGCCATTGAGCTGCTGATGCCAGTCGTCCAGCCTGCCGAACTCTGGGTAGAGTCGGGCCGTTGGGAAAAATATGGTGACGAACTGCTGCGAATCAAGGATCGCCACCAGCGCGACTTCGTGCTGCAGCCTACCTCCGAAGAAGTGATCACGGACATCGCCCGCAACGAAATCCACAGCTGGCGCCAGTTGCCCATCAACTTCTACCACATTCAAACCAAATTCCGTGACGAGCGTCGTCCCCGCTTTGGCTTGATGCGTGGACGCGAATTCACCATGAAGGATGCTTACTCCTTCGACCGCAATGCAGAAGACGCCCAAGCCAGCTACGACAATATGTACGACGCCTACATGCGCATCTTTGGGCGTCTGGGCTTGAACTTCCGTGCCGTGGCCGCTGATACCGGCTCCATTGGCGGTTCGCGCAGCCATGAATTCCAGGTGATTGCCGATACCGGCGAAGACTTGCTGGTTTACAACCCTGACACCGACTACGCTGCCAATATCGAGCTGGCTCCCGCCCCTTGCCTGCTGGCCGAGCGTGCCGCTCCTGGCCAAGCCCTGGTCAAGACCGCCACGCCTGATGCCCCCAAGTGTGAACTGGTGGCCCAATTCCTGGGCTGTGACCTGAGCCAAACCGTCAAGTCGGTTGTGCTGGCAACGGACGTCGAAGAAGACGGCAAGACCAAGAGCACCGTCCACCTGCTGCTGGTTCGTGGCGACCATGAAGTCAACGACATCAAGGTTTCCAAGCTGGCCGGCTTTGAAAAAGGCCACCGTCTGGCCACGGAAGAGGAAATTGTGGCCACCTTTGGCTGCAAGCCCGGTTATCTGGGCCCGATCGGCACCCGTCAGCCTGTGCAAGTGATTGCCGACCTGACCGTAGCCAACATGAGCGACTTTGTGTGCGGTGCCAACGAAGAAGGCTTCCACTACACGGGCGTGAACTGGGGTCGTGACCTGCCCGAGCCCATCAAGGCAGACCTGCGCAACGTGGTTCACGGCGACCCAGCCCCCGAAGGCGGCAAGCTGGCCATCCAGCGCGGCATTGAAGTGGGTCACGTTTTCTTCCTGGGCGATGTCTACTCCAAGAAGCTGAACGCCACCTTTTTGGAAACTGATGGTAAACCGGCTGTCATGCAAATGGGTTGTTATGGCATTGGCGTCAGCCGTATTGCCGCTGCTGCCATTGAACAAAACCACGACGAACGCGGCATGATCTGGCCTCGCGCCCTGGCTCCTTTTGAAGTGGTGATCTGCCCGATCGGCTTTACCAAAAGCGATGCTGTGCGTCAGACTGCTACTGATCTGTACACCCAGCTCAAAGAGCAAGGTGTGGATGTCATTCTGGACGACCGCGACGCCCGCCCCGGCATCATGTTTGCCGACTGGGAGCTGATTGGTGTGCCACTGCGCATTACCATTGGCGAGCGCGGCCTGAAAGAAGGCATGGTTGAAATGCAGGCACGCCGTGACGCCAGCAGCACCAACGTGCCGGTGGACCAGATTGCCCAGGTCAGCCTGGAGCGTTTGGCCACGCTGTAAGGACTCCAAGCAGGGCTGGCCGTGCGCCATGCCCTGCCCGTCAACATAAACTCTTTTACGAACGACATGCTTAATGACAAGTGGGACACCCAGGCTCGGCTTGATATTCGCGTATATTACGAGGACACCGACGCTGGGGGGATCGTATATTACGCCAACTACCTGAAATTCTTTGAGCGTGCGCGCACAGAATGGCTCAGGAACCTGGGCGTAAACCAATCCGATGTGGCCGAGCAGAATCAACGCCTGTTCGTAGTCAAGAAGGTTGAAATACAATATCTCAAACCTGCCCGGCTCGATGATTTGATCTCGGTGCGCAGCCGCATTACCCAACTGGGTTCGGCTACCATCCATTTCGAACAAGGTGCCCTGCGAGGTGAGGAACTGTTATGCCAAAGCACCATCCAAATTGTTTGCGTTGACGCCAACACGCTTCGTCCAAGCAAGCTGGACTCTGATTTTCGTACCCTCTTGGAAAAGGTTCAGGACTGACCATGCAAGCTACTAGCGACCTGTCGCTGATTTCGCTACTTCTCGATGCCAGTATTCCCGTTCAGCTTGTCATGCTGATTCTGTTGGGAATATCGATTCTCTCGTGGGCCTATATTTTCAGTAAACGGGCTGCACTTAAACGCACGCTGGAACAGACCCGCCGCTTTGAGGACGACTTCTGGGCAGGTGGCGATCTGGCCGTGCTTCAGCAATCCATTTCCTCGCGTCGTGCCGAACACGGTGCACTGGCCCGTATTTTTGAAGCCGGCATGACCGAATTCATCAAGGCCCGTCGCAGCCAGAGCTCGGGCCCAGCCCTGCTGGACGGTCCACGCCGTGCCATGCGCGCCAGCTACCAGCGCGAAATGGACACACTGGAAACACACCTGAACTTCCTGGCCTCTGCCGGTTCGGTCAGCCCTTACATCGGGCTGCTGGGTACCGTCTGGGGGATCATGCACGCCTTTATCGGTTTGTCCGGCATGCAGCAGGCCACACTGGCCTCGGTGGCTCCCGGTATTGCCGAAGCCCTGATCGCCACAGCTATCGGTCTGTTTGCCGCTATCCCTGCCGTGGTTGCCTACAACCGCTTTACCAACGAGCTGGACCGTATCTCGATCCGCTTTGACAGCTTTATCGACGAATTCCTGAACATCTTGCAGCGGCAGGTGAACTGATGCCATCGATGCGTGGAAGCACCGGCCGTCACGGCCGGCGCATGAAAAATGAAATCAACGTCGTCCCTTATATCGACGTGATGCTGGTGCTGCTGGTGATCTTCATGGTCACCGCTCCCATGATTACTCCCGGTCTGGTGGAATTGCCTTCGGTAGGCCAAGCCTCCGAAGTGCCTGCCAAGCCGGTGGAAATCCAGGTTGATAAGGACGGCAAACTGGCCATTCGCTTGCGCGATGCGGGCTCCGAGTTCATGAACATCGAAAAGTCCACACTGCTCAATGAAGTGCGCTCGCGTATGCAGGCCGACAGCCCGGTTGTCATTGCCGCCGACGGCAAGGTTCCCTACGAGACCGTCATGGGCTTGATGGATGAACTGCGCTCCAATGGCATCAACCGCCTGGGTCTGATCGTCGATCGCAACAGCGATCCTGACGCTCGCAAATAACCTCTGGCCGGATAGCGTGCTCGCCGTCCGGCGCGAAAAACCTGAACTGAATGAAGCACAGAACACGCAATACCCGCAATCAGGCGCTGCGCTCGCCTGAGCAAAAGGAAGATCGGCGCGGCTTGCTCATCGCCCTGGGTCTGCACGGGCTGTTGCTGCTCGCCATTTTGGCGGGAGCCCTTTTTTCTGCGCCCAAGACACCGAATGCGGTGCAGGTCGAATTGTGGATGGACGGTGTCGCACCCGATGCGGCCGTCAATGCTGATCCCGAAGCCCCCGAGGCCGAACCCGAGCCGCAGCCTGAGCCTGAGCCAGCTCCGGAGCCAGAACCCAAGCCCGAGCCCAAACCTGAACCTCCTCCGGCTCCCAAGCCGCCTCCAGAGCCTGAAAAGGTCACCCCACCTGCTGAACCTGAGGTTGATCCCGAAATCGCCCTGGAGCAGGCTCGCAAGGAACGCGAGAAAAAAGAGCGTGAAGAAAAGCTGGAACAGGAACGCAAGGAAAAACAGCGTCAGGACAAGCTAGCCGCTGAACGTCGCGAGCGCGAACAAAAGGAAAAGCAGGAACAGGAACGCAAGGAAAAGGCTGAAGCCGAAGCAAAAGCCAAGGCAGAAGCAGAGCGCAAGGCTAAAGCAGAAGCCGACGCGAAAGCCAAGGCCGATGCTGAACGCAAGGCCAAAGCCGATGCAGAAGCCAAAGCCAAGGCAGATGCCGAAGCTAAAGCCAAAGCGGACGCTGAACGCAAAGCCCGTGCCGAGGCCGCCGCCAAAGCCCGTGCCGATGCCGAGCGCAAGGCCAAGGAAGAAGCATTCCGCCGTGCCATGCGTGAGGGCGCCCCCGGCCGTGCCGGTGGGACTGCAGACCGCAACCAGGCCGGAGGCGGTGGTGGTGACGGTGGCTACGCTGCCAAGGTGCGCGCTTGCGTGCAGCCTGGCGTGGTCTACAGCACCCCTGCCCGCTCTGAAGTGCGTGGCAACCCTGCGCTGCAGTACCGCGTGGACCTGAATGCCGACGGCACGCCTAACCGCGTTCAAATCAAACGATCGTCCGGCATCGCTCAGTTCGATGATGCCGTATCCAAGGGTCTTGCCCGTTGCAGCCCTTTCCCCAAACCGCCTAGCGGGCAGTATCCATCGTATATTGATGGCGAATACCGCATGTTCGATTAATCAGGAGATTGCATAATGACCGCCGCTACCCCAGCCCTGGCGACCTTAGGTCGTCATTGGCGCGCCACGGCCACTGGAGCGTTTGCCCTGGCCGCTGGCATGTTCGCCAGCCAACCGGCCCAGGCCCAACTGCGGGTCGATATATCGGGTGTGGGTGCTACCCAGTACCCCATCGCGATCGCCGATTTTGCTGACAACCCAGCCAGCCAATCGCTAGCTGAAGTTATCCGTGCCGACCTGACCCGTTCGGGTCAATTCCAATTGATCAATGCCACCGGTGCTGGTCTGAATGCAGAAAGCACGATTGCCTACGACGAATGGCGCAATCGCGGTGCCGATTACCTGGCTTATGGTTCGGTTGCCCAGACCGGCGGCCAATATTCCATCAGCTATCGCCTGGTGGATTCGGTCCGCCAAACACAGCTGGATGGGGTGGCTTTTGCGGGCAGCGAAAAAGAACTGCGCCGTATTTCCCACCAGATTGCAGACCGGATTTATGAAAAAATTACCGGCGTGCGCGGTGTTTTTTCGACTCGACTGGCCTATGTGTTGCAAACAGGCAACAACTACGAGTTACAAATTGCTGACGCGGACGGGCAAAATCCGCAGGTAATGTTGCGTTCTCGACACTCAATCATCTCCCCAGCCTGGTCTCCTGACGGTAAAAAGCTGGCTTATGTGAGCTTCGAAAACGATAAACCTGTTGTATATGTGCAAACTTTGGCCACCGGTCACCGTGAACCGTTAGCTAATTTCAAGGGTAATAACAGTAGTCCCGCATGGGCTCCTAACGGCAATCAGGTCGCTGTTGTGCTCTCCAGAGACGGTATTTCGCAGATTTACACGCTAAATACGGACGGCTCCGGATTGCGCCGCGTAATGCGTTCTCCCTTGATCGATACTGAACCGAGTTTTACGCCCGATGGCAACTCCCTTGTTTTTGTGAGCGATCGTGGTGGTGCTCCCAATATTTACAAAGTAAGCCTGGGTGGTGACGATGCACAGCGCATTACCTTCAACGGGAGTTACAATATTTCACCGGAGGTCTCTGCAGACGGTACTAGGCTTGTATACGTCACACGCAGAAACGGTGCTTTCCGAATTGCCACTCAAGATATGGCATCAGGAGCTGAGCAACTGCTGACGACAGGTCCCGACGATCAGTCTCCGAGTTTCGCCCCTAATGGGATGCAGATCTTATATAGTTCTGTTCAGGGGGGCCGCAGTGTCCTAGCTGTGACATCCGTGGACGGTCGCGTTCGTCAGACCCTCTCGTCTTTGAATGGCAAAGTACGCGAACCCACCTGGGGACCATTTACCAACTGACATCCTGTGTGACTCTTTTTCAAAAGGAATTCAAATGAGCTCGCGCATTCTTAAAAGTCTTACCCTCGCCGTTATGGCTGCCGCCCTTGCTGCTTGCAGCTCGGTTCCTCTGGATCAATCTGGCTCCGGTTCAACCGGCGGTACAGGATCGGACTCTGCCAGCGCAGGCCAGATCATGGACCCCTTCAACCCTCAAAGCCCACTGGCACAACAACGCTCGGTGTTCTTTGACTACGACAGCTACGTGGTTAACGACCAGTACCGTGGCCTGGTAGAAATGCACGCTTCGTACCTGAGCAGCCATCCTCAGCAAACCGTACGCATCGAAGGTAATACCGACGAGCGTGGTGGTGCCGAGTACAACCTGGCTCTGGGTCAGCGTCGTTCCGACGCCGTGGCACGCATGCTGGGTCTGCTGGGCGTAAGCAACAGCCAGATCGAAGCTGTGAGCTTTGGTAAAGAGCGTCCAAAAGCATTGGGTAACACCGAAGCTGATTACGCTGAAAACCGTCGCGCAGACATCGTTTACCAACGATAATTTCTGCATCGACCAAGTGGTTCCGACGCCGTGGCGGTTGTTAACGCCGCGGCGTTTTTTATCGGCGCTGTGCCCGATCCACTGAAAATTCGTTATGCTGGACAACGGGCTCGCCAGGCCGGCACAAAGCCCCCAGATCACAGCCCCCAACAGAGGGGAAACCGGCAGGTGAGGAGCCTGCGCATTGCGGATGCACATTTTTTAACGGACTTCACTATGCACGCTTATAAAAAGCCTTTTCGTCTCGCGACCGTTGCCCTGTTCGCTACGGCCGCCCTGTTCGCCAGCCTGCCGGCCAAGGCCTTTGCCGATGACGAGGCCCGACGCGCCATTTTGGAGCTGCGGCAGCAAATTCGTCAGATGAACGAGCAAAACACCCAGGCTCGCCTGCAGTTGGCTGATCAAATTGATACCCTGCGCTCCGAGGTGGTGTCGCTGCGCGGCCAGGTAGAGAAACTGAGCTGGCAAGCCAGCGGCCAAGGCCAGGCCAATAGCCCGGCTCCCGGCCAGCAAAGCCCTCATGCCGCTGACCCACAAGAACAAGCCGTCTTTGATAGTGCCATGGACGCTTACCGCGCTGGCCAATACAAGCCCGCCGCCGATGCCTTTGCCGGTTTTCTGGCCGCCTACCCGTCCAGCGTTCTGGCTGACGAAGTGCGCTTTTACGAAGGCAGCAGCCTGTACGCGATCAAAAGCTTCAAGACCTCCATTCAGAAACTCCAGGCTTTTGTGAAGGCCTCCCCACAAAGCCCACGCGCGGCTGATGCCCTGATGGTGACAGCCTCCAGCCAGATCGAACTGAACGATCTGAGCGGTGCCAAAACCACCTTGCAGCGTATCGTCAAGGACTACCCACAATCCGAGGCAGCCGAGACCGCGCGCAGCCGCTTGAAATTGCTGGAATAATCACCCAGCGCGCAGTGCCACAAGGACCGGGTTCAGACCCGGTCTGTTTTTTTCAGGTGGCCCATCCTTGCCTGACCTCTACTGCTTGCCATGACAAACCCTTTTGCCGACTTCTCCACGCTTGAACTGACCGCGCAAGGCTATCGCCACACCTTTGTGGATCAGGGACAAGGCGCACCCGTTTTGCTGATCCACGGTTCCCTGTGCGACTGGCGCTACTGGCGCTGGCAGATCCCCGCCTTTGCTACCCAGTATCGGGTTCTGGCTCCCAGCCTGCGCTCCTACTGGCCCGGCGCACCCAGCCCCGGCCACTTCAGTACGGCGCAACACGCCCAGGACTTGCAGGCCCTGCTGGATCAGCATATTCCTGATGAGAAAGTGCATATCGTGGGGCACTCTCGCGGTGGGCATGTAGCCCTGCTGCTGGCTCAAAGAATGCCCGAGCAGGTGGCCAGCCTGACCCTGGCGGATCCCGGCTTTCCGACTCCCGGTGCCTACTCCTATGCTCCCTTGTTCCAGCAAGTAGCCGAACGCCTGGAACAGGGCGACCGGGATGGCGCCATGGCTTTGTTTGTGGATACGGTCAATGGCTCGGGGACGTGGAAGCAAATGACGCGCTGGTTCCGCGAGATGATTCAGGACAACGCCCACACCATGTTGGATCAGCAGCAAGAGCCCAACCAGGGCCCGGATCTGGAATGGCTCAAGCAGATGAATGCGCCCTTAAGCTTCATCACGGGTGAAAACAGCCCCACACGCTATCACCATTGCATGGACATCATTCGTCAGCACCGACGCGAAGACCAGATGCATCGCATCCCGCTGGCTGCCCACGGTATGAATCTGGCCAATCCCAAGGCGTTCAACCAGGCGGTGCTGGACGCGCTGCAAGCCTGAAGCCCAATGCAAAACTGGCCGCATGCAGCGGCCAGCTCCCGGTCGCTATCCAAATGCTAAATACGTTTAATAAGCCTGTGTCTTGGCAGGTCGCAACTCGCACTCGGCCTGGACTTGAGTATCGTCCGACAGATGTATGCTCAAGATGATGCGCTCCCCCAAGGCCAAGTCTTCTTTGGCCTGACCCAGCATCACGTGGAAAGCCCCCGGCTTCAGGCTCAATGTTCCCCCCGCCGGGATCTCCACCTCGGAGACATGCGACATGCGCGCCATCCCCTCGCTCTCGCTAGTTTGATGCAACATCACATGCCCAAAGGACAATGAGCTGGCTCCTGTCACGGCTACGGACTGCTCACCCTTGCTCTCCAGTTCCAGATAGGCGGCGGAGGGTGTAGGCTCGGGCATCATGCGCACCCAGCATTGGCTGGCATGGACCTGCGTGCTCAAGGCGCGTACCGGCTCGGGCGTGCCATGACCATGGCCTCCATGCCCCTGTGCCATCACGGTGCCGGTTGATGCCAGCAAACTCAAGGCAAACACAATTGCGCTGCGTTTCATGATGCTCCTCGCTTCTTGTTGATCGATTGGAATGGGTCCAGCCCTGAACAGCCGGGCGCCGAACTACCCCGATACGCGGGACGATCTGATACAGTACCAGCCAGTATGCCCTTCTTACAACGGCCTTCTTTTCAGTGACGACGTCATGACCAGCACACACTCTGCACCCGAGCCTAAAATCGATATTGTTCAGTTTCGTGATCTTCTGGAGCGTCTGCATCCCTTTGCCGCCGTTTTGGGTATTGATGTTGTCCACATAGGCCACGACAACGCCTGTTTGCGCTTGCCCGAGCGCAATGCCCACCAGCGCATGGGCGGCATGGTGGCAGGCCCCATGCTGATGGGGCTGGCTGATCTGGCCTTGTATGCCGCTGTAGTCGGAGCCACGGGCAACCCCGATGCTGTCACCTCCAGCCTGACCATCAATTTCCTGCGCAAGGCCCCTCCCGGCGATATTCTGGCTCATGCCCGGATTCACAAGACCGGCCGTACCTGCGCGGGCGATGTGCTGCTGGAACCGGCCGACGGTGGCCCGGCTGTCGCACAAGTTATCAGCACCTGGTCCCTGCCTCGCGCCAAATAAACCATGTCTGCAAAGTCTCAAACTACCAGCCCGAGCCAGCTCTGGTTGGCGGAGCTGCAATCCTCCCTGCGATTGGGCGGCCCCCTGATTCTGACCAACCTGGCTCAAGTCAGCCTGTTGGCAACCAACCTGATTTACATGGGCCGACTGGGCCCTGATGAGCTGGCTGCCGGTTCACTGTCCGCCAGTCTGTATCAGGCCTTCATGATTTTCAGCATGGGGCTGGTGTCCGCTGTCGTTCCCATGTTGGCCACAACGCTGGGCCGACGACTGCGCAATGTACGCGAATCCCAGCAAATCATCCGTCACGGCTTTCTGACGGCTTTACTGATTACCCTGCCTGCCTGGATTGTGTTGTGGAATGCCGAGCATATTTTGCTGATGATGGGCCAGGACCCCGTTGTCGCGGCGCGCTCGGTGACCTATATGCACACCCTGCAATGGGCTTTGCTGCCCTATCTGGGTTACATCGTGCTGCGCTCCTTCTTGGCCGCCATGGAAAAGCCGGGATGGACTTTGGCGGTGGCCATTACCGCGATCGGTATCAATGCCGTGCTGGGCTGGCTCCTGGTCTTTGGCAATCTGGGCATGCCCGCCATGGGACTGGCAGGCGCAGGTCTGGCCACCACCTTGTCCAGCATCTTCATGTTCGCAGGTTTGAGCTGGGTGGTACTGCGCGATCCGCGCTTCCGACGCTACTACCTGTTCAACGATGCCTGGCAGTGGAGTGTGAAGCGTCTGTGGAAAATGTGGGCGCTGGGCATCCCCATTGCGATTACCTTCACCCTGGAAACCTTGGTGTTTTACGCCGCCGTCATGATGATGGGCGTACTGGGGCAATCTGATCTGGCCGCACACGCGATTGCCATGCAGATCTGCTCGGTGTCCTACATGATTCCTTTGGGCTTCAGTCAGGTTGCCACCATCCGTGTGGGGCTGGCTGCAGGCCGGGTCGATCCTTTGGGTGCCCGCCGTGCCGGCTGGATTTCCTACATTCTGGGGGTGGGCTTCATGGGGCTGGCAGCTCTGGTGTTCTGGTTCGCCCCCTTGACCCTGATTGGTCTGTTCCTGGATCTGGATGTCGCCGAAAACCAGGCCGTTATTCAGCTGGCCATTACCTTCCTGGCGCTGGCGGCGCTGTTTCAGATCAGTGATGGTGCTCAGGCCGTGGCTGCAGGGATGCTACGCGGCCTGCATGACACGCGCATACCCATGCTGCTGGCCTTGCTAGGGTATTGGGTGCTGGGCGTTCCTACGGGCTCTTTGCTGGCCTTCCAGTTCAATATGGGCGGGATGGGAATCTGGATCGGGCTGGTGACAGGTTTGTCTGTGGTTGCCGTGCTGATGACGCTGCGCTGGATGCGGGCATCGACACGCTTGGGCCGCAAGCGGCCTGCACAGGCAGCATAGTTCTGAGGTCGGTTCCATAGATCAATTTTGCATGGCGACTCTGTATTGCAGCTCTGTGCGTCAGCTTTGTCTTCCTGAACGGATGACAAACCAGCCCCGGAACAAACACCGAACAAGCTCGGGCTTGATCCCAGCAGCAGCCTGAAAAGCCACACGGGCCACTTATAACAAAGCCCCGTGTCGGAGAGTCCGACACGGGGCTTTGTTTATCTACAGACTGCTGGGCAGCTTACTGCTTGGGCAGTTTGCTGGCCACGCCTTCCACGTAGTAATCCATGCGGTTCAAGGCATCGTCATCCAGGAAACCGGATTCCAGACGCACCTTGCCATCGTTGTCCTTGATAGGAGCGGCAAAGGGTTGCAGTGTGCCAGCCACGATCTCGGCCTGTTTGGCCAGAACGAACTCTTTCACGTCAGCAGGCACTTCAGGACCGAAGCCTTCCAAAGCTGCCATACCGGACTTCAGGCCACCCCAGGTGCTGTCGTTCTGCCATTTACCATCCAGAACTTCAGTGGCTTTGCGAGTGAAGTAGTCACCCCAGTGGTGCGTCACAGCAGCCAGTTGAGCTTTAGGACCGAACTTGCTCATGTCGGAGTGGTAGGCAATCGCGTACTTGCCCGCTTCTTCAGCTGCCTGCACGGTAGCAGTGGAGTCGGTGTGGTGAGTCACCACGTCTGCGCCCTGACCCAGCAGCGTGACCGCTGCATCACGCTCTTTACCTGGGTCGTACCAGCTATTGGCCCAAACCACGCGCACCTGGGCTTCGGGGTTCACGCTCTTCAAACCGATGGCGAAGGCGTTGATACCTTGCAGCACTTCAGGAATGGGGTGAGCACCCACGTAACCGACCACATTGGATTTGGTCATTTTGCCAGCCAGCACGCCAGCCAGGTAACGGGACTCGTAGAAACGGGCGTTGGTGGTCGCCACGTTAGGAGCCGTCTTGTAGCCGGTAGAGTGCACGAACTTCACGTCCGGAAACTGCTTGGCCACTTTCTGCGTCTGGTTCATGTAGCCAAACGAGGTCGTGAAAATCAGCTTGTTGCCTTGCTGGGCCAGATCGCGAATCACGCGCTCTGCGTCAGCACCTTCAGGCACGTTTTCCACGTACTGAGTAACCACACGGCCTTTCAGGGCCTCTTCCATTTCAAGACGGCCAATGTCTTGCTGCCAGGTCCAACCGGCTTCACCGATAGGGCTGACATATACAAAACCGATTTTCAGGGGTTCTTGATCGTTTGCCTGAGCGGACACAGGCAAGGCGGCCAGGGGGGAAGCGATGGCAGCGGCCAAAAGAGCCTTGCGCATAAAGTTTCCAGTCATGTCAGTCCTCTAGTTGTTGGGATTGAAGTTTTTGCCAAGCGATGCAGGCATATTCAACCTGATCCAGTTAGCGTTTCGGGAGATTAAAACCAGCACAATAATCGTGGCCAGATACGGCATCATGGCCAGCAATTGCGAGGCTACCGGAACACCCAGAGCCTGCGCATGATAGGTCAGGATCGTGACCCCACCAAACAAGTAAGCGCCCAGCATGACGCGCCAGGGACGCCAGGTTGCAAACGTCGTCAGCGCCAACGCAATCCAGCCGCGCCCGGCAACCATATTCTCGACCCACATGGGCGTGTAAACCAGACAGATGAAGGCACCGGCCAGACCGCAGCAGGCACCACCAAACATCAAGGCACCCAGGCGAATGTAGCGCACGTTGTAGCCCAGCGAGTGCGCCGAGGCGGGCGATTCACCCACCGCACGCAGCACCAGACCGGAGCGGGTACGAGTCAGGAACCAGGCCACGGCAATACACAGCACCCAGGACACATAGACCATGTAATGCTGCTGGAAAAAAGCAGGCCCGATCAGGGGAATATCTTTCAGCACGGGAATGGACAGCTTGGTCACGACCAGGGAGTTGCCGGTAAAGGGCAAGCCAATATAGGCCGAGGCCCCTACCCCGAATAAGGACAGGGCCAAACCACAAGCCACCTGATTCGCGCCCAGCCAGACGGTCAGCCAGGCAAAGGCGGCTGCCATGACCATGCCAACCACCGCGCCCAGCACAAAGCCCAAAGCAGGGCTGCCGGTTTGCACGGCCACGGCAAAGCCCACAATGGCCGCCATCAGCATCATGCCTTCCGAGCCCAGATTGATGACGCCCGACTTTTCATTAATCAGCAAACCCAAGGCTGCCAGGAGCAAAGGGGTGCCTGCGTTGATGGTTGCGGCTAGCAAAGGTGCAATCGCGTCCATTACTTTCTCCAGACCAAACGCTTGGTGATGAGCACGTCACAAGCCAACAAGGAAAACAAGAGGATGCCCTGGAAAATGCCGGTAATCGCATTGGGCAAGCCCAAACGACTTTGGGCCAATTCCCCACCGATATAGAGCAAGGACATCACAAAAGAGGAAAAAATCAGTCCCAGCGGGTGCAGTCGCCCCACAAAGGCCACAATAATGGCCGCAAAACCATAGCCGGGAGAAATAGAAGGAGTCAATTGCCCAACCGGGCCCATGACTTCCGCTGCACCAGCCAGACCGGCCAAAGCCCCCGAAATCAGCAAGGAGCTCCACAAGGCTTTACGGGAAGAGAAACCGGCGTAACGAGCAGCCAATGGAGCCATACCCCCCACGCGCAAGCGGAAACCGGCCATGCTGCGAGTCAGGAAAAGCCAGGCCGCCACCGACGCAATCACTGCCAGCACAATACCGCTATGCAAGCGCGTGCCGGGCAAGACCGCGGGCAACAAAAAGCCGTCCGAGAACAGGCTGGACTGCGGGAAACCAAAACCATCGGGATCGCGCAAGGCACCGTGTACCAGATAACTGAGCAAATGCTGGGCCACATAGACCAACATCAGGGAAACCAGAATCTCGTTGGCATTAAAGCGATCTTTCAGGAAAGCCACGATAGCGGCCCAGGCCATGCCACCCAGCATGCCGCAGGCCAAGGCCACGGTAATCAGGAAAAAACCACCGTTATCGCCATCGTCCACTTGCAGAATAAAGGCCCCGGCTGCCAAGGCGCCCATCACCAACTGCCCTTCCGCCCCGATGTTGAAAATATTGGCTCTAAAACAGATGGCCAGACCGACCGAGATCAGCAGCAAGGGCACCAGTTTGACGCCCACCTCGGCCCAACCATTCAGGTCACGCAAAGGCTCCAGAAAAAATACGTTCAAGCCCGCCAGAGGATTTTTGCCCAGCGACCAGAACAAGGTCCCAGCGACCACCATGGTCAGCAAGACGGCCAGCAAAGGGGAACACCAGGCCATCAAGGTAGAGGGCGTGGCACGAGTCTCAAGCCTGAGCATGTTCACCCTCCTCCCACAAACCGCTCATCCATTGCCCAATCTGATCAACACTGGCTTGCGCCACGGGAATAGAGGGAGACATACGACCTTTGGAGATAACAATCAGGCGATCGGCAATCGCAAACAATTCATCCAGCTCTTCAGAGATGACCAGCAAGGCACAGCCCGCATCGCGCAGGGCCAGCAGCTCGGCGTGGATCTGGGCGGCAGCCCCTACGTCCACCCCCCAGGTGGGCTGGGCAATCACCAGAATACGAGGCTGACGGGTGACCTCACGGCCAATAATGTACTTTTGCAGATTCCCGCCTGACAGGCTGTTGGCTGCGGCCTGCTCGTTGGAAGTCTTGACGCGGAAACGCTTGATAATCCCGCCTGCCAGACGGCGAATGCTGGGAAAACGCAGAAAACCGCGCTTCACCGTTTCCGGGTTCTGATGAGACAGCAGCAGGTTCTGAGCCAGAGACAATTCCGGCACAGCACCGCGTCCCAACCGTTCTTCAGGTACGAAGCCCATGCCCTGGTCTCGTCGCCAAGCCGCATCGCGTTGGGCAATGGCCTGACCATCCAGCAAAATCATGTCTGCCCGTGCGCGGGTATCTTCACCTGACAAGGCAGCCAGTAACTCCTGCTGACCATTACCGGAAATACCGGCTACTCCCAGAATTTCGCCCTGGTGCAGATCAAAACTGACATCCTGCAATTCACAGGCAAAAGGATGGGATTTGCTTAACTGCAGATTACGCACCTGCAAGAGCGTCCCGCCTTGTTGCATGCTGCGCTCACCCAGAGACTGAGGCTCGGCACCAATCATCAGGCGCGACAGGCTGGCCGTGGTTTCTTCGCGAGGGTCGCAATAGCCGGTAACCTTGCCCATACGCATGACCGTACAGGCATTGCACAGCTCGCGGATTTCGTCGAGCTTGTGGCTGATATAGACAATGCTGCAACCTTCAGCGGCCAGCTGGCGCAAGGTGCCAAACAAGCGGCGTACTGCCTGCGGGGTCAATACCGAGGTTGGCTCGTCCAGAATCAGCAGCTTGGGCTTGCCCAGCAAGGCACGCACAATTTCCACCCGCTGGCATTCGCCTACAGACAAGGTATGAATGTGACGTTGCGGGTCCAGATCCAGACCATATTGGCTGGCAGTCTCGCTAATACGGCCAGCCAGTTCCTGCATATTGGTCGAAGCTTGCAGACCCAATGCAATGTTTTCCGTGACAGTCAGGGTGTCAAACAAGGAAAAATGCTGGAACACCATACCGATGCCCAGCTGTCGGGCCGCCGCCGGACTGCTGATCTGGATGGGCTGGCCGTCCCACAGAATCTGGCCCTGATCGGGTTTGACCACCCCGTAGATAATCTTCATCAAGGTGGATTTACCCGCGCCATTCTCCCCCAGCACGGCATGAATCTGCCCCGGCAGGATAGAGAGGGAAATATTGTCATTGGCTACCACCGCCGGATAGGCCTTGGTGATATTGCGAAGTTCCAGGCGTGGCACAGCCTTGGGGTCTACGGATACCGTTTGCTCACCGGACTCAGAAGAATGGCCCACGGGAGACGATAGGGTCATGGCTGTATCAGCAAAAAAGTATAAAACGCCCGAGCAAGCGCATCCTGGCCTGCTCAGACGTGCAAAAAGGAAGGAAAACCTAGGGCTTAACGCTTGCCCAGGGCTTGCTCGATTTTCTTGTCAGTTTTGTATTGGCTAAGAGAATATACCGCCCAAATAGCGGCCGGTATCCATCCAATGACGGTCAACTGCAAAATCAGGCAAATAATGCCCGCTACAGGCCGACCGATCGTGAAAAAGACCAACCAGGGCAGGAGCAGTGCGATCAATAAGCGCATGAGAACACTCAATGTAGTGAGGAATGGGCGCTATTTTACCCTTTATTGACCGACTGAATCATTTGTGCGCAAACCAGCAAGACCTGCAGCCCGACTCAGGCAAGCTGAGCCGGGCCGCAGCCTGAAACCAGGATTTACAGCAGTTCTTTACGCAGTTGCGCAGCCGATTTAGGCGACAACAGGCCAGGCGCCACGTCCAGCACGGACTGAGCACCGATTTGACCTTGCTGGTTCATGCGGTAAGCCGCGCGCGCGTAGGCAACCAGCACACTGGAGGTAAATTCCGGGTTGCTGCCCAGGTTCAAGGCGTATTCCACCACTTGTTGCGAACCTGCACCGGACTGACCGCTACGAATCACAAAACCACCGTGAGGCATGGCCGCGTGATCGCGTGCCAGGGTTTCAGCGTCAATGAAGTTGACTTCCGTGTCGTAGTCCGCGAAGTAGTCAGGCATGGTCACAATGGCTTCACGTACGGCGTCGGCGCTGGCGCCCTCTTCCAGGACCACAAAGCACTGACGCTTGTGTTTTTCACGGGTGCTCAGCTCGGGCTGCTCCCCGTTGCGCACACGCTGTACCGCTGCTTCGATAGGCAAGGTGTATTGCACACCACCGGCTACACCAGCCACACGGCGGATGGCATCGGAGTGACCTTGGCTCAAGCCTTTGCCCCAGAAGGTGTATGTTTGGCCGACAGGCAAGACACACTCGCCATACAAGCGATTCAGCGAGAACAGGCCTGGGTCCCAACCCACCGCGATCAACGCCGTCGTGCCTGCGCCTTTGGCGGCGGCATCCACGGCTTCGTAGTATTCGGGGATACGGGCGTGGGTATCAAAGCTGTCTACCGTCGTGAACCAGCGGGCCAAGGCCGGGCCTTGTTCGGGCAGGTCATTTTTAGAGCCACCACAGAGAATCAGCACGTCAATATCATTGCGATACTGTTCGATCTGGTCCAGGGCGCGCACGGGCACGCCTGCACTTTGCAGACGCAGGGAAGCAGGGTCACGACGAGTAAAAACGCTGACCAGCTCCATGTCCGGGTTTTGTGCCAGGGCCAGCTCTACGCCTCGCCCTAAATTGCCGTAACCTGCAATACCGACACGGATTTTGCTACTCATGGTGTTTTCCTTAAAACTGATAAATAAGTGCTGTCAGAACTGCTGCGCTCTGAAGCAACTGGCTTAGTCGCTGATCATACGGGCGGCAAAGCCCATGAAGAGCAGCCCCACCGAGCCATTGCCCATCCGGGACAGACGCTGATGGCGTCGGAAAATTCCTGCCAGGCGATCTCCGCCAAAAATCAGCAAAGACAAATAACAAATGCTGATCAGTTCCACCACCAGGCCCAGCAACATAAAGGCTAGGCCCGTGTGACCTTTGGACGGGTCCACAAATTGCACGAAGAAGGACAGGAAGAACAAGATGGCCTTGGGGTTCAACAAACTCAGGAGCAAGGCTTTGCGAAAGCGGGTCTCGTGACGCAAGCGCGTGTCCACAGACTGAACCGGGCCGCCTTGCCTGAAGGCCGACTGTAACAGCCGCACACCCAGATACAGCAAATAGGCCGCACCCAGCCAGCGTATGCCCGTATACAACATGGGCAGCGTCTTGAGCAGCGAGGCAGCGCCCAAGGCCGTCAGCGTCATCAAAATGCCGTCGCCCACCACAACGCCCAAGGCTGCTTTATAGCCTTCGCGCACGCCATGTCCGGCGCCACTGGCCAGGACGTATAAAGAGTTGGGGCCGGGCAAAAGCACGATAAACACCGTGCCCACCACAAAGGCCCAGAAATTGACAATACCGATTTGTTCGAACACGCCGGCCTCGCTAAACGCAGCAGAATCCGCAATTTTAGCGCTAAAAAAATGCCCCTGGCACGGGTGGAATGCCAGGGGCGATCAGGTCAATTTGTAAGGTCTACGCTGCCGGACTGACTCGGCTACGCATTACCAGACCTGATGGACTACGCAGTCGCTAGTTCCTGGGTCTGGAACTGCTCCTGTTTCATGGTGCCTTCTTGCTGGAAACGAACGTGCCAGGACAAGGCCTCTTCCAAAATGTGAGGCGTATGACCGCCACGTTGGCTGGCGCGTTCAACGTAGTCCAGCAAGGCAGGACGATAGTCGGGGTGAGCACATTTTTCGATGATGACGCGGGCACGCTCACGGGGAGCCAAACCACGCAAATCAGCCAGGCCCCATTCGGAAACCAGCACGGCCACATCGTGCTCGCAATGGTCGACGTGCGATGCCATAGGCACCACGCTGGAGATGGCGCCATCCTTGGCGACGGACTTGCTGACAAAAATGGACAGGTGCGCATTACGGGCGAAGTCGCCGGAACCGCCAATGCCATTCATCATATGGGTGCCACAGACGTGCGTGGAGTTCACGTTGCCGTAGATATCAAATTCCAGGGCGGTGTTGATCGCAATAATGCCCAAGCGACGCACCAATTCTGGGTGATTACTGATTTCCTGTGGACGCAGCACCAGCTTGTCGCGGTAGTTTTCCAGGCCTTCCAGGAACTGCGCCATTTTGGGAGCCGACAGGGTCAAGGACGAAGCCGAGGCAAAGCTCAACTGGCCGGAGTCCAGCATGGCAATCGCGCTGTCCTGCAAAACTTCCGAGTACATCTTCAGGTCGGTGAAGGGGGAATCCAGCAGACCGTAAGTGACGGCATTGGCAATCGTACCGATACCCACCTGCAAGGGCAGCAAGGAGTGGCTCATACGGCCAGCGTCCACTTCGCCTTTCAGGAATTCAATAATGTGACCGGCAATTGCCTGGGTTTCTTCATCAGGTGGCAGCACGCTGGAGGGGCTGTCCAAAGCATCGGTCACCACAATACCCACGATGCGGGAAGGATCCACCTGAATGGCGGTGGTGCCAATACGCTGGTCCACATCCGTCAGTTCAATAGGCTGACGGTTGGGGCGAGCCTCGGGCACATAGATATCGTGCAAGCCTTCCATTTCCACTGGCATGCTCAGGTTCAGCTCAACAATGATTTGTTTGGCTTGCTGGGCAAAGCTGGCCGAGTTGCCTACCGAGGTCGTCGGCACAATTGCGCCGGTTTCTGTAATGGCAACCGCTTCAATGACAGCGATGTCGATGGCAGGCAGGTTACCCGAACGCATGTGCTCTACAGTCAGGGACAAGTGCTGATCGGTAAACAGGACCTTGCCTTCATTGATATGACGGCGTAGCACCGAGTCCACTTGAAACGGCGAGCGGCGAGCCAGTACACCGGCCTCGGCCATCATGCCGTCGCTATCATTACCCAGCGAAGCGCCGGTAACCACATTCAGTTTTAATTGCTCGGTCTGGGCGCGCTCGGCCAAGGCACGAGGCATGACCTTACAGTCCCCAGCGCGGGTGAAACCGCTCATGCCGACATTCATCCCGTCTTTGAAGAAGGCGACTGCCTCCTGAGCGGTCATGACTTTGCCTTCCAATTCGGGGGAACGAATGCGATCCTTGAACATCGTGTGCTCCTGTCTCTGTGTCATTGATCTACCTGTTGTTGCTTTCGGAAGGAGCCGGGGCCGAAAGCGCCAGGCGAAATCTTCACGCAACAGAACGACATCACGCTTTAAAAATAGGGGCTGTACAAGCCGGAGATAAAAAGCCGAAATCGCCCTGACAACAGGCGTTTATGTTTTTTGAACAAAGCCAGCATAGCATCGCCATAATGAATAAAATAACTCCAAAGAAGTCGTAAAAGTCATAGATAAAAGGCCAGCCAATCATGGACATCCGATCCTTGCGATACTTCATTGAAACCGTTAAACATCAAAGCTTTACGCAAGCTGCGCAGAGCCTGAACGTGACGCAATCGACCATCAGCAAGATGGTGAAGCAGCTGGAAGATGAGCTGGGCGAGCCCTTGCTGATTCGCGATCATCGTCAATTGCAGCTGACCGATTGCGGCAAAGTGGTGCTGGAGCGAGGGCAGGAAGTTTTGCAGAGCATGCAGGGCTTGCTGCGAGAGGTTCATGAAGTTCAAGCACTGCAACGCGGTCGCCTGGATGTCGGTATTCCACCCATGATTAATGTGCTGTTTACAGAGGTGCTCAAGACCTTCAAGAACCGGCATCCGCAGATCGAGCTGATTCTGCATGAGGAAACCGGCATGGGGATCGAGCGCATGGTCGCGGCGGGCACGGTTGAAATGGGGCTGAGTATTCTGCCTTTGGGGCCGGAGCTGAATGTGTCGGCCACCCCCGTGGCCAAACATGCGGTTTGGGCGATTGGCCATCAAGATACGCTGGCCGGTACGCAAAAAAAGATCAAGCTGCGGGAGCTGGAAAAGCATCCTTTGATTTTCCTGGGCGAAGACTATGCCCTGACCCGTATGTTGCGACGTGCTTTCGCCCACGCGGGCTTGCGGGCGAATATTGCGGCGCAAAGCAATCAATGGGATTGGGTGGCTTCCATGGCACAGGCGGGAATGGGAGTCGCTTTGTTGCCCCAGCCGTTTCTTTCTCGGCTGGAACCGGGGGATTGGGTTGCCAAAGAAGTGGTGGAACCGGCATTGAACTGGGAAGTGGCGCTGCTGTGGAATGGGCGGTATCTGTCGCAGGCGGCCAGAGCATGGCTACAGGTCTGTGCGGATGTGTTGGGCGGGAACTGGCCGGAGCTTGAAGGGGATTTATAGCAGGACTATTTATTAGCCCTTGAATGCTCATCATGTATTCAACACTAGGCCAAGGCCGGCCCAATTGCATTGAATTGTCATGTACATGCAGGAGCATGTCTTTCTTATGTGACATCGCTTCGGTTTGGAAGAGCCTGGATTAATGCGTAGGCAATCTCTATGAAGCACCACATGGAACATAAAGCGTCAAACACCTCTTTGGTTCCACATCCCTGCCAATTTCTCGTACATGAAACGACTGAAAAATCGCGCCACCTCATGCATCGAGCCGCTCAAGCCGTCTGCCCCTGCCGCGGGGCGATTCAGACTGCTTGCCGCGGGCTGTTCTGGAATCCGGGATGCAAGCCCTGTGCTGTTCGAGCGGGACGCTTGTACTTGGTCCGGGGGACCAAGTACCCCGTGAGTTCACAGGGCGCCCGGATTCCAGAACAGACAAGGGTACCGGTGCGCAGCACCGGCAAGTAGTCAAGCCCCGAGGCAGGGGCAGACGGCTTGAGCGGCGTCTTTCCTGAGACGACCTTTCTCAAAGAACCCGATCAATGCTGAAGCACTCCCGATACACAACAACTACTTGTCACCCCACCCACAGACAAAAAAAAGAGCCACCCCAAACAGGGTGGCCCTCTTGAACAGCCAGGTCCAACAATCAAAAAGACTTAAGCAGTCACTTTCTCTGCAACCGGCTCTTCAACGTCAGCCGAACTACGGATCAGGTAATCAAATGCGCTCAAAGCAGCTTTGGCACCTTCACCTGCAGCAATCACGATCTGTTTGAAAGGAACGGTCGTTACGTCACCAGCTGCAAACACACCAGCCAGCGAAGTCGCACCGCGAGCATCAACTTCGATCTCGCCATGACGCGACAGACCCACATCGCTATCCTTCAACCATTCCGTGTTGGGCACCAGACCAATCTGAACGAATACACCATCCAGCTTCAGGCTCTTGGCTTCCTGAGTAGCACGGTCCAGATAATTCAGACCCACCACCTTGGTGCCATCACCCAGAACTTCAGTCGTCTGAGCCTGCATGATGATCGATACGTTAGGCAGACTGCGCAGCTTGGTCTGCAAGACCTGGTCAGCACGCAAGGCATCACCGAACTCGATCAAGGTAACGTGCTTGACCAAACCAGCCAGGTCAATCGCCGCCTCGACGCCGGAGTTACCACCGCCGACCACCGCCACATCCTTGCCCTTGAACAAAGGACCATCACAGTGCGGGCAGTACGCCACACCACGGTTACGGTAATCCTGCTCACCCGGCACATTCAGTTCGCGCCAGCGGGCACCAGTAGCCAGAATCACGGACTTGGCCTTGAGCTGAGCACCGCCATCCACATCCACGATGACCTGCTTGCCTTCACGGCGAATGCCCTGGGCACGATGCAGATTCATGATGTCCACATCGTAGGCTTTAACGTGCTGCTCCAGCGCTGTTGCAAACGCAGGACCATTGGTCTCGACCACCGAGATGTAGTTCTCGATCGACATGGTATCCAGAACCTGACCACCAAAACGCTCGGCCAATACACCCGTACGAATACCCTTGCGAGCGGCGTACACAGCAGCGGCAGCACCTGCAGGCCCCCCCCCCACAATCAGCACATCAAACTCGTCCTTGGCGTTCAAGGCTTCGGCACGAGCCGAGTTATCGCCCGTATCCAGTTTGGCCAGCAACTCTTCCGCACTGGCACGGCCTTGATGGAACATTTCGCCATTCAAGAACACGGCCGGAACCGACATGATGTTGCGCTGCTGAACCTCGTCCTGGAACAGGGCACCGTCAATCGCCACGTGCTTGATACGTGGGTTGATCACGGACATGGCGTTCAAGGCCTGCACCACGTCAGGACAGTTCTGGCACGACAGCGAGAAATACGTTTCAAAAACAAAGTCGCCGGGCAGATTACGGATCTGCTCAATCACAGCGGCATCCAGCTTGATCTCGTGGCCACCCACTTGCAGCAGGGCCAGGATCAAAGAGGTAAATTCGTGTCCCATCGGGATACCCGCAAAGCTCACGCTGATGTCGGTACCGGGACGATTAATTTGGAAGGAAGGCTTGCGCTCTTGCGCATCCGCATCTTCGCGATAGCTGGTCTTGTCGGACAGACCATCAATTTCTTGCAACAGTTCGCGCAGCTCGACGGACTTGGCGCCAGTATCCAGCGTCGCAACGATCTCGATCGGTTGCGTGATCTTCTCGAGGTATGCCTTCAATTGAGTTTTGATGTTTGCATCTAACATGTGAAACGCCCTTTATCCTGTACTGAACGAAACAACTTGGGGTGCCTGAACCGGTCAGGCACCGGGGTGGCGGCGCAGCGCGCCGACCACCGCTAAAGACCCGTGTTTAAAAGGTCTTAGATCTTGCCAACCAGATCCAGGGAAGGAGTCAGCGTCTTGGCGCCTTCTTCCCATTTAGCTGGGCAAACTTCACCGGGGTGAGCGGCGATGTACTGGGCAGCCTTAACTTTGCGCAGCAACTCGGAAGCCACACGGCCGATACCGTTGTCGTGGATTTCCAGAACCTTGATTTCGCCTTCTGGGTTCACTACGAACGTACCGCGCAAAGCGATACCTTCTTCTTCGATCAGCACGTCAAAGTTGCGCGACAGCTGATGAGTTGGGTCACCGATCATTGGGTAGTTAACTTTGCTGATGGCTTCCGACGTGTCGTGCCATGCTTTGTGAGCAAAGTGAGTGTCGGTGGACACAGAATAAATTTCTACGCCCATTTTCTGGAATTCGGCGTAGTGGTCAGCCAGGTCTTCCAGTTCGGTTGGGCAAACAAACGTGAAGTCGGCTGGGTAGAAAACAAAAACAGCCCACTTACCGGCAACGGTTTCGTTGCTGACTTCGATAAATTTGCCGTTGTGAAAAGCTTGTGCTTTAAAAGGTTTGATGACGGTGTTGATCAAAGACATATTTGCTCCGGTGAGTGATTAATCATTGACAGTAAAGCCATTATAGGAAGCCACTGCCGATTAGTAAAATTGATTAATGCAATAACGTTCATTGCTATTAGCTATCGCGCGTCGCATAAAAACTTCTTTCTATGCGTCGCACAGACTTATGCTAACAGAGCTGGATGACAGTGCAACTATCAGCGTTCAAGCTATAAGGCTACTTCGCTGGGCACGGGGCTGGAGGACTGCTTTGCGCTACGCAAACAACGGGCAAAATCCTGCCAAAACTGCACATCGTCGCCTAAAGAAACATTAATACGCATATATGTAGATGGTTGCTGTTGCGGGGAAAACAAGGCCCCCGGCACCAATAAATGCCCTGGTCGCCCCAAAGCACGCACCAGACTTTCCGTATCCACACCCGTATCCACCCAGACAAACATGCCCGCCTGGGGAGGTGCGTCCGGCGCCAGGCCTACATGCGCCAATTGCTCCAGGGTTTTATGCCTGTCGGCATTGGCGTGACGGCGCAACCGCTCCAGATGCTTGCGATAGGGACCGTCTACCAGCACCCGGTGAATGACCCGCTCGCCCAGCTCCGGCGAAGTCAGCCCTGCCAGCATTTTCAGATTCACCAAAGACTGCAGCAGTTCAGGAGCTGCTGCCATATACGCCACCCGCAAACCAGCTGCCATGACTTTGGAATAGCCCCCCACCAACGTCACCCGGTTCAACTGATCCAATTGCGCCAGACGGCAGGCAGGATTGGCATGCAGCTCGCTATAAGTGTCGTCTTCAATAATGTGAAAGTCCCAGGTCTGGGCCAACGTCAGAATGCTGTGCGCTACCGCCGGGCTCAAACTAAAGCCGGTAGGGTTATGCACCACGGTATTCAGGATGACCAGACGTGGACGATGCTCGCGTGCCAGTTGTTCCAAGACCGCCAGATCCGGACCATCTGCACGGCGCGGCACACTCAGCACTCGCACATCGACCACGGCCAGACGGGCGAACAGCAGATACCAGGCCGGATCTTCTACCACCACGACATCACCGGGCCGCAACCAATGGCGCAAGAGCAAATCCAGCGCCTGCGTAACGCCACTGCACAATAAGAGCTGGGTATCAGGGTCCGCCTGTATGCCGCTATCTTCCAGTTGCCCCGCAATATGTTGGCGCAAAGGTCGATAGCCATGAGAGTGCCCATAGCCCAGCAGGTTGGAGCCTGCACTACGACTGACCTGCCGCAAAGCAGCCAGAATCATCTCGTTATCCAGCCACTGACGGGGAATACCCGCGCTATCGCTCTGCCCCATGAAGCTGTTCAGCATCCAGTTCACATCAATCTTGCGCGGCTCATTCTTTTCTACATGCAGGGATTCAGAACGCAAACGCCGGGGGCTGCGCACCCGCACAAAAAAACCTGAACCAGGCCGGGACTCCACCAGGCCCAAAGCCATCAATTTGTCGTAGGCGGCCACAACGGTATGCGTGCTGACGCCAGCAGACTGTGCCAACCGACGCACCGAAGGCAAGCGACTGCCACCCCGATAGCGAAAATGCAGGGCCTGCTGCACCCAGGCAACCAACTGATCGCTAAGCGTCACGTCCGAACCGCGCACGGGCTGCCAATCCAACCATTCCATGATGCTGACCTTTAAGCGAGAAAACCGACTGTAGCGGAAGTTTGACCAGTACAGCTTGGCCGACTGATTGATGAACTGTATCGCAACTGTATTGTTTATTTATTTTAAGCTCAAAGCTGTGATAAACCTATTTCTTATCCGTGGTGATTTTCATGAGCCGCAGCACCAGTCTTCCCATGCCCAGTACCGCCCCAGCATTGCTGATCTATCTCTACGCTTTTATCGGGGTTACCGTCTTTGCCTTCACCTTGCCCATGACGCGGCTGGCGGTGCAAAGCTTTGACCCTTGGCTGGTCGGAATGGCGCGAGCCAGTATCGCGGGGGTGTTTGCGGCCATCATCTTGCTGGCGACCCGCAGCCGTCGCCCCACCGCGTCGGAATGGCGCGGCATCGCCCTGTCCTGTACGGGTGTGATCGTAGGCTGGCCCGTGTTTTCCTCGATTGCCATGCAGACCGTGCCTTCCTCGCACGGGGCCGTATTGAGCGGGCTGATTCCTTTGGCCACCGCCATTGTTGCCTCCGCCCGTAGCGGTGAACCCTTGAGCCGCCGCTTCTGGATGCTGAGCCTGCTGGGTGCCGTGCTGGTGCTGCTCTACGCTTTCTATATTGGTGAAGGCGCACTGCAAACCGGGGATATCTGGTTGGCTCTGGCCGTGTTCATGTCCGGCGTGGGCTATGCCGAAGGTGGCCGTGTGGCTCGTACCCTGGGTGGATGGCGCACCATTTGCTGGTGCCTGGCAGCCAGCTTGCCGCTGACCATTCCTGCCACCTTGTGGCTGACCTTTCCCATGACAGAAATGCCTTCTTCCCAATCTGTCATGGCCCTGCTCTACCTGGCCCTGTTCTCTTCCTTGCTGGGTTTTTTCCCCTGGTACAAGGCCATGGCCATGGGGGGTGTAGCTCGTATCGGACAGGTACAACTGGCCCAGCCCTTTCTGACCGTGCTGATTTCAGCAGTGTGGTTAAGCGAGCAAGTGGACTTGCTGACCTGGCTGTCCTGCATCGTCATCATCGCCATTATTGCGGCCAGCCGTCGCGCCTGAAAACACAATGACAAGGCGGCTAAATACAGCAAGGGCATATTCACCTAACTAATACTTCGTTCCCAGCGGGGGCTCGCGCAAGCACACTGGCTCATCATTCCATGAACCATGTAAGGCAATAGCGCGGCCCACGTGACTCCGTTTTGAGCAGGGCCGGTACTGGTATTGCCGCAAGGACATCTGATCATGCCCGCCCAAGCCCCTGCCGCGCTTGCCCTGAGCGCCCGGCCCCTGATGCTGTGGAAACAGCTGCGCGACGATCTGCAAGTCATCGCGCACGAACATGCTGATGCCGTTCTGGCCAGTTCCCTGGCCGCGGAAGACATGGTGCTGTTTCATGCCATGTCCATCTACACCCCCGAACTGCAAACCGTCACCTTGGATACCGGTCGTCTGCACGAAGAGACCTTGCAATTGGGGCGCGACATCCAGCAACACTACGAACGCCCTATCCTGTTTTTTCATCCTGACCCGGACCGGGTGCAGGAACACGTCACCACGCATGGCACACACGCTTTTTACGAAAGCGTGGAACTGCGCAAAGAATGCTGCGCGATCCGCAAGGTGGAGCCGCTGCGCCGTGCCTTGCAAGGCCGATCGGCCTGGATCACCGGCCAGCGTCGCGAACAGACCGCCAGCCGCACCGAACTTTCCAGCAAGGAATACGACAGCGTTTTTGGGCTGCAGAAATTCAACCCCTTGATCGAATGGACTCAGGACGATGTCTGGGCCGTGATCCGTGGATTGAGCATCCCCTACAACCCGCTGCACGACCAGGGCTACCCCTCCATAGGTTGCGAGCCCTGTACGCGCGCCATTCGCCCCGGTGAAGACGTGCGCGCCGGGCGCTGGTGGTGGGAACAGCGCGACAGCCTGGAATGCGGCCTGCATGCCAGCAATCTGAATAGCAGTGTCAACACCTGAAGGAACCCCATGGGCGAACCACTCTCTACCCGTACTCATCTGGACTGGCTGGAAGCCGAGGCCATTTTTATTCTGCGCGAAATCGCGGCTGAAGCTGAAAAACCCGTGCTGCTGTTCTCCGGCGGCAAGGACTCCGCCGTGCTGCTGCAACTGGCCCAGAAAGCCTTTTCGCCCGGCCCATTGCCGTTTCCCTTGATGCACGTGGACACCGGCCACAACTACCCGGAAGTGATTGAATTTCGGGATCGCCGCGCCGCGGAACTGAACGCCGAGTTGATTGTGCGCAGCGTGGAAGATTCCATTGCGCGCGGCACCGTCGTGCTGCGCAATGAAACCGCCAGCCGCAACGGGGCCCAGGCCGTCACCTTGCTGGAAGCGATTGCCGAATTTGGCTTTGATGCCTGTTTCGGTGGTGCCCGCCGTGACGAAGAAAAAGCCCGTGCCAAAGAACGTATCGTGTCCTTTCGCGACGAATTCGGCCAATGGGACCCCAAAGCGCAACGCCCCGAGCTCTGGCACTTGTTCAACACCCGCATTCATAAGGGGGAGAACCTGCGCGTCTTCCCGATTTCCAACTGGACCGAACTGGACGTCTGGCAATACATCCAGCGTGAGGCCATTGATCTGCCATCCATCTACTACACCCACTCACGCGAAGTGGTGGAGCGTCAAGGCCTGATCGTTCCCATCACCCCGCTGACTCCCCTGCTGGATGGTGAAACTTCTGAATGGCGCGATGTACGTTTCCGCACCGTAGGGGATATTTCCTGCACCTGCCCGGTGCTCTCTACCGCCGCCTCCGTGCAAGACATTATTGCTGAAACCGCCTTGGCCACCATTACCGAGCGCGGTGCCACCCGCATGGATGACCAGACTTCCGAAGCCTCCATGGAACACCGCAAGAAACAAGGATATTTCTAATGAACACAGTCAATGACGCCTGGCTGCAGGCTGCCGATCAGGGCGTGCTGCGTCTGATTACTGCTGGCTCCGTGGACGACGGAAAATCCACCTTGATTGGCCGCTTGCTGGTGGACAGCCAGGGCGTGTTTGCCGACCAGATTGCGGCTATCCAACGCTCCAAATACAAGCGTGGCGAAGACGCTGAACCCGATCTGGCCCTGCTGACCGACGGCCTGGAAGCCGAGCGCGAACAAGGCATCACGATTGATGTGGCCTATCGCTACTTCGCTACCCCCAAACGCAAATTCATCGTGGCCGACACCCCCGGTCACGAACAGTACACCCGCAACATGATTACGGGAGCCTCCACCGCCCAGGCCGCCATCATCCTGATTGATGCGCATCGCGCCCAAGACGGTGAACTGCTGACCCAGACCAAGCGCCACAGCACCGTTGCCAAGCTGCTGGGCCTGCGTCATATCGTGGTAGCGGTAAACAAGATGGACCTGGTCGATTGGGATCAGGCCGTGTTCAACCGTATCCACGAGGCCTATCGCCAACTGGCTACGCAGCTGGGGATTGAGCACTTTCACATCATTCCGCTTTCGGCCTTGAAGGGCGAGAACATCACCCAGGCATCGCCGCACACACCTTGGTATCAAGGCTTGCCGCTGTTGCCTTTACTGGAATCGCTGGATCTGCGCGAGAACATTCAACGCCCTGCCCGTTTGTTTGTGCAATGGGTGGCGCGTCATGGCGGCAGCCGTGCTGATGGTTTCCGTGGCTACGCCGGTCAGCTCAATGGCGGCCGCATCCAGGTGGGCGATAGCGTTCAGGTGTGGCCTAGCGGAAAAACGGCGGTGATCACACAGCTGTTTCGCGCGGGTACGGAACAAACTTCTGTCAGCGACGGGGACGCCGTGACTGTGGTGCTGGATCGTGAACTGGACATTTCACGGGGCGATTTGCTGACACTGGCCCATGAAGAGGTAAGCACCAGCAAACACTTTGATGCGCAGTTGTGCTGGCTGGACGAGCAGGCCTTGAACACCACCCGCTCTTACTGGTTAAAGCAAGGCACACGCCTGACCCAAGCCAAGGTGCAAGCCGTTCATGCCTTGCGCGATGTACATAGCCTGCAAGAGCAGCAAGCCACTGGCACCTTGTCCTTGAATGATATTGGCCGTGTCAGCCTGGTCAGCCGTGATCCACTGGTGCTGGACGATTATCAGAATCATTCCAGCACGGGCTCTTTCATCCTGATTGACCCCAGCACGAACCAGACCGTGGCTGCTGGTCTGGTCCAGAAGCGCGTATAAAGAACAGCCTGCGGCAGACCCACGTCTTGCCGCAGGCACCCTATAAGATCACGACGCCTTTTGCTGCCTGACAGACCGGCCCCGTGCTGAACCGCGCCTGAGCCTCATTAATGCCGCCAGCACAATACACGCGCTCACACCCAAAGTCATGGCTAACTGATAGCGGTACGCCTCCACCATCGCCATATACACCAGCACCGCCAAGATCAGCACGATGGACAAATAGGTCAGCCAGGGGAAAAACCACATCTTGAATGGCAAATCTATGCCTGAGTTTTCTGCCTGGCGACGCGACAGTAGCTGGGACACAGCAATCACCAAATAAACGATCAGGGCAATCGCACCCGTTGTGGATAGCAAGAACGAAAACACCTGTCCAGGCAAGAGATAGTTCACCAGGCAGCCTGCAAAACCGGCCAAGGTCGATACAAGTACGGCGTTATAAGGCACACCTTTGGACGATACCCTGGCAATACAAGCAGGAGCATCACCACGGACGGACAGGGAGTAAATCATTCGAGAGGCCGTATACAAGCCGGAGTTCATACAGGAAGTCACCGCAATCAGTACCACTACATCCACAACTAGCTTAGCTCCAGGCAAGCGAAGAACTTCCAGCGTGCGCTGAAATGACCCTACCTGCATCAGCCTGGGATCGTCGTAACCGACGATCAGCACAATCAAGGAAATCGACAACACATAAAACAGGGAAATACGGTAGACCACCAGATTGGTCGCCTTACGTATCTTTTCCTGCGGGTTATCAGTTTCGGCGGCGGCAATCGTCACGATCTCCGCCCCAAAAAATGAAAACATCGTAATTAGGATACCCGCCAGCACGGCGCCCATGCCTTGCGGCGCGAAGTTGCTGAACACGGGAATCATCGGCACCTTCCCCCCGTCAACCCAGGGCCAGAAGCCGCTCAGGGCGCAGAGACAGGCCACAATGAACACAATGATGGCCAGCACCTTGATCAAGGCAAACCAGAACTCAAACTCGCCAAAATTCTTGACACTAAACAGATTGGTCATCGACAAGGCGACCATGATGACAATGGAAAACTGCCACGAAGGGATATGCGGCATCCATTGATGCAAGATATAGGCCCCGGCAATGGCTTCAACGGGAATGATCAAGCCCCAGAACCACCAATACAGCCAGCCAATGGAAAAACCCGCCCAGGGCCCGATTGCCCGCGCGGCATAGGTGGAAAATGAACCACTATCAGGATTGGCGACAGCCATCTCGCCCAACATCCGCATGACCAGCAGCACCAATGCTCCCGTCAAGATATAGGACAGTACCGCTGCCGGCCCGGTCTTCGCGATGGCATTGGCTGATCCAATGAACAGTCCGGCACCAATGATCCCCGCGATAGAGATCATGGACATCTGTCTTGAGTTCAGGCCGTGCGCGAGCGCACCCTGGCCTGCCTGTTCAGGCATGGTCATTATTGTCTCCTCGCTTTTTATTCAATGGCGGGGCAGTTCTGACCCGCCCGGTGCGCCCCGACGATATGCTTCGCTTGCTATAGGCGCACGTCACCCGACAGCCAGACCCTGCCGATCATCGGCTAGGCCCCTCCGTCCGAACACTCAGGCAGCGTCAGAGGTCAAACTTCACCCCCTGCGCCAAGGGTAATTCTCGGGAGTAGTTGATGGTATTGGTCGCCCGGCGCATATAAGCACGCCAGGCATCGGAACCGGACTCGCGGCCCCCGCCGGTTTCCTTGTCCCCACCAAAGGCGCCACCGATCTCCGCCCCGGAAGTACCAATATTGACGTTGGCAATACCGCAATCCGAGCCGCTGGCCGACAGAAACTCCTCAGTTTCACGCAAGTCATTACTGAAAATGGCGGACGACAGGCCTTGCGGAACATCGTTTTGCAGCGCCAGTGCCTCGGACAGGTTCTCATAGCGCAGCACATACAAAATAGGTGCAAAGGTTTCCTGCCGTACCGTATCGGTCTGGCTGTCCATTTCCACGATGGCTGGTCTGACGTAATAGGCCGATGCGAACTCATCCTCCAGTACCCGCTCGCCACCGCTAACCCGCCCCCCTTGAGCACGCGCCGCATCCAGTGCGGTCTGCATCGCCTCAAAAGAGGCCCGATCGACTAACGGTCCCAGCAGCGTTCCTTCCTGCAATGGATTGCCAATCCTGAGCTTGCCATACACCTGCTTGAGCCGTTCTACCAGTTGCTCACTGACACTGCGATGCACAATCAAGCGTCGTGTACTTGTACAGCGCTGCCCCGCCGTCCCGACCGCCGCAAAGACAATCCCCCGGACCGCCAGATCCAGATCCGCATTAGGCGTGACAATAACGGCGTTATTGCCCCCCAGTTCCAGCAAAACGCGCCCGAAACGACGCGCCACACGAGGACCCACTTCCCGACCCATCCGTGTGCTGCCGGTGGCCGACACCAGCGCCACCCGGGGATCATCGACCAGTCGCTCTCCGGCTTCGCGCCCCCCAATCAGCACTTGGCTCAGGTGCGCCGGCCCGGCCTCATACCGCGCCATTGCCCGCTCAAAGACCGCCTGGCACGCCAGGGCGCACAAGGGTGTTTTTTCGGAGGGCTTCCAAATCACGGCATCGCCACACACCAAGGCCAGCGCAGTATTCCAGGCCCACACCGCCATGGGAAAATTAAAAGCGGTGATCACCCCGACCACTCCCAATGGATGCCAGGTTTCCAGCATGCGATGACCAGGCCGCTCAGAGGCAATCGTCAAACCGTAGAGCTGTCGGGACAAACCCACCGCAAAGTCGCAGATATCAATCATTTCCTGAACTTCACCCAAGCCCTCACTCGTAATCTTTCCAGCCTCCAGGGAAATCAACTGGCCCAAAGCCTGCTTCTCAGCCCGCAGCTCCTGGCCCAGCAGTCGAACCAGCTCACCTCGTGCCGGCGCAGGCACGGTACGCCACACCTGCCAGGCATCATGGGCACGAGCAATCGCCTTGCTAAGCTCCTCGCTGCTGTGAGGCCGCAGATGGGCCAGAATGCCCCCGTCGATAGGCGAGCGCACCGACATTCCCCCTTGAACATCCAGCGCAGCCGTCACACCCAATTGGGCCAGGGTGGAATGTACCAGTTCGCTTGTCTGCGTCATGCTTGTGTAAGTCATACGTGTACCCCATAAAAAATGCGGAATATCGGCTTTCAGAAGCACGCCCATTCCTCAAAAAAGTCTGCCTTCAAGACCGACGCCGCCCCTGGGCTCTGCGGGCACCGACAAGATGCGCCAACTGTGCGCCATACTCATAAACTGCCTCCTTCCCAAGCTTGCATGGGACCGACTTGAGCGGAGACAGAGGTAAAGGCAGCTCTTCCACCTTGATCCGCCCCAAAACCAGATGCGCCAGCTCACGTCCAAAGACCGTTCCAGGAGCAATGCCACGCCCGTTGTAGCCGCTAAATGACAAGACCTGTCGCCCCAGTTGATGCAGGCGGGGCACGGCATCAGACGTCATGCCTATCCAGCCATACCATTCATAATCAAACTGCACGTGCTTCAAGGCCGGAAACAAGTGCTGCAATGCGCGTTGCGCCCACGCCTTATGTATTGCTTGTCCGCGTCCGCGCAATGCCCCCACACTGCCAAACACCAGGCGACCGGCTTGATCGAAGCGGTACGAGGACAAAACCGAACGCGTATCCCACGCACCCTGCCCCCCCGACAAAATCTGGGCGCGCAGTGCAGTATCCAGCGGTTGCGTGGCCACATTGAAATAAGGCAGACGCACCAGTTCTGCGGGCAAGGCTGGCCAGATATCGCTGGTATAGGCATTGGTCGCCACAATGACCCAAGGTGCCAGCACCTCCCCGTCCTGCGTTTGCAACACCCAGTGCGTGCGACCATCCTCAACCCGCCTGACGGCACTTTGCTCGTAAATGCGGGCCCCCGCCGTGATCGCTGCTCGCGCCAGTCCTCGAACATAGGCTAAAGGCTGAAGCGTGCCCGCGCGCCGGTCCAGCAAGGCACCCGTGTAGGCGGTGGTTCCCGTTGCCGCCGTAGCCTGTGTGTGATCGAGCAACTCCACCGGCGCCCCGAGAGCTTGCCATTGCTGCCAACGCTTCCGGATGTTGCGAAGGCCACCCGCGCCGACCGCGCAGTGCAAAGTACCATTCTGCACGGCCTGACAATCAATCCGGTGTTGGGCTACCAATTCATACACAGCAGCCGGCGCCCCGCTTAACAAGTGCAATAGGCGGTCCCCGTAATGAGAACCCAATGTTTTGAGCAGCGTCTCTGGCTCAAGCCACAAGCCAGCATTGACCAGCCCCACATTTCGTCCCGATCCGCCAAAGCCGATCTGCGCCCCTTCCAGGACCACTACCCGCGCTCCAGCCTGTGCCAGATTCAGGGCCGCGGACAAGCCGGTAAATCCAGCGCCAATAACCGCAACATCCGCTTGGACTTGGCCTTGTAAACGCTCGCAGACCACAGGGGCTGGAGCTGATGCCTGCCAGAGTCCATGGCTGCGCCCGTCCGCGTTCATGACCTCGACTCCGCCAGAAAACGTTGCTGCAAGGCGTGCTCGGAACGCATCTGAGCTGCGCGGTAAAGTTCAATTTCATCCAGCACGGGGCCACCCAGATCGCGTTCAAACTCAGACCGAGCCGCTTGCGATACATAGTTTCTCTGTTCAGCATCACCCAAGTTGGACTGGAAAATCCCCGCCGCGCTAACTGGCAGAAAATCCTCGTAAGTAATGGGGGTCAATGCGACTACGCCGCGCTTGATCAAATCAGGCAGATTCCAGGGCCGGCCGGCAGCCAGTTCCTGCTGCCAGATAGCAGGATCCCGTGGTTCAAACCGAAAAAAAGCCAGCCCACGCTCGTACATTTCCTCGCTGTCATCTGGAAACCGAGCAAACACGTGCTGGAGACGTTCGGCATACGTCTGTGTAGTAGCGGCTTGCTGCCCGGCATCCCTGGCTTGCGCCAACAAGGAGTCGTAAAGTGCCCGGCCCGCCTGGGTCAAAGCCACGCCACGTTGCTCTATCTCACCAAAACGTGCGGTATGAGACCCTACCCTGGCTTGACCGGCAAACTCAATCTCCTCCTCCAAGGCTTTGAAACTGGTTTGGCGCAACAGAATGGGATGGCGCCTGCGCGGTGGGCCTTCAATCAGTTCTTTGGCAGGGATCCCCCGTTGGGGCATGGCCTCTTGTACCGCATCAATATCCAGGGTTCTGGGAGTCAGGTGATTGATATGGGGGCCCTTGAAACAAACAATATCGGCCACCAGACGATGTGTCTCATGCAACTTGCGATACGTGTCCTGATCGACAGTCGCCTGGCGATGCCAGCGAAAAACGGCGGTGGCGGCAGCCACAAACTCCGTGACCTGCAGTTCGGTCAGGCCACCAGACATGTGCGCCTGTTCCGCCAACTCCAGCAACCCTGAGGGAAAAATAGTCCGTCGCGATAAGATTGCAGCTGCCTGCGCTCGCAGATTCGCATCCTCTATCAGCTCCAGTCTGAGCAGAGAGGTGAACACCCGGAAGGGATTGGTTTGTAACGCATGGTCGTCCACAGGGCGAAACGCGGTGGAGTGGACGGGTACACCCGCCACCGACAGATCGTAGTAACCAACGGGATACATACCCATGACGGCAAAAATCTTTGCAATCCCTTTGAGCTCCGCCGCTGTACCAACCCGAATGGCGCCATGGCGTTCTACATCCAGACGGGTCAGCTCCGACTGCTGCTGCAAGGCGCTGCGTAATACTGGGTCACGCTTGAGCACACTGGCATTGATCTCGTGCACCAGGCTCAACAAGGCCCCGTACTGCGGCACCTCCTGCTGATACATGGCCGACATGGCGCCTGAGAAACGGGAACGGATTTCGTCCTTAGAAACAAAAACAGAGGTGTCCATAGAACCGCCAGCAAATTGCATGACCTGTCGATAAGGCAAGGTCAGTCCATTAATGAATCACTTCCGTGTACTCGTATGCACTCCTTCACACCACAGCCAGCGGAAGCCCGTCATCTTATAAGCCTGAAATACTTAGCAATCTTGCACCTCATTCTGTGAGCAGAGGCAAGAGGGGTCAAACGATGATTCCAACTCAAGTCATTCCTAAATAGAATGACTAAACGTTTTCCCTTAGCAAACCAGCATGTCCATTCCCAAACGTTTTCTTCCTCCCATGCACGTCCTGATTGCCTTTGAAGCCGCCGCACGGCTGGGCAGCTTCACGGCAGCAGCGGGCGAGCTGAATCTGACCCAAAGCGCCGTCAGCAGACAGATCAGACTGCTGGAAGAAATATTGGGCGCGGAACTTTTCGTCAGAGAACGCCAGACGGTTCGTTTGACTCAGGCGGGTAGCACTTACGCCCAAGAGCTAAGCGATGCTCTTCGACGCATTGCCAACGCCACCCTGGGATTCAAAGCCAATCCGCATGGCGGAACGCTGAACCTGGCCATCCTGCCCACGTTCGGGACTCGTTGGCTTGCCCCCCGGCTGCCAGAGTTTGTAGCTGCATACCCCGGCATCACCATTAACCTGCTGACGCGCCTGCAACCGTTTGACTTTCAAATGGAAAATGTGGATGCCGCCATCCATTACGGCCTGCCCGACTGGCCGGGGGCGAATCTGGATTTTCTGATGTCAGAAACCGTAGTACCTGCCTGCAGTTCCGCCCTTCGCGAGCACTATCAGTTCCAGACGGCAGCTGACTTGCTCAAGGCACCTTTACTGCATCTGGTCTCAAGGCCCGATGCCTGGGAGCGTTGGTTCAATGCCAACGGTGTGGACAACGTGAAAATTCACGGCATGCTGCTGGATCAATTTGCACTGATTACACAAGCGGCCATCTCCAGCCTTGGGATTGCCTTGCTTCCTACCTTTCTTTTCAAGCAGGAGCTGGACCGGGGGGATCTGGTCGTTGCACTGGGCTCGCCTTGTCCCAATACGGAGGCCTACTACTTGGCGTGCCCAGCCGGGCGCTGCGACTACCCGCCACTGATCGCTTTTCGACAGTGGCTGCAAGAGGAAATCGCCAGCGAACAAACCCCGGCCTGACGCGACGGCCTCAAGCAGCCAGCCAGATGCTATGACCTGGCACGCACCAAAGCGAGGGACTGTTCAGCAATGATCAGTTCCTCGTTGGTTGGGATCACCAAAACGCGCACAGGGCTGCTGTCCGTAGAAATCACGGTTTCCCCAGCCTGATTGCGAGCCGGATCAATCTCCACCCCCATCCACTCCAAGTGCCTGGCGATGCCTGCGCGAATGGATGGGCTGTGCTCGCCAATCCCTGCCGTGAACACCAAGGTATCCAGGCCCTTCAAGGCCACGCACAAGCCCGCCAGATTCTCTGCCGTGTGATAGCAGAAGTACTCCACTGCCAGCTTGGCACGAGGATCATCCGAAGCCTCCAGCGCTCGCATATCTGCTTGATCGCCGGACAAGCCTTTCAAGCCGGACTGGGTGTAGAGCACGGACTGGATCTCGTCGTGCTCCATGCCCTGCTCCAGCATCCACAGCACGACACCGGCATCCAGACGCCCCGGACGCGTCCCCATAGGCAAGCCGTCCAACGCCGTAAAGCCCATGGTGGTGTGAACGCTGCGGCCTTCTTTCAAGGCGCAAGCCGATGCACCCGAACCAAGGTGAGCAACAACAACACGCCCGTCAGCCAACTCGGGCATTTCGCGGCGCAGGTGCTGGGAAATATAGTGATAGGACAGGCCATGGAAACCGTAGCGACGCACGCCCTGTTCAAAGAACCGACCAGGCAATGCAAAGTGCTGCAAATACGGGGCATGTCCTTGATGGAAGGCCGTATCCAGACACGCCACCTGGAAGATTTCCGGGTAGTGCTCAAAGATCACGCGAACAGGAGCCAGATTGTTTTGCTGATGCAGTGGTGCCAAAGGCGACAGGCTGTCCAGATACTCCAGCACCTGCGGGGTCAAGGGTACGCTGCTGTCGTAGCGGGCGCCCCCGTGCACAATACGGTGGCCAACGGCAATAGGCCGACCATCCACATGCTCCAGCAGCCAGCGCGCCACCAAAGCCTGAGCTGTATGCAGGTCCTTGGCCTGCTCGCCATCCAGGTCCTGCTTGACCATGGATTGGCCCTGGGCATCTTTAACTTTGAACGCTGGCTGGCTACTGCCAATGCCCGAAACCTGACCGCCAAACTCAAAATCCAGTTGGTCGCCCGGCTGGACCTTGTACATATGAAACTTCAGGCTGGAGCTGCCTGCGTTAATGACCAGAATCTGCTCGCTCATTAGTGCGCAGCCTCCACAGCAACTTTACGTTCCAGATAGCCCGCGTAAAGGCTGGCAACCGCACAAGAGGCCATGCGGGTCTGGGCGCTATCGGCTCGGCTGGTCAGAATGATAGGCACACGAGCCCCCATTACGATACCGGCAGCCTGAGCACCGGACAGGAAGGTCAGGTTTTTGGCCAGCATATTGCCGGCCTCCAGATCAGGGGCCACCAGAATCTGCGCCTTGCCCGCAACGGGCGACACAATTCCTTTGATTCGCGCTGCTTCGGGGCTGATAGCGTTATCCAGCGCCAAGGGGCCGTCCAGCACACCGCCTGTAATCTGGCCGCGATCAGCCATCTTGCACAAGGCCGCCGCTTCCAGCGTGGTCGGGATTTTTTCGGTCACCTGCTCGACCGCAGACAGGATGGCGACCAACGGTGTGCCCAAGCCCAGGCCGTGGTGCAGATCAATGGCGTTTTGCACAATATCCGCCTTGGTGCTCAGATCGGGGAAAATATTGATGGCGCCGTCCGTCACAAACAAGGGCTCCGGATAGCTGGGCACATCCATGATGAAAACATGGCTCAAACGGCGACCAGTCCGCAAGCCCTTGCCCTGGGTGCACAGCACGGCCTGAATCAGTTCATCCGTATGCAGGCTGCCTTTCATCAGCAACTGGGCACGGCCGGCCAGCACTTCCTCTACGGCTCGCTCTGCCGAGGCATGGCTGTGTGGGGTATCAATCAAGGTGACCCCTTCCAGGCTTAAACCATGCTCTGCCGCTACGGAATGCAAACGGGCCTGCGGGCCAACCAGCACGATCTCGAACAGGCCTTGGGCCCGTGCCTGCAAGGCGGCTCCCAGGGAGACATCATCGCAGGGATGAGCCACCACACAAATTCGACTGTGCTCTTTGCGAGCTTGCTCGATCAATCGGGAATAATGACTGGAAGGCCCAGTGCGATCCACGGCGGCCGTATCCGGGCCAGCAGGGTGATTCATGATAGAAGACTCCTTGGAGATGAACGAAGGCTAACCCAACACTAAACCATTTATCCAGGCGTGTGTCTTTGATTGCGAACAGGGAAACTTCAATAGTTCGCCCTTTATTCTTTCCAGGCCATGAAGAATGAAGCATAAAGATTAAATACTAAAAAAAATCCGGTTTAGCCAAGTGCAAACCGGATTTTTATTTCTGTGGTGGCTTATTCATCCCGAACCACCGCAATCCGGGAGTATCCAGGATCAGTCACCGAGGTCTGATTAAAGGCCAAGATCACTCAACCCCGGATGCTCATCGGGGCGCCGCCCCAAGGGCCAACGGAACTTGCGTTCGGATTCTGTAATTGCCACATCATTAATGCTGGCATGGCGCACCGCCATATAGCCATGCTGGTCAAATTCCCAATTCTCATTTCCGTAACTACGCCACCACTGACCGTATTCATCTTGCCATTCATAAGCAAAACGCACGGCTATTCTATTTCCATGCCAGGCCCAGATTTCTTTAATCAAGCGGTATTCACGCTCTTTCTGCCATTTTCGTTCCAAGAAAGACTGAACCTGATCTCGCCCCTGCGGAAATTCGCTGCGATTGCGCCAGCGCGTATCCACGGTATATGCCTGCGACACCTTGACCGGGTCACGACTATTCCAGGCATCCTCGGCGGCACGCACTTTCTGGCGGGCACTCTCCAGATCGAAAGGTGGCAAGGGAGGACGTGTATCCATAGTGATCTCCTAGAAAACAAGAGTGGACCAGACAGTCTAGCGGCAAAACGTAAGCAGTCTCTTACTGGCCGGTATCTGCCCAGGCTGCCCGTTCAAATCCTGCGACCAGAAAATCGATAAAGGCTTGCACACGAGCCGAGCGAGACCGGCCCGGAGGCGTCAGCAAATGCAAGGTCAGGCTGGGCAAATCCCATTGCGGCAAGACAACCTCCAGTTGGCCTTGCTCGACCATATCGCCCAACAGGAACTGCGGCAGCACGCTAAGCCCCAGGCCCTGGAGCAAGGGTGGGATCAAGGCCTGGGCATTGTTGACTTGCAAAGCGCAAGGCACGGTTTGGGAGTAATACTCCTGCCCTTGCTGAAAGCGCCAGACACTGCCGCGTCGCTCGTAGGCGTAGCGCAGGCTCATGTGCTGGGCCAGGTCGCTGGGGTGGGTGGGTCTGCCGTACTTGGCCAGGTAGCTGGGGGCGGCAACCAGCCGCAGACGCAAATTGCACAGACGGCGCACCAGAAGGCTGGAATCATCCATGGTCGAGATACGCAAGGCCATGTCGAAACCTTGTTCCACGATGTTGACCTGAGCGTCGTTGAAGTGCAGATCCAGCAGCACGGCCGGGTGCTTTTCCATGAAGGCGGGCAGCAAAGGGGCCAGATGCTCCAGCCCGAAGGACATGGGGGCAGCAATCTTGATACGTCCCTGCAGGCTTTCTTTCTGGTCGCGTGCCAGGGCTTCCGCGTTCTGTCCGGCAGCCAGAACGGCTTGGGCCTGCTCCAGGCTGGCCTGCCCGGTTTCTGTCAGGGACAGGCGTCGGGAGGTACGGTGGAACAGGGACACATGCAGCTGTTTTTCCAGCCGGGCGATGGCCTTGGAGACAGTAGGCTGTGACAGGCCCAGAACTTCAGCTGCCTGAGCAAAGGAGCCGGTTTCCGCCACAGTGGCAAAAATGGCCCAAGCTTGTAGATCCGGTAATGTTTTCATGTCGTTTTTGGAATGAATTCTATGCTATTGATTCTATTTTATTCAATCAGCAACACGCCTAGAATTCTTTTTAGTATCCAATATTAAGGAGCGCATCATGATTGAACATCGGCCTTTTAATGAACTGGGCGGCGCCAACCACGGCTGGCTGGACGCCAAGCACCATTTTTCTTTTGCTAATTACTACGATCCCGCTCGCATGAGCTGGGGTGCCCTGCGTGTCTGGAATGACGACACAATTGCGTCCAACACCGGGTTTCCACCTCACGATCATGCCGATATGGAGATCATTACGTATGTGCGTGAAGGGGCGATCAGCCACCAGGACAGTTTGGGCAATAAGGGTCGTACTGAAGCCGGTGATGTGCAGGTGATGAGTGCCGGCACAGGTATTCGCCATGCGGAATACAACCTGGAAAGTGGTACGACACGGATCTTCCAGATCTGGATTCAGCCAGAGCGTCGTGGTTTGCCGCCTGCCTGGGGTGCCAAGCCTTTCCCCAAGGATGAGCGTTCGGGGCAGTTTGTGGCTCTGGCCAGTGGGTTTGAGGGTGATGCGGAGGCTTTGCCAATTCGTGCCCAGGCTCGTGTGCTGGGAGCGACCTTGAAAAAAGGTCAAAGCACGACTTTGTCTTTGCCTGCCGAGCATCTGGCTTATCTGGTGCCTGCCACGGGGCGGGTTGTGGTGAATGGTCTGGAGTTGAATGCTCATGATGGGGCGGCGGTTCGCAATGAAACGACGCTGGAAATTCAGGCACTGGAGGATGCGGAGCTGGTGCTGGTTGAGACGGCGCAGTAATTGCGGACGGGCTGTTTTGAAGATGGGGGGAGGCAGTTTGAGCGCTCCCCCCGCTTCTTTTTGCTGTTCTGGTGCTCTGAAAATAAACGCAGGTAAGAGAAGATATATGTTTTTTTTAAGGTCATATGTCAGCTCAGTAATTATTAAACAGCTAAATAGAACGCTTGGGTTGCGTTGCCGTTTGCTGGCGTAATGTTGTTTGTTCAGTATTCCACCTTGGCAGAAAGACGCCACTTGGAGCCCTGCCTGGGTGTCCGGGCTGAGCACTTGCCGGTGCTGCGCACCGGTGCCCTTGTCAGGAGATAGCTACGGGCGCACCCTGAACTCCCGGGGTGGTTCGTCCCCCGGACGAACCACAAGCGCCCCGGTCAAACAACAGGGCGCTTGCATCCCTACGCTATCTCCTGACCGCGGCAAGTACTCTGAATCGCCCCGACACCCAGGCAGGGCTCCAAGTGGCTGGCATCGTGAGCAATTTAAGGGCGAAACGTAACTGTGATGCCGATTTATGAGTTCATTGATGATGGATTCAGGGGTATTTTTCGTGGCTTAATTTCTTGCCATGCAAAATGCAGTTGGGGGGTGGGCGGGCTCGGCTGTCTGTTTTTAATCCTGGTTTGGAAAGTATTCCTGATTTTTTGTTTAGCTTAGGTAAACAATTCTCCCCCTTGTCTCTCCTTCTCATTCTGCGCAGCCTTCCCTTAACGGAAACCGGCTCATAAAGCAGATCAAAACATCTTCTTTTCTCTGATTAAACTGTTTGTTCTCAATTGATAAACGTCTGCCCTGCTGCAATATCGTTACAATTGTTGTAACACCAATTTTCAACTTTTCTTAATGCACGCGAACACACCGTGTCCTCTCCCAACCAGTATTTCGTTCTGATCGTCCCTGCCTGCGCGGCATTGCTGGGCGTGGCCATGATTTACTGCTGGAGCCGTCTACGTGATCACCGTTATCTTCTCTGGATTGCCTCGGGGTATATCTCCACGGCTATTCCTATGGGGATTCATAGTCTGATGCCCAATGAGCAGCTGGCCCGTTGGACTGTGCCTTTGTCGGCTATGTATTTGTTTGGTGTCTGGGCGTTATCTCACGGCGTAGCGCTACGTTTTGGCGGGCGTGCGCATCGCAGGCTGGCTTGGGCGATCATGCTCATCACCTTGGGGCTGCTGTTTTATTTTTCCCAGATTGATGACGATCTCTGGCTGCGTTTGCAGATACTGAACTGGGGCTTGGCCTTGCTGGTTGCCCTGCCTGCCAAATCGATTCTGTATAGCCGAAGGCGCACGATTCCTTTGGCAACGTTGCTGCGGGCCTCTTATCTGACAGCTCTGCTCTACGCATTTGTGCGTGTGTTTGCGCTTGCCACGCTGATCCCTCGCGAGATGCAGCCAGAGCTGACCCGCTCCGGTTTATGGCTCTTGATGCTGGCGACCAATATGTTCATCAGCATCTGGGTAGCGCTGGCTATTTTGACCAGCACCGCCATGTCGATTGTGCAGACGCTGGATCATGAGCGCAGCCGGGACCCTTTGACCCGTTTGTTGAATCGTCGTGCATTTTTCGAGCAGGTTAAAAAGCGCCTGGAGCTGTATGGTCATAGTGGTTGGGCGGTCATGACCTGCGATCTGGACCACTTCAAGATGGTGAATGACACCTGGGGCCATGCGGCGGGCGATCGGGCCTTGAAGGAGTTCGGGGCCTTACTGGCTCGCACGGTTCGCCAGGACGATCTGGCAGCCCGCTTTGGGGGCGAGGAGTTTGTCTTGCTGATACGCAGTACCAGCTTGCATACCGCCGTGCTGGTTGCCGAGCGTTTGCGCAGCAGTGTGATGAATCTGCATATCCCCGCCACGGCGCATACGCTGACGGCCAGTTTCGGTGTGGTTCAGCTAAACAGCAATGGCGACATCAACCAGGCCATTGAGCAAGCTGACCGGCTTTTGTACGAAGCCAAGCATGCTGGCCGCAACAAGGTCGTTTGGAAGGCGTCCTGAGTTATTCCTCCTGCTTGCTGATACCCTTACAGTCTCTTTTTTCAAGACAGCCCCGTTAGAGGCTGATTGATAGGACTATCACAGCAAAAGCCGGGGGCATTCACGCCCCCCAGGAGACCCCATGTCACTTATCGAACTTAGCGCCAGCGAACTGCTGGCAGGTCTGGAAAAAAGCCGGTTCAGCGCCCGTGAGATTGCCGACGAGCTACTCAAACAATCACAAGAAATGGCCCATTTGGGCGGTCTGGCACATTTGAATTCAGAGTTGTTTTACCAGCAGGCCGATCAGTCCGACACACGCCGCGCCCGTGGCGAAGCCTTGGCGCTGGACGGCGTGCCTTTGGTGATGAAAGACAATCTGAACACCACGGACATGCCCACCACCTCCAGCACCGGCGCCTTGCAAGATCGCGTGCCGCTGAAAGATGCAGATGTAGTCGCACAATTGCGCAAGGCCGGTGCCGTGCTGCCCGCCAAGTCCGTGATGCACGAACTGGCTTTTGGGATTACGACCAATAACGCCACTACGGGCCCCAGTCGCAACCCTTATGATCCAAGTCGTATTCCCGGCGGCTCTTCCGGTGGCACTGCAACGGTTGTGGCGGCTCGTCAGTTCCCGGCTGGCCTGGGCACGGATACGGGCGCTTCGGTGCGTTTGCCTGCCGCGCTTTGCGGCCTGTACGGTTTCCGTCCTACGGTGGGCCGTTATTCAGGCCGGGGCATTGTGCCTTTGTCCCCTACCCGCGATACAGCAGGCCCCATGACTCGCAGTCTGGCTGACATCAGCTTGCTGGACAGTCTGCTCTGTCAGAAAGCCCCCTCTATCATTGCCACCCCCTCCTTGAAGGAGTTGCGTCTGGGTGTGCCCCGTGACAGCTTCTGGAAAGAGATGGATGCCGGTGTAGCCGACGTCACCCTGGCATTTCTGGATGATTTGCAAAAAGCCGGTGTCACGCTGGTCGATGTAGACCTGTCTCCGGTTCTGAAGATCAATGCCCGCGTTGGCATGCCGATTGTGTTGTATGAGACCTTGCAGAACCTGCCTTTATACCTGGCCGAAAACAAGTACGACATTGGCTTGGATGAGCTGATTGCCGGCATTCACAGCCCCGATGTGAAAGAGATTTTCGATGCCATTACGGGCGACTACACCATCAGCCAGGAAGCCTATGAAGAAGCGCTGAATGTAGACCGCCCCCTGATGCAGCAAGCTTATGCAGACCTGCTGCGCCAGTCCAATGTCAGTGGCTTGATCTTCCCGACCAGCCCACTGACCGCCTGCCCGATTGGCGATGATGAAACCACCATGATGAACGGCAAGGCAGTACCTACCTTCAACACTTACATCTCTCGTACCGACTTGGGTTCGAACCTGGGCGCACCGGGTATTTCCCTGCCTATCGGCCTGTCGGGTGGTCTACCAGTGGGGATGTTGATTGAGGCCGGTATCGGTGCAGATGATCAGCTGCTGGCTCTGTGCCGTGCGATTGATCCTTTGCTGCCAACTACACCAGCACCGGATTTGAGCAAACGGGCATAAACGACGTAAAGGCGGATTAAGCAATCTGCAGGCTACTGCACCAGGCTGAGTAACTCGCCACACCCCAATGCCATCAGCCCAACAAGAAACAGGCCGATTTTCCTGGAAATTCGGCCTGTTTTTTTGATGGGACTCCTCACGAAGGCGCCATGCGCCCGGGTCCGTATTACCGCCAAACCGTCGACGCAACATCTGCACCCACCAGCCGTGATGCTCACACAGTGCAGACTGACGAGCCTTGAAAACCAAACTCACTACTGTTTTTTAACACAGCATAAAATGGCGCACTGAAACTCCCGCCCGCACGGCAACACCCCAACTTCACGGCCAGCACACACTATGAATACACAGATTCTTTTATTGCGGGGCGTCATGCCTACCGGCAAGAACAAGGTATTGATGGCACCACTACGCGCAGCCCTGGAAGCAGCGGGTTTGAAAGAGGTCCGGACTTATATACAAAGCGGCAATGTGATTGTGTCCACAGAGCTGAAACAGCCGGAGCTGGAGCAACTGGTTCACCGCACTATCAAGAACAAGCTGGGCGGGGATATTCAGCTTATCGCCCGAACACCGGCCTATTTCATGCGGGTGATGGCGAACAATCCTTTCAAGGACGAAAGCCCCAGCCAGCTATATTTCACCCTGCTGCGCTCCCCGGCAGACAGCGTCTTGCTGCATGCCTTCCACGCCCTGGAGCACGCACCGGATCAGGTCCGCGTCATTGATGACATCGTCTATATAGTGTGCGCGACCCGGTATCGAGACCTGAAAGCCAACAATAATTTCATCGAGAGAAAGCTCAAGGTCGTTGCGACGACACGCAACTTCAACACCATGAGCAAGCTGATCGCCTTGAGTACGGGTAATGAAATAGTGATGAACCCCTCAAGCTAAGGCCTGTCGAGCCAGATCCGCAACGGCCAACTCTTTATTGGCCTCGGTGCGCAATCCATCCTCCAGAAACCAGGCAGCTGACAAGGCTGCATGCGCCATCACCCATCTGAGCAAGCGTTGACGCTCCAGTCCTGCGACCTCGATGACTACCGACAACTGCCGTGCAAAGCGCGCTGGATCGGTGCTCGTTTTAAGATCAGGATTGCACAGCACATTTACGTAGTCGTAATAGCGCTCACCAGTGACGCGCTTGGGATCTATTGCCAGCCATCCACGCTGATCGAAATCGAGAATGTTGCTATGGTGCGCATCCCCGTGCAGAACGACCTGATCACGCTGATCACGCAGCAGCTCATTAGCCACTAGTGCGCATTCAGCCATCAGACCGCCCTCTTGCTGCGCCATCGGTGCCAGCGATTCAAAAAAATCGCTCAGGGGGCGTAGATTGTCAGGGGGGGCCGAAGGTCGGTTTGAATGCAATTGTTCAAGGACACGGCAGATACAGGTCGTCGCTGCATCATCTTCCCCTTCTAAAGCCATGCGCAATAGGTCCCTGGAGCCCGTTGCACGCTCCATCAGCAACGCTCCAGAGTCCGGGTCCAGTGCATATACATGCGCCCCGCCATCGCCAGCCCACCATTGCAGCACTTGGCCGCCGATGCGCTCATCAGGATCTCGTGTGATTTTGATCATCGCCGGCTGCCCCTCCAACTTCCCGGTCAGCCGCACGGGCATCAGATCGCTGGTCGCAGTGCTGAAAGGCTTGCCAGCGGCCTGAGCCCCCCAGCGTTGAAGAAAGACATTGAATAGGTTGAAGTTGGACATTGCGCTGGTTTTCGTGGAAATCTCTTTAGACAAAAGAAAGCCTGGCGTTCAATCATGCCCGACCGCTCATGATCGAAAGCGCCCAGCTTAACTGAGCTTGCCTTATGAATGTGAGCCCAAGTCCAGACACGCACCAGAACCCGGCGTTTCCCTCCCCCTTACTTCACGCCCCAGGACAAATATGTAACAGCCTGACCCTGGTGCTCTTGAAATTAGAAAAGTCGTCCCTATAATTAGCACTCGAAGGGGTTGAGTGCTAAAACGCCTCGCCCCCACAATCGGACCAACAACTAAAGTCATCTTTAAACAGGAGTTTCTCCATGGCACTGCGTCCTTTGAACGATCGTGTGATCGTCAAGCGTCTGGACAACGAACGCACAACCGCTTCCGGTATCGTTATCCCCGAGAGCGCGACTGAAAAGCCCGATCAAGGCGAAATCCTGGCCGTTGGCCCCGGTAAGAAAACCGAGGACGGCAAGGTTCTGGCGCTGGACCTGAAGGTCGGCGACAAAGTTCTGTTTGGCAAATACTCCGGCCAGGCCGTCAAGATCGACGGCGAAGAGCTGCTGGTGATCCGCGAAGAAGAAATCTTCGCCGTGATCGAATAAGTACCGCCAACGAAAATTCAATAGGATTCAAACCATGACCGCAAAACAAGTTTACTTCGGCGACGACGCACGCACCCGCATCGTGCGCGGCGTCAATGTTCTGGCCAACGCTGTTAAGACCACCATGGGCCCCAAAGGCCGTAACGTTGTTCTGGACCGCTCTTTCGGCGCTCCTACCGTTACTAAAGACGGTGTGTCCGTTGCCAAAGAAATCGAACTGAAAGACAAGTTCGAGAACATCGGTGCTCAACTGGTTAAAGAAGTTGCTTCCAAAACTTCCGACAACGCCGGTGACGGTACCACTACCGCTACTGTGCTGGCTCAAGCCATCGTTGAAGAAGGCCTGAAGTTTGTTGCCGCTGGCATCAACCCAATGGACCTGAAGCGCGGTATCGACAAGGCCGTTGGCGTTGTGGTTGACGAACTGCGTCAACTGTCCCGTCCTTGCACCACCAGCAAAGAAATTGCTCAGGTCGGTTCCATTTCCGCCAACAGCGACCACTCCATTGGTGAGATCATCGCCAATGCCATGGACAAAGTGGGCAAAGAAGGCGTGATTACCGTTGAAGACGGCAAATCCCTGGAAAACGAACTGGACGTGGTCGAAGGTATGCAGTTTGACCGCGGCTACCTGTCTCCTTACTTCATCAACAACGCTGACAAGCAAGTTGCTGTTCTGGACGATCCGTTTGTTCTGATTTTCGACAAGAAGATCTCCAACATCCGTGACCTGCTGCCCGTACTGGAGCAAGTTGCCAAGACCAGCCGTCCTTTGCTGATCGTTGCTGAAGACGTGGAAGGCGAAGCCCTGGCTACTCTGGTTGTGAACAACATCCGTGGCATCCTGAAGACTACCGCCGTTAAAGCTCCTGGCTTTGGCGATCGTCGCAAAGCCATGCTGGAAGACATCGCTATCCTGACTGGCGGTACCGTGATCTCCGAAGAAACCGGTATGTCCCTGGAAAAAGCGACTCTGGACGACCTGGGTCAGGCCAAGCGCATTGAAGTGGCCAAAGAAAATACCACGATCATCGACGGCGCTGGCAACGGCACCGACATCGAAGCTCGCGTGAAACAAATCCGCGTTCAGATCGACGAGTCCACTTCCGACTACGACCGTGAAAAACTGCAAGAGCGCGTGGCCAAGCTGGCTGGCGGTGTTGCCGTGATTCGCGTTGGCGCGGCCACCGAAGTCGAAATGAAAGAGAAGAAAGCCCGCGTTGAAGACGCCCTGCACGCTACTCGCGCAGCCGTCGAAGAAGGTATCGTTCCTGGCGGTGGCGTTGCACTGATTCGTGCCCGCGCAGCTGTTGCCCAACTGAAAGGCGACAACACCGACCAAGACGCCGGTATCAAGCTGATCCTGCGTGCTATCGAAGCTCCTTTGCGCACCATCGTTTCCAACGCCGGCGAAGAAGCCAGCGTGGTTGTTAACCAAGTGGCCAGCGGCACCGGCACCTACGGTTACAACGCTGCTACTGGCGAATACGGTGACCTGGTCGAGCAAGGCGTTCTGGACCCAACCAAGGTGACTCGCACTGCCCTGCAAAACGCAGCTTCGATCGCCAGCCTGTTGCTGACCACCGAAGTGGCCGTGACCGAAATCGTGGAAGACAAGCCTGCTCCAGCCATGCCTGACATGGGTGGCATGGGCGGCATGGGTGGTATGGGCGGCTTCTAAGCCACTTATCAGCACCCCGATCCGGGCGGAAATTGATCACTTCTGCCCTGATCGCCACGCTTTTAGTACAAAAACCGGATGGATTTTTCCATCCGGTTTTTTTTCGTCCAAGCAAACCCCTATAATCAGGGCACTTCAATCTGCAGCGTCCTTCATGTCAGACTCTCCATTCAAAAGCAAAGGCGGTGTTGGCCGCCTGTTCAATGCCCTGCGCTACTCCAGCCAGGGCCTGGCCGCTGCCCTGCGCCATGAAGCTGCCTTTCGCCAGGAACTGGCGCTGGCTGTCATCCTGACGCCACTGGCATTCTGGCTGGGGGAAACGCCGGCAGAGATTCTGGTCCTGCTGGGCACGCTGGTTTTTGTGCTGGTGGTGGAGCTGCTGAACTCGGCCCTGGAGGCCCTGGCCGATACGATTACCCTGGAGCACCACCCCTTGATCGGGCGGGCCAAGGATCTGGCCAGTGCTGCCGTGCTGCTGTCCCTTATTTTTGCTGGTGCCGTCTGGCTCAGCTTTTTGTATAGCCGTTTACTTTCCTGATTCCCATGACATTCATAGAAAAACTGAACCGTGCCTGGACGGACAACCAATCCATGCTGATGGTGGGTCTGGACCCAGACCCCGCCCGCCTGCCCTTGGAGCTGGCCAGCAAACCCGGCGCGATTTATGAGTTCTGCAAAGCGATTGTGGACGTCACCGCCGACTACACTTGCGGCATCAAGCCACAGATTGCCTACTTTGCCGCTCAGGGTGCCGAGGATCAGTTGCAAGACCTGTGCGACTACATTCGCAGCCGCTACCCTCACCTGCCCATCGTGCTCGATGCCAAGCGTGGGGACGTGGGTTCGACAGCCGAGCAATACGCACGCGAAGCCTTTGAGCGCTATCGCGCAGATGCCGTCACCGTCAGCCCCTACATGGGCTTTGATTCGGTAGAACCGTACCTGGAGCACAAGGACAAGGGCGTGATCGTGCTGTGCCGCACCTCCAACCCTGGTGGCTCGGACCTGCAATTCATGGAAATGGCCGACGGTACGCCGCTGTACCTGCACGTAGCCAGCCTGGTGGCAGAGAAATGGAATACGAACGGCCAATGTGCTTTGGTGGTGGGCGCAACCTTCCCCGAGGAAATTGGCAAGGTACGTGCCCGTATTGGCGATATGCCTTTGCTGGTGCCCGGCATTGGCGCACAAGGTGGCGATGTGGTCGCCACCGTTGCTGCTGGTATGGACTCGCAAGGTAACGGCATGATGATCAACTCTTCGCGTGCCATTCTGTACGCCAGCCGAGGCGATGACTGGCGTGATGCGGCACAAGCTGCAGCGATTGCTACGCGCAATGCGATTAATGACGCGCGCAACAAGCAGCGCTAATTGACTGCCCTTCCCCGGCTTGAAAACAGACCGGGGATACAGAGTCCAAGCTTGTAG
>NZ_DAMBOE010000008.1:68352-235425 GCF_032063905.1 Alcaligenes phenolicus
CGACAGCGACAGCGACAGCGACAGCGACAGCGACAGCGACAGCGACAGCGACAGCGACAGCAAGTAGTGTAGATACAAGAAAGCCCCACTCACTTGGATCCAATCCAAAGTGAGTGGGGCTTTTTATTTATTAAGCTATGACCGATAGGTCCCACTCAGGCTCAGTTGAGCCTTAAGCGTAAGAAGCAACTCCCCCCCCCCTACTGAGTCACGAGGCCTAGGCCAGGGTCTGACCTGTATTTCAGGTAGCAGGAGCGGTGTCAATCGGACACTACTCCTGCCACAAGTCCAAACGCTAAACCAGGCCTGCGCCTCGACTCTGGCACTGGTTCAAATTCTGGTTTGAGTTTGGCTTTGGCTTTTAACCCCGGTCAAGCCTGGTTCCGGTTGCGCCACTGCTTCAGCTCCGGGTTATCCGCTCCCAGCAAACTCTCCAGAGCCTGCTCAGTATGCTCGCCCAACTGCGGCGGAGCCATGCGGTAGGACACCGGACTATCTGAAAAGCGCATGGGGCTGGCCGTCATGCTGACCTTGCCAGCCTGACTATGGTCCAGCTCGATACGCATATTACGGGCCCGAACCTGCGGGTGCGAGAACACACCGTGCAGATCATTGATAGGCCCGGCTGGCACGCCAATCTTGTCCAGCGTTTCCAGCCAGTAAGCACTAGGATGCTTTTGCATTGCGGCACTCAGAATCTGCTCCAGCTCATCCCTGTGCTTGACCCGCTGACTGTTAATGTTGAAACGCGCATCCTCAACAATTTCCGGGTGCCCAATTGCTTCGCAATAAGCCGCGAACTGACGGTTATTGCCGATAGCCACAATGATGTGACCATCTGCCGTCGGGAACACCTGATAGGGCACCAGATTCTGATGTGCATTACCGGCTCGCTTCGGTGCCTGCCCACTAACCAGATAATTCATGTTCTGGTTCGCCAGCATGGCTACCTGACAATCCAGCAAAGCAATGTCGATATGCTGCCCCAAACCACTGCGTGAGCGCTCAAACAAGGCGGCCAGAATGCTGCTGGTGGCATACATGCCCGTCATCAAGTCCGCGACGGCAACCCCCGCTTTCTGAGGACCACCGCCGGGCTTGTCATCACGTTCGCCCGTCAGACTCATCATGCCGCCCATGGCCTGGATCATGAAGTCATAACCCGGACGCTCGGCATAAGGGCCTGTCTGACCAAAGCCGGTAATCGAGCAATAAATCAGGCGAGGGTTGATCTCTTTCAAGCTGGCGTAGTCCAGGCCGTATTTAGCCAGACCACCCACCTTGAAGTTCTCCACCAGAATGTCGCATTCCCGTGCCATGGCACGCACCACATCCGCCCCTTCCTGGCTGGCAATATCCAGGCTGATCGACTGCTTATTACGGTTGGCCGACAAGTAATAGGCCGCTTCAGCCGTATCTTCCTTTTCAGGTGTCTGCAAAAAGGGCGGGCCCCAGGCACGAGTATCGTCGCCGGTTTCGGGTCGCTCTATCTTGTAGACATTGGCCCCCAGGTCGGCCAGGTTCTGTGTGCACCATGGGCCAGCCAGAATGCGTGTCAGATCCAGAACCCGGATGCCATCCAAAGGGGCAGGACGCGTCGCCTGCGAGGCGTGCTGATCGCTCACGTTACAGTGCTCCATTCAAAAACAATTAATCCAGCGTGATATTGGCTTGCTTGATCAGGCTACCCAATTTCTCGTCTTCCTGACGCAGGAACTCGGCGTACTCGGCAGGGGTGGAGGAAATGATGTCTACACCCTGACGACGGAAGGTTTCAACAAACTCGCTGTTTTCGCTAACGGTTTTCATGGCCTGGCTCAGGCGATCAATAATTTCAGTAGGCGTACCGCTGCTGACGTGGAAACCAAACCAGGCTGTCACGTTATAGCCCTGGTTCAGGCCCAACTCTGCAAAGGTTGGAACCTCTGGCAACAAGGAGGAACGCTCCGGACCGGACACAGCCAGGGGACGCACAGTATTGGCGTTGATGTGCGTAATTGCGGTGCCCATGCTGTCGAACATGAAGGAGATGTGGCCACCCAGCAGATCAGTCATGGCAGGTGCGCTGCCACGGTAAGGAGCATGGATGACGTCGATATTGGCCATCGTGGTAAAGGCGGCGGCCGACAGGTGCGAGGACGAGCCATTACCAAAGGAAGCGTAAGTCAGATCGTCGGGCTTGGCGCGAGCATGATTAATCAGCTCTTCGCCCGTATTGAATGGGCTTTGCTTGGCGTTCACCACCAGCACGTTCTGCCCTTCCGCCACCAGAGAAACAGCGGCCAGATCCTGCGCCGGATCGTAAGGCAGTTTCTTGTAGAGATGGTTGTTCACCACGGCCTGACCAACCGCAGCCAGCAAGACGGTATAGCCATCGGGAGCAGATTTCGCGACGAAGTCCGTAGCGATAATGCCGCTGGCACCGGGCTTGTTTTCCACAATGATGATCTGGCCCAGATCCTTGGACAGTTGCTGCGCGACACCTCGGGCAATAACGTCAGTCACACCGCCCGGCGTAAAGGGCACAACAAGACGGATAGGCTTGTCCGGATACGCGGCTTGCGCGCCCAAGGAACAAAACAACAAACCCATTCCGGCCAGCAGAGGAGCCACTTTACGGGCTAGAATTTTTTTCATGAATCACTCCAAACTTATTTTGTCCGATAATCGAACTTGATTATTAAATTGCTAAGTCTTGTTTTTTTTACAATTTATCATCGATAATTCTTGTTAATCCCATCGAGTTCGTTAATCGAACAAAACTAGATCCTGCCACTTACTGAGCAATGACGACGAATAAAGAGACAAGCCCTACCGCCAGCAGCTACAAAGGCGATCCGGACTACATGCAATCGCTAGCCCGTGGTTTGCAGGTGATTACGGCTTTTTCAGACAGAAGGCGGCCATTGCGGGCCGCAGAAATTGCCCTGAAAACGGGTCTGGCACGGGCGGTGGTGCAGCGCTGCCTCTACACATTGCAAGCCCTGGGCTATGCAGAACAGGAAGGTGCGTTCTGGAAACTGCGCCCAGCAATTTTGCAGTTGGGCCATGCCTATTTTTCTTCGACCTCCATCGTCAGTCTGGCCCAGCCCATACTGGACGACCTGAGTGACCGCGTCGGTGAAACCTGTGCACTGGCCTTGCTGGATGGAGACGAAATTCTGTATCTGGCACGCGCCCAACGACAGCGTGTACTGACTGTGTCTTTAGGCTTGGGTAGCCGCCTGCCTGCTCACTGCACCTCTATCGGGCGAATGATGCTGTCGCAGTTGCCGCAAAGCAGGCTGGATGCCTACCTGGAACTGGCTCCCTTCAAGATCATGACGCAATACACCGCCCATACTCGCGAGGCCTTGCTACGCGAATTGAAGCAGGTGCAGGAAAAGGATTATTCCTTGATCAAGGAAGAACTGGAACTGGGGCTAACGGCCATTGGCGTACCCGTGCGCAGTGCCAGCGGGCGCGTTGTGGCCGGAATGAGCATCAGCATCAAGGACTGGCAGGATACGGAAGAAAAGCTGATCCAGCGCTGCCTGCCCGAACTACGTTCGAGCGCCAGGCAGCTGGGTTTGATGTTACCGGCCTGAGCAATCAGGCGGGATTGAGCATGGTCAGCGCACTGGCCAAGGCGTATTCCACGGCCTGCTGACGGATTTGGGCCCGGTCTCCGTCAAAGATACGGGCAGAGGCGCGGGTCACAATGCCATCACCCCGGCGCTGTGCAAAACCGAAGCACACCAGGCCAACCGGCTTGCCCGCCGTGGCTCCATCCGGACCGGCAATGCCGGTCGTGGAAATAGCCAGTTCCGCATCTGCAGTGGCTTCCAGCGCACCCGCCGCCATTTCCATGGCGGTTTCCTCGCTGACCGCGCCAAAACGATCCAGGGTGTCCTGGTTCACGCCCAGTTCCTGAACCTTGGCCTTATTGCTGTAAGTGACCAGACCGCGCTCGAACCAGGCGCTGGAGCCGGGCAGGTCCGTCAGGGCAGCAGCCAGCAGGCCACCGGTACATGACTCGGCGCAGGCGACCATCCAGCCGCGATCTTTAAGGGCTCGCCCCAGGGCCAGGGCGGCATTGCCGTGCTCGTAATCGCTCATGAGAAAACTCCAAAACGTACCAAGACAGCCATCAGCAACAAGGTATAGCCTGCCGCCAGGAGATCGTCCCACATAACGCCAAAACCATTATGCAGACGACGATCAAAATAGCGGATCGGCGGTGGTTTGAGAATATCAAAGAAACGAAATAAAACGAATGCGATGCCCTGTGCCAGCCAGGTCTGCGGAATCAGCCACAGCACCAGCCAGAAGGCGACCATCTCATCCCAATTCATGCCACTGTGATCAGACACACCCAGATCGTAGCCCGTGCGATGGCAAGCCCAGCAGCCAATGAAAAAGGTGAGCGGCAAGAAAATGGCCATTTGCGTGTCGGTCAGCACATGCAGACCCAAGACCCACAAGACCCAGGCCAGCACCGTGCCCCAGGTACCCGGCCCCGGACGCAATACGCCGGTACCGCCACCAAAGGCAATCAGGCGCCAGGGCTTTTTCACCACCCAATCCAGGGTAGGACGTTGAATGGGATTCAAGGAAGGATCAGGAAATGTGCTCATGACACAGACTCAGCCACCAAAATGATCGAAACCGCCCTGGGCAGGGGCAGGATCCAGACCCTGTTGATCACGCACGTACACCCCGCTACCGGCATGCATGGAGCCAATACGGCTAAGCTGCACGCCTTCGCGCTGGGCCAGCGCCATGATGGACTCCCGTTGTTGGGGAGCACCCGTAAAACACAATTGAAAAACGTCACCACCAACCAGAACCGCTTCGCGCTGCAATTCGGCAGGCAGACCCGTCAAGGAAGGATCCAGCGGCAAGGCATCCCAATCCAGATGGGCGGCACATTGGCTGGCTTTGGCGATATGGCCCAGGTCCTGGACCAGGCCATCAGACACATCGATCGCAGCATGAGCCAAACCTGCCAGGGCATGACCCAGGCGATAAGGCGGCCAGGGCTGTTCCAAGGCTGGGCGGCTGGCAGCCAAACGATCCGGGTCCGCGGCCAGTCGACCCTGCAGAAGGCGCAAGGCAATGTCTGCCGCCCCCAAGGTACCCGTCAACCAAATATCGTCACCGGCTTGAGCCGCACTGCGTTGCAAGGCCTGCCCTGCTGGGACTTCACCCAGCACCGTAATGCTGATGACCACCCCCTGCTTGCTACGCGTGGTATCACCGCCAATCAAGGGGCATTGCGCCTGATCGGCCAGTTCAAACAAACCTTTGGAGAATGCGGCCAGCCACTCGGGTCGGACTGCGGGCATGGACAAAGCCAGGAGGCAAGCTCTTGGTTTGGCTCCCATGGCGCCCAGGTCCGACAGGTTCACGGCCAGCGCCTTGTGCCCCAAGAGAAAGGGGTCCACATCGGGAAAGAAATGTTGCCCTTCGATCAGCAGATCCACGCTGCTGGCCAGTTGCCAGCCGGGTGTTGGAGTAAAAAGGGCGCAATCGTCGCCCACTCCCAAATAGCCTTCGGGAGCGGGACGATTGAAATACTGCTGGATAAGACCGAACTCGTTCAGCACGGCACGCCCCGTTTTAGCGGCGGGCCTGCTTGGCAACTTCAGGTGCGCGTACGTCGGCGGCCAGTTTGTCCAGCACGCCGTTCACGAATTTGAAACCGTCGGTACCGCCAAAGGACTTGGCCAGTTCAACAGCTTCGTTAATGGCAACGCGGTAAGGCACTTCAACGTGATGCACCAGTTCGTAGCTGCCAATCAGCAAGATGCCGTGTTCAATGGGAGAGAGCTCTTCCAAAGGACGATCCACATACGGCAAAAAGCGTTCGCGCAGCACAGGGGCTTCGCGCATGACGCCGAACAGCAAGGTTTTGAACCAGGCTGCGTCGGCTTCGCCAAACTCCTCGTCGCCCCGGATATGGGCGTCGATGGAGGTGGCTTCCTGCAGGCCATCAGCGCCTCGCAACAGCCAGGAGTAGATGCCCTGCAGGGCAAATTCGCGCGAGCGGCGGCGCGCGGATCGTCCGTTGGCCTTGCTGGCCGGGACTTTATTTGTCGTCGTCAAGATCTTCGTCCTCGTAATCTTCGTCCTCATCGTCGTCCAGCTCGGGTTCGAGGACGGCGATAAGATTGCCCAGCTCGACCGCTGTACGGGCGCAATCGCGACCTTTTTCAGCAGCACGAATCTCGGCTTGTTCATCTGTGTTGGTGGTCAGTACACCGTTGGCAACAGGAATACCGGTTGCCAGGGAGACTTGAGTAATGGCCGAAGCGCTTTCATTGCTGACCACTTCAAAGTGGTAGGTGTCACCGCGGATAACAGCACCCAGAGCGATCAGGGCATCAAATTCGCCGGTTTCAGCCATCTGGCCCAGGGTAATGCCCAGTTCCAGCGCACCGGGGACGGACAGAACGGTCACGTCGCGCTCGTCTACACCCAAAGCTTCCAGCTCTTTCAAGCAGGCTTCCAACTCGGTCAGACCGATGGATTCATTAAAACGCGCACGCACAATACCAATGTGCAGACCTTCCCCATTCAGGTCAGGGGTAACAATGTAAGGATTCATGTTGGAAGCTCCGCTTAGGATTGAGAGTCTGGTTCGCTATGGTAACCCGTCACGGTCAATGCAAACCCGGCCATGCTTGGCATTTTACGTGGTCGCGACATCAAACGGGCTTTACCAACATTGAGGTCACGCAAAATTTGTGCACCAATTCCGTAGGTGCGCAGATCGTTGCGGCTAGGGCGACCGCGTGGCGCCTGGGCCGGGCTGTCTGCAGCCCAAGCCTGAATCTGCTCGAAACTCTCTTCTTCGGAGCTCTGGCAGTTCATCAGCAAGACAACGCCGCTGTCGGATTTGGCCACGGTACGCAACGCAGTGGGCAGGGTCCAGCTGTGGCCCACATCCCCCTCGATCAGAACATCCAGCACGGTAGTCGGTTCATGTACGCGGACCAAGGTTTCCACTTCCGGGCTGATTTCACCGTGCACCAGTGCCAGATGCAAGCCACCGGAAGACAGATCGCGGTAAGCGTGGCATTCAAATTCACCATAAGGAGTCTTGACGGATTTCTTGTGCAAACGCTCGATCATGGACTCGTGTTCGCTGCGGTACTGGATCAGGTCCGCAATGGTGCCAACCTTGATGCCATGCTCGCGGGCGAACACCAGCAAATCGGGCAAACGCGCCATGGTGCCGTCAGGATTGAGCACTTCACAAATGACAGCAGCCGGGGTCAAACCTGCCATCGCCGTCAAGTCGCAGCCCGCTTCGGTGTGGCCGGCACGCACCAGTACGCCACCCTTAGCCGCCTTCAAGGGAAAGATGTGGCCAGGCTGCACCAGATCAATCGGACGTGCATCGCGAGCCACGGCCGCTTGCACGGTGCGAGCGCGGTCAGCAGCGGAAATGCCGGTCTCCACGCCTTCAGCCGCTTCAATCGACACCGTAAAGTTGGTGCCAAAGCGTGTACCGTTGCGGGTGGCCATCAAAGGCAGGTCCAGTTGGCGGCAGCGCTCTTCGGTCAGGGTCAGGCAAACCAGACCGCGACCATGCGTCACCATGAAGTTGATCGCCTCGGCATTTACGAATTCGGCGGCCATGACCAGATCGCCTTCGTTTTCGCGGTCCTCTTCGTCAACCAGAATAACCATGCGACCGGCGCGCAGCTCTTCAACAATCTCTGGAACGGGAGCGATTGGACTGGCGTCCAGTTGACCAGCGTCGGACTGAATTTCTTGATTCATCGTGCTCTTTGCTCAGACAGATAATAATTAAGGCCATTTTACGACACCCAAGGCCCGGCGGGCAGCTTCATTAGTCGGTACACTTGAAGACTGTGCCAAACAGCCCCAAACCCCTATGACCGAACCCATTTTGCCTGCTCTGGACGAAAAGCGTCGCCGTATCCAATCCATTGAAACGGGTTTTGGCCTGTTGAAAGTGCTGGTGGATAGCGGACAACCCATGATGTTGCGTGATCTGGCCACGCAAGCTGGGATGAGTTCGGCCAAAGCCCACCCTTATCTGGTCAGCTTTACCAATGTAGGACTGGTGCAGCAGGCTCCGGCGACTGGACTGTACGAGCTGGGGCCCTTTGCCTTGCAGATGGGGCTGGTCAGCCTGCAAAGCCAGAACCCGGTCAAGATCGCCCTGCCCCTGGTTCAAGCTTGGGCCTCGCGCATTGGGCACACCCTGGGCTTGGCGGTGCTGGGCTCACACGGACCCACCATGGTTCATATCAGCGAGGCCAGCTACCCGGTCCATGTGAACATGCGCTGCGGCACGGTCATGTCCATGCTGCACACGGCCACCGGCCACGTCTTTGCCGCCTGGCTGCCCCCGGAGGTCGCGCGTCATTATATTGAGCGCGAGGCAGGTGACAGCGCTGTTGTAACCAGTATCAGCCCACTGCGCCCCAGCCCCAAAGAACTGGCTGCCATGCTGGAAAAAATCCGTGAACAAGGTGTGGCACAGGCACTGGGCAACCCCTTGCCGGGTATCGATGCCCTGTCCGTCCCCGTGTTTGATCACTCCGGCCAGATTGTGCTGGCCCTGACCAGCCTGGGCCCCAGCACGCTGTTTGATGCCAGTATTGACAGCCCCATCCTGGCCCAATTGCGACAGTGCGCCAACAGCATTTCGCATCAGCTGGGCTGGCGCGAGCCGCTGGGCACTCCCCCTTTATAAAACTTGACATGACTACACACACTTATACGGGTGTCGACACTTCAAGTTTGGCTGGTTTACATGCAAAATAATCGTTTTATCCGCCCACCTGTTGTGGGTGATTTCTCGAGTGCGATGCTGTGCTAGAACAAGAACTGAAATTTTTTGTACCCGAGAGTGCCCGTCCCGGTTTATTGACCGCCTTTGACGCAGTACGCACGGGTAGCATTACCTTAAATGCCATTTACTTTGATACGCCCGAACGCGATTTGGCGCGCTCGAGTATCGCCTTGCGTCTGCGCAAGGAAGGCGAGCAATGGGTTCAGACCGTCAAACTGCCCGGTCCTGATACCCTGTCCCGCATTGAAATCAATCACCCCCGTCCCGGCCCGGAACTGGACCTGAGTCTGTATCAGGACACACCTGCCCACGCTGCGCTGGCTCGTTATGCGGATCAGATTCAAGCCCGTTATCAAACCCGCATCCAGCGCGAGCTGGCCCTGATCAAGCAAGGCCAGTCTGAACTGGAGCTGGCCTACGATGTGGGCCATATCGAATCCAATGGTTTGAAGCTGTTGGTCAACGAGCTGGAAATTGAGCTGATCAAGGGCGAGAGCCTGACCATGTTTGAGGTCGGCCAGCGCTGGCTGTACAAACATGGCCTGATTCTGGAGATGCGCAGCAAGTCCGAGCGTGGTGATGCCCTGGCCAGTCTGGCGGACCGCCGCCGGGCCAAATCGGAAAGTCTGGATCTGACGCCCGAACAGGTAGCTGCGGCCCTGACCCGCAAAGCCTACGACCTGCCCAAACCGCATTTTGTTGACACCGAAGATCTGGAACAGTTTTATAGCCTAAGTGCCACCATGAGCCTGGAGCAGGTCATTCGCAATGCTGCCTTGCTGGCGGGTGTGGATGGCATACGTCCGGACTCTTCCCGTCAGGCCGACTATCTGGCCTTGATGCGTGTAGGTCTGCGTCGTCTGCGCTCCTGCCGCAAGCTGTTCAAAATGTGGCTATCGGCTAGCGAAGGGTATGCCAATACGCGTCTGACACATTATTTTGGTCTGTTTGGTCAGGCACGCGACCATGACCTGGTACACCTGGAAATCACCCCCTTGCTGCTGCAGGCGGGAATGCCCGGCCCCGCACCTGAGCCTACTCCTGCCCATCTGGAGCACGACCCGGTCCAACTGGCCAGTGCAGCCGAGTTTCAGTCCCTGCTGTTAAGCAATCTGCAAAGCCTGATTTGCGGCCCTACGCTGGAACTGAATGGTGTGCCTCAGCCCGAACATTTGATCGAAGCCCGTATCAGCCGCTGGTTCCAGACAATTCAATTACGCAGCCAACGCTTTGCTCAGATCAGCCAGGACAAGCAGCACCGCCTGCGCAACCGGATCAAGAGCCTGCGCTACTGCCTGGAGTTTTTGCCCAGCGCAGCCGACAAACAAGGGCTGCACAAAGTGCTGCGCGAATGTCAGGCCTTGATTGGTGCAGTCACCGACGTGGACGTGGCGCTGGATTGGTATGCCCAACATGCAGCCAACCCCGAACAAGCGCAGTTTGCGCGGGACTGGCTGACGCATGCCCGCCAAGGTCGTGCCGCCCATGCACAGCATGCGCTCAATGCCTTGGATCAGCATCAGCCGCAAACAGAGCTTCTGCGACGCTGAACGCCAAAAGCACTGAAAAGCCCCCTGTACGCTGAGCCTTTGCTTGCTACTAGGTAGCGCTCTACTCCTGATCGGCCCAGGGATAAAAACGCGGCGATGCCTGTAAAGACATCGCCGCTTTCTTTTATAGCCAAACTTGGATTTAAGCGTTCATGCCCAACAAGGCCGACGCAAACTCACGGGCCACAAAGGCTTGCAGATCCTGCATGCCCTCGCCCACGCCAATCCAGTACACCGGAATAGGACGTACGCCTTGCGCACAGGCAGCAACGGCAGCCAGCGTCCCGCCTTTAGCCGTACCGTCCAGCTTGGTAACCACCAGGCCAGTCAGCCCCAAGGCCGCATCAAAGGCACGAATCTGAGAAATGGCGTTCTGGCCGGTATTGCCGTCCACAACCAAGAGAATTTCATGAGGAGCCTGTCCATCGGCCTTGCCGATGACGCGCTTGATCTTCTTGAGCTCTTCCATCAGGTGAAGCTGGGTTGGCAAACGGCCAGCGGTATCCACCATGACCACGCCCATATCGCGGGCACGGCCTGCATGCACAGCATCAAACGCCACCGCGGCGGGATCACCACCGTCTTGAGCAATAACACTGACGTTATTGCGGGTGCCCCATTCAATCAGCTGTTCACGAGCGGCAGCACGGAACGTATCACCGGCGGCCAACAAGACCTTTGCGCCCTGCTCCTGGAAGGTGTGAGCCAACTTACCGATAGACGTGGTTTTACCTGCTCCATTCACCCCGGCAATCATGACTACCAGTGGTTTGCTCGATTCCAGAGGAAAGGACTTCTCCAGGGGCTTCAAATGATCGGTCAGGATGTCACACAGGATCTGTTTGACCTGGGCCGCATCGCTGACTTTTTCTTTACGGACACGAGCACGCAAGGCGGTAATCAGTTTCTCGGTAGCCTCAACACCCGCGTCTGCCATCAGCAAGGCGTCTTCCAGTTCCTCGAACAAGGTTTCATCAACCTTGGCACCGACGAACAGACTGCTCAGGCTCTGGCCTGTACGCGACAAGCCCTGCTTCAAGCGTGCCATCCAGGAAGTTTTCACCACAGGCGCGGCGGCTTCTGGCTCTGGCGTCAGGGCAGGAGCTGGTTCAGGCTGTGGCGCAGGAACTGGAACAATCTCTGGCTCCGGTTCAGGAGTCGGCTGTATCTCGGGTTCCGGTTGCGGTACCGGCTCGGGAACCGGCTGCACCTCGGGTTCAGGCACTGGCTCAACCTCGGGCTCTGGAGTACGGCTTGGCTCCGGCACAGGCTGTACTTCCGGCTCAGGAGTACGAACGGGTTCGGGTTCGGGTACGGGCTGCACTTGCGGCTCGTGGACACGGGCAGGCTCTGGGATCGGGACACTGGCCGGGGCTGGTTGTGGCACCTCTGGCTGCGTGGGCGTAGACTCGGAGGCAACGCGATGTTCAGCCTGGCTGGCTGCCTGGCTATCCAAAGCCACAGCAGGCGGGGCCACCGGCGTTTGAACCGGCGTGCTTTGATCCTGCGATACAGCGGGGGATGCATCTGCCGCGTCAGCCTGGGGCTGCGACGGGGCAGGAGAAAGCGGCTCGGTCAGCTCCGTTTGAGTGACTTGTGGCTCTGGCTTGGCCTTCTTTCTTTTAAAAAAACTGAACATACGATTTACACTAGAAAATTCTGTTGAATGACCACATTATCCGATCAAAGCGCTAATGAGAAAACATGCTGTCCGTATTGTAGGTGGTGATTACCGCCGCACACCGATTTCAGTCGTCGATGCACCCGGTCTGCGGCCCACCCCGGATCGTGTGCGCGAAACGCTGTTTAACTGGCTTAACCACTTCTGGGGCGGCCAATTCAGCGACAAGAACGTGCTGGATCTGTTTGCCGGTAGCGGAGCCCTGGGCTTTGAAGCGGCCTCGCGCGGTGTCGCCTTTGTACAAATGGTGGAACGCCACGGACCCGCTGTCAGCAATTTGCGCAGCCTGCGTACCAAACTCAAGGCAGACCACGTACGTATCCATGCGGGCGACGCCCTCCATATTCTGGAGCGCAGCCAGATGCGCTACGATCTGGTCTTCATAGACCCGCCCTTTGCGCATGACTGGATGGAACGTATCTGGCCCTTGCTGCCCAATGTGCTGGCACCGGACGCACTGGTTTACATTGAGTCCGAAACCCCTATACAAGCCCCGGATCAATACGGGATACTACGACAGGATAAGGCAGGGCAGGTACATTATCATTTGTTGCGATTTGCTGCGATGCAAAAAACAGTCAATAATGCCGAATTTTCCGGGACGCCTGCACCGCTCCCCCCGGACTCCGACCTGCCAACTTGAACCACTTACGCGGATGCACCATGATCACAGCTGTTTACCCCGGCACCTTCGACCCCCTGACCCGAGGCCATGAAGACTTGGTCCGGCGAGCCGCCAACCTTTTCGATCACGTTGTGGTCGGTGTGGCCTCCAGCCAGAACAAGCGCCCTTTCTTCACCGTTGAAGAGCGTGTTGAGATCGCCTCCGAAGTGCTCAGCCACTACCCGAACGTGGAAGTGAAAAGCTTTTCCGGCCTGCTCAAGGACTTTGTACGCGAACAAAATGGTCGCGTGATCGTACGTGGCCTGCGCGCCGTGTCGGATTTTGAGTACGAATTTCAAATGGCGGGCATGAACCGTCACCTGCTGCCCGAAGTCGAGACCATGTTCATGACTCCTTCGGATCAGTACCAGTTCATCTCCGGCACCATCGTGCGCGAAATTGCCATTTTGGGGGGTGATGTAGGCAAATTTGTGTTCCCGTCCGTGGAGCGTTGGCTACAAACCAAAGCCAAAGAACGCAATCAGCAAGCGGTTTCAACCACCTGAACTCGCCCTGCGCAGCGGTCCGTACTACACTGTAGGGTGACCGACTGGTCAAATCCAAGGACCACGCTTATCAGGACACTGCGCTATGGCACTGCACATTACTGAAGAATGCATTAACTGCGACGTTTGTGAGCCGCAGTGCCCTAACCTGGCTATTTACATGGGCGAGGAGATCTACGAGATCAATCCCAACCTGTGTACAGAATGCGTCGGCCACTTTGATGAGCCGCAGTGTGTGGTAGTGTGCCCGGTCGAATGTATCGAGGTTCACCCCCAGCACCAGGAAAGCCAGGAAACGCTGCTTGCCCGCTATCACCGGCTGCAGTCCGAACCTACGACATAAGCAGAATAAAAAAAGCCCTGCCATGAGCAGGGCTTGTTCTATATGGATCACCGCGCAGACAGCTTACTCAGCCTGGGGCAAACGCTTTAACAGACGCAGCGGCTGGCCTGTATAGCGGCTGAACCACTGGGCAGGCAAATCCCCTTCGTCTACCAATTGCACGGATTGCCCATTTTCCTGCCACAAGGAAAAGGAATCCGGATCGTCTTCAATAACGTCCACTTCGATATCCAGGCGCAACATGCCGGGAGCGCGCAACACCAGCTGGCCAAAACGCAGTTCCATACTGAGCTCGGCCAGGGCAGGCAGCGCATCGGCGGCCAGGACCTGCCCCTGATCGTTCCCCAGCACCCATCGCCCCTTGCAGGCCAGTGCCTTGTCGTCACTAAGGGACGGGCCGCCTTGCAACAGGCAGACCGTCTCGTCAGGTGAACTTACCGCTGAACTTGTGCTCATGGCTTGAACCACTGCTTCATGGCTTCGCCAACGGTTTGTGGAACCTTGGCACCCAGCTCTTCCTTGATGATCTGCTTCACCTCGGACTTCACATCGGGTTTGGACTCTGCTTTAGCTTCCGAGGCTTGCTGACTCAACAAGTCCAGCAAACCGTCTTGCAGTGCCTTCTTGATGGAGTTGCTGGCAATGTCTTTCCACTGAATCTGGTAGGACAGCCCTGTCCAGGGACCGGAAATATGGATAGGAATCAGCACATTGCGCAGGTCCTGGAAGGACTTGCGCTCTTCCACGGCCAGATTATTGTGGTTCAGGCGAGCCTGCAAGGTCACATCTGCCTGCTGGTTCACCAAATCCAGCATGGCGCCTTTAGCCGCTGTCACCGTCAGAATCGGGGTGGTGGCCCGTAAATTACGGAAAGTCGCTTGCCCTTTCTTGATATCCAGACTGCCCTGCAAACGATTCAACACCGTGCGACGCAAAGGATCGGACTGGGGCAACAGCAAAGGAATCTGACCGCCAAAGGCATTGCGCACGGCTTCGTTAATATCGCGCACGCTCTGGTCCAGATCAACGCTGCGCCAGCTGCCGTCATGCAAGTCGACCGTCAGGCCGCCTTCCAGAGCATTCAGACGCTCCTGGCTTGTGGCACCTTGAGCCTTCAGGTTCAGATCCACATTGCCCTTGCCTGCCAGGTAGTCATTGCCGAACGCATCCAGCAAGAGCGAACCGACCTGCATTTGCTGCAACTTCAGGCCCAATTCAAAGCGCTTGCCGGGCTCAACCTTGGCCTTGGCCTGGAGCTGACCTTCATACGCCTGCGCATTGAACTGCGACAAATTGATCAACTGGCCCTGGTTCTTGACCTGAGCTTTCACCTGATCCATCACCACACCCAGGCTGCGCAGCTTTTCGATTTCAAAACGCAGATCAAAGCTGAGCGTATCCAGCCAAGCGTAAGAGGAAGCTTCTTCAAGCACTTCTTCGGCTGCGGGAGCCGCCTCTGTCTGCTCTGCCTTGGGCTGCTCGGCTTGCTCATCCCCCTCTGCAGCCGGCTCCTGCTCGGCAGCGGCTTCCGGCGCTTCAGCCTCTGGCTCCGGCTCCGGTGGGGTCACCACCTCGGGGGCCGTCACCCAGAAAATCGAACGCAGTTCGTCCAGATCCAGCTTGTCGGCTTTGAGTACCGCGTTCAGCAACGGCCCTTTACCCTTATCTTGCAAGCTCACATCCAGACTGCCTTGAGCCTGCTCGGTGCTACTGCTTAGCTGCGCACTGTATTCTTGTTTGCCTTTGTTCAGGTCTGCCTGACCCGTCAGCGGCATCTCGAAGCGGCTACCTGCGTCGGCCTCGTCTTCCAAGCGGATATTGGCTTGAATCTCGGGCAGACGCAGCCACTCATTCGATGGCTGCCACTGCATGGGGGAACTGGCCTTCAATTGCGCCACACGGCTGCCTTGCTTGATGGCGCCGTCCAGCTTGGCCTGCTCAAATATCAATTCCTGGCTGTTACCGGACAAGCCTTGCAACGTCAAACCCAAACCCAGGACCTTGGGGCCGCTGACTTTCAGGCTGGCAACGACAGGCGAGCCTTCAGCCTGTGCAGGCGATACCTGGATACGAGGCACATCCAGGGCCAGATCCAGATTCTGATCTTCATTTTTGCCACGAACACGCAGCGCCAGCTTCTCGAAAGACACCAGGTCGCTGACGCTGTCGATTTCCATCTTGGGCGTATTTAGCGTGGCATTCAGATCGCTGACCGGGTAAGCGCCCAACCACTGACCTTGCAATTGGGTATCCAGATTGGTGGCGCTGAACTGACGTTGGGCCGACTTGTAGGCCACATTGCCCTTAAGTGTCAGGCTTTGTGCCTGCAGCTGGTCCAGATCACCGATAAAGCTCAAGTTCAGCTTTTGTGCCCCGTAGGATTTGGAAGCAGGGTCCAGACTCAGTTGCCCTTGCCCTTCCAGCACACCATCCGCCACGGGATAGTCCCCCGACAAGCGGCTCTTGAAAGCCACATCAAAAGGCTGACCAAACGTCATGCGGCCCGTGTTCACTTCCAGCTGCAACAAACGGCCAATTACATTGCTGCGTTTGCTGAAGTAATGAATCTCACCACCCTTCAGGCTCAGACCCGCAATATCAATCTGGAAATCCGTTTCGCTGCCCGAGCGCTTGGCAATCAATTCAGGAACAGGCAAGGATTCGGGTGCAGGCTGGGCTGTCTGAGGAGCCTCGGCAGCTTGTGCTGCGGGCAACAAGGATACGCCCGAGCGGGCAAGGGGAAGGTGAGGGCCGGCAGGCGGGGCTTGCAGCAAGTCGTCAAAATTCAGCTTGCCTTCTTCATCGCGCACAATCCAGGCTTTGAAGCCGGTAACAGCAACGTGGTCCACCACCAGGCGGTTATTGATCAAAGGCCACAAGGCCACCGCAAACCGGGCGCTTTCCAAAGAAGCGAAAGGATCTTCCGAATTACGGTCAGACAGGGACAGCCCCTGCACGGACAGGCCAATGCGGGGAAATAGAGAAAGTTCGATATCACCGTCAATCTTGAGCGTACGCTGATACTTTTGCTGGACGATGTCAGCCAGCTTCTGCTTGTACGAATTGGGATTGAATGTCAGCAGGAAAATCGCCCCGCCTACCACCGTGACAATAGCTAAAACGACGAGGCTGAATAAGCCCCGCTTAAACCATACTTTCATGTAAGCCTCTAGGACCTCGGGGCAGGATGCAACACGCCATCTGCCCGGATACGAAATGCTAACCCATGTCGGGCCATTGCGAAGTAACGAAAATAAGAAATATCCACCCGCACTTTAAAAAGCGGAGCCTGTTGTCAGTAATTCGCCATTATTACCAGAAGAAATAAAAGCATAGTATTAATGTCTGCGCCCTTAGATGCTTTTCTCTACATACAGGGGTTATGCTTGCTTTGTCTTATATAAGCCACTTGATCATCAATTCCAGAATTAACCATGAAACTAGAGACTCTTGCCATTCATGCTGGCTACCAGCCAGATCCGACCACAAAAGCCGTTGCTGTTCCGATTTACCAGACCACTTCCTACGCTTTCGACAACACGCAACACGGCGCGGATCTGTTTGACCTGAAGGTGCCCGGCAATATTTACACCCGCATCATGAACCCGACCAATACCGTGCTCGAAGAGCGCGTGGCAGCACTGGAAGGCGGGATTGCGGGCTTGGCAGTAGCCTCTGGCATGGCAGCCATCACGTATGCTATCCAAACGATTGCAGAGGCCGGCGACAACATTGTGTCCGTCAGTAAACTGTACGGCGGCACCTACAACCTGTTCGCGCACTCCTTCCCGCGTCAGGGCATTACCGTCAAATTTGCCCAGCCCAATGATATCGAAGCACTGGAAGCCCTGATCGACGACCGCACTCGTGCCGTGTTCTGCGAAACCATCGGCAACCCGGCTGGCAACATCATTGATATCCGTGCGCTGGCCGATGCCGCTCACCGTCATGGCGTACCCCTGATTGTAGACAATACCGTGGCCTCGCCTGCCCTGTGCCGTCCTATCGAGCACGGTGCCGACATTGTCGTGCACTCGCTGACCAAATACATGGGCGGTCACGGCACCACCATTGCGGGCATGGTCGTGGACTCCGGTAAATTCCCCTGGGCCGAGCACAAAGATCGCTTTGCCATCCTGAACACCCCTGACCCGTCCTACCACGGCGTGGTCTACACCGAGGCCTTCGGTCCAGCCGCCTTCATCGGCCGCTGCCGCGTGGCTCCGCTGCGCAATACCGGCGCTGCCCTGGCCCCCTTGAGCGCCTTCCAGATCCTGCAAGGCATCGAAACCCTGCCTCTGCGCATGGAGCGTCATACAGAAAACGCCCTGAAAGTGGCCCAGTATCTGAACAAGCACCCACAAGTGTCCTGGGTGAAGTACGCCGGTTTGCCTGACCATCCGGATCATGAACTGGCCAAGCGCTATATGGGTGGCAAGCCTGCGGCGATTTTGTCCTTTGGTATAAAAGGCGGCATTGAAGCCGGTACCCGCTTTATCGACGCGCTGAACCTGGTGCTGCGTCTGGTTAATATTGGTGATGCCAAATCCCTGGCTTGCCACCCTGCCAGCACGACTCACCGTCAGCTCAATGCCGAAGAACTGGCCGCCGTGGGCGTGAGCGAAGACATGGTGCGTCTGTCCGTTGGCCTGGAACACATCGACGACATTCTGGCCGATCTGGAACAAGCTCTGGAAGCAGCAGCACGCGGCTAAGACCCAAAAACCTGTACAGGCCGGAATTGCTGTACGGGTTTTTCTGCATCAAGCCAAAAAAGCCTGGAATCGGTATTGCACCGACTCCAGGCTTTTTTCATTCTTGGCAATACGGCCGTCAGACAGACCGTGTCACGGACGCAAGAGAATCAGGACTTGCGAAACAACTGCGTCAAACCACCCAGCAGGCTGCTGGCATCGGTAATGTGAGATGGATCAAACTGACCATTGGGGCTGGCTTGATTGATCAGGGACGGCAGCATGATCTTCAGATTATCCAGCACGCTTTGCTGATTCAAACCCGACAGGTCCACCAATTGCTTGATGGCCGGTTGCCCCATCACGCCCAGCAAATCCTGCTGGCCGATTTCCTGATTGCTGCCCTGCGAAATCCAGGACGACACCACATCGCCAAAACCGCCCGAGCGAAAACGCTCGATCAGACCGCTCAAACCGCCTGGATAGCTGCTGATGACTTGAATCAGGGCAGGCAACAAAGCGCCCTGCTCTTTGGATTTGGAATCCGTAGCCGACAAGGCCGACACAACAGAATTAAGCAAACTCATTATTTTTCTCCCCAATGCACGGCCCCGCGCGTGGGCAGGTGCTGATATCAGGCCTCATTATGCCGCGACAGGCTGCCAGACGGGGCGGATTAATTGTCAAGGTGGGTCAATAGATCACTGGCGGAAAGGCCCTATTGCCCTGGGCTGGGCCTACGCTACACTGGATTATCAATAGTCCGGCATCCCCCATAGACCGACTCCATGGAGACCCTGGAATGACGCAAGCTTCCTATACCGTCCTGTCCTCTGAAGAGACTGCTCGTGCCCTGCCTTATCCCGAACTGGTCGCCCAGCTAGGCAAAGCCATGGCCCAATATGCTGCTGGCACTATCGTCGCGCCAACCCGTCAGGTTCTGGACTATCCCAAAACGGGGCAAATGCTGTCCATGCCTGCGGTCTCACACGATATAGGTGTTCATAAACTGGCTAATGTGATGCTGGACAACCAGCAGCAGGAACTGGGCAGTATCCAGGGCCTGGTCAGCGTCTACGACGCCCAGAACGGTTTGCCGCTACTGATTCTGGATGCACCCACCCTATCCGGACGCCGTACTGCAGCGGTATCCATGCTGGGTATTCAAGCCCTGTGGCCCCAAGGGCCGGAGCACATTACTTTGCTGGGGTACGGACAACAGGCTGTCGCGCATTGCGATGCCATCATGACGCTGTACCCAAAAGCACGCGTCACCCTGACGGGCCGTAACCCAGACCGTGCACAGGCTGTAGCCACATCCTTGCAAGCCAGATTCGGGGACCGGGTCCAGGCCACCACAGCTGTTCCGGAAAAAACGGATGTGCTGATCGCTCTGACCTCCAGCCTGACACCCGTGTATCACGAACCCGCACGCCTTGATCGCTTGCTGATTGGCTTGGGAGCCTTTCAACCGGATATGGCCGAGTTCGAGGCCCACACCTTGCTGGCCAGCCGTCTATATGCGGATGATGTCGCCGGTGCCCGCCAAGAAGCAGGCGACCTGATCCAGGCCGGCGTGGACTGGGAGCAAGTCCACAGCATTCACCAAGCGCTACGTACCCCAGCCCCCAAAGACAAGCCCTTGTTCTTCAAATCAGTAGGCTCGGCTGCGTGGGATTTGGCAGCAGCACGTTGCGCCCTGCATCATTTAAACCAAGCCTAAATACTTAGGCTATTAACTAGCTGACTTCACACGCCAAAGCGCGCCCAGAGTGTTACTCTGGCGCGTACAATCCCTTACAGTCACTTACCGATCTCTTTTTGCCGCCCTACCCATGACTTCTACGCTCCCTCCCACCGAAGACGATCCGTATCAGATCCAGTCCAAGTTTGAAATTCTGCGTGTTTTACGGGCTATCGAAAAAGGGGGCCTGCTACTGCACATGGAAGCCAATCAGGGCAATGACCGGATTGTCACCACCATTCTGGACATTGATCTGGACAACAATGTGGTGGTGATTGATACCGCCAACAAAGAAGAAAAAACCCGCAATCTGCTGCAGTCCGAACACACCAGTTTCGAGACCTCGCTGGACAAGATCAAGGTGACATTCCAGGGTCCTACTCCCGAGGTTGTGTCCTACGAAGGTCAGCCAGCCTTGGCGATCCCGATCCCCGAGTCCATTCGCCGTTTGCAGCGACGCGAGTTCTTCCGCGTCAACGTGCCCGTCAGCGAACCGGCCATGGTGATCCTGCGCTTGAATAATGAATCCAAAAGCTTTCTGCTGCACGACATCAGCGGTGGCGGCTTGTCTTTGGTGGACGAATCGCAAAGTCTGGCAGAAGTGATCGGCACGCATAAAACCGAATCCCTGCTCGAACTGCCGCAAGCCGGTTCTTTTGTTGTGGCACTACAAGTAGCGCGTACGGAAACGCAGCAACTGCCCAATGGCAAACAGATTCAGCGTTTGGGCTGTACCTTCATTGACCTGTCTGCCTCCACGCAGATGGCGATTCAGCACTACATCGGCCGTCTGGAACGCCAACAGATCGCCAAACAGCGCGGTCACGGCTAATTCGATGCCTGGGACATCCCCACATCGCTGGGGGTGTCCACATCGCGCAAAATCCCCTCATCCACTAAAGGCACAAACAAGGTCTGATCCTTGTTGGCTTGCAACAAGCCACGCGCGCCTTGCTCGTCAGGAAGCTCCAAAAGCTGCTGACGCCACTCCAGGCCAAAACCAATAGGATTGCCGGGCTGGCCATTCAAAACGGGACGCACAATCCCAGCCCCATCCTGCACAGCCTGAGCCACCGCCGCTACGGTGCTTGGCCGCAACCAAGGCATGTCCGCCAGCAAAACGACATAGCCATAAGCGGGACTGCAAGCCTGAATACCGGCTTTCAGGCTGACACCCATACCGCGGATAGCCTCGGGAGCCTGAACAAAGCGGACCGGCAAGTCACCCAGCTCCTGACGCAAAATCTGCTCATGGACATCACAAACAAGCAGTACATCGTCGAGCACAGACAAGGCCGTCTCACAGACACGGCGCACCATCGTCCTGCCATCTTCAGTCCTGGCCAATAGCTTCAACTGCTGGCCCGACGGGTCAAACCGCCGCCCCAGACCCGCCGCCAGAATAATGCCCGTCACCCCAGATACATGCTGCTGCCCTGACATCCTGGCTCCTTTTGAGCTACGTAAGGCCTCGTCAAAAATGCGTATTGCTTCGTTCATTAGACTAATAGAAAGAAGAGTGAAGGGACAAGCGTGGTTGAAGAGCAGTGATTAGTGGATAAAAGAAGTCTCTGTGATGACGCCATTCAGTCGGCCTGCTGGGGTGTTGGGGCTTTAACCCGTGTTGCTTGTTTTCTTGTGGGGCCCGGGTACGGCTTGTCGCCCGCCCCAGTACTCTGACAAGGGCACCCACGCGCAGCGTGGGCAAGAGACCCGCCAAGACAAGCCTTACCCGGGCCCCACAAGAAAACTATCCGCCACCCTCACGCAAAGCCCAAACGGCACGTCCAGAAGAAAGCCCCCTCAAAAAACAGCGACTCCCCCCCCGCACCCCTTGAACCCAAAACTCAAAGCCCAAAAAAACAGATAAACCCCGTTTAGAAACCAGGACCAAGGATTTAAAACAAACAATATCAATTTGACACTATCTGCTATATTTCTCCGACGCAGGTCAAGGTACCCCCCCCATCAGCCCTGCCCCGATGCAGCAACAATGAACGCCCCACTCTAAACAAACTGTTTCCTCTACCTCAGGGGCCATTCAGTGCAAACAATATCTCGCGCATTCAACACCTGCTCAACAATGAAACTAACAAAACTGTATGCCGCCCTGGCGCTCGCCATTGCCCCACTGTCTGCTCACGCCCTGGAAGACAGAGCCGTCACAGACGCATCGGGACGCACCGTATTTATCGCGCGGTTTTTTGACATGGGCGATGGCCCATTCGACGAACGCCACAACACGTCCTTCTGGAGCTGGCAAGGACATGAAGCCTACAAAAACGAGATCGTTGACGGCCTGAGCTATTGGGCTGAAATACTCCAGATCCAGGGGAACAATCCCCCAACCATCGTCAATATCGGTACAAGTGACGAGCCAGGCAACGCCTACGGTGGCTCGCCCACCGCCAATGACGGCCAAAGTTCCTTGACGCAAATGCAGCAGAGCATCTTCGGCCTGTCGCCAGCCGAAGGTACGCTGCCACTCGGCGGGCATGGTTTTTTTGGCCTGGGCCAAGATGACTACGCAAGCAACCCAGCATTCACACAAACGCCCCTTACCGGTAAAGACAGCGTACTTCTGACGGCCATACACGAAGTTGCCCATGGGCTAGGCGTGTTAAGCAGTGTGGAAGACAGGGGCGGCATAAATGACATACAACCGTATTTCGAAGACCAACTGAATAGCTGGACTCAACTACTAAGAGACGACAACGGCAATCCAGCACAGGCAGACCAGAAGATTCTGTGTAATGGCTGCGACACCTCCTACGATCCTGATGCCTTCGACTTGCGTCAGGACAAGGGCTTTCTGATCGGTGCCAATATCGAGCAAGTTCTGGCCGGTGGCCTGCGTGGTGTTCCCGTAAAAATACTGGGAGAAAACGGCAGCATAGATGACAATTTCATGAGCCATATCGAGCTTCGAAACAGCGTCATGAGCCATCAGAACTACCGCAACTATTCAGGCTTCATGGAAGCTGAACTGGCGGTACTGCAAGATATTGGCTACACCATTGACCGGGCCAACTTCTTCGGACGCTCGATCTACGGCGATGGCCTTGAGCTGGTGAATACACAAGGTTTCTTTGCACGCAATGCCGAAGGCACGCAATACCTTCCAGGCCAATACAACCAATCCACATTAGGCTTGGGCCTGCATATCTATGGCAGCAATAATCAGGTCCGACAAGCTGCTGACCTGTTGGCAGCAGGCTCAGGCGGTGCAGGCATACGGATCGATGGCGAGAACAACACCCTTGTCATCGACCCAGGTGTCAAAATCTACGCCGATGGTCTGAACGGGCAAGGCATTCAATTTGCCTACGGACGTGGGCACACACTGGTTCATCGCGGCGACATCCAGGCTACCGGTCCTCAGGGTGTAGGCCTGCGTTTTGACTTTGGCACCAACTCGCTAGGCAACGTGGTCGAGCGACGTGGATCCTACATCCGCAGCATCAATGGCGTCGATCAGGCCCTGCTCCCCGAACTGAACGGCCCCCTGGTTCAACAAGCCGACATTAGCGGACGAGTTGCAGGCCAGGAAGCGGCCATCCTGATTTCCGACAATGCCTACGTCGGGCGCATCAACCTGATGCAAGGTGCCCAGATTGAAGGCGATATCATTTCGCACTATGCAGAGCGCGACAACAACAACCAGCTACGCCTGACCACGCTGTCCTTTGGTCAGGCTGCGGACACAATGGGCCGCAGCATTGATCAGCCCGATGTCACATTCCACTTGAGCTACGCCGGTAACATCACAGGCAAAGACAATCTGACTCTGACATTTGACGGCGGCACAACAAAGCTGGATGGCACCTTGCAGGTCCACAGCGCCACCATCCAGGAAGCGGCAACATTGGGCGGGAATGCCAGCTTCGATCTGGCCAACGGCAATGCCGTGATTAACGCTGGCACCCTGACGCCCGGCAACTCCATCGGGCGCATCCAGGTAAATGGCGACTTCCAGCAAACAGCAACAGGCCAACTGGTGGCCGAGTTTGATGGCAAAGGTGGCCACGACACGCTTGCCGTCAGTGGCAATGCGGACCTGGCTGGCGCCCTGCAGCTGACGCCTTTGGCAGACTGGTATCAAAACTCCTGGTCCGTCGACACAGGCTCGTTTGTGGAAGCAGCCAGCTACAACGGCAGCTTTAACGCCACACAGATCACCGCCGTATCGCCCACCTTGCAGTTTGAAGCTGCCCCCTTGGGTAACGAGCGCTACCGCTTATCTGCCACCCGAGCCGACAATGCCTACAGCCAGTATGGCCGCAACGAAAACCAGCAAGAGGCCGGCAAGGCTTTGTTCAAACTAGCCGCCGCCGGAACGGCACCCGCACAAGCCCTGTTCCAGACGCTCGACTTCTCGGCCACGGACGGCTCACAAATACCCGCTGCTCTGGACCAGATTTCACCCGCTGGCTATAGCGCTGCCATGGCCGCCTCCCTGATGCATGAGCGTTCGATCATGCAAACCGCCCGCCAAGGCCTGAGCCAAAGCATGTTGCGGCCCGGCACCGACTGGCAAGGCTACGCCTTGGTATTTGGTGCCAGTGGCGATCAAAACACGCGCGGGTCCATGCTTGGCTACGATGCCAACAGCTACGGCCTGATCGTTGGAGCCGGGCGCGCTCTGGAGTCAGCCCCCGACTTCGCCGTGGGAGCCCAGCTTGATGTTTCCGATCTGTCGGTCAAACCGGATGCTCCTTACTCCGGCAAGAGCAAAGCCACTGCGTTCGGCCTGGCAGCCCATCTGCAATACCGCCCCGGTACACGGGAAGGTCTTTTCGCATTCAGCGGACTGCGTCTGGGTCTGGAACAAGCCGATATGCGCAGACAGATTGCTATTGGAGACTATCAGGCCACGCACTCGTCTGACTGGACGGGACGCAATCTGTCGATTGACGCAGGCACAGGCTACCTTTTTCAGCTGAGCCCCTCGTTTTCGGTAGGCCCTTTTGCCAGCATGAATTACGCCTTGGTATCCCGCCCATCAGTCGACGAATCGGGCAACGACGCCACGCGTCTTCACCTGGACAGCAAACGCGTAGATGCCTTGCGCTCCAGCCTGGGGATGGCGGCCGAATGGAATCGCGACCTGGCTGATGGCAGCAAGCTGGCCGTGAACCTGGACCTTGGCTGGAATCACGAATGGCTGGATCGCGACCTGACTCAAGCAGCCCGTTTCGCCATTGCGTCCACAGATACGGCGTTCAATACCCGCAATAGCGTGCTCCCCCGCGACACCATGAGCGTTCGAACCGGCCTGACCTGGCAACGCAGTGAGCGTCTGTCGATTGGCACCGGCATCAGCTCACAGTTCGGAGGCGGATATTCGTCGCTGCAAGGACAGGTGAATCTGCGCTGGGCGTTTTAACAATCCACGCCCTCACACGGACCTGAACAGAAACTATAAAAAAGCCCCCGAGAGTCGTTCGACTCTCAGGGGCACAGGTCCGATAGGCTGCCCCCAAGCGGCAGACCACCGATACTCAATCACCAATCTGTAGAAACAGACCAGTTAAAAGACGACACAGGCTCCGTCAATCAAACTGCTAAAAAATGACGAAGCACATCGTTCTTCTCAAAGACTCAAAAGTTTAAAAACCCCGAGTCTTAAACTCCAATCAACTTCATCGCCTCTTCACGCGTTGCCACAGTGGCGTACTTCTGACGCATGTCGAACAGATTGGCCTCGTGCGGGCCAATCGCACGGTCACCCACGCAATCCGATACCACCAAGGGGCGGAAACCCAGTTGCATCGCATCAACCACGCTGGAGCGCACGCAACCACTGGTGACAGCACCGGCGACCAGCAGTGTTTGCACACCCCGTTGGGTCAACCACGCCGCCAAGGGTGTACCAAAGAAGGCCGAAGGCACATTCTTGCGAACGATGAACTCACCGGGAGCAGGAGCCAGTTCCGGCACGATATGGCTGTTGTGCGCGTCTTCGGTCAGACCCAGCATGCCGGGCACTTTGATGCTGAAAATGTTGTTATCAGCGCCATCATCGGCATACACGATGCGAGTATGCGCCACCGGCCACCCCTGTTCACGAGCCGTTGCCAGCAACTTCTGGGTGTTCTCGATGGCTTCAGGAATATTGCCGCCACCAAACACGGCAGGATCTGCAAAGCCGTTCACCAGATCAATAATCAACAAGCCATAAGGAGCTTTAGGCTCCAGCGTCGACCCAAAACCTTGTTGAGCGTACACCGCTCCTTCATTCGTACTCACCAACGCCTCCGTCCAGTACTTTGCCATCACGCACGACAGCGCGGCCATCCAGGTTGACCGTGCAATTGCGCAAAGGAATATCAATGTGGCAGGCCGTCGTGCGATTGCCGCCAGCCTCGTTGTTCGGGCCCAAGGAGAACAGGAAGTTACCCTCGAACGCACGGGCATCCATGCCAATGGTGTTTTCACGCGAGTACAGACCCAAGGTGGACCAGTGAGCGCGTGGCTGCAAACCCCAACCAATGTGGGAAATGGCATAACCTTCGGGGTCGTTGAAGGTCTTCATATATTCGTCCAGCAGCTCGGCTTCGACACCACCTTCAATCTTGGTGGCATAGCCGTTTTCCACGGTCAGAATGATCTGCTCGGTAGAGTATTTCTTCTGTGGCAACAGGATGTCACCCTTGTCGATCACAATGGTGCCGTTGGTGCCCAACTCATTCGGCCAGGTCAGCACGAAACCGCTGGGCCAGTGGTCCCAACGACCGGGCTCATCTACAAAACCGTACTCGCGAATCGCCGGGAATTCACCCAGCGGGCAACGCAGGTTCGTACCGGCAGGAGAGGTAATGCTCATCTCCTTGGCGGCCTTGATCAAAGCGGCCGCAGCGGTCACGCGTGCACGATCCGCCTCCGTTGGCACCGTGCGAACCAGAATTTCTGGTGGCTCCACGGCCAGCAGAATTTTGGTACCCGACTTCAGAATGTCGATCTGCTCGGGCGAGAACAACAGAGTCATCAAGTCCAGCACCAGGTCACTGGCCTTCAGGGCTGCAATCGCTGCTTCGTTACCCGTCAAAGGTGTCGTACCCAGGTAGGCCAGCGAGTCACGGCTCAAGGCTTTTTCCGCGTTGACCGGCAACAAGTCCAGGCGATTCACAATCGCGCCCATGGACTGAGCAGCAATCTGCGCACACTGCATGGTTTGCGGGTGCGTGGTCGAGCTGGTCAGCAAAGTCACGGTTTGACCGGCCTGCAGCTTGGACAGGCGTAGCACTTCTTGCCATGCCTCGATAAGTTGGTAATCACTAACTGCCATCTTGTCTCTCCTTGTGAAAGGTTCCGACACTGACGCGGAACCTTTACATCACGACGGGCCGCCCGTGCGGCCCTTTCAACATCACATCAAGCGCTGGCCCAGGAAATCACCGAAGGCTTCGTAAAAGCCCGCTTCGTTATCCCAAGGAATCATATGACCGGCATCAGGCACGCGAACGTGCTGAACGCCAGGGGCCAACTGCTGAATCTCGGCCACATCTTCATCACGCACCACATCGCCGCGCTCGGCTGTCATCAGCAAGGCAGGTACGGTCAAATGCGGGAAGTCGACATGAATATCGTCGGTGTGGAAACCCTCAAAGCTGGCCAGAATCGCAGGCTCGTGGCAGGTGTGCAGCCACTGGGCACGCAACTGCAGTTGCTCTTCGGTCCAAGTCGGGCAGAACGCGCGCATATCGTCAGCGGTACAACCCTTGCGAGCCATCGCCATGGAATCCACATACCAAGGCAACTTGGAAGGATAGGCACGACGATCTGGGCCGGACACTGGCGGATCAACCATGACCAGACGATTCAGGCCATCGCTGTTCTTGTGAGCCGCACGCAAACCAATGCGTGCACCCATGGAGTGGCCGACCACGATGTAGTCTTTCAGGCCCAAGGCTTGAGCCAAGGCGATCAAATCATCCGCCTGCGCATCCAGGCTGTAATCCATGCCTTCAGCTGCTTCGCTCAAACCACGACCACGCACGTCCTGAATGTAGGTATCAAAGTGCTTGCCGAACTGCTCGCCCACAAAACCCCAGGTCACGGCCGGGCTGGTAATACCGGGAACGATAATGACTGCAGGGCGCTGATCGCGACCTTCGCTGGAACCGCCGTAGCGCAAGTAATGCTGACGAATGCCATTGGCGTGAACATGGCCGCCGTAAAGAAAGGTACTCATTAATCTGTCCTTGGATTGAAACCGTCAGGCCGGGGCCCGACCCATGAAAATTGCTGCTGCCTACGCCATTTGGGGTGTAGCAGCCAGCGCGGCCCGGACCACATCCGGTGTAAAAGGCACCTGCCGAAAACGTCGGCCAGTTGCATCAAACAAAGCATTGGCAATGGCCGAGGCACAGGGCACGGAGGCGGATTCGCCCGACCCCATAGGCGGCTCGGACTGCCTGTCCATCAAAACCACCTCAATAGGCGGGATACGTGGGAAATCAACAATGGGATAGGCGCCCCACTCCGCACTGACCACGCCTTGTGCGTTAAAGCGCACCTGTTCATACAAAGTGCGGCTCAAGGACTGAATCACATTGCCGTGAATCTGGTGACGCACACCGGCCGGGTTCACCATCTGCCCGGTGTCCTGGCCCACATAAATCTTCTGAACTTCAATCACGCCTGTTTCCACATGGACTCGCAAGTCCAGCACCCAGGCTGACCATGCAGCCCCGAAACCGGGAAACTTGCTGTGTATATAGCGGGCGTACGACAAGCCACGACCGTAGAGATAGCCTTGCTCGTCCGGCTGCCCGCGTGAGCCACGCTGCCCGATCTGCCACTGCCCCCTATCCGCCACCGCCTGTAGCAGTTCCTGCGCGCGCACATCCTGATCCAGATAACGCAGGCGATAGATCAAGGGGTCCACACCGGCTTCCACTGCCAGCTCGTCCAGAAAGCAATCATGCGCAAAAGAATTGGGCATGGCCGATACGCCGCGCAGCCAGGAAGCACGCACAATCGCGGGCATGTCCTGACACACAATGCGCTGCTTGGGATAGCTGTAAGGCGGTACTGCCGTGCGATCCCCCATTTCCAATTGACGGGGGGCCGCCGACTCTCGCCCCGTCAACAAGAGCGCCAGATTCGGCGCATCGTTGGAGGGGTAATGAGTCACAAAATCGTAATGACGCAGCTGTCCTTCGGCATCAATGGAGCCTTCCACATCCATCAACTGAGCAGCGCCTTTAGGCTCCCAGCCGTGTTCTTGCTCACGCGTCAGTTGCACACGCACCGGCGCACCTACGGCTCGAGACAAGAGCAAGGCATCCGCACACACATCGTCAGCACAATTACGGCCATAACAACCGGCCGCTTCGTGACGGATGATCTCCAGACCGGCCTCGTCCTCGTCCAGCAACTGGCTCAAATGGACGCGCAGCATATGCGGGTTCTGCGAGCCTGACCAGATCCGGCTATGGCCGGGCTGGTAGTCCGCCACCGCGCAAGACGGACCAATAGAGGCATGCAGCTGAAAAGGCCAGACATAGCTACGCTTCAAGCGCTTGCCTTCTGGCGGCAGCTCGTCAAAATCCGGCCCTTTATCGGCCAGCAAACGCTCCGTCATGGGCCGACGACGAATCAGCTGCTCCAGATTGCTCATATCCTCCAGCGGAGGAATCGCTTTCCAGCGCACTTTCAATTCACGGGCAGCACGCATAGCGTGTTCTTCACGGCGCGCGACCACACCAATAAAGTCGCCAATCACCACGACACGCACATCGTCGCCAATATGACGGATGGACTCCTCGTCCACAGACTCCAGGCTGCGACCGATGAAGTCGCCGCTATCACGCCCTATATAAGGAGGACGCACAACGCGGCCATGCAACATGCCGGGCACGCGCACATCGTGCACATACACCCACTGCCCTGCGACCTTGCCCGGAATATCGACACGCGCCTGGGCTGTCCCTACAATGCGCAATTGTTCGGCCGGTTTGGTGGGAGTTTCTTTATCCAGATAGGCCCGCAGTTCCAGACCTTCCAGCAATTGCCAGTACGTCAGGCTGCGCCCGTCCGGGGCAATGATGGTGCCGTCTTCCACGCGTAATTGATCGGCAGGCAGTGCCCAGCGTTCTGCGGCTTGTGCCAGCAGCAATTGACGTGCCTGAGCCGCCGCCTTGCGCAGCGGTACAGCATGAATCTGAATGGAAGCACTGGCGATGGTGGGGCCTTGATTGGGCACAGCATCGGTATGGCCCAGCACCATTTGCACACGCGCCATGGGCACATCCAGCTCGTCGGCCACAATCTGACTCAGTGCGGTTTGAATGCCAGTACCCAGATCCACGTGCCCATTAAAAGCGCGTACCCAGCCCTGTTCGGACACGGCGACAAAGACATCGTCGTGCGCCTGCAAGTACTCGGACACCACGCCGGGCTGACCGGGCGAAGGCTTGGGAGGCCGCGCCGGTGCCGCTAAAATCAGCAAGGTGCCGGACGCCCTGAGCAAGTCTTGCTGCTGGTGGCGCGGCGCATCGTAAGACATCACACTCTCCTGGCTGGGCTTGATATAAGGGGCTGGAAACCGGCAATCAGGGATCCATCCCTGGAAACCTGCCTGAAACGTGCCTTGGCAAAACATTGATTACTAGCGTACACGCCCTAATAAAAACAAATGCAGTGCACTTCAACCCATTTATCGCAACTACTATAAAGAGAAAATCAAGGGCTTAATAATCAGTGTAAACCCTATATTAAATAAGATTAGACCGAATTTCGAACGTCTTCCCGAGAGGTCTTTGATTGATACCTCAAGGGAGTAGTAGAATCTATTTACTCGATAAATTAAAGTGTATACACTTAATTTAAGCATATCAATACCGAGCTGATAAAAGCACCGCACACGCTGTCCGACAACAAGGTGCGATCTACCAAAGGTGAAACCCATGAACCCTTGTACTCGCCCGCATACTTTGCGGGTCAATCAAGAGACCCACATCATCGAGGTGGAACCCGATACGCCGCTGCTTTATGTATTGCGTAACGACCTGGAACTGAATGGCCCCAAATTCGGCTGTGGCCTGGGTGAATGTGGCGCCTGTACGGTGCTGGTCGATGGTGTGGCCGCCCGCTCCTGTGTTGTGCCTGTCAGCCTGGTAGAAAACCGTCAGATCACTACCTTGGAAGGCTTGGCCCGGAACGGCCAGCCTAATGATGTTCAGCAGGCATTTATTGACTGCCAGGCCGCACAATGCGGCTATTGCCTCAATGGCATGGTCATGACTGTGCAGGCCCTTCTGGAACGCAATCCGCAAGCCACCGAAGAGCAGATTCGGGACGAGCTGCGCTATAACCTGTGCCGTTGCGGCACACACGTAGAAATCATGCAAGCCGCTGTACGCGTCGCAAAGGCCCGGCAATGAGTCATTCAGTACAAGACCTTTCCCGAGCGTTGTGGCCGGAACTGCCTGCTGGCACCAGCCTGCTGCATGGCGCTGTTGTACGCCCTCCTTACTGGTCGTACGAGAACGGGCAGTATCTGGGTGCTGAATTACAGACAGTAAACCAGCAGGCCGCCCTGCAAGTGCCTGGTGTCGTGGCCTGTGTGCAGATGGGCAATTTTCTGGGTGTGCTGGCGGTGCAAGCCGAGCAGGCTCAGCAAGGCGCTGCTTTGCTGGATGCACGTTGGGCTACGCCCGTAGCGGCAAACCAGGCTACGCTTCCAGCGAATGAGGAAGTTGCTGCTACGCTTAGCACCCCCGATCAAAGCTATGAATGGCAATCTGCCGCCGAGCATCAGGAAACTGCCTGGGCTCGTGCCTGTTATCACGACAAGCAGCTTTATGTTTGGGCGCATACGCAGCGCCCCGCGGCCCTGCTGATTGAGCTGCAAGCCTTGAGCGGCCTGCCCAGCGAACAGATCCATTTGCAGGATATTGCCGGTAATCAGGCCGATGCTTACGACTGTGCCATGGATGCGGCAGTAATGGCCTTTGGGCGCCCCCAGGCCGTACAAGTTCGTGCCAGCCACAGTGCAGACATCATTCGCCTGAGCGTCTATAAAGGCACCCCAGAGCAAAACGACCTGAATGCCCATTTGCAGGCCACCCGCTGGCAACTGAATACCTTGTCCGGTGCGCGCCCTTCTCTGGCGGCCATTCTTTGCGGTCAGCCAGGTTTGCCCAGCAGCGGCCCGGCCGTAAAAAGTGATTACTTCTCCGCCCCTACACCTAACTATGATGGCGCAGCCGCCAGCAGCGACCCCGACAGCCTGGCCCAGGCCACGATCTTTGCTCAAGAGTCGCAGTTCGATCAAGACTGCCACAGCCTGGGACTGGATCCCTTGGCGGCACGACTGGAACAAGTCAGTAGTCCCCAAGGTCGAGATCTTCTGCAACGGGTTGCCGAACAGTCGGACTGGTCCGAACCCTTGCCCGCCCATCAAGGCCCTTTACGCAAGGGTCGCGGGCTGGCCTACAGCCATATTGTTGAACACGTCCCCGGAAAAACCGCACGCGAGCAGTGGTCCGCCTGGGCTGTAGATGTCAGCGTCGATACCCGCCAAGGCACACTCAGCATAGACAAGCTGACCATTGGTCACGACAGCACCGAGCTGGGCAATCCCGAGCAGGCCACGGAGTCCGCGCCTGCCTTGGCCGACCGACTGAGTCGTTGGGCACAGCAACTGCTAAACAACGGCGTGGGCAAAGGCGGTGAAGGTCATAGCGACAGCCCCGTCGAGGAAACAGCCGACAAGCCAGCCGTTCAGTTGGTCAAACGGGAGTCTGCCGTAGGCCAGCCTTTGGCCTGGAATCAGGGCGTGGAACTGCCCGCCGCTGCCGCCATTGCCAATGCAATTTTCAATGCCAGTGGCATACGTCTGACCAGCGCGCCTTTTAGCGAACAGTCTCTGGCACTGGGCTATCAGTCCGATAAGACAGGCAGCAGCAAAAAACGCAAAGCCTGGTGGGGAGCCTTGGCCGCGGTCGCCACCGGCACAGTCTTGAGTGCCCTGCCCTGGCGACCTGCCATTGCACCGGTCGGCCAGGTGGATACCTCCATCTTTTCAGAGCTGGCCATCGAACGCGGCCGCCTGGTTGCGATTGCGGGCGACTGCATGGTCTGCCACACCGCTGAAGGCGGCACACCCAATGCGGGCGGTCTGGGTTTGGATACGCCGTTTGGCACGATCTATACCACCAACATCACCCCGGACAAAGAAACCGGCATAGGCAGCTGGAGCTACAAAGCCTTTGAACGTGCCATGCGCGAAGGTATTCATCAGGACGGTCGCCACCTTTACCCGGCCTTCCCTTACACGGCCTTTGCCAAGATCAGCGATGAGGACATGCAGTCCCTGTACGCCTACCTGATGACGCAAGAGCCAGTGAAATCCGAAGTGCCTGAAACCAAGCTGCCCTTCCCCATGAATATGCGGCCTTTGGTAGCGGGCTGGAACCTGCTGTTTCACCGTGATCCGAATGCCTACGTGCCGGACCCCACGCAAACTGTGCAGTGGAACCGGGGAGCCTATCTGGTCAATAGCAGCGGCCACTGTGCCGCCTGCCATAGCCCGCGCAATATGCTGGGAGCCGAGAAAGGGGGTGAAGCGAATTTCCTGGCCGGTGGTTTTGCGGACAACTGGGAAGCGCCTGCACTCAATAGCTTGTCCAAAGCCCCCATCCCCTGGACAGAACAGGAGCTGTACCAGTACTTGCGTACCGGCTATTCGCCCCGACATGGTGTGGCAGCAGGGCCAATGGGACCGGTCGTGGCGGGTTTGGCAGAACTGCCTGAATCCGATGTCCGCGCCATGGCGCATTATCTAAGCAGCCTGAACCCGGTCGAGAGCGAACAAGAACAAACGCACGCCGCCCAGGCCGCGCTTTTGGAGCAGAACAGCCGCAGCAATAAGGAAGTGATGTTGATGCCGGGTGAAAACCTGTTCAACGGGGCTTGTGCTGTTTGTCACGACCCGCGCGGTGGGCCGGTGCTATTTGGTGCCCGCCCGTCCCTGGCCTTGAACAGCAATCTGCACAGCGAGCATCCGGACAATACGATTCAGGTATTGATGCACGGCATTACCCGTCCGGCACAGCCTGCTCTGGGCTCCATGCCCGGTTTCAAGAACAGCATGAATGACGAGCAGATGGAAGATTTGCTGAACTATATGCGAGCGCGTTTTGCTCCGGACAAACCGGCCTGGACAGGACTGAAAGACAAGATTGCGACCATCAGGGAACAGAAGGGACACTTGTAGACGGGGGTGTCCGCAGAGAGTGTTTGGACGCGCGGCAAACGAAACAAAGGCGGCTTCAAGTTTTCACTTGGCCGCCTTTGTTTTATGGTTCACATCGCCTTCAGACTTGGCCAAGGCCAAGATCCCAGCCAGGCCCGGACTCAAAACCCATCAACCGGAAAAACCACCAGCCTCCAGGAACTTCTGCTCTTCCGCCGTGGTAGTACGCCCCAGGATCGAATTACGGTGCGGGAAGCGGCCAAAGCGCTCCACCACATCCAGATGCTCTTCGGCGTGATCCAGCCAGGGACGGCCTATCTCCTGATTCAGACGCACGGCCTCTTGCTGATCGGCCAGATTCTCTGCATGGGAATATGGCAGATAGCAAAACACACGGCGCTCCACCGGAATCTGTTTATCCAGACCCTTGACCACCATTTCCTTGGCAATCGCCAAACCCTTCTCATCGGTCGCATACATGCGTGTGGTATTGCGAAAAGAGTTGCGCGGAAACTGATCCAGCAGAATCAGCAAGGCATAGGCCCCTTCTGCCGTCTGTGCCCAATCATCCAGCTCGCCCCTGGCCGCACGCTCGTGCCAGTCCAAAAACCGTTCGCGAAATTCCCGGTCGAAGTCATCGGACTTGCGAAACCATTTCTCTGGCCCTGATTCAACCCAGAAATCAATCACTGCCTGAGGATTGGGACGTGCATCTGCCATGGTGTTCTCCTGGAGCCGGTCTGGCCTCCAATACTGGGAGGCCCGAAGTTAGACGGACAGGTAAGTGCGCCGCACTTGCTCGTTGGCGCTTAATTCCTGCATGGCGCCACTGTACCGTATTTGCCCCTTTTCCAGCACATAAGCCCGATCCGACACCAGCTCGGCAAAGTGCAGATTCTGCTCGGACAGCAAGATACTGACACCCGCCTGCTTCAGCTCCAGAATCATGTGCACCATCTGCTCCACAATCACGGGAGCCACACCCTCGGACGGTTCGTCCAGCAAGACCAGATAGGGATTGCCCATCAAGGTGCGCGCGACGGTCAGCATTTGCTGTTCGCCCCCGCTCATCTGCCCGCCGGGCCTGTCCTGCATCTGACCCAGATTGGGAAACAGGCTGTACAAGCGTTCAGGCTGCCAGTGCGGAGCTGCTGTGCCATCCGGCCAGCGTCGTGCGGGCTGACGGCCCACTTCCAGATTTTCCGTGACGCTTAAATCAGTAAAGATGCGTCGGTCTTCGGGCACAAATCCCAAACCGGCACGAGCAATTTCAAAGGGCTGCTTGTCGTGAATGGCCTGGCCCATGAATTCAATGTGACCCTCGCAGCGCTCCATCAAACCCATAATGGATTTCAAGGTAGTGGACTTGCCAGCGCCGTTACGCCCCATCAAGGCGACAACTTCACCACGTTGCACGGTCAGTGACAGGTCAAACAAGATATGCGCAGCACCGTACCAGGCATTCAAGCCATCCACACTTAGCAAAGGCTGCTTGTCGGCCACGCCTGTGGCAACCCGCTCAGAACCGGCTACTAAATCCTGCGTCATGCGGGCTCCTTGTTCTCGAATGTTTTGCCTGTGCCAAAGTACACCTCCTGCACCTTGGGATGCTGACGGATATAGTCTGCATCCCCTTCTGCCACCAGCCGGCCACGGGCCAGCACCAACATACGGTCCGAGTGCTCGAACACCACGTCCATGCTGTGCTCGGTAAACAGCACACCCATATTGCGTTCGATCACCAGTTTTTTGGTCAGGCGCATCAACTCATTACGCTCTTTGGGGGCCATGCCTGCCGTGGGCTCATCCATCAGCAAAAGACGGGGATCGTTGGCCAATGCAATCGCCAGCTCTACCCGCTTCACGTCCCCGTAAGCCAGCTCGCTACAAGGCCGTTCGGCCTGCGCCTGCATGCCTACTTGATCGAGCAAATCCAGCGCACGAGCCCGCTCGAACTGAGCCGCCCGACGCCAGAAGGAAAACAGTTTTTTCTGATGTGCCAGCAAGGCCATCTGCACATTTTCCACCACCGTCAGAGACGCAAAAGTCGCGGCAATCTGAAAGGTACGCCCCACCCCCAAGGCAGCAATCTTGCGCGGGGCCAATCCCACCAACTCCTGGTCGCCCAAACGCACCGACCCGGCTGTAGGCGTTAATTGCCCGCCCACCATATTGAAGGTGGTGGTTTTGCCAGCCCCATTGGGGCCGATCAGAGCCAGGAACTCTCCGGCCTGCACATCAAACTCGATACCGTCTACGGCCAGATTGCCGCCAAACGCTTTTTTAAGACCTCGTACTTGCAGCAAACTCATGACGATGCCTCCGGTGCTACGCGGCGATGCGCCCAGCGTTTGAAAAAGCCGGCAATACCCTGCGGGAAAGCCAGAACCAGCAGCAGAATCACGCCACCGAACAAGGCGCGCCAATACTGTGTAATGCCCAGGAAGAAATCCTGCAGCAAAGTGAATACGGCTGCACCCACCACAGGCCCAACCAGAGTTTGCAAACCACCCAGCAAGACCATGACCAAGCCATCCACGGACTTGTTCACTGCGATCACTTCAGGCGAGACGCTACCTTTGGAAAAGACAAACAAGGCACCGGCCAGACCAGCAAACGTACCTGCCAGAATAAAGGTCAGCCACTGCACACGCTTGACGGGGATGCCAATGGCCTCGGCCCGCAAGGCCGAGTCCCGACTGGCACGCATGGCGTAGCCAAAGGGCGAGAACAAGATGCGACGCAACAGGAAGGCCGCTGCCACCACCAGCAGCAAGGCAAAGTAATAGTAGCGATCGCCCGACAGCCATTCCGCAGGCCAGATACCGACCACGCCATTGGAGCCACCTGTAAAGCTGTCCCACTGATACACAATCGACCAGATAATCTGTGCGAAAGCCAAAGTCAGCATGGCCAGGTAAACACCGGAGAGACGCACGCAGAACCAGCCAAAGATCAGCGCGCCCAAGCCTGCGACAGCTGGAGCCAGAACCAGGGACCAGCCCATGGACAAAGCCGCCGCTTTGAACAACAGGGCAGCCGCATAAGCGCCTAAGCCAAAGTAAGCAGCATGACCAAAAGAGTTCATGCCCCCTGGCCCCATCATGAAATGCAGGCTCAAGGAGAACAGGGACAAAACCAGAATATCCAAAGCCAGCACGGGTGCGTACGGGAACCAGTCGCTCATCAAGGGCAAGGCCGCCATCACACCCAGAACCACCAGCACCATGATCTGGAACGCCCCACTACCAGCACGAAGAGGCGCTTCGATAGGAGCCGAGTTACGGCTGACAGCTTGAGCACGCCCAAACAAGCCCCAGGGCCGGAACACCAGCACCACGGCCATGAAGATGAACTCCACCACCAGGGTCAACTTCGGAAAGGCAAAGTCCATGCCAAAGAAGGTGACCGTGCCCAGCGCAATACACAGGGCCTTCAATTCAGCGACAATCAGCGCAGCCACGTAAGCACCGGGGATGGAGCCCATGCCGCCGACCACCACAATCACAAAGGCATCCCCAATCACGCTCAAGTCCAGCAGCAGATTGGCGGGCTGACGCGGCAATTGCACGGCACCACCCAAACCGGCCAGAAAAGCGCCCAAGGCAAAGACCCCTGTAAACAACCAGGCCTGATTCACACCCAGCGCACCCAGCATCTGTCTGTCGTGGGTCGCGGCGCGCACCAGCACGCCCCATCGGGTACGAGTCAGCAAGAGCCACAGCAAGCCCAGCACTACCGGACCGATGACGATCAGCACCAGGTCATAGACCGGGAAGAAGCGCCCTGCAATGGAAATAGAACCGCTCAAACCCGGAGCCAGCGGCCCCAGCAGATCTTCCGGCCCCCATACAGCCAAGGCCCCGTCATTAATCACCAGCACCAGGGCAAAAGTGGCCAATAGCTGGAACAGCTCGGGCGCTTTATAAATACGCCGCAGCAGCACGATCTCCAGCAAGGCTCCCAAAGCGCCGACCAGCAAGGCTGCCACAATCAAACCTGCCCAGAACCCCAGTGCCGAGCCACCCATGAATTGCACGGCGGAATACGCCATGTAGATGCCCAGCATATACAGGGAGCCGTGTGCAAAGTTGACGATACGTGTCACCCCGAAGATCAGGGACAAACCCGCCGCCACCAGGAACAAAGACGATGCCTCGGCCAGCCCGTTAAGGAACTGCACCCATAAACCCGATAAGGCCATTACTGCCTCGCGTCAGAAGTGGCGCGCCAGAGGGCGCGCCGATCTACGAAATACTGCGTTCCTGGAATTATTGATTGGCCGCGGCAGGACGCCACTGGCTGACTTGCTCATCCGTAGGCTGTACATCTTTGCCATCGGCATAACGGATATTGGTCATGATGCCCTTGCCGTCTTGTTTGGCCAGCACACCCACATACGCCCCCTGCGTGGATTGCTGATCTTGCGTACGGTAAGTAATGGGGCCAAAAGGCGTGACCACATCCAGACCACGGAAGGCCTTGATCATGGCTTCCGTGTCGGTAGAACCGGCTTTTTCGATACCGGCGGCAATCGACACAATCGTGCTGTAGCCAATAATCGTGCCCAGGCGCGGGTGCTCTTTGTACTTGTCCTGATAGGCTTTCAGGAAGGCATTGTGCTCGGGCGTGTCGATGGCGTACCAGGGGTAGCCTGTCACAATCCAGCCTTCCGGCGTTTCTTCACCCAAGGGATCCAGGTACTCCGGCTCGCCAGTCAACATGCTGACTACCGGCAAGGCAGGGCTGAAGAACTGGCGCTGATTACCGGCACGGACCAAACGAGCCAGGTCGGACGCAAACAGCACGTTAAAGACCGCATCAGGTTTGGCTTCGGACAAGGCCTGCACCACTGCTCCGGCATCGACCTTGCCCAGCGGGGTAGCCTGTTCAGCCACAAATTCAATATCGGGCTGGGCTTCTTTCATCAAGGTCTTGAACGTGGCAACGGCGGACTGACCGTACTCGTAGTTGGGGTACACAATCGCCCAACGCTTCTTGTTCAGCTTGACGGCTTCGGGCACCAGCATGGCCACCTGCATATAGGTGGAGTTGCGCAGGCGGAAGGTGTAGCGGTTGCCATCGGCCCAGACGATCTTGTCGGTCAACGGCTCGCTGGCCAGAAAGAAAACTTTTTTATGCTTGGCGAAGTCGGTAATGGCCAGACCGATATTGGACAAGAAGGTCCCGGTCAGGACATCCACTTTTTCACGCGAGATCAATTCCTCGGCAGCGCGTACCGCATCGCCGGGGTTGGAGTTGTCGTCCTTGATGATCAATTGCAGCTGCTTGCCGTGAATCCCCCCGGCCTGGTTGATCTGCTCAACCGCCAGCTCCATCCCGTTTCGATAAGGCCCTAAAAACGCGGGCTGGGATTTATAGCTGTTCAGCTCACCAATCTTGATCACCCCCTCGGCGGCAGCGGTGGCCCCCAAGGTTTGCAACATCATCGTTCCTGCCAGTGCTACCCCTGCAAATGTCTTGTTCATTGTCTTCTCCGTGGGCTTGTGAGGCGAAACACGACTCAGCAACTTGTCTTGTTTTAGTGATTTAAAGTGTACACATGGTATTTTTGGGAGTAAATCGGCCAAGACCTAGGGATATACCCTTGAACACTTTAAACATAAAACACAACAAGCCACGCAGAAAGCCGTTACAGCAAGGAGACCAAGAAGAAATGAGCAGAAAAAGTAGATAGCCTGAAAAGAAGATAACTACCGATATACAGTGACTACACTTAATAAGCCCAAAGATTAAAACGCAACCACCCCGCCTGGTTCCTGCACGCGCCGAATCATGGTTTTCATAAACTGCTCCATCATATCCGGCAAAGGGGAAGCAAACGGCTAAAAACGCTAGAAAGGCTTATAAGCTACTGCTCTGGAGTCACCGCGCCAAAGTGGCAATCAGCCACTGCGAGTCTCGTGTACTTTCTGCCCCGCAGAGGGTAAATCATATAACTGAGGGGTGCGCGTTGGGTTGAAGTCCTGCCATTGGCCATCACTCCAATTGCCGTTGGCCCATTCAATCGCGTAGCCCCCATTGCGCTGCAACTCACGCAACAGTACCGCTTCCTCGGCCGACCCCAGACGCGCCGCCAACATGACGCCCGAAACACGGTTTAAAGGCTCTTTTTCAGGCTTATGGCCACCCAGCTTCACGATCCCGCCCACCATAGCGCCGATGTAAGCCCCCAAGGCCGCAAAGGCAAGCAACAGCAGCTGGGGCCAGCTTGTCATGCTCAATAACCACCAGCCCAGAGCGACCCCCAAGGCGGCCCCCAGAACGACACCCAGGATGGCACCCAAACCTCCTCCTCGGGCAGCCTTGTCCAAAGTTCTGTCACCTCCAATCGGATACTGCGCATGCTGACCTCCTGGTTTAAGGTAGAAAATCTGCAGATCCTGACTTTCCAAACCCAGCCCCTGCAGGACTCGCGCAGCTTGTTGGGCCTGATCAAACGTATCGAATTCCGCCGCAATAATGCGTTCCATAACAAGGCTCCCCAATAAATGTGTTCAACAAAGAACCAGCAAGTTTCGTTCCCAAACCCCGCTTCTACTGGGGAAATCCTCTAGAAGGTTTCACCTGGAAATATCAATGCCTAAATAATTTTGACGTTATATTCTCAAGAGATAAAAAAACGTAGCCTTCCAGGCTATTCTTTTGGAGACAAGATTTTGACTTTTCCCCGTCGCTTTCCATCTCGACTGACTCTTGGCGTATTGACCACCAGCGTGTTGCTGGCCGCCTGTGCCAGCGCCCCCTTAAGTGAGCGCAGCGTCACCATCAAGCGCGACAGCTACGGCACTCCTCATATCTATGCCGACAGCACTTATGGCCTGTTCTATGGCTATGCCTATGCCGTGGCTACAGACCGTCTATACCAGATGGAAATTGCCAAGCGCTCTGGCTGGGGAACCGTGGCAGAAGTTCTGGGACCGGACTTCCTGGAGCTGGATAAAGTCACTCACAACAATATCGACCCGGACTCTATCCGCAAGCAATTGGCCGCTCTGTCCAAAGAGGACCGCGCCATGTTCGAGGGCTATGCCGCTGGTTTCACCCAACGCGTTCGTGAGGTGAAAGCCCAGCGCGACACCTTGATGCCCAAGGAATTTCTGGACAAAGGGTTTGAGCCTTCTGAGTGGCAGCCTGAAGATATTGCCATGGTCTGGGTGGGCCTGATTCTGAACCGCTTCTTTGCTGGCACGGCCGAAGTGGCCAACCTGAGTCTGCTGGAAACCCTGAAAGCAGACCAGGGCGCGGAACGTGGCGAACAGCTTTACAAACAACTACGCTGGCTGAACGACCCGACTGCCCCCACCATTATTCCGCAGCCTGACGCCAAGGCAGCGCTGGCCGATTTGCCTACGCATTTACAGGCTCTGTCCGCACAAGCGGCGCAGGACTACCTGCACAAGCAAGCCGTCGCCTTGGGCCCCACCGTGGCCGCGGGCACACCTACGGCCAGCAATGCCTGGTTGCTGGGCCCCGAAAAGACAAGCCACGGTCATGCCGTGCTGTACAACGGCCCGCAACAAGGCTGGTACACCCCGTCCATTACCTATAGCGTCGGCCTGCATGGTGCGGGCTACGACCTGACCGGCAGCACTGCGGTGGCCCTGCCCGCCATCCTCTTCGGCACCAACGGCAAGATTGCCTGGGGCTCCACAGTGGGTTCGCTGGACACCAATGACGTCTACCAATTGCGCTTGAAAGACAGTGACCCGCATAGCTACTGGTACAACAATGCCTGGCACCCCATGGAGCACAAGCAGATACGCATCAAGGTGCGTGGTCAGGACGATGTGACGCTGGACGTTTACCGCGCAGCTCAAGGTTATGTCAGCAGTTGGGACAAAAAGAACAACACCGCCTACGCCAACCGTCGCACCTGGGAAGGCCGGGAAATTGAAACCTTGCTGGGCTGGGCCCATGCGGCCAAGGCCAAGAACTGGGATCAATTCATGGCCCAGGCCTCACGCGTCAGCGCTTCCATTACCTGGTTCTACGCCGACACCCAGAACAATATCGGTGCGGCAGCCCTGGGCCTCCTGCCCAAGCGCCCGGCCAATCAGGCGATCCAGTTCCCGGCAGCGGGCGACGGCAGTATGGAATGGCAAGGCTTCCTGAGTTTTGATCACAACCCCAAAGTGCTGAACCCGCAGCAAGGCTATATCGCCAGCTGGAATAACAAGGCTTACGGTGCCTTGCTGGCAGACAACTCCAACTTCTCCTATGTGGACCGTGTGCAGGAACTGCTGGCACCGCTACAGGCCAAACAGCGCCTGAGTGACGAAGAAATCTGGGGCATTGATTCCCTGGGTGCCCGCTCTGATCTGAATGCGCGCTACTTCGCCCCCATCATTCAGGAAGCTGCCAAGCTGCCACGTGCCAGCGCCCTGGCCCGTCAGGCTGCCGAACAACTGAAAGGCTGGGACTACAAGCTGCAAGTGGCCAGCAATGGCAAACAGTACGAAGGCAGCGCCCCAGCCGTAATGCAGGCCTGGATGCAAGCTGCAGTGCCCGTATTCCTGAAAGGTCGTTTGCCTGACAGCGTCTACAACACCTATACCCAAAGCCTGTACCCGGCCATGGATGATCCGCGCAGTGCCCAGCCCGCTGCGGCCGCCAAGCTGATCTGGAATGCCATTCAGGGCCCGGCTGCCGGTGTGCCACAAACAATTGATTTCCTGCAAGGTCGCCGGGCTCAGGAACTGGTGCTGGACGCACTGGAGCAAGCTGCTGCCTCGCTACAGAAATCACAGGGCGCACAAGCCCAGCAATGGCGCGCCCCTGCCGTATCCATGCTGTTCGCCGCACGCAATGCGATTGGGGTGCCTTGGTCTGACCCTGCGCACGAGCGCCGCATCATGCCTTATCTGAACACCGGCAGCGCCCGGTTCCAGTATGTGCTGGACCCCGCTGGCGTGCGCATGTGCTCGGTTATGGCTCCCGGTCAAAGCGGTTTCATCAATCCTGAAGGCGAAGCCAGCGCCCATCACTCGGATCAGTTGGAGATGTTTGCTGCCTTCAAGTGCAAGAGCGATGCCATCAGCACTCAGGACATCGACAAGGCCAGCCAAAATAGCCAAACCCTGCGCTACTAAGCCATAAATAGAAAACGGGGCCTGGAGCGGCATACGCTCCAGGCCCCGTTTCCTTGTGCTTCACCCGGCAGGCTTAATCCCTCGCCACCACCTGGTTACGACCAGCACGCTTGGCTTGATACAAGCGCTGGTCAGCCTGCATCAGGACATCCTCAATCACCTGACCGGGCTGGCACACCGCCAAACCCATACTGGCCGTAATCTGAAAAGCCTCGCGGTCGTGGTTATAAAAGGTTTGTGCCTGTACCTGGCTCAAAAGCAGATCGGCAAAACTCAAGGCCTGCGCATCACTACGCCCGGCCAGAATCAGTACAAACTCCTCGCCACCGTAACGGGCCGCCAGATCATCCGGCCCCAGCTGCGCCTTGAATAAAGAGGCTGTACGCGTCAGCACGTCATCCCCTACCGAGTGACCGTGGGTATCGTTGATCTGCTTGAAATGATCCAGATCCACCATCAGCACATGCAGCCTTTCATGCACTGGCCCCTGTCCCAGCTGACGGCTAATCGCGCCCCGGTTCAACAAGCCGGTCAAGGTATCGTGTGTGGCTTGCCGATATAAACGCAGCAAAAGCCCCAGGTGAAAATAATTGGCTGTTAAAGCGACGACCAGCAAGGCTGTCAAAAGCCAAAGATCCTGTAAACCTTTCATGCTTAGCCAGGTTCCGGAACTGACACTGGCCAAAACCTGCAAAGCAATTAACGCGCCCCCCACCAAGGCTGATTCCAGCAAAGTAAAAGGAAAAATGCTTAAGGTGGCCACCAAAAGAAAAGGAATAAAGCCATACCCCAGCACAACGTACTGGCCGGCCCCGGACAGGGTCAGCAGCATATAGGCGTAAAAAGAGGCCGGCAAAATAAAGACCAGGCCGCTTAAAACATAAATGCGGGTAATGCGCTGGTGGCCATTGAAAGCCAGCCATACACACAAGATCAGTCCCCCCAGGCTTAAAACCCGTATCGCCATCAAATGCGCGGGCCAGCTGGGCAAGACCAGCCAGTCCATCAAAGTCCAAAGGGGGGTCAGCAAAGCAAATAACAAGCCGACCAGAATGACACGGCTGCGCAAATACTCCATTCGGGCATGAATGAAGTCACGAGAATGATATTTCCCGCTCAGTGTGTCGCGCACCGAGCTAATACTGATCGCTTGCAAGTTTTTCCAGCCTTCCAGAATTGTTCCCATCAATCAATTCGCTAAGAAGAAACAAAGTAACATAACGGCAATTTTTAGTTACATGAGTTTGAAAAACAAGCTGTCAGTTCTTTCAGGGTCAGCCCGCGCTGACCCCGACTTACAATCACACCACTTGAGGTTGCTTACTCATCCAGCTAATTACCTCTTCCAACATCGGTTCGCCCGAATCCTGCGGGCGCCACAACAGACCCAGTTGACCATGCAAGCGCGGGTCGCTCCAGTCCAGGTTCAAGATACACAGCTCCGGGTAGACCGGCACCATGCTGCGTGTCATGGGCACTAAAAAGTCGCTATTGACCGCCACACGGGCATTGGTATGTGCGTAGGCGGACTCAATGGCGCAGGTGGGATACGGCAAGCCCTTGGCATCCAGGCCCAGTTCAAAACTGCGCCGCATCGGGCTGTTTCGTGGTGGCAAGATCCAGGGATACTCCAACGTCTGCTCCCAGGTCACTTCATCTTGCTGTGCCAGAGGATGCTTGCGGCAAGCCGCTACCCCCAAAGGCACCATACCCAAAGGCAAATACGCCATCGCCGGGTTACGGCCTGCTTCATCTACACGGCCAATGACCAGATCCAGTTCGCCCTGTTCCAGATTACGGCTCAAAATATCCAGCGTGCCTTCCTGAATACGGATATGGCATTGTGGATCGCGCTCGTGCAAATACACCAGCAACTGCGGCAAATAAACCGCAGCCACCATAGGCGAGATACCCAAGGTAAATTGCTGGCGAAAACCCTGCCTGTATTGCTCCAGAGTCGCATTCATGCGGTCAAGGCGATTCAACACCCCCTGGGCCTGGGAAACCAGTGCCAGGGCAGCTGGCAAAGGCTCAATGCCGCGAGCATGACGCTCGAACAAGGGCATGCCTATATTGTCTTCAAAATCCTTGAGCCATTTTGACAAGGCAGGCTGAGTCATATTGGACTGCCGGGCCACATCGCTCATGCTTTTTTCTTCGCACAAACGAATTAAAACCTGCAGATGCTTCAAGCGAATGCGTTCACTCCAGCTCATGACTGACCTATATGAAAGAGGTATATATACCTGCAAGTTATTCAATTTAACATTATGGCTACCGCTTCCATAATGGGGATACCCAAAGCTACAAAATAGGCACGTCATGTCTCAGTCAGTACCCAATTTTTTATTGATCATTGCGGATCAACTCCGCGCAGACCATTTGGCTTGTTACGGCAATAAAGAAGTTAAAACGCCCAATCTGGATGCTTTAGCCGCTCGTGGTTGGAGTGCTGACCGATTTTACGTCGCCACCCCAATCTGTATGCCCAACCGTGCGTCCCTGATGACAGGTCGCATGCCCTCGGTGCACGGCGCCCGTCACAATGGTGTGCCCCTGCCACTGGATTCCAGCACCTTTGTCGATGTACTGCGCCAGGCAGGCTGGAGCACAGCCTTGGTCGGCAAGGCGCACCTGCAAAATATAACGGATACGCCCCCGCTCTACCCACGGCCGGATGATCCTCCAACCAAGGGAGAAGCTCGCCCTCCTCTGCCTACCAACGATTACGGCCAGGAATGTGGCCAATGGTGGCGTGATCGCGCCGATCACGGTGTTCAGCTGCCTTTTTACGGCTACGAGCACGTGGACCTGGCCATTGATCACGGCGATCAGGTCTGGGGCGACTATGGCCGCTGGCTGCAGAATGAACATCCTGAAATCGCCGCCCTGTCCGGCCCTGAAAACGCCATCCCGACTCCGGACTACGAGTTAAGCCGCATTGGCCAAGCCTGGCGTACCCGTGTGCCAGAAGAGTACAGCACCACGGCCTGGATTGGTGAACGGACCCGCGCTGTGCTGGACAAATATGCCCAGGAACAACAGCCCTTCTTTATTCAGTGCTCCTTCCCGGACCCGCATCACCCCTTCACTCCGCACGGTCAGTACTGGGATATGTACAAGCCTGAAGAGGTCAGCCTGCCCGACTCCTTCCACCTGGGCCCGCATCCCCTGCCTGCCCATCTGCAATTGCTGCATCAGCTGCGTGATGAAGGCAAAGCCATCAAGCACACTCCTACGCTGTTTGCCTGCTCCGAGCGCGAGGCCCGCGAGGCGATTGCGCTGAACTACGGTTCCATCACGCATATTGATGCCGAGATCGGCCGCATTCTGGACCATCTGGAGCGCACTGGCCAGGCGGAAAACACCATCGTCATTTTCATGAGTGATCATGGCGACTTCATGGGCGACCATCAATTGATGCTGAAGGGCCCTGTGCATTACCAAAGCATTATTCGCAGCCCCTTTATCTGGTTTGACCCCAAGGATGCGAAAACTCAAGGCACAAGTGAGGCGGTCTGCTCTACCATTGACGTCGCGCCTACGGTGCTGGAGCGTGCCGGCCAGTTGCCCTACAACGGCATCCAGGGTCGCTCCTTGCTGAAAGTGATGCACAAGGAGCCTGTGGAATGGCGCAAAGGCGTACTGATCGAGGAAGAGAACCAGCGCAAGCTGTTCAATACGCCTATTCGCACCAAGCTGCGTTCGCTGGTCACGCAGCAGCACCGTCTGAGCCTGTATGAAGGCGGTCAAATTGGCGAGCTGTACGATCTGCAAGCCGATCCGCTGGAACAACATAATTTGTGGAATGAACCTGACGCGCAAGCGTTAAAAACAACGCTTTTGTGTCAATTGATCGATACCATGATGGCTCACAGCGAAACCAGTCCCTTGCCTTTGGCGATAGCGTGAGCTGAACACTGTTAATTACCCCTATCTGGAGACATCTATGCCCACCTTTTCCTTGCTGCGCAAAGTAAGCATTTGTGCGCTGCTCTTACCTTTGGCTACGCCAGTCCAGAGTGCCGAGGTGGCCACCATTGTGGTCAGTTCCGTGGCAGGTGGTCCGCTGGATGTCCTGGGTCGCATGTTGGCCCGCGAAGCCACTGAAACCACCGGCCAGACGATTGTGGTGGAGAACCGGGCGGGTGCAGCCGGTACGATTGCTGCAGAGGCGGTGGGCCGGGCCAAGCCGGATGGCAATACTTTGTTGCTGACACTGGATACGGTTGCCACAGCCAATCCGCATATTTACGTCAACAGCAAGTTCAAGATCGGGGAGTCCCTGGATCTGGTGTCTTTGCTGGGTACTTTTGACCAGGTTCTGGTGGTTCCCAGCAAGACCGGCATCACAACGCCTGCCGAGTTTCTGGAGCGTGCCCGCGCCAAGCCCATGAATTACGGCTCGGCCGGTATGGGTTCGCCTGGGCATTTGATGATGTCGGCACTGACGCAAGATAGCGGTATCAAGCTGGATCACATTCCGTATCGCAGCAATAGCGCTGTGGTCAATGATATGTATGGCGAGCGTCTGGACAGCGGCTTTCTGACGATTGCCGGTGTTTTGGGTCCGATCAAGGAAGGTTTGCTGACTCCCTTGGCGACTTCTGGCGGCAAGCGCAATCCGTTACTGCCTGAGGTTCCTACTTTGGCCGAAGCAAAGCTGCCTGGATTGGAAAACTTTAACGAGAGCTTCTCGTATCTGGTTTTCACCACCAAGGGTTCGCCTCCAGAGAAGATCAAGGCATGGAACGATTTGCTCAGCGATATCGTGAAGCGTCCGTCCACCGCCGAGACTTTGCGGATGCTGGATATTCAAGCCTACGACTCGTCCAAGGTTTCTCCAGCCCAATGGGTGCAGCAGCGTAACGCTCGCTGGGAGCAGATTGTGCGGGATAACAATATTCGTTCTGATCAGTAATTGGTGAAGTTAGGGCCCCTGGTTTCAGGGGCTTTTTTTTGGGGGCCGCATAGGTGCGTAGGGATTACTGAGAGCGTGCTTTCTTCGTGGACTTGCTATAGGGATGCTCAATGCTTGATGGAGATGCAGCTCGTTAAAAGAAGGGAGCAGGAGCAAGGAGCCGGTTGGTGCAGGTGTAGGGGTGTTCGGGCTGAGCACTTGCCGGTGCTACGCACCGGTGCCCTTGTCAATTCTGGAATCCGGGCGCCCTGTGAACTCGCGGGGTACTTGGTCCCCCGGACCAAGTACAAGCGCCCCGCTCAAACAGCACAGGGCTTGCATCCCGGATTCCAGAACTGACCGCGGCAAGTACTCTGAATCGCCCGAACACCCCTACACCTGCACCAACCGGCAGACTCACATTACTCTGTTCCCTTCTTTTCAAGAGTCCAACTGAATGGCTCAATGCGATATGAGGTTTGCTGCTTTTACGCCCTGTTTATAGTGCGAAAGCAATAGCGCCAGAAGAGCCCCAACAACAACAACAACAACAACAACAACAACAACAACAACAACAACAACACCTACTACTACTACTACTACTACTACTACTACTACTACTACTACTACTACTACTACGACGACGACGACGACGACGACTACGACGACTACGACGACGCGAGAGTCGTGCCTTAAAACAGGACTCGAGCCATCAAGCAAGCCTCTCTAGCCCTCTCCCCATGCCAGTGCTGTTTGGGCTTAAAACAGTGTTGCTTGTTTTCTTGTGGGGCCCGGGTACGGCTTGGCGGGCGAGTCAGGGCTCTTGCCGCGGGCAGAGTGCTGGGGCGGGATGCAAGGGTCGTGCTGTTTGAGGAGCACGCTTGCGGTTTGTCCGGGGGACAAACCGCGCTCCGAGTTCACGACCCGCCCGCCCCAGCACTCTGACAAGGGAACCCACGCGCAGCGTGGGCAAGAGACCCGCCAAGACAAGCCGTACCCGGGCCCCACAAGAAAACTATCCGCCGCCCTCACGCAAAGCCCAAACAGCACGTCCTGAAGAAAGCCTCCTCCTGTCAAAACCAGCCCCCCCTCCCACTTCAAATAAACCCTCGCATACAGGGCTCGACAAAACACTCAATCCCAATCAAGCCAACCCTGTACTCAAGCGACATATCAATCCAGACTAATCCCAGCCTTAGTCACGATATCGTGCCAATAATTCGCCTCCGCCGGCAGTCCCTTCCGAAACTCCTCGGCAGAAACCTTGGACAGCAAATACCCTTGATCCAGCAGCTTGCTGCGAATAGCCGGATCAGCCAGAACCTTCTCCAAAGCCCCTTCAATCTTGCCGACGATCTCCGTATCCGTCCCGGCGGGAACAGCCAACGCCCACCAATTGCTGATCACCACGTCCTTGTAGCCCAGCTCCTCCATCGTGGGCACATCAGGCAAAGCTGGGAAGCGCTCTGGCAAGGCCACCGCCAAGGCCTTCAAACGACCTTCTGGCAGAAAAGCCGCCCCCAAACCATAGCTGCTGACAAACATCTGCACTTCATTGCTCAACAAAGCCTGAATCCCCGGCGCCGAGCCTCGGTAATGAATACCCAGCATGTCGCCCTCCAGAGCCTCGGACAGCTTCCAGGCCGACAGCTCCGGCGTTGTGCCTGCTCCTGGCGTCCCGTAATTCACCTGCCCTTTGCGCTGCTGAACATAATCCCGGAATTCAGCCATATTCTTGACCGGCAAATCTCCATTCACATAAACAAAAGCCGCCGCATCCGCCACCTTGTTAATCACATACAAATCCTTGAGCGGGTCATAACCCATGTTCTTGTACAAGAACTGATTGATCACAAAATTATTGGTGGCTGAAAACAGCAAGGTGTAGCCGTCCGGTTTGGAGCGCGCCACCATCTGCGTGCCGATATTGCCGCCCGCGCCGGTCTTGTAATCCGTAATTACCGTCTGCCCCAGCTCCTTCGACAGTTCGGGCTGCAAGATACGGAAAATAATGTCACCCGCCGCTCCTGGAGGGTAAGGAATCACCACTCGCACAGGGTGATCGGGATAATCCGCCCAGGCTGGCCCCGCCGCAGCCAAACCAAGCGTAGCCACCAGACCCACCACCGTCTTTTTCATTGCTTGCATCTTGTCTCCTCCGCGCGCCTTTTACAGGTCTATACGCATCAAATCCGTTGCCAAGCGCAAATCGCCTTTGTAGCTTTTGCGAATATCCCGAGCCACTTCATCCAGACGCTCCGGCCCCATCAAATCAACCGGCAGATGATTGCCCGCCGCACGTTTAATCACCGGACTGGTGGAATCGTAATGTCCAAAATGCGTGGCCACTAAACTCCTCACATTGGCTTTACGAGCGATCTCGCCCAACTGCAAAGGACTGGTATGGGCAAACGTCCCTACCCCTGACTGCGCGCGATGCTTCAGGAAAGACTCCGGAAAAGTGCACTCGTGTATCAGCAGATCCGCATCCTGCGCCAGACGTATCATGGACTCACACGGAGCCGTGTCACCACTGAACGCCACAACCTTGCCCTCAGCCTCCATACGAATACCAAAGCAGTCCGTAATTTCGCTAGGAATGTGGTCCACCACATCAATGTAGATTTTGACGTCCTCGTCCTCGTACATCAGACCAGGCTCCACCTCGAAGACCTCGGGGCGTACCGCTTCAATATTTTTCTGACGAGCGGGATAAGCCGCACGAGCCTGAATATCCACCCGGAACGCGCCATTCTCGAAGGAATGATCCACAAAATCCTGCGTGCCTTTGGGGCCAAAAACCTTCAGCTTGCCCTCACGGTTAAAAACCCAGCTGGACAGTACAAAAAACGGCAGACCGCAAACGTGGTCATAGTGCAGATGGCTTAAAAACACCCAAGGCACATCGGCCGGATTGATATTGGCCTTCACCATCTGACGCGTGGCCCCCTCACCGCAATCAAACAGGTAATTCTTGCCGTTCTCCAGCGTCACCAAAATGGACGACTGGGCACGATCGGGATCTGGCAGCGCAGCGCCGGTGCCAAGCATGGTTATCTTCACGTAAAACTCCTCCAAACAGATAAAAACATTCAGCACCAGAACAGTGCCTTCCCTATAAAGTCATAAAGTTCTATTTTTAGGACTTTATGAAAAAAGTGTACACCTCGCTATCCAGCGGCATAACTTGGTGTTTTTACCTAGGAATGTCGTAAAGCCGCAGCGCGCCTGGGATGGCAGGCTTAAAGGCCGGGTGTCAGCTCGGTCTGAATGCTGAGATATTTAGCGGGATAAAAGACCTGCGCCGCATAAACCAGTTGATTTGCGCGGTTCACAATCAGACGAATTACCCGCACCACAGGCATGCCTATGTCCATATTCAAATGGCGTGCTAAATCCGCATCGGCAACCCGCACGGTCAGTGTCTGACGAATAGTATGAATCTGCTCGCGAGCCAGACGATTCAGCACCAGCAGCACTGGTTCCTGACTTAACTCCGGTTGCAAGGTCTGGGCCAGACTATTCAACACGTATACCGTATTCAGGCTGTAAGCCACGCCATCAGCGTAATTCACACGGCTGGTCCACCAATACTCATCGGGCAAGGACTGCCCGGTAATTTCAATGGGCAAGGCTCCCAGACCATTGCCCAGCTCCACCATGACCGAATCCAGACGCGTCAGATGTTCGATCAAGGCATCCCAATTGGTGGGCAACATCAGCCAATGATCCTGCGCAACGTCACCAATGACAAAAGTGCCCTTGCCGCGCGTGCGCTCGATCAGACCTTCATGTTCCAGCTCATCCAGCGCCGCCCGCACCGTAGCGCGTGAAACGCCGTATTCCTGCATCAGCTCTTCCAGCGTGGGGATACGCGTGCCCACCGGCCATTCGCCACGCTCCAGGCGCGCTCGCAAGGTATATTTCACCTTGAGCGACAAAGGCAATTTGGACTGTTTGCGCAGTGAAGAACGTGTGGGATCCACCATACGAAGAGGCAACCAAGCACAGGAAAGTGACAAGTCCACATCATAGCCTGCGATGAGATAAGCCGGAGATATCCCAAAAAGGTTTAACCTTGAACAAGCAAAGCGTTTATTTTTGCAAAAGTTAGTAAACGAAAATTAAACGGATCGGATACATTATCCCAATCATTGCTTAACTCTTGATACGAGCCCGAGCCCATGGATGTCTTGCCTTCCTCCGCCTCGCACTTGGCCCAAATTTACCTGCTCGGTACCTACCGACTACTGGTTCAAGGGCAATGCCGCGCACAACTCATTAACTACGATAAAGCGCGTATTTTGTTGTCCATGTTGGCCTTGGCCCAGGGCAAGCCTATCAGTCGCAGCCGTCTGGCTGAAACGATCTGGCATGAAGACCCTATCAGTGTGGGCCGTGCTCGTTTGCGCCACGCGCTGCATGCCCTGCGCCGCGCCTTTGAGGGCTGTGATCAGGCCCTGCACATTACCAATGACGCCCTGGCCCTGGACCCCAGTCGCGCCCAGGTGGATGTGCTCAGCCTGCTGCAACACCCCAGCCAGCCATCGCTGAACGATCTGGAGCGCCTGAATCTGTATCAGGGCCCCCTGCTGGGGCAGGTCAAACTGCACCATGGCGAGCAGCTACAGGATTGGTTGCAGGATACACAGCAAAACATTCGTCAAACTCTGTCGCAATGCCGTGACCGTTACATACAGTCTGGCCTGAGCGCGCTGCCTACGCCGCAAGCAATCAGTTACCTTAAACGCTGGCTCCTGATCTGGCCGGAAGAGGAAAAACTGCATCAAGAGCTGATTCGACTGCTGAAACAAGAAGGTCAGCACGAAGCCGCCCTGCACGCTTATGAGCAGTGTTCGGTCTTGCTGGCCGACCGCCTGGGTTGCGAGCCCAGCGCCCAAACACGCAATCTGGTGGATTTGCCGGCCCGCTCGATCAGCCCCGCCAAATCCCTGCCCACAACGGTCTCCCTGCGCCTGCGTCCCCTGGCCGCTGTCGGCTTTTGCCTGCGCTTTGAGCCCGGCCATCGTCATGCCTGTGAACGCGGCGGCTATTTGCTGGAACAAAGCCGTCAGACCTTGCAGACTTTGATCGAACAGCATGGCGGCTGGCCCTGTGAGGCCGGTCCCAATCAGTTGATTGCCTACTTCGGTTATCCCGAGTTGCTGGAGTCGCCTGTCGCACAAGCAGCTGCATTGGCGCGGGTTGCCGCAACCTTGCGCATGGATGAGCACGTCAAGCTGAGTATCGCCCTGCATGCCGATCTGGCCATGGACGATCACAGTGCCTACCCCGACCCTTGGGGCCAATTGGCACAAGTGGTGCTGCCCTTGAGCTGGGAAGCCAGCCCCGGCGCACCGCGTATCAGCGTGCAGGCTGCTCTGCGTCTGGACACCAAGGATGTGCAAGGCCCGCTGGGTCGCCAGAATGAAGCCCTGTGGCTGAATCTGAGCCCCTCCGATGCGGACCATACGCGTTTAACCAGCCGCGTCTATGGCCGCTCGCAAGAGTTCGACCATCTGGTGCAAGCCTGGTCACATATCGGTCCTAATCGTGCCTTGCATCACATTGCCATTCACGGTCGCGCCCATATCGGCAAGAGCCTGCTGGTGCAGTCGCTGGCGGACTATGTGCAGAAAACTGCCCACCACTGCATTGTGCTCAATTGTCGTGAAGAGAAGCGCCGCGTGGCCTGGCACCCGATTCGCCTCTGGCTGCACGAGCAAATTGCCGATTACATCGCCGCGCAAAACGGCAAGCAGCGCGATCCTTTCTCCGTGCAGACCCTGCAAGAGGCACTGGAAATCAGCCCCAAACAGGCCCAGTCCCTGCATCAATGGTTGAACAGCGGCCCGGACGAACAGGACCTGAACGAGCCTTCCACGGCTCATATGGACTTGCTGTTCAACTTGCTGAGCGGCACTGGCAATTCGCCGCGCCGTCGCCTGCTGATTATTGAAAACGTGCAATGGGCCGACCCGCCTACCCAGCGCCTGATCCGCTTGCTGGCGCACACCGCCCCGCGTCACCCGACCTTGCTGCTGACGACCAGCCGCAAGCCCGGCCATGGCCTGGAACGTGCCGAGCACCTGAGCCTGCGTACGCTGGACCGCTCCAGCATCAACAGCCTGTTAAGTGGTCAACGAGGACAACGCCTGGCGCGAGATAAACGCAGCCGTCTGGTCAAGCTAAGCGCGGGCAATCCTGGCCACGCCAATGAGCTGCTGCGCTGTCACGAACTGAATAGCGAATACAGCGATGCCTTGTGCCTGACTGACCTGATCTGCACCCAGTACCACAGCCTCCTGCCCGCCACGCGTCACATCCTGAGCAGCATCGCCTTGCAGGAACACCCCATTTCCATCGACGAACTGGCTCTGATGCTGCGCCAGGAAAACACCGCTTTGAGCAGCGGCTTGGACACCTTGGCAACACTGGACTTGATTGATGTGCATGACAAGCATGTCTCCTGCCTGCCGCTGGTCTCCCAGGCGCTGGAACGTGTGGCCATGCAGGAAGAACTGCGCCAGGCCCACTACGCCATCGCCCAGCACGGCATACGCCGTCGTCATGCGCCCGAGTATGTTGCCCTGCATCTGTGCGAAGCCGAAAGTCCGGAAGCCGCTTTCTGGTGGCAACGCGCTGCCCGCGAGGCTCTGGCGCAAGACGATTTGCGTCAGGCCAGCCAATACCTGCAACGCTCCTTGAACCGCAGCGAGCTGATTGAGGACCTGCAAGTACGCCAAACCCTGCAATTTGAGTGCCGCATGCTGCAAGGCGCCATTGAGTCCTCCTTGTACGGCCCGGCCTCGGCCTCTACGGCCATGGCCTACGAGCTGGGCCATGAGCTGCATGACGAGCACGATTCGGATCAGGTCATGGTCAGCTTGTGGACAGCCTGGACAGCTTTCCAGGCCCAGGGCAACTTCGAACAAGCCCTGCAAAAAGCACGCCAGCTGCTGGCCCTGGCCAATGAAACCAGTCACGATCAAAACCGCAGCTGGGCCTTGTACGCAATTGGTCAGCATGAGCTGTGGAAAGGGAACGTCACCAATGCCATCCAGACGCTAAACCTGAGTCTGGCTGTCTTTGATGACCTGAAGGAGCAAAACAGCCGTCAGGCCATTGCCGAGCACTTCCCTCAATCCATTACTTTTGGAACCCTGAGCGTCGCCCTGGCCTTGAAAGGCAATATGGACGCTGCACAGCAGCACGCCCATCTGGCCTTGCAATCCTTGCGTGAGGACACCGCCTTTTCCCTGCGCGCCATTACCCATTTGTTCGTTATGCAGGCCTACTACCTGATGGAACAGCTGGAAGACTGTCTGCAAGTGGCCGAGCTGTCCCTGCAAGAGCTGCAAAAATCACATAACCCCGAGCCCTGGTCTGCGCTTAGCCGCTCTTACCTGCACTATTGCCATGTAATGCTGCATGGCCGCGAAACCAGCCTGCAATCCCTGCTCGATTGCGTACAGATCGCCCAGTACGGCCTGCCCATCACCGCCGACGGCCTGATGAGCCGCATTGCCCGTGCCATGATTCGCCTGGGCCGCAGCAATGAAGCCATGCCCTGGCTGGACAAGGCGGCCGCTCAAGGACTGCGCTACGACACCGACAGCCTAGGCACCGAGCTGCACTGTGTGCGCGGTGATGCCTGGATGGCTCTGGGCGAAAACGCGCAAGCCTTGCAAGAGTGGAATCTGGCCGAGCAACACATGGAAAAACATGGACTACGTCGCTACGCAGACTGGATTCAGACCCGCCGACAGGCCGTACAAAAGCTCAAAGTCTAGTCAGCAACGGGCTACGCCAACATGAAAATGCCCCCAAGGATAACGCTTTATCCTTGGGGGCATTTCACATCAAACGTAAGTGCCTGAATCGGGCTTAAAGCAGCCACTCGATTGGCAAGATAGACAAGACGCCAACCCCGGCTCGTCGCCAGATACTGGCATTAGGCTCGGAAGTGAAAAAGCGCTGGGTGCCGTCTTCGTTCAGTTGAATCCACACCAGATCGCCCTTCTCGTCCAGTTCCACACGATAGCTGCGGTAAGGCAGGACTTCCTCAAAACTCTTGGACAGGGCCTGCGCCATTTCAGAGCTTTCAATAATAAAACCCAGTTCCGTATTCAAATTGACCGAGCGCGGATCGAAATTGAAGGAGCCAACAAACAAGCGCTTGCCATCCACCGCAAAGGTCTTGGCATGCAAGGCCGAACCCGAACTACCAAAAGGCCCGGAACCGTGGCGGGTCGGTTTATCCAAGGTGGGGCGCAGCTCCAGCAATTGCACACCCGCTTCAAGCAAAGCCTTGCGTCGTTTCGCATAACCTGCATGTACAGCCGTCACGTCTGTTGCAGCCAGGGAGTTGGTCAGAATACGGACCTTCATGCCAGGCCGTTTCATCATTTCCTCAAAGGCCCGCACACCCGCAGCGGTAGGCACAAAATACGAGGACACCAGATCCACCTGGCTGGTGGGTTTACCCAGCACATGGTCCATCTGCCAAACCAGCAACTGCTCCGGGTTAACGGGCCCTAAAGCCTTGGCCGGATCATCGCTGATCATGGTGGTGCGCGCCCACTGGAAATCCAGCTCGCCACGCACTAAATAACTGACCAGATCGGACTCGCGCAGCACCTGCTGGTAATCCTTGGCGCGTGGCTGAGCTTCAGCCTCTTGCAACTTCGCCTGAAACTTCACCAGCGCTTCCGGCCCGCCTGTCTTGATCAGGCTGTCCACCGGATAGGCCGATTGGCTGGCCCAGTAACGATCAAAATCCTTGGAGACGTCCTGCACCACGGCACCAATTGCCATCACGTCCAGATCCGCAAACAGGACGTCCTGAGTCGCACCGAAGTACTCATCGCCCACATTGCGCCCACCAATAATGGTGACCTGGTTATCCACGGTGAAAGACTTGTTGTGCATGCGCCGGTTCAGGCGGGAAAAGTCCGTCAGAAAACCCAAGGGCTTGGGCCAGCGCAGCACAAAGGGGTTGAACAGCCGCACCTCCACATTGGGATGGGCATTCAGGGCGGCCAAGGTATCATCCAGCCCGGTGATACCGTTGTCATCAATCAACAAACGTACACGCACGCCGCGCTCGGCAGCCTGCAACAAGGTGCCCAGCATCAAGGTGCCGGTGGTGTCGCCCCGCCAGATGTAATACTGCACATCCAGCGTTTTTTGAGCGGCAAACGCCAGCAAGGCACGGGCGGCATAAGCGTCGTGCGGATCGAACAAAGGATAAATGCCGGTCAGGCCCGGATGCTCCTGTGCCATGGGGGCCACCGCCTGGCCAATCATGGTGTCCCTGGCCTGATCCAGCGGCAAAGCCTCGCTTTGACTACGTCCTTCCAGCGAAGGCAAGGCACAGCCTGTCAGGCCGGCCACCAAGGCGCCACCCGCCATCAAGCTGCGCCAGAAAAAGGACGGAGCTTGCCCCGAAGAACGGGGTATCGTCGGCTTCTTGGCGGGGTCGATTTTCATGAAAGCATCTCTGTGGGCATGGGCATCGCTCCACATAGTAGCACCGCCCCTGTGGCCAATCCCTGGCACGTTTCGCAATCAATACTTGCAGCAAGTGGCAGGGCGGACAACAATAAAGCATCCGCCCATTCTTTAAACTTGAAACAAGTAGCATGCCCCCCGCCACGTCCTCTGCATTACTGCCCCGCCACCTTGCCATTATTTTGCTGTTGATGCTGGGCAGCTCCTTCGCCGCCAACCATATTGCGGCCAAAGTAGCGCTGGACCATGGCACCGGGCTGATCATCTCGGTTATTTTTCGCTCGGCCGCCGCCACCCTGGCCTTGAGCATGCTGCTGATCTGGCGCAAGCAAGCCCTGTACGTACCCCGTCAGTATCTGGGCTGGCAGCTGATGCTCGGCGGGCTGATCACCATGCAGTGCATGCTGATTTATTCCTCCATTGCCCGCATCCCTGTCGCCCTGGCCTTGCTGGTGGCCAATATGTACCCGATTCTGCTGGCCCTGCTGACCTGGATACTGGGCGGGCACAAACCCACGCGCAAGACGTCCATCATCATGGTGGCGATTCTGGTTGGCCTCTTGCTGGCGCTGGACGCCCCCAGCCTGATCAAAGGGGCCACGCTGGATGGGCAATGGGTGCTGGGTGTGGTGTGCAGCCTGCTGACCGCCCTAACCTTTGCGATTGGCCTGTGGATTACAGAAAATAAACTGGCGCCCCTGCCCGGTCTGGTGCGCAGTTTCTGTACCATCAGCCAAACCCTGGTCTGCCTGATTGCGCTCAGCCCCCTGGGGCTGCTGCCCGGTGGTTCTTCCCTGCCCCACGATGCTGTAGGCTGGATTGCCCTGTCGCTGGTCTGCGTGCTGTACACCACGGGCTTTGTAACCCTGTTTGTGCTGGCTCCCCGCCTGGACATGACACGCAATGCGCCCTTCATGAATATGGAGCCGGTGGCCTCACTGATTCTGGGCTGGCTGATTCTGAAACAGACCTTGAACTCCACCCAATTGCTGGGTGGAGCGGTGGTGCTTAGCGGGATTGTGGCGCTGGCCTACCAGCGCGCCCCACGCAAATAAGCCTCAGGCCCTGGACAGAAGGCGCTGCCAAACGCGCGGCAGTACTTCTATCAAATCCTCCGGGATCAGGCCGGGGCCAAACTCCAGCGCAGCTTGTGAATGCAGCCAGACAGCCGCACCGGCCGCTTCAAAGGCCGGCATGCCCTGGGTCAGCAAGCCGCAGACCAGACCCGCCAGCACATCCCCGCTGCCGCCTGTGGCCAGCCAAGGCGGTGCGCAGGCATTGATCAGGGCCCGCCCATCGGGCGCGGCAATCACCGTATCGGCCCCTTTCAGGACTAGCACGGCCCCACACTGTCTGGCGGCCAAACGCGCTGCCTCCAGCCGGTCCGGTGCCGCCTCAAAAACACGGGCAAATTCTCCAGCATGGGGTGTCAGCACGCATTGTTCATGCAAGGCATCCAGCAATTCCTGCGGCTGCTCTGCAAAGCTGCTGATGGCATCGGCGTCCAGAACACAAGGCCGCTCCGTTGCCAGCAAGGCCAAAGTCAGGCGGCGGGTTTCCTCGCCCAACCCCGCCCCCGGCCCCACCAGCCAAGCGCGAATGCGCTCGTCCGTGGTCAGAGTGTCATCTAAAGGGGCCACCATGATGCTGTCCAGTGCACCGGCGTAAACCGGCCAGACCGAAGGCGGCACGACCATGCTGACCAGCCCGGCACCCGCGCGTTGCGCAGCACGGGCCGCCAGACGACTGGCTCCGGTCATCTGCGCGCCCCCGACCACCAGGGCATGCCCACGTGTGTATTTGTGGCTCTGGGCCCCCAACTGCGGCAGATGAGCCTGCCACAAGGCGGGCTCATTCAACCAGGTGTTGGCCTCTTGCAAGGCCGGGGCTGGCATGCCGATTTCGGCCAGCTCCAGCTTGCCGCACAGCGCTCGCCCCGGATACAGCACATGGCCCGGTTTATAGCGCACAAAGCTGACTGTCACCGTGGCAGGGGCAACCACACCCCTCACCTGCCCGCTGGCTCCATCCAGGCCCGAAGGTACGTCAATGGCACACACGGGGACTTTGGAAGCGGCCAGGGACTGAATCAGGGCCGCTGTCTCGCCTTCTACGTCACGATCCAGGCCTGCGCCCAGCAAACCATCCACCACCACGGAAAAACGTCGAAAGTCCGGGCATTGGCTTTCCCAACGACCCTGCCATTGCGTTTGGGCCCAGGCAGCCGTTCCTTGTCGCAGGGACGGGTCCACCAGACTGAACACGGAAACAACCCGCCCCTGTTCGCGCAGAATTTGCGCCGCTACCAAGGCATCCCCGCCGTTATTACCCGGCCCGCACAAGAACAGCACCGCCCCTTGCGGCCAGTGCCGCTGCACGGTACGCGCTACCGCACTGGCGGCGGCCTGCATCAATTGCTCGATGGATACCCCGAAAGCCGGCGCTGCCGCATCCATGCTGGCGCACTGTGCCGGGCTGTATAGAGCCTGTTTTCCTGGAGCAGCACTCAGGGGCAAAAAACCGTATTGGGACACGAAGGGCATGGCAGGCTCACAAAGGCAGAAATCAAAACGTCCCTACGCGGCACGGGCTTGTCACCCGCTGGCGGCCTGCTGAAGACAGCAAGCGTCAGGTCCTGGGCGGCCCGGAGACAAAAAAGAACGGGTCGCCGCCCGTTCTCTTATCTTAGTGCGAAAAGTCTGAATACAGAACTGTCGCGGCAGCCACCACCTAGGCCGACGGCTGTTCTTGTCTATCCTTGACAGAGCCGACGGACAGCTCACGCGGCACCTCCACTCCGTTCTTGATCGCGATGATCTCGGCCATGATGCTGACGGCAATCTCTGCCGGGGTCTTGCTGCCTATATACAAGCCAATCGGACCTTTGAGCTTGTCGATTTCTTCAGCCGTCAGGTCAAAGTATTCGGCCAGGCGTTCACGACGGCTCTGATTATTACGTCGCGAGCCAATCGCCCCCACATAAAAGGCACTGCTCTTGAGCGCCTCCAGCAAGGCCATATCGTCCAGTTTGGGATCGTGCGTCAGAGCCACAATGGCTGTGCGTCGATCCGGCACGCAGGCAATGACTTCATCGTCCGGCATGCCGCTGACCACACGTGCACCCGCCACGCTCCAGCCCTGAATATGCTCGCTGCGCGGATCGCAGACTGTCACATCAAAGCCATTGAACAAGGCAATGGTCGCCACGTACTCGGACAGTTGTCCGCCCCCGATCAGCAAGAGCCGATAAGACGGGCCAAAAGTGACCGACAGGCAGTCCTGGCTTAAATGCAAGGCAGCCGGAACACGGGTGGCACTGCCCCAGGCACGGCCAGTTTGCAGATCCACATGACGTTGCACCAGATGGCGCTGCTCCAGCAAGCTCAGCAGTTCCGACAGCGCTTGCGGGCAGGGATTGAACTCCACCAGCAAACGGATCGTGCCACCACAAGGCAGGCCAAAGCGATGCGCTTCATCCGCGCTGACGCCATACGTCAGCATCTGAGGACGGCCATCGCCATGCAAGCGTTTATCCGCCCCTGCGGGGTCGTGATAGGCACGGATCAGGTCGTCCTCGATACAACCACCCGAGACCGACCCGACCACCGCCCCACCTTTTTCCAGAGCCATGATGGAGCCCTCTGGACGGGGGGACGAGCCCCAGGTCTGCACAACCGTGACCAAAATGGCATCACGTCCTTGTGCGCGCCACTCTTGCAACTGGCGCAATACCCTGACATCCAGGCTCTCCATATGTGTCTCCAGTCTTTCCTGTGTTTATTTGAATACCGGCATACCGCCACCCTCGCCCGAATCATCAAACGGATTCAGGTCGGCACCGTATTCGTCCTGCATTTCGATCGTGACTGTATTGGGATCAACTTGGGCGCCCGTTCCCTTGTAATGCGTCACCATGCCAGGGAACAGCAGCACCACAGCAATCATCACGAGCTGGATACAAATAAACGGTACGGAGCCCCAGTAAATGTCGCCTGTGGCCACACCCGGAATCTTTTTCTTGGTCACTTTATCGATGTAATCATCCTTGGGCGCCACCGAGCGTAAATAAAATAGTGAGAAGCCAAATGGTGGATGCATAAAGGATGTTTGCATATTAACGGCTAAGAGCACGCCAAACCAGATTAAATCGATGCCCATCTTGTCGGCCACCGGCCCCAGCAACGGCACGATGATGAACGCCAGCTCGAAGAAATCCAGGAAAAAGGCCAGTACAAACACCAGCACACTGACCAGAATCAGGAAGCCGTATTCACCGCCAGGCAGGTCAATCAGCAGGTGCTCCACCCACAAGTCACCATCCACGCCACGGAAAGTCAGCGAGAAGATGGTGGAACCGATCAGAATGAACATCACAAAGCAGGACAGCTTGGCCGTGGTATCCATGGCTTGCTTGAGCAGATCGATGCTCAAACGACGACGACTGACCGCCATCAGAATGGCACCGACTGCACCCATCGCGCCGCCTTCCGTGGGGGTGGCAATACCCAGGAAAATCGTGCCCAGTACCAGAAAGATCAGGCCCAGGGGCGGGATCATCACAAACACCACGCGTTCGGCCAGCACAGACAGCAAGCCCAGCTTCAGCCATTTGTTGATCAGGGCCAGCACGAAAGCCACACCACCAACCAGCAAGATGCAAATAATGACCTTCTCATCTACCGGGCCGTTGGGATCAACCCAAAACTCGTCCAATACATAACCGGCCACCAGCGAGATCAGCAGCAACACGCACAAGGAGCGTGCACCCGAGCGGCCATTGGCCTCCGAGTAAGTGCGATGCTCAACCGGAATGGGAGGCACATCCTTGGGACGCAGTACGGCCAGAATCAGGATGTAGAGCAGATAAGCACCGGTCAGCACCAGACCGGGCACCATGGTGCCACGGTACATGTCGCCTACCGAACGACCCAACTGGTCAGCCAGTACGATCAACACCAGAGATGGCGGAATAATTTGCGACAAGGTGCCCGAAGCAGCGATCACACCCGTTGCCAATCGACGGCTGTAGCCATAGCGCAGCATGATGGGCAAGGAGATCAGGCCCATGGAAATCACCGAGGCCGACACCACACCTGTGGTGGCTGCCAGCATGGCTCCCACAAACACCACGGCAATGGCCAGGCCGCCGGGCATGGAGCCAAACAGCTGACCAATCGTATCGAGCAGGTCTTCTGCCATGCCCGACCTTTCCAGAATCAGCCCCATGAAGGTAAAGAAGGGAATCGCCAGCAAGGTATCGTTGGCCATGATGCCAAACACACGCAGTGGCAAGGCCTGGAACAGGGACCAGTTGAACAGGCCCATTTCCACACCGATCAGCCCGAACACCATGCCGTTGGCGGCCAGCGCAAAGGCAACCGGAAAGCCCAGCAGCAGGAAAACAATCAGTGACGCAAACATCACTGGCGCCATATTGGCGACAAATAAATCCATCATGATCTGGTTCAGCCTTTGTGTTGATGCGCTAACTTGGCCTCGGCTTGCCGAGCAATTTCTTCAGCCAGCAGCTCTTCGGGCGATTTTTCCTGCAACTTCTTGTTGGGGTTGGGGCAGGCACCGCGCAAGAAACCAATGCACTTGATCAGGTGCGAGATCCCCTGCAAGGAAATCAGGGCGAAACCGATGGGAATAATCAATTTGGCAGGCCAGCGAATCAGGCCGCCGGAATTAGAGGACACTTCCTGAGTCAGATAGGAGTCCATGAACACCGGCCAGGACAAGGCCATGATGGCAATACAGGCCGGCAGCATGAACAGCACCACACACACGGCTTCGATCACAATCTGCTTGCGCTCGGACAGGCGCGAGGCCAGCACGTCAACACGTACATGCTCATTGCGCAAGAAGGTATAGCCGCCCGTCAGCAGGAACAAGGCGCCAAACAGATACCACTGCACCTCCAGCCAGGCATTGGAGCTGGAGTCAAAGAACTTGCGCGCAATGGCGTTATAAGAGCTGATCAAGACAACCAGCAGAACCACCCACATGACCACCCGGCCACATAGCTGATTCAGGCTGTCGATCGCCCTGGATAGTTTGAGTAAAGATTGCATCAATCCCCCAGATTTTCTGCGTTGAAGTTAGTTGGAATCTAATGAGACCGAAAACGGGTGGCGCGCTTTTCAACTGCATCCAGCAGGAAGTACAGCGCCAGTCCCATGACGGCCAGAATGAACAGGGCGGAGAACACCCGCACCGTGTCGAACACCCCTTGGGCGCTCATGATCACAAAGCCCAGGCCACGCTGGGAGGACACGAACTCGCCCACAATGGCCCCTACCAAAGCCAGGGACAGAGCCACTTTCAGGCCCGCCATGATCGATGGCAGCGCAGAGGGCAGGCGCACTTTGAAAAACAGGGCAACCGGCCCGCCTTTCAGGACGCGGCCCAGGTCCAGAATGTCGGGCGAGACCGAGCGCAAGCCTTGCACCGTATCCACAATCACGGCAAAGACGGCGATCAGAAAAGCAATGGCCACCTTGGGCTCGTAGCCGGTACCCATCCAGACCACGAACAACGGCGCCAAAGCCACTTTGGGAATGCTGTTGAAACCCACAATCAGGGGATAGCAAAAACGCTCGAAGAGCGGTGAACCCACTAAAGCGACGGCGATCAGCACGCCGCCTACGGCGGCCAATACAAATCCAGCCAGCGTGATGCCGAGCGTGTATAACGCTTGACCCATGTACCAACCCAGTTCGCCATACAAATCCTCCAGAATCAGCGAGGGGCGCGGCAAAATCACTTCCCGCACCTGACCCAGCCAACAAATTAATTCCCACGTCAACAGCACCACGACGGTAGAGACCACGCCCGCCAACCAGCTAGGCATGGAACGCAAGGCTTTATTCATGGCTGTCTCCCGCGCCATCGGCAATACCAAACAATTGACGGATATGAGCCACATGCCGACCGAACTCCGGGGTCTCGCGCAAGGACAACGGGCGCGGACGAGGAAAGTCGATCTTGATCTGCTCCAGAATGCGGCCCGGACGGGACGAGAACACCAGCACGGTATCGCCCAGGAAAACGGCTTCGGCAATGCCGTGCGTCACAAACAAGGTGGTGTTGCCCGTTTTCATCCAGATGCGTTGCAACTCGGCGTTCATGTTGTCGCGTGTCAGCGCATCCAGCGCACCGAAAGGCTCGTCCATCAGCAACAGGCGCGGATCATCCACCAGGGCGCGGCAGATGGACGCCCGCTGTCGCATGCCGCCGGACAACTGGCGTGGATAGCTGTCGGCAAACTGGGACAGGCCGGTCAAGGCCAGCAGCTGGTCCACCTTGTCCAGATAATCAGCCGTGCGCTTGCCGGCAAACTCCAAAGGCAAAAGGATGTTGTCGCGTATGGTGCGCCACTCCAGCAAGGCATCGCGCTGAAACACCATGCCCACCTGATCGGGCGGGCCGCTGACGGGTTGCTGGTCTACCGTCAAGGAGCCGCTGCTGATGTTTTCCAGCCCGGCCACGCAACGCAGGAAAGTGCTTTTCCCACAGCCGCTGGGGCCCAGGATGCTGATGAACTGGCCGGGTTGAATATCGACATTGATGCCATCGAGCGCCAGCACATCGCGCACACCCTCAAAGCGCTTGCGCACATCTTGAGAAAGAACCCGCGCCGCCATTACTTCAGCTCCAGACTGCTCAGGGATTGCGGGGTGACCACGCCGGACTGGTAGTAGTCCGTGGCTTTCTGGCCAGCCGGGATCAACTCAACCCGTTCCAGCGTGGCAATGGTCTTGTCCCAATCCGCAGGCTGGTTCACGCCAATGCTGCCTTGCTCGACAGCCGGGCCGAAGTAGGTTTTAAGAATGTTCAGCTGGTCCAGCAAAATGGCCTTGTCCAGACGTGCATTGGGGCGTTGCGCCACAATCGCATCCACCGCCTCTTGCTCGTGGCCGTTGTAAATGTAGTTCCAGGACTTGGCCACCACGTTGGAAAAGGTCGTCAGCTCCTGCCCCCGGCTGGCCAGTTTGGTTTCGCTGGTGAACAGGCCAAAGCTGACCATATCCAGACCATGCTGGGCGAAAGGAATCGCATTGGAGGCGCGCTGACGCGACACCGAAGCCAGCACAAAAGGAATGGTGGAGATCACCGCATCAGCCCGGCCCACCGCATAGGTAGCGGCCTTGCCTGCGGCATCCACGCTAAGCAGATCCACATCGCTGCGGCGCAATCCGCCCGCCGCCAGGAAGGCATCCACAAAAGGCGCTTCCAGAGAACCGGCGGTATAGGCGATCTTGAGTCCCTTCAAACCCTCCGGCCCGCTAATGCCCGAATCCTTGGGCACCAGCACGCCGATATCGCTAGTCGTGGCAAAGGTAGCCAGCCCTTTGACCGGCAAGCCCTTGCTGCGCGCAATCACCATGGAGGCCAGCGCCGCCTGACCCACATCAAAGCGGTCACTGCCACCCACGATCTGCACGGCCGTAACAGAACCGTTGCCATCTTCCAACCGTACATCCAGACCAGCCTGCTTGAACCAGCCCTTTTCCACGGCCAGATGAAACGGTGCATGGACGGCCCAAGGGGTCCAGTCCAGCTTTACATTCAAGGGCTCTGCTGCCGCCCCCCAGGTGCTCAACAAGAAGGTGGCCCCGATTGCGAGGCGCACACGTCCCCCCAAAGCTTTACGCTCCGTCATCTCCTTACCCCCGTTTTATTTATCGTCTTGCGTCGTCTATGCGCTTATGAGCGCCGGAAAAGTCCCTTGAAGCGGTCCCACAAAATGCTGAAGAACATCTTGACCGGATTGAACTCGGCCACCACCGGCTCTTCGCCTTCGGCCAGCGGTTTTTCCAGGCGCAGGTTCACGTTCTTGCCGAACTCCGCAATCATGCGGCGCACGAAATCCTGAACCAGCCCGGAGCGCGAAAACTGCGCCAGTGGCCCTTGCAGCGAATACACCAGTTCCACTTCCACGCGGCTGCGCGCTTCGCCATCCGGATTTACCTGAAAGCTGACATCGCCACGGGCACGCGATTGGCTCAAGGAGTCCACGCCCTCACCGCGCAGCACAGCGGCACGGCGTTCGTTGTCTTCCTCCAGCGTGGCATTGCCCTTGAAGGCAGCCGACATGGGGCCAAATTTGATGGCGATCTTGCCCTGCACCGTAGCCCCTTCCTGGGACTCGATAATCGTGCCGGGCAGACAGCCCGCCACTTTGGGCAGATCCTTCATGAAAGCCCAAACCTGATCGGCCGGGAAACGGGCATCAAAACCCCCTTGAATGGCCTGACCCTTGCCCTTGTCAGCACTACCGGACGCGGCGGGCGCAGCAGCCGCCACCGGAGCGGGAGCCTGCACTTCTTCCTGTACAGCTTCAAAAGTCGTAAAGCCGTTCTGGTTCCAGTCTTGCTGCACGTTCTGCACCACAGCGGCGCGCAGGGCTTCCACCTGAGCGTCGGGCTGATCGCGCAGGGCTTGCAGCACGGACAGAATGGCAGCCGTAATGCCTTGATAGCCGGTGCAGCGGCAAATATTGCCGGACAGTTCAATGCGCACACGGGCCTCGTCCGCGTCGGGCAAACGCAGCACGATGTCGCGGCTGGTGGCCAACATGCCGGGCGTACAGAAGCCGCATTGCAAAGCATGTTTTTCCGAAAAAGCGGTACGCAGACGGCTCATGATCGGGTCGTCGTCGTAACCCTCTACGGTGGTAACTTCGTGACCATCGCAAGCACCGGCAAAAGTGATGCAGGAGCGCACCGGACGACCATCCACCAGCACCGTACATGCGCCGCACACACCGTGTTCACAGCTCAGGTTGGTGCCGGTCAAACGGCTTTTCTCGCGGATGAAATCACCCAGATGGGTGCGCGGTTCGGCCTCGTGCTTTTGCTGACGGCCGTTAACTTGAATCGAGATTTCTGCCATGTCTTAACCTTTCACACCCAGCGCTTGCTTCAGGCTGCGCTCTACTACCGTACGGAACAGCACCTGATGGGCCTCGTCCCGCTGTGCCAGATACGGCTGCAGGGCCGCTTCAATCGTGTCCCCTTCCAGGACGGCAGCCCCTTGTGCGGCCACTTTCACGGCCAGCTCGGGCAAGGAGCGCGGGGCGCCTTCCATGGCACCAATCACTACGCGCGCCGTGCGGGTGGCCGGATCGAAATAGCAGGCACAACTGGCATCGGCAAACTCGCCCACTTTACGGGTGAACTTGTAGTAACCCCAACGGGCCGAGCCGGACACTTCTGGCACGTCTACGGACTCGATAAACTCACCGGCTTCCAGCACCGTGGTGTAGGCCGCCAGCATGAATTCGCTCATGGGAACGCTGCGGCTACCCTGGGTTCCACGCACATTGATGCGTGCGCCCAAAGCGGCACAGGTCAGCACCCAATCCGCGGCCGGGTCAGCATGGGCCAGGCTGCCACCCAGAGTGCCGCGATTGCGCACACCCCGGTAAGCGATGCGGCCTGCCACTTTCTGCATCATGTGACCGCGCAGCAGTTCGTGAATGCCGTCTTCAATCTGGGCGTGAGTCACGGCTGCACCGATACGCACCTGCCCTTTATGGGCTGATACCTGACGCAGTTCGGGCACTGCCGACACGTCCAGCACACGGCCTGGGCGTACCAGACGCAGATTCAACATGGGGCCCAGGGACTGGCTACCGCCCATCAAGCGCAGCGCTGAAGGGTTGCTGCCATAGGCATCCTGGATCTGTTTCAGGCTCTGGGCCTGTTCGTATTCAAACTTGGCGGCCTTCATGCCTGAACCTCCGACACGGGCTGTTTATCTTGCTGATTGGCGGGCTGTGCTGCGGCGCGAATCGCGCTTAGCAGTCGATGCGGTGTCACGGGCGTGTGCGAGACCTGTGCCCCCGTGGAGCGCAAGGCATTATTGATGGCCGACATGATGGCGGCGGGAGGTGCAATCGCCCCACCCTCACCCATACCCTTGGCACCGAACTCGGTATTGGGCGAGGGGCTTTCCATGTGTTCGATATGAATATTGGGCACTTCGCAGGCACCAGGCATGACGTAGTCTGCCAAGGTGGAGGCCAGCGGCTGACCAAAATCGTCGTACGGCATTTCTTCGTACAAGGCGGTGCCAATCCCCTGGGCAACGCCACCAATCGTTTGGCCTTCCACAATCATGGGGTTGATCATGACACCGCAGTCTTCCACCACCACGTACTTGAGCACTTCCACCCCGCCAGTACGCGGATCAACCGCCACCACCACGGCATTGCTGGCGTAGGTGAAGCTGCCGGTATCCACTTTGGGCTTGTAGCCTACGGACAGTTCCAGACCTTGCGGGTCTACGTCCTCGGGCAAATGCTGCGGGTTGATGTACCAGGCATCGGCCACTTGGGCGATGCTGACCTGACGGTCACCGGCACTGAACATATCGCCTTGATGCTGCATGTTGTCCACATCGGTTTTCAGCATATGCGCGGCAATCTTGCGCACGCGCGGCAGCAGCTCTTTACAGGCTTTGGACACTGCACCACCGGACATCACCAAGGAGCGCGAGGCGTACGTGCCAGTAGAGAATGGAGTACGGCCGGTATCACCGTGCACCACTTTGATCTTGGCCACGGGAATACCCAGAATCTCGCTGGCGATCTGGGCAAAAGACGTTTCCATACCCTGACCGTGCGAGTGCACACCCACGCGCACTTCCAAACCGCCGTCCGGAGTCATGCGTACAAAAGCCTGGTCGAAACCGGGAATCACCGCCGTACCCCAGCTGGCAAACACGGACGTGCCGTGTGCAGACTGCTCGGTATAAGAAGCCACACCCAGACCAATCAAGCGGCCATCAGCCTCACCCTTGGCCTGACGGGCCAGGACAGCATCCACATCCACAGCTGCCAAGGCGCGGCGCAGGCTTTCTGGATAATCGCCCGAGTCGTAATGCTTGTTGGCCACGTTGACGTAAGGCATTTGCTCGCCTTTCACCAGGTTCATCAGGCGAATTTCCCAGGAGGATTTGCCGACCGCCAAAGCGATCTGGTCCATCATCTGTTCAATAGCCAGACAGACACCCGTACGGGCCACGCCACGGTATGGCATGAAACCAGGCTTGTTGGTGCCCACACCACGCGTGCGGCAACGATAACCACGGAAATCGTAAGGACCGGGCAAGTTACCCAAGGCCTGGCCTACTTCCAGCCCCACGGTAAAGGGCCAAACAGAGTACGCGCCGCCATCAATATCAATTTCAGCGTCCAGCGCCAGCAGGCGGCCTTCATTGCTGATATGTGCTTTCAGGCGGTATTGGTGTTCACGGGTATTCGCGCCCGCAATCAAGTGCTCGCGACGGTCTTCCATGAAGCGGAATGGCTTGCGGAAAGTCTTGGCCAACCAGGCCACGCACAGCTCTTCCTGATGCAGCACGCATTTATAGCCAAAGGCGCCACCGACATCGGGGGAAATCACACGCACCTGCGCCTGATCCATCCCCAGAAACTGGGCAATGCCGGTACGGTGCATGTGCGGGATCTGGCTGCCGCAATACACCACCAACTGATCGGCCTGGAAATCCCAATAGGCCAGGACAGCCTTGCCTTCCATCGGCAACATGCATTGACGCGACAGGCTGACGGAATGCTCGATCACGCGGTCGGCACGGGCGGCGTGCTCTTCAAAAGCCACGTCCGAGCGCAGTGTCACAAACTCATTGTTCTGCCAGCCTTCATGCAACAGATCACTCTGTGCGGCCAGCGAGGCCTGCACACTGCCATAGACCGGCAGCTCGTCATACAAGGCTTCAATCTCTTCCAGAACGTCCTCGGCCACGGCGCGGCTTTCGCCAAAGGCCAGAGCCACCGGCTCGCCCACATAACGCACACTACCCGAGGCCAGCGGCGGCATGCTGGAGGCCTGATAACTGGGCAAGGTGGACGCGGCGTAAATATCCAGACAGTCCGGCATATCGGCGCGGGTAATAACCTGCGCGCGTGCGCTGTCTTCAATATTGATCTGACGAATACGGGCATGCGCCATAGGGCTGCGCAGGAAGGCGACTTCCTGCAGCCCTGGCATGGTCATGTTTCCGATGAAGTTGCCCTGGCCATTGAGATGGCGCGCATCCTCCTTGCGGAGAATACGCGCACCGACTCCTTGGCCACCCAGGCTTGACGGGTGACTGTGCTGACTCATTTCACTACCTTAAGAATGTGCTGCTTAACTGCGCTTGCCCAACTCGCTGAAGGTGAAGTTGTCCAGGGCGCTTTCGGCCACCCGGAACCAACTGGCTTCCTGTTCCTGGAAGGCCTTCCAGCTTGGATAGATCTTGGCAAAATCGGCGTTGCTGTCCGACAGTTCCTTCCACAGTTCCTGGGACTTGTCGTAGGCGGCCTTCATGACGTCCTTGGGGAAGTAGCGCAGCTTGGCACCTTCAGCCACCAGCTTGCGCAGGGCGCCGGGGTTCAAGGCATCGTACTTGGCCAGGCTGAGCATGGTCTGCTCGTTACAGGCCGTCTCGAATGCTGCCTTGAAGTTGGCAGGCAAGGCTTCCCAGGCATCCTTATTAACCATGGTGGTCAGGGACGCACTGCCCTCGAACCAGCCGGGGGAGTAGTAGAAGGGAGCGACTTTGTTCAAGCCCAGTTTTTCGTCGTCGTAGGGGCCAATCCACTCGGCCGCATCAATCGTGCCTTTTTCCAGCGAGGAGTAAATGTCGCTAGGTGGAATCTGCTGAGGCACGGCGCCCAGTTTGGACAGCACCATGCCGCCGATGCCGCCGATACGCATTTTCAGGCCTTGCAGGCTGTCCAGGTCCTTGATTTCCTTGCGGAACCAGCCACCCATTTGCACGCCCACGTTACCGGCCACAAAGTTCACGATGTTGTACTGGCTGTACATTTCGCGCAGCAATTTCAGGCCACCACCGAAGTGAACCCAGGAATTGTGCTGGCGGGCGTTCATGCCAAAGGACAAGCCGGTATCAAAGGTTACGGCGGTGTTCTTGCCCACAAAAGCGGTACTGAGCACGTGGTTGCACTCGACCGTGCCGTTGCTGATGGCATCCATATTCTGGGCATAAGGCACCAGCTCGCCACCGGGGAAAGCGCGGATTTCAAACTTGCCTTCGGTCAGTTCGCTGACACGTTTGCACAGCGCCTCAGCCGAACCGTAAATGGTGTCCAGGCTTTTGGGCCAGCCGGTAGACATACGCCAGCGTACGGTGGGGCTGTTTTGTGCCATTGCAGGGGCGGCTACTGCTGCCAAACCTGCACCAGCGACCGTTGCCGATTTCAGCAGAAAACTACGACGCTCCATCACTCACCTCTTTGTATTTTTAATGTATTTACACCCCTTGCTCGATAGGGGCCTGGGTAGCTGCCCGCCAGTCTGGTCTCGGGCCCGGACAGCAACTGTCTGAACCTTGCCAAACCGTCCCCCCCGAGGGGCCAGACGGACGTTCCAAGCGGTGTCACTGCCCTGTGAAATTCACATTCACCGCTTCGATAATAGTAAGTGTGCTGATTAATTAATTTTTGGTCAAGCAGGGAAACTACTGACGCATGTCCTTGATGAGATAAAGGAAAGCCGCATCAATAGCTTAAGTCTAAACTAGCGCAATCCCTTATAAAAACGATATTTGATTTTATAATTTATACAGTATACTGACTAATTGAAAGCACAACCCGGAGACAACTTTGAACTGGATAAAAATTTCCGAAACCGATGCCATCGACAACGAAGAGTCCCTGGCAATCGAGTGGGAAGGCAAGAAACTGGCCCTGCACAAACTGGATGACGAGTTCCACCTGACCGACAACGTCTGTACCCACCAATATGCCCTGCTGTCCGACGGCTATCTGGAAGACGGTTGTGTGGAATGTCCGCTGCATCAGGCCAAGTTCTGTTTGCGCACTGGCAAGGCCATGAACGCCCCTGCCACGGTGGATATCAAGGTCTACCCGCTGCGCATTGAAGGCAACGATATTCTGGCCGACTTCAGTCAGGCCTGAGCTTTTTTCTGCTGACGAGACCTGCAACATCATGGCACACCACACTTCCGTACTGATCATCGGCGCTGGCCAAGCGGCTTCGGTGCTGGCGCGCGAACTGCGCAGCCTGGGCTTTAGCGGCAGCATCACCTTGGTAGGGGATGAAACGCATCTTCCCTACGAACGCCCGCCCCTATCTAAAGACGTGCTCAAGTCCAGCGCGACCACTGACAGCGTGTTTTTGCAAAAAGCCGAGTTCTATCAAGAACAGAATATTGAACTCCTGCTGGGCACCAGCGTGCAGTCTCTGGATTGCGCCACGCGTCAGGCCAGCTTGAGCAATGGCCAGACCTGGAACTTTGAACACGCTGTTCTGGCCACTGGCGGCGCGGCCCGCGAACTGGCGCTGCTGCCCGCCAGCCAGGCCAACGCCCTGTATCTGCGCACACTGGACGATGCCCTGAGCCTGCAAGCTCGTCTGCAACCCGGTTTGCGCGCCCTGGTGATTGGTGGCGGTTTCATGGGTCTGGAACTGGCTTCAACTGCCAGTGAAACTGGCGCACAGGTCACCATCATTGAAGCGAATGAACGTCTGCTGGCCCGCAACGCCCCTGCCCTGCTGTCGCAATGGTTGCTGGAGCGCTTCGAGTCGCAAGGCATCACCGTGCGCTTGGGTCAGGGTGTGCGTCAGGCCCACTTTGCGGCAGAAAACGAGCACCCCGTTCAGCTGGAACTAAATGATGGCCAGATCCTGAATGGCGATCTGGCCATTGTGGCCGCCGGTCTGAGCGCAAACTCCGCCTTGGCGCGGGCCAGTGGTATCGCGGTAGACGATATGACGGCCGGGATTATTGTGGATCGCCAGGGCCGCACCAGTGTGGCGGGCATTTATGCCGCTGGCGATTGCGCCACCCAGATCTGCCCCGATACCGCCGTGCGCACGCGCACCGAATCCTGGCAGAACGCCAACGAGCAAGCCCGTCAGGTGGCCCACGCCATTGCCGGGCAGGATGCTCCTGCTGCACCTGTCAGTTGGTTCTGGACGGATGTGCTCGGTTGCAACATTCAAATGCTGGGCCAAGGCAGCCCGGATCTGAACTATCAGGTACGCGGCGTCATGGACAGCCAGGGCGATGCCATCAGCTTCATGTTGCTGGCATTTGAAGGCCAGCATTTGCGACACGCAATTGGCGTCAATGCCGGCGCGGATCTACGCGCTTTGCGCAGCGTCATGGAACAGAACTTGCCTGTGGACCCGGCCATCGTGCTGGACCCGGCGACCAAGCTGCGCCAGTACGTGAAAGAAGCAGCTCGTACGGCCCAAGTCTAAGAAAGAGAAGCGGCCTGCGCCGCCTCGTCATCACGAATCATTAAAGAGTTATCAGAGGAGAACCCCATGTATCAGACGCAAACGGTGATAGGCCAGACGGTCGGGTCCAAAGACCGCCCTGTCGAGGAATGCACCTGGCCCGAGGACGTGCTCAACACCATTCCGGATTGGGTCTACACCAGCAACGACATTTACAACCGCGAGATGGAGCGCATTTTCCACGGTGACACCTGGAACTTTGTGGCCCTGGAGGCGGAAATTCCCGATTCGGGCGACTACAAGCGCTCGTATGTGGGTTCCACGCCAGTAGTCGTGGCGCGTGCGGAAGATGGCAGCATCAACGTATTTGAAAACCGCTGTGCGCACCGTGGTGCCGAGTTCTGCCGCCACAACCAGGGCAACACCAATGAATTTGTGTGCCCGTATCACCAGTGGTCTTACAGCCTGAAGGGTGATCTGCAAGGGATTCCTTTCAAGCGCGGTGCGAATAAAGAAGGCGGCATGCCGCGCAGCTTCAAGAACTCCGAGCATGGTCTGAAAAAGCTGCATGTGACCACGCACAATGGCGTCATTTTTGCGTCCTACAGCGACAAGGTCGAGCCTATTACGGAATACCTGACGCCTGAAATCCTGAAGGATTTCGAGGCCGTGTTCCCCGGCAAGAAGCTGAAGATTCTGGGTTACTACCGTAACGAGTTGCCTTGCAACTGGAAGATGTACCACGAGAACCTGAAGGACCCGTACCACGCAACCTTGCTGCACTCTTTCCTGGTGGTATTTGGTCTGCTGGTGGCGGGCAACAAGTCGCAGATGTATGTGGACCCTGTACATGGTCGCCATGGCTATATGGCATCGGCCAAGTCCGAGGACAAGTACGCCGAGGTCAGCGAGGACAACAAGAAGGAAATGCGTTCGTTTGTGGACGATATGCGTTTGCGCGACGAGCGTTTCCTGGACTACATCAAGGAGTTTGATTCGCCCTGGTCGGTCACTATGCAAACGATCTGGCCCAACCTGATTGTTCAACGCGAGATGAACACCTTGGGTGTGCGTCAGATCGTGCCCAATGGCCCCAACAGTCTGATCATGCAATGGACCATGTTTGGCTATGAGGACGATACCGAGGAGATGACTCGTCACCGTCTGCGTCAGGGCAACCTGATGGGCCCTGCCGGTTTTCTGGGTCTGGAAGACAACGAGGCCATGAAGTTTGTGCAGGAAGGGGTACGTCGTTCCAGCAGCGAGGTGAACATCATCAAGCTCGATGAGAGCAAGCTGGGTACGTCCAATACGCTGATCTCGGAAGCGGCTATTCGCTCCATGTACCAGTACTACCGCCAAGTGATGGATCTGTAAGACGAGCTGACTTATGAAAATGGATTTTTCTTTCAAACCCGCCCAGGTTTCTGTTGAGCGCGCTTTGGCGTTGAAGGCGGAAATTGAGCTTTTCAATGCCGAGTACTGTGCCACTTTGGATCGTGGCAATGTTGAGGACTGGCCCATGTTTTTTGTGGAGGACGCGGTTTACCGGGTCACTTCACGCGAGAACGCGGATCTGAATTTGCCGGTAGGTCTGGTCTATGCCGAAGGGCGCGACATGATGCACGATCGTGCGGTGGCCATTGCCCGCACGCAGATGTATGCCCCGCGCTACATGCTGCATTTGGTCACGGATGTTCGTGTGATCAGCGAGGAGGATAATGGCGACATTGATGCCGAGGGCAATTTCATGCTGATGCAGACTTTGGTGGAAGGGCCTTCCACAGTGCATCTGGTGGGTAATTATTTTGATACGTTCACACGTGTGGACGGTCGTTTGATGCTCAAGGAGCGTCAGGTGATTTTTGATACGTCCATCCTGGCGAATGATCTGGTGTTTCCGGTCTAAGTCCGGGGCTTGCTTCTGGTTTTAAAACTGTTTTTTGTGTGCTGTTTCCGAGCCACTTGAGTCAGAAGGTCTTCTGATTCCTTTGAGCACCCTTCTTTGTTGAGGGGTGCTTTTTTTTGCTTATTTATTGGGGCAAAGGGCTGATGCCTGGCGCAACGTCAGAGATATGAGGCTTTAGGGCTGGTAGCGCAGGTTCTGGAGGCCTATCAAGCCTGGAGGGAATTAAGGTTAATCAGGGGACCGGGGGTAAAAGAAGTCTCTGTGAAAACGCCATTCAGTCGGCCTGCTGGGGTGTCCGGGCTGAGCACTTGCCGGTGCTGCGCACCGGTGCCCTTGTCAGGAGATAGCTACGGGCGCATCCTGAACTCACCCGGTACTTGGTCCCCCGGACCAAGTACAAGCGTCGGGTTCAAACAGCAGGATGCTTGCACCCCTACGCTATCTCCTGCCCGCGGCAAGCACTCTGATCCGCCCTGACACCCCAGCAGGCCGACTGAACGGCTCACAATGGCTTTTTATCTACCAATCTCTTACGGACTCTTTGAACAAACAGGGCCTCGTGCCTTGCTCTTCTGTATTTCCCAAGCGCCTATCGTTCTGCTCTTCAACCCCTCTCCCTTCCTTTCTCCACCCATTCAATCTGCGCCCCTACTTTTCATCCCACCTCTGCAAGTGCCGTTTGGGCTTTAACCCGTGTTGCTTGTTTTCTTGTGGGGCCCGGGTACGGCTTGGCGGGCGAGTCAGGGCTCTTGCCGCGGGCAGAGTGCTGGGGCGGGATGCAAGGGTCGTGCTGTTTGAGGAGCACGCTTGCGGTTTGTCCGGGGGACAAACCGCGCTCCGAGTTCACGACCCGCCCGCCCCAGCACTCTGACAAGGGAACCCACGCGCAGCGTGGGCAAGAGACCCGCCAAGACAAGCCGTACCCGGGCCCCACAAGAAAACTATCCGCCCCCCCTTACGCAAAGCCCAAACGGCACGTCCAGAAGAAAGCCCTGACACCACAATCCTTGCAAACCCACAACGCTGCCAAAAATAAAAAAGCCCCCGAGAGCCATACGGCTCCCAGGGGCACAGGTCCGATAGCCCGCCCCCAAGCGGCAGGCCATCGATACTCAATCACAAGGCTATCAACACAGACTTGTTAACGACGAATCATGTCTCATCAAGCACGGACGCCCATCCAGACCATGATGAAACACATCGTTCTTCTCGAAAGCTCAAGAGCTTGAACAGCTTTAAAGACCGATCAACGTCATCGCCTCTTCACGTGTTGCCACGGTGGCGTACTTCTGACGCATATCGAACAGGTTCGCCTCGTGCGGGCCAATCGCACGGTCACCCACGCAATCCGATACCACCAAGGGGCGGAAACCCAGTTGCATCGCATCAACCACGCTGGAGCGCACGCAACCACTGGTGACAGCACCGGCGACCAGCAGTGTTTGCACACCTCGTTGCGTTAGCCACGCAGCCAAGGGCGTACCAAAGAAGGCCGAAGGCACATTCTTGCGAACGATGAACTCACCGGGGGCAGGAGCCAGTTCCGGCACGATGTGGCTATTGTGCGCGTCTTCGGTCAGACCCAGCATGCCGGGCACTTTAATGCTGAAGATGTTGTTATCAGCGCCATCGTCGGCATACACAATGCGGGTGTGAGCCACCGGCCAGCCCTGTTCACGCGCCGTTGCCAACAGATTCTGTGTGTTCTCGATGGCTTCAGGGATATTGCCGCCACCAAACACCGCCGGATCAGCAAAACCATTCACCAGATCAATAATCAGTAGGCCATACGGAGCTTTCGGCTCCAGCGTCGACCCAAAACCTTGTTGAGCGTAAACCGCTCCTTCATTCGTACTCACCAACGCCTCCGTCCAGTACTTTGCCATCACGCACTACGGCGCGGCCATCCAGGCTGACCGTGCAATTGCGCAAAGGAATGTCGATGTGACATGCCGTCGTACGATTGCCGCCTGCCTCGTTGTTCGGGCCCAGGGAGAACAGGAAGTTGCCCTCGAACGCACGAGCATCCATACCAATGGTGTTCTCACGCGAATACAGACCCAGCGTGGACCAATGACAACGCGGTTGCAGACCCCAGCCGATATGCGAGATAGCGTAGCCTTCGGGGTCATTGAAGGACTTCATGTACTCGTCCAATAATTGCGCCTCAATGCCGCCTTCGATCTTCGTGGCATAACCATTCTCCACCGTCAGAACAATCTGCTCGGAAGAGTACTTTTTCTGCGGCAGCAGGATGTCGCCCTTGTCGATCACGATGGTGCCGTTAGTGCCCAGCTCGTTCGGCCAAGTCAGCACAAAGCCGCTAGGCCAGTGATCCCAACGACCGGGCTCATCTACAAAACCGTACTCGCGAATCGCGGGGAACTCACCCAGCGGGCAACGCAAATTAGTGCCAGCAGGAGAGGTAATGCTCATTTCCTTGGCTGCTTTAATCAGGCCCGCAGCCGCTGTCACACGCGCTCGATCCGCTTCGGTTGGCACGGTACGAACCAAAATCTCCGGTGGCTCCACAGCCAGCAGAATCTTGGTACCCGACTTCAGAATGTCGATCTGCTCGGGCGAGAACAACAGGGTCATCAGGTCCAGAACCAGATCGCTGGCCTTCAGAGCTGCAATTGCCGCCTCATTGCCCGTCAAAGGCGTGGTGCCCAAATAAGCCAAAGAATCCCGGCTCAGGGCCTTCTCTGCATTCACAGGCAACAGATCCAGACGATTTACCACCGCGCCCATGGACTGCGCCGCGATCTGCGCACACTGCATGGTTTGCTGATTCGTCGTGGAGCTGGTCAGCAGGGTCACGGTTTGACCTGCTTGCAGCTTGGACAGACGTAGAACCTCTTGCCATGCTTCGATAAGTTGATAATCACTCACTGCCATTTTGTCTCTCCTAGTGAGACACCTCGGCTTCAAACCGACATGCCTAATCACGACAGGGCCGCCTTGGCGGCCCCTGCTCAACATCACACCAAGCGCTGGCCCAGGAAGTCACCGAAGGCTTCGTAGAAGCCCGTTTCGTTATCCCAAGGAATCATGTGACCGGCATCAAGCACGCGAACGTGCTGAACGCCGGAGGCCAGTTGCTGAATCTCGGCCACATCTTCATCGCGCACCACATCGCCACGCTCGGCGGTCATCAGCAAGGCAGGCACTTTCAGATGCGGGAAGTCGACGTGGATATCGTCGGTGTGGAAACCTTCAAAGCTGGCCAGAATCGCAGGCTCGTGGCAGGTGTGCAGCCACTGGGCACGCAACTGCAATTGCTCTTCGGTCCAGGTCGGGCAGAAGGCACGCATGTCGTCAGCCGTGCAGCCCTTGCGAGCCATCGCCATGGAATCCACGTACCAAGGCAACTTGGAGGGATAAGCGCGACGACCTGGGCCAGACACTGGCGGATCAACCATCACCAGACGATTCAGGCCATCACTATTCTTGTGAGCGGCACGCAAACCAATGCGGGCACCCATGGAATGACCGACCACGATGTAGTCTTTCAGGCCCAAGGCCTGAGCCAGAGCAATCAAGTCATCCGCCTGCGCATCCAGGCTGTAATCCATGCCTTCAGCCGCTTCGCTCAAACCGCGACCACGCACGTCTTGAATGTAGGTATCAAAGTGCTTGCCGAACTGCTCACCCACAAAACCCCAGGTCACCGCCGGGCTGGTAATGCCGGGAACGATGATGACGGCAGGACGCCGGTCACGCCCTCCGACGGAGCCACCAAAACGCAGGTAATGCTGGCGAATACCGTTAGCGTGCACATGAGCGCCATACAAAAATGTGCTCATGCTTAGCTCCGGTCCAGCTTGAACAAACGGGCAGCGTTGCCGTAGCAAACCAGCTCGCGTGTTTTGTCATCCATAGGCGCTGCCTCGATGAAATCAGCGGCCAGCTCAGTGGACTCGTAGGGGTAATCCACCGAGAACAGAACGGCTTCAGCACCCATTTCACCAATTGCGCCCATTAGCGTTGGGGCGGAACAGACACCCGAAGTGGTGATCAGGATGTTGCTGCCGATGTACTCGGAGGGCTTGCGCTTCAAGGTGACACCGTGCGGGTATACCGCAAAGCGGCTGTCATAGCGCCAGCGCTGAAACGGCAAACCTTCACCCATATGACCCAAAATCAACTTCACGTCTGGGCAACGGTCAAACACACCACCGAACAACATGCGCAGCGCGTGAGTGCCGGTTTCCACACCCCAACCCCAGGTTGCACCCATCAGCTCCGGGTGGCCCGTGTAAGCGTGCGGCATTTCATAAGCATCAAAGGGATGCAGATAGAACGGCACATCCAGCTTCTGCACGGTTTCCCAGAAGGCATCATATTCGCGGCCATCGTAGTACACGCCATGCGTGTGACCGTTAACCAAAGCGCCTTTCAAGCCCAGATCCTGCACCGCACGCGTCAATTCCTGCGCGGCAGCAGCCGGGTCTTGCATGGGCAAAGTGGCAAAGCCGCCCAGACGGTCGGGATGGCGAGCAATTTGCTGCGCCAGGAAATCATTGTTCTGACGTGAACGCTCGATAGCGACGGACACATCCTTTTCCACCTGTACCCCAGGGCCGGTCTGCGACAGCACAACGTACTCGATACCGGCACGATCCATCACCTCCAGACGCTGGGCGTCGAAGTCATGCAAACGAGCCATCAGTTCACGCGCGTCGGCACTGTCAATATGTTTGACAAAGGCCTTGGAATAATCCTCAAAGCCAACGGCGTTGAAGTGCTCCTCCAGTGCTATTTTTTTAATACGTTTCACCGTAAATTTTCCCTAAATTATTGATTTAAATAAGGTCAATCGTTTGACCCCCCAACAATATCTATCAGTATGCTGATTATTATTGTTTTCAGCAAGTCGGGAAATCACATATACTTTGGGGCGTGGACAGCGCCTGTAGAAATGACTACAAATCAGAAATCAGGGCTTTTGTTCACGTTAGCGTAGCCCTGCTTTCCTTGTAGACGCCGACCTTGCAGCCGTACCCTTTGCAGGTCGTCCCGCTTTCAGCGTGCTGCCTTGTTGGCAACAGGCTGAAGGCCACTCAATCGATGACTGACTTATCCATGAAGAATCACGCCGAGCTAAAGCAAGAAGAACGACTGGAAGCCGACGAGGCCGAAATCCTGGGTCCAGTGGAAGAAGAAAATGCCGAGCTGTATCGACGCAAACTGTGGTCCCGGCCTGGTTTTCTGGTTCGCCGTCTTAACCAGATTCACTACGCCATGTTTTACGAGGAATGCAAAAGTGACCTCACCCCAGTCCAGCACGGTGTCCTGTCCGTGTTGATGGGTTCACCCTGGCTGGATCAAACCACGATCGGCTACGAGCTGGGGCTGGATCGCACCACCTCGGCCGATGTCATCCGCAGACTGGAAGAAAAAGGTTTGCTGGGACGCCGTATCAACCCCGAAGACCGCCGCTCTCGCCAGACTTACATCACCGAAGCAGGGCTGGCGGCGATGAAGGAAATCAGTGCTGGCATGAACCGCGCCCAGGAACGACTACTGGACCCACTAACCGCCAAGCAGCGCCAAACTTTTATGACCATGCTGACGCGCGTGGTGGAGCACAACAACCAATATGGTCGTGCTGCGCTGAAAAATATGTGAGAAGTTCGCGGGGCCTCAGGCCCCTCGCGCATACCAATCAGGTAGTTCAAAGGCATGCGCTGGCAGCTGGTACAGCTGGCGCAAACTGGCCTGACTAAGCATGTCGCAGGGCTGTCCCTGCGCCAATATGCCCCCATCCCGGTACAAGATGACCCAATCCGCCACGCGAGCCGCATGTTCGGGCTGATGCGTACACAAGAGCACACCCAGGCCCTCCTGACGCAAGTGCGAGACTTGATCCAGCACCCGTAATTGATTCGCGAAGTCCAGGCTGGAAGCGGGTTCATCCATGATCAAAAACTGCGAACGCTGCACCAAGGCCCGTGCAATCACGCACAGCTGGCGCTCTCCCCCGCTGATCTGATCAATGCGCTTTTGGGCCAGATATCCTATCCCCAAACGCTGCAGACAAGTGCCCACCCATTGCCGATCTTGGGCCCGTGGCTGCGTATACCAGGCCAGCTCACTGGCACAGCCCAGCAGGACCCATTGCTCAACCGTGAAAGCAAAAGCAGAGTCCTGCGCTTGCGGCACATAAGCCAGTTGTCTAGCCAAGGCTCGCGCACTCCATTGTTCCAGGGGCTTGCCCTGCACCTTCACCTGCCCTTTCAAAGGCGGCTGCAGACCCAGCAATGTACGCAACAGAGTGGACTTACCGCTGCCATTGGGCCCCAGCAAACACACCACCTGCCCAGCCTGCAAACGCAAATTCAGATTGCTGGCGACTTGCTTGCGCCCGTAGCCCACGGCCAGATCGATGGCTTCCAGACCTTGATCGCTCATCGCTGCCTCCTGCCACGCGCCAGCAGCAGTAAAAAGCCCGGCGCTCCCACCAGGGCGGTAAGCACACCCAAGGGTAGCTCCAGCGTACCTATGCTGCGCGCCAGCGTGTCGGTCAATAACAGAAAGGCAGCACCAACCAGCAAACACACTGGCAGTAGTCGTGAAAAATCAGGGCCGACCAGCAAGCGGGCAACGTGCGGAATCAGCAGCCCTACCCAAGCGATAATGCCCGCCAAGGCGACGCACACCGCTGTCATCAGGGTCGCGCAGACAATCAGCAGGCAACGCAAGGTGGACACCGGCATACCCAGGGAGCGGGCCTCGTCATCTTGCAGGGCCAGGACATTGATACGCCAGCGCAAAAGCCAGACAGGGACGATGCACGCCAATACCATCAGCGCAGCTGGCCACACTTCGTAGGAACGTACGGCGCTCAAGCCTCCCAACAACCAGAAAGTCATGGAGGGCAGTTGAGAATAGGGATCGGCCAGGATCTTGATGAGCGATAAGGCGGCACCCAGCAAGGTGCCCACCGCCATCCCAGCCAGGACCAGTATCAGAATAGGTGGATGATGGCGCAGCATGCGCGCCAGACTCAAGACAATGCCCACCGCTAGCAAGCCGCCAACAAAAGCCGCCATCTGCACGCCGAACAAGGAGAAATTCAAAAAGATGGCCAGAATCGCCCCCAGACCGGCACCCGAGGACACACCCAGAATATCGGGTGAAACCAGTGGATTGCGAAACATGGTTTGATAAGCAGCACCGGCTGTCGAGAGCGCCGCTCCCACCAGCAAGGCCGCTGCAATACGTGGCAGACGCAAATCCCAGACCACACGCACGGCCTGATTCTGTCCGGCTTCCGGGTCGCTGCTAAAACCGGACATCAAGGCGCGCAGCACTTCTGTCCCGGACAAGGGATACGCCCCCTGCCCCAGGGCAAACACCACCAAGACGGCCAGAATCAGCCCCAGCAAAAGCAGCAATAGCCCGTAAGGCAAACTGGCTTTCATGCGCCTTGCTGCGGACCCAGCGGGTCCAGCCCTTGTACCAATCGCTTGACCTGCATCTGGTCCAGGGACATGCCGTAAAAGGCCGAATAGAACGCCTGCAACTCTGAGTACATGCGTGGCATGGCCGCGCTACCTTCCAACAAGGCATTCAGCCAGATCACACCGGCCAGACGATTGATTCCCGGTGGGCCATCCAGCCAACCAAAGGGCAGGGCTGGCACGCGATACAAACGCCCTTCCCTCACCGCCTTGAGCTGACTCCACGGCGCCTGGGTGCGGGCCAGTTCAAAGAAAGCATCATCCTGGGCAAACAGAATATCCGGGTCCCAGGCCAATAATTGTTCGTAGGAAATACGGCCCAGACGATTATCGGTTTTCTCATCACCCATTACCGTCAAGCCGCAAAGCCGCAGCACCTCGGTATGGATGGATTGGCCCATGCCGGTTTCCAGACCATCGTTACCGCGTGCCAGATAGGCTTTCAAGCCTTTGGCTCGGGGTCTGGCAGCTTGATGTGCGCTGTCCAGAATAGCCTGTGCACGCATGGCCAATTGCTGGCCGCGTTCGGCCTGCCCCAGGATATGACCTGCCTGACGCAACTGCGCCGGGCTGTCGTTCAGACGACCATCCAGCAAGACATAGGGCACGCCCGTCTGCTCCTGCACGGACTTGGCGGCAGATTCGTAATAGGGATTCACATCACCTATATCCACGACCATATCGGGCTTCAAGGCCAGCAGGCTTTCCAGGGTCAAGGTACTGCCCCGACCGGCCAGACGGCCAAGATACGGCAAGGAGAAACCAGCGGCATCCATCATGCTGCGCGCAGCAGGAGCCAGCTGAAAAGGCCAACCTGACAGCGTGTGGGGTGCCAGGCAATACACCAGCACCGAAGCGGGCGGACCGGCTGCCACCACCCGGCCAACATGGGCCGGATCGGGCAATTTGCCCGCCACGCTGATATGCAGATTGATCGGGGCGCTGGCTCCCGCCTGCTCAGGCCGGGCCAGCAAACGGGCATGAGGCGCCAAAACCGGCAGTGCCGCCAAGGCACGCAATATGTCACGACGCTTCATCCCGCCCTTCCTCTTTTAACTGCCAATAACAGCACGGCTTTAGAAACGATAGCTTCCACCCACAAACCAGACGCGTCCGGGCATGGGGTAGCCTTCTTTGTATTGGTACAACTTGTCGCCCAGGTTACGCACACCGGCTTCCAGGGTAACGACCGAGTTGGGACGCCAGATACCCTTCAAGCCCAACAAGGCAAAGCCCGGTGTTTTTTCGTAGATCTGATCACCCTTATTGTTTGCATAGGAGTAGTAACGACCACTTTCGGTTTCCACCGAACCCATCACTTCCCACTGCGCAGTGGGCTTCCAGCTCAAGTGAGCAAACAGGCGGTGATTGGGCGTATCCACCAGTTTTACGTCCGGGTCAGACTGGTTGCGGCGATTCAAATACGTGTACGCCAGGCCTGCCGACCAATGAGCAGAAAACTCCTGCTGCAAGGACAGCTCCAGACCCATTTGCCGCGCCTTGCCGACGTTGGTGGCCTGATCACAAAAACCTACTGGACGGTACTTGTCACAACCAGGAGCCTGGATGACGGTGCTTTGAATCATGTCACGCACCTGGCTCAGGAACAGCGCCGAATCCAGCTGAGCGCCTTCCCAGGGTTGGCCACGCAAGCCCAGTTCGTAATGAATGGCGTGCTCGGGTTTCAGATCCGGGTTGGGTTGGGCGTAACCCATGCGGCTGGAGTAGCGATCTTTAATCGTGGGGAAACGAGTCTTGTAGGCCACACTGCCGTAGACCTGCATGGCCTCGCTCCAGTCGTAACCCAGTTCCAGCAAGCCGTTGGTGGCATCGGTATCGCCGGTTTCAAAGTTGTGCGCTTCTTTGGCCTTGCGACGCTCGTGGCTGGCACCCACACGCAACTGCCACAGCTCACCCAAGGCGATGCGGTCCTCAAACGCCAGAGACGTGGTCACGTCCTTGTAGTGCTCGGTGCCCGATGACTTGGGGTCACGGTGCTGATCTTCCTTGTAGTGCAAGGCGAAATGCAGCTCGTGATTATCCAGGCTGGTGTTGACCCACTCCAGGGCAGCACCACGGGTACGGTCCGTGTACTCGCTGGTCGGGCCAGTCAGGGTCGCGTATTGACCATCGCTATACATATCCAGACCGTTCTTGTACTTGTCTTCGTACACGCGGGTCTTGATGGTGTTGCTCTCGCCAATCTGGGTAGAGCTCAGAAAGTACAGGCTTTCCTTGTCCCAGTATGGCCAGCGCCAGTAGCGTTGACCCAGCTTGGCATCGTTCACGCCGGTGTAGACCGGATTGTCTTTCTGACCTTTCTGGTTCACGTAGCCAATGACGTATTCATCCGTCGCATTGGGGGTGATACCCAGTTTGAAGGACGCTTTCTTGTCCATTTGCGAAGCATTGCTGCGCATGCCGCCGGTATCGGTAGGACGTGCTTTTTGATCTTCAAAGCCACGGCCCAAGGGGAAGGTACGCTCGCCCGACCAGGACAGGCCAGCTTGCAAGTACCAGGAGCCCTGGTTGGTGCCCACGTTCAAGGCACTGTAGCGTTGATCGCCCGTAGCGTAACCGGCGCGGAACTCGCCTTCAAATTCCTTGACCGGCTTGCGGGTAACCAGGTTGATGGCACCACCCATGATATTGGGGCCATACAGTAAGGAAGCTGCGCCCTTGGCCACGCGAATTTCGCTCAGGTCCATGGTGGTGAAACGGGTAAAGTCCACATAGCCGTCGTACGGCACGTACTGTGGAATACCGTCAAGAAACAAGGGCACCTGACGAGAGTCGAAACCACGCACATAGACCATCTGTTCGTTACGGGCACCGCCCGCCGACACGGTCACGCCGGGTTGCACACTAACGGCGGCACCCACATCGCGCAAATCAAAAGCCTGCATTTCTTTCTGGCTGACTGCGCTCTCCCCCAAAGGAGCCTCGCGATCCAGGCTGGACTGAACAACCACTTTGCCCAGCTGAAACACGCGGTCATTGTTTTCCTGAGCATGAGCCTGGCTAACTGCCAAGGCCCCCATCATGCTCAAGACCAATGCGCGCGGCACAAAACAGACGGACTGATGACGCGCTGCTGTGGCGCGTTTGGACTGATGTCTCATTCCCCTTCCCTATTCGATCTTTCTAATTGATTTATGAACTGACGCCACACAAAGATGCAGCACAAAAAAAAACGGACCCCAAGGGGCCCGTAAATAGAACCCATCATCGAGCGATGAGTGATGGTTCTTTCGAAAACACCGATATATAGTAAAGCATATAGCGAGAGATGACAACCAGCCAGAAACTTTAAGGTTCAGGTTTTCCCGTCTTCCCAATTTGCGGCTTCTCGCCAACAATACGGCTGTACTGAGCATTCCTATCAAAATGCTGCCAGCAAAGTGCCTGCACAAACAGGCATCAAAACGATCCCAAGACATCTGGACCCGCGCAAATACTGGCGCAAATCCACAGGAGCACAATTTATGTTTAAAGCCATGACGCGCGGTTCGGTCCGCCTGGTTGAACGCTATCTACCCGATCCGTATATTTTCGTCATCCTGCTCACACTGATTGCCGGTATTGCGGCAATGGCGTTTGAGCAACGCTCTCCCATGGAGATCATCCAATATTGGGGTAACGGCTTTTGGGGTCTACTGACCTTTGCCATGCAAATGCTGCTGGTCTTGCTGACCGGTCACATGCTGGCCAGCACGCCACTGGTAAAAAGCTGGTTGCGTGGCCTGGCCTCGCTAGCCCGTTCGGCTGGTTCCGCCATCATTCTGGTGACCCTGGTATCGCTGGCGGCCAGCTGGATCAACTGGGGTTTCGGCCTGGTGGTCGGCGCCCTGTTCGCCAAAGAACTGGCTCGTCAGGTCCGTGTGGACTACCGCTTGTTGGTTGCCAGTGCCTACTCGGGCTTTCTGGTCTGGCACGGTGGCCTGGCCGGTTCTGTACCACTGACCATTGCCACCTCGGGCCACTTCTCTGAAGACAAGATCGGCATCATCAGCACCTCCGACACCATCTTTGCCTTCTTTAACCTGGCCATTGTGATCGCCCTGTTCATCCTGGTGCCGCTAATCAACCGCTTGATGCTGCCCAGTGACAAGGAAAGCATTTACGTCGATCCCAAGCTGCTGGAAGACACGCCGGACGACGTCAAGCAAACCACTGATCGTCCAGCAGACCGTCTGGAAAACAGTCGTCTGATCTCCATCGTGATTGGTGTCGCTGGCCTGGCCTACCTGTTTGACTACTACGTGCTGCGTGGTGCGACCCTGAACCTGAACGTAATCAACTTCACGTTCCTGATTCTGGCCATCTTGCTGCACGGGACTCCACGTCGTCTGCTGAAAAGCCTGGATGAAGCCATTCGTGGCGGTGCCGGGATTGTGATTCAGTTCCCCTTCTACGCAGGCATCATGGCCATCATGATCGACTCCGGTCTGGCTGCCAGCCTGTCCGAGTGGCTGGTGTCCTTTGCCACTGCTACCACCCTGCCCTTCTGGACCTTCATGAGCGCCGGTCTGGTCAATATCTTTGTGCCCTCGGGCGGTGGCCAGTGGGCGGTACAAAGCCCGGTCGTGATCGCTGCTACTCAGGCTCTGGATGCTGATATGGCCCGCACTGCCATGGCCGTTGCCTGGGGTGACTCCTGGACCAATATGCTGCAGCCTTTCTGGGCCTTGCCGGTATTGGCTATTGCCGGTCTGAAAGCCAAGGACATCATGGGCTTTTGCCTGATTCAGCTGATTGTCTCGGGTATCGTCATTTCGATTGGTTTGACCTGGTTGTAAGACAGGCTGGGATGCTTTCATCACACATCGCATCCTGACTGGCAACAAAAAACGCCCCGTGAATATCCATGGGGCGTTTTGCATTGAGCAGGCTGCAATCAGCCCAAGCATCAGCAAGACGCAAACAAGCCGCCACAAAGAAGGGCAATGACGATATGAGGGGGAATGAAATGAAGGTGGAGATGGTGGGCGGTACAAGGTTCGAACTTGTGACTTCCACCGTGTGAAGGTGGCACTCTACCACTGAGTTAACCGCCCGGAGCTTTAAAGAACTACAAAAGCTGCGAAGAAAAAAACTATAGCATGGCCCTGATTGATTTACAAGTTCAGGGCCAGCTCTTTTCTTAAATAATTACTCCGTTGCCGGGTTGAGCATCTCACGCCACATGGGCGGCTTCTTGTTCTGCTTTTCCAGCACGTCCATGTATTTCTCATGCTCGGCCTGATCGGCTTCGGACGCGCGCAGCACTTTCAGCACGCTGGCGTCAAACTTGCCCAGGCTCAGATTGCTGCCATCCCCACCTTGCCCATCAGACTCGTCAAAGTCCATCAGCAAGGCGTCCTGGCCACGGGTCATGGCCAACCAAACATCAGCCAGCAATTCCGAGTCCAGCAAAGCGCCGTGCAAGGTACGGTGGGAGTTGGAAATGCCGTAGCGTTCGCACAAGGCATCCAGGGAGTTCCGTTTGCCGGGGTGCATTTCCCGCGCCACCAACAAGGAGTCGGTGATGCTGTCGCAGTACTGCGAGAATGGGCCTTTACCTACCTTTTGCAGCTCAGCATCCAGAAAGCGTGTATCAAAAGAGGCGTTATGAATAATGACTTCCGCACCCTGCACAAAATCCAGCACCTGATCAACCACGTCCTTGAAACGTGGATGGCCGGACAGAAATTCCGTGGTCAAGCCGTGAATCGCCAAAGCTTCGGGGTCAGAGTCCCGGTCCGGGTTTAGATACAAGTGCAGATGGCGGCCCGTCAATTTACGATTGAACAGCTCTACCCCGCCCACTTCAACAATGCGGTGTCCCTCACGAGGCTCCAGACCGGTGGTTTCAGTATCCAGAATAATTTGACGCATTCACTTTCCCTACAAATTCAATCACAGTAATGGCACTCGACAAGGAGGCTATACAAACAGCTTCCCCGCAGACCTGCACTACAGGTTTAGACAGAGGCCTCGGGCTTATCAATCAATTCCAGTTGCTTGTCCTGCCCTTCTTTCTTGCCAGCGATCAGGGTGTAGGCCACGGGCACCACAAACAAGGTCAGCAAGGTTCCCAGGGACAAACCGCCCACCAGCACCCAACCAATCTGCTGACGGGATTCAGCACCCGCCCCGGAGGCATACGCCAGCGGCAAGACCCCCAGCACCATGGCGCCGGTTGTCATCAAGATGGGGCGCAGGCGCATCTCGCAAGCGCGCACCACGGCATTGTACAAACTGGCCCCCGCTTCGCGTTGCTGGGTGGCAAATTCCACAATCAAGATACCGTGTTTGGTGATCAAGCCCACCAGGGTAATCAAACCAATCTGACTATAAATGGACAAGGTTCCGCCCGACAGCCACAGAGCCAGCAAGGCCCCCGTCATGGACAAGGGCACGGACAGCATGATGATGAGCGGATTGCGCCAGCTTTCAAACTGCGCGGCCAGCACCAGATAAATAAAGGCCAGGGCCATCAGGAAGACCAGATAGATACTGCCCGAGGAATCCCGGAACTCGCGCGACTGGCCATCCAGGTCTGTCTGCACCGTTTCCGGCAAGGTCTTGCGAGCCACCTCATTCATGTGTTCGAGCACTTCACCCAAGGCATAGCCGGGGGCCACCGATGCTTCCACTATGACCGCCCGCAAGCGATTGAAGTGGTTCAGCGATTGAGGCGATACGCTCTCGCGCACATTCAGGAAGTTGGAGGCCTGCACCATGCCACCGTCTTTGGTGCGCACGTAAATATCCAGAATGTTTTGCGGGCTGGAACGAGCCTGCTTGTCCACCTGCACAATCACGTCGTACTGCTCGCCATCGCTCTTGTAGCGCGTGACCTGACGCCCGCCCAGCATGGACTCCAGAGTGCGGCCCACGGCCTCCACCGATACGCCGGTGTCGGCCAGCTTGTCACGGTCTACATCAATACGGATTTCCGGTGTGTTCAAGCGCAAGTCCGTATCCACGTTCAACAGCCCTGGATAGTCTCGCAGCTCAGCCAGAAAACCGTCCACAATCTTGGCCAGCTCCGGATACGGTGCCTGGCTCATGATCACAAACTCCACTGGCTTGGAAGTGGCCCGCTGTCCCAAAGACGGCGGGTTAGTGGGGAAAGCACGCGCACCGGGAATGGCGGAAAAATGCGGTTGCAGTTCACGCGCAATGGATTGCTGATTACGTGTGCGCTCCTCCCACGGCTTCAAGCGCAAAATTGCAAAGGAATCGGTGACGGTAGGGAAACCAATAATGGACTGATACCCCTCTGTCTCCGGTATGCCGCGATATAGCTCTTCCACCCGCTCCACATTGCGCAAGGTGTAATCTAGCGTGGCGCCTTCGGGCGAATTCACAATCCCGAAAATCACACCTCGGTCTTCAATCGGAGCCAGTTCGCTTTTGATGACCGTAAACAGCAGCCCACTGGTCGCGGCAACGGCCACACCAATAAACAGGACCAGAAAACGCCAGCGCAAGGCGCGAATCAGGATACGACGGTAGCCTCGTGTCAGCCAGACCAGGAAATTCTCGATACCCTGACTGACGCGGCCCACTTTCGCACCATGCGGGCGCAACATGCGAGAGCACATCATGGGCGTCAGGGTCAGGGCCACGAAACCGGACACCAGCACGGCAGCCGCCAAGGTCAGGGCAAACTCAATGAATAATCGCCCGGTACGGCCTGTGGCAAAAGCCAGTGGTGCATACACCGCAACCAGAGTCAGCGTCATGGCAATCACGGCGAAGGCAATTTCACGCACACCCAAAAAGGCAGCCTGCATGGCCGTCTTACCCTCTTCGATATGGCGGTACACGTTCTCCAGCACCACAATCGCATCGTCCACCACTAGGCCAATCGCCAGCACCATGGCCAGCAAGGTCAGCGTGTTGATGGAAAAGCCCAGCATGTACATGATGGCGAAAGCCCCGATCAGGGAGATCGGAATCGTCACAATGGGAATCACACTGGCGCGGAAACTGCGCAGGAAAAACACAATCACCAGCACCACCAGCAAGATGGCCTCGGCAATGGTGGTGTACACCGAATCAATGGATTTCTGAATGAAGATGGAGCTGTCGTAAGACACGGACAGCTTCATATTGCCCGGCAAGCTTTCGTTGATGCGCTCCACTTCTGCTCGCACGGATTTGGACAGATCCAGCGGGTTGGCTGTGGACTGTTTGGTCACACCAATATTCAAACTGTTTTGCCCATTGAATCGGGCCAGTACCCGTTCCTCGGCAGGCCCGATACGCACGTCGGCAATATCGGAGATGCGCACCGGATAACCGGCTGCCTGACTGATGATGATGTTGCGAAATTCCTCGGGCGTTTCCAGGTCGGTGGAGGAAACCACGGAAAACTCGCGGGCATCGGACTCAATACGACCCGCTGGAATCAGCACGTTCTGTTTGCGCAGAGCATCTTCCACATCCTGCACGGTCAGTTGGTAGGCCCCCAGGCGGGTGCGGTCCAGGTCGATACGCATGGCGGGCAAACGCTCGCCAAACACGCGCACTTCGGCGGCTCCCGGCAAGACGGACAAGCGCGTTTTAATGTAGCGGTTGATGTAGTCCGAGGCCTCCAGCATGCTGTAGTCGCCGGTATCCACACCTACATAAATAATCGGGGTGGAGTCTGCCTCCACCTTATTGATGATGGGCTCGTCCACTTCGTCGGGCAGAAAACGTCGGGCACGCGATACCTTGTCGCGCACATCGGCGGCAGCGGCATCGGGGGCCCGGTCCAAGTTGAATTTAATGTTGATCAGGCTGCGCTCGGAACGGCTGCGTGAAGTCATCACGTTCACGCCCTCGATCCCGGACAACTGATCTTCAAGAGGCTTGGTCACCTGGGACTCGATCACCTCCGGTGAGGCCCCTTTATAGTTGGTGATGACGGACACTACCGGCTCGTCAATAGCGGGGTATTCGCGTACGGTCAGGCGTTCATAGGAAATGAAACCGACCAGCACAATCACCAAAGACAGAACCGTGGCAAATACCGGGCGACGGATACATAAGTCAGAAAGAACCATGATTCCATCCTATTGCTGCGGCTGTGTTTGGACGTCGATCACTTCCTGAATATCGACCGGCACTCCATCACGAACCTTTTGCAGCCCAGCCACCAGCACATTGTCGCCCGCTTTCAGATCACCTGTGACTTGTACCCAGCCCTGCTCGCGTACCCCAACCTGCACCTGACGGCGCTCTGCCCGGCCGTCTTTCACAATATAGATGTACTGATCCTGCCCCGAAGGAGCCAAGGCAGTTTCAGGCACCATCAAGGCCTGATAACGCGATAGCTCAAGGCGTACACGGCTGAACAAACCGGGGCGCAGAGCGCCATCTTCATTCGGCACCTGAGCGCGCAGCAAAATGGAACGACCAGCCGTGTCCACCGCCGGGCTGACAGCCAGCACCGAGCCATGGCGGGTTTCGCCCAGGAAGGCGTCAAAGCGCAGTTCGACCGGCATGCCGGCCTTCACATCGGCCAGATATTGTTCAGGGATACGGAAGTCCACGTTCAAGGTCGAAACCGCTTCCAACTGCACCAGGTCCGTGCCCGGCCCCACATAGTCACCCACCGAGACATTACGCAAGCCGGTCACACCATCAAAGGGGGCACGGATACGGGTCTTGTCCAGCTGCACACGCGCCAATTGCACTTCGGCTTGCTGAACGGCCAAGCGGCTACCGGACTCGTCTTTGGCCTGCTGGCTGATAAAGCCCTGACGGCTCAACTCCGAAGAACGCTTGTGCTGACTATTGGCCAGATTCAAATTTGCCTGTGCCTGATTCAATTGGGCCTGCGCCATGGCCGGGTCCAATTGAATCAGGAGCTGGCCTTTCTTGACGGGCTGGCCTTCTTCAAAACTGATCGCTGAAATACGACCACTGATCTCGGGCCGCAGCACAACTGACTCTCTGGCCACCAGGGTTCCCACCGCCGCCACGTCACGAATCAACTCACTTTGCCGCACGGGCAGCACTTCCACCCGCGTGGCATCAGACTGCGCCCAAATGGGGCTGCTACTGACAAACAGTACAAGAAACAGAGAAAAAATCGTGGGACGCAGCGTGGAAATCATGGGCGGCTTATCCTGACCGGCCAGGCCGGTGAAGCTGTCTGACAAAATATGACGGGTGGCTAATAGTACTATCAGCGGGCTACAACTCTGCCCAAGATCTTATAATTGCCTGGCGATTTCCACCCCTTCATTGGCCAACTGATCCGCACGCTCGTTACCGGGATCACCCGCATGGCCACGCACCCATAACCAGGTCAGCTCATGTTTTGCGGCCTGCTGCTCCAACTCCTGCCACAGGTCGGCATTCTTGACAGGCTTTTTGTCGGCAGTGCGCCAGCCGCGGGCTTTCCAGCCGGGCAACCATTCGTTCATGCCTTTTTGTACGTACTGCGAATCGGTGTGTACCCGCACCTGGCAAGGGCGTTTCAAGGCTTTGAGTGCCTCGATCACGGCCATCAGTTCCATACGGTTGTTGGTGGTATTGGCCTCGCCACCGCAAATGGCTTTTTCACGTCCGCCATGACGCAACAAGGCGCCCCAGCCCCCCAAACCGGGGTTGCCCTTGCAGGCACCATCGGTCCAAATATCGACAACATCAGTCATGTCTTGCTAATTCCTTCATCGGCAGCGCGTCCAGCAACCACCATAGGCCGACGCACACGCCGACGGTTTTTCTTCCACTTGGGCCCGACCATACGCAAGGCAGGCGTGCGTTTGACCGCACTAATCATATAGACGGCCCCCGCAAAGCTCCACCAGCGCGCACCGCTTTGCTCCATCCAGGACCAGCGATCCAGCCAGGACTGCTGACGGCACAACGGTGCATAACAGCCCATCTGCGTGCTTTGCACATCAAAGGACAAGAGCTTCAACCAGTCGCGCAAGCGCGAGGGTGACATTACATCTCCCGGCAAGGTAGGCGTGCCCCGCTCCAGACCCGGAATCCAGTCGTGGGCACCCCACAAACTCAAGGGGTTGAAACCCGTCAGGAGAATGCGCCCTTCTGGCACCAGAACGCGCTCGGCCTCTCGCAACACCTGGTGCGGGTCGCTGGCGCTTTCCAATGTATGAGGCAGGATTAAAAGATCAATGCTTTGCGTATCAAAAGGCAGATGCTCGGGTTCGGCATAAACCAGGTTCTTCTGCTGAGCGGGCAAGACGCCGGCCTGAGCCGTACATACCTTGCAGGAGATGCGACTATGCGCCAGGAGGTCCCAATGCGGCAATCCAATTTGTATGGCATGATACCCGAAGGTGTTGACCACCTCCGCATCGATTCCGGCTTGTTCCCAAGCCCGCACATATCGCCCCGGTACGGTTTCCAACCACTGGGCAAATTGATCATTCAAAGTCTGCTCCACTGGCGCTCTCTCCCTCTACCATGATGAATGCATTTACCTGGCCTGTGCCAAGCGATGTTCGCCTGATTCCACTACCAGCCCTGAACGACAACTATATATGGGCTTTAAGTCGAAACGGTCATGCCCTGGCTGTGGACCCCGGCCAGGCCGCCCCGGTTCTGGATTGGCTGGAACGCGAGTCCTTACAACTGGATGCCATTTTACTGACACACCACCACGGTGACCACGTTGGGGGTGTCATGGATATCCTGGCCAAGCACCCGGCTCGCGTCTGGGGCCCCGCCCACGAGCGTCTGCCCGCCTGTGACGTGCGTGTCGGCCAGTCCGACAAGGTCGATTTACCCACTCTGGAACTGACGCTGGACGTGCTGGATATTCCCGGCCATACCGCCGGGCACGTTGCGTACTTTGGTCAAAATGAGGTAAAACAGCCCTTTGTTTTCTGTGGTGATACCTTGTTTGCTGCTGGTTGCGGACGCCTGTTTGAAGGCACCCCGGCACAAATGACGGATTCCCTGGGCAAGTTGGCAAAACTGCCATCGGACACCCTGATCTGCTGTGCGCACGAATACACTTTATCCAATTTACGCTGGGCTCTACAGGTAGAGCCGGACAATCCCCAACTGCATGAACGTTGGGAACAGGATAATCTCAAGCGTCAGCAAAACTTGCCTACGGTGCCCTCCACCTTGAAAACAGAATTGGCTACCAATCCATTTCTGCGTTGCGAGACGACTGCTGTTATCAAGGCTGCCGAGCACCATGCTGCCCAGTCCCTTAATAATCCTGTCGAGGTATTTGCCAGCCTGCGCGACTGGAAAAACAATTTCTGAAGATTCCGCAATGAACCTAATGAGACTTTTTGCGCTGCTATGCGCTTTCGTGCTGGCAGGCTGCGCCACAGGCCCCAAGGTCAGCCCTCAAAAAGCCGCCAAGACCTCCACCAGCATTGCCGCCGATACGTCTCGCACCATTGATCTGACCCACCCACCCAAAGACGCGTGGGACCGGATGCGCCGGGGTTTCTCCATCCCCAACCTGCATACCGATCTGGTTGATTACTGGACCAATTACTACGCTTCGCACCCCGAATCCATCCGTACCATGAGTCAGCGCGCCTCGCGCTATCTGTACCACATCATGGACGAACTCGATGCCCGCGGCCTGCCTTCCGAACTGGCCTTGCTGCCTTTTGTGGAAAGCGCCTATAACCCCGTCGCCTATTCGCGCTCCCATGCGTCCGGTCTGTGGCAGTTCATCCCCAGCACCGGCACACAGTACAAGCTGGAGCAGAACTGGTGGGTAGATCAGCGCCGTGACCCGGTCGAGTCCACTCGCGCTGCTTTGGACTACCTGTCTTACTTGTACGAGTTCCAGGGCGACTGGTATTTAGCCCTGGCCTCCTACAACTGGGGTGAAGGTTCGGTACGCCGCGCCATGGAGCGTAACGAACAGGCCAACCTGGATGTTGACTACTTATCATTGAAGATGCCGGACGAAACGCGTAATTACGTCCCCAAGCTGCAAGCAATCAAGAATATCGTAGCCAACCCGGAGCGTTATGGCATTACCCTGCCCCCAGTCAGCAACACACCGTATTTCACGGCCGTGCGCAAGAACAAGGACATTGACGTAGCCCTTGCTGCCGAGCTGGCTGAAATCTCCGTGGACGAGTTCAAGGCCTTGAACGCTGCCCACAATCGCCCCACAATCCCTGCCGATCGCGGCACCTTGCTGCTGCCCGCCAACAAGGTGGACATTTTCAATGCCAATCTGGCGGCCTATCAAGGCAAGCTCAGTAACTGGAAAGCGTACCAATCCAAGCGCGGCGAAAGCTATCTGTCCATTGCCCAGCGTCACGGCATTACCTTGTCGCAGCTGCGCTCCATCAACGGTTTGGGTAGCAAGAGCACCAAGGCCGTGGCCCAGACACTATTGGTGCCCAGCACCACCTTGGGTGAAGGCAGCCTGCAACTGGCTTCTCTGACCAATACACCTGCCGCCCCGGTAGCGCAAAGCACACGCCGTGCTCGTACGCAAACGGCCAGCGTCAACCGCAAGAATGACACTGTTGTTTTGCGTCGCGGCGCCAATGTGCGCACCCATACGGTTCGACAGGGCGATACACTTTACGCCTTGGCCAAACGGTACGACACTTCGGTGGCAGAACTGCGACGCCTGAACAATATCAAAGGCAGCTCTCTTTCCAGGGGGACACGTTTGCGTGTTCCCGGTTCCAATATTCGTGGCTAAGTCCACCCACTAATTACATAAAGGATTTTCAGCATGGGTTTCCTGCAAGGAAAACGCATCCTGGTCACAGGCGTCCTCTCGAATCGCTCTATTGCTTACGGGATTGCGCAAGCATGTCGCCAACAAGGTGCTGATATTGCCCTGACTTATGTGGGCGAGCGTTTTAAAGAACGTGTTGAAGGCTTTGCCGCAGAACTGGGCACGGATATCGTACTGCCCTGTGACGTGTCCGAAGACGATCAGATCGAACAAGCCATGGCCTCGCTGGGCGAGCGCTGGGACGGTCTGGACGGTTTGGTGCACTCCATCGGTTTTGCTCCTCGCGAAGCCATTGCGGGCAACTTCCTGGACGGTCTGTCGCGTGAATCGTTCCGCGTCGCTCACGACATTTCGGCCTACAGCTTTCCCGCACTGGCCAAGGCTGCCCTGCCCTTGCTCAAAGGTCGCAAGAGCTCGGTGCTGACCCTGACCTACCTGGGCGCTGAAAAAGCCATTCCCAACTACAACACCATGGGCGTGGCCAAAGCTGCGCTGGAAGCCTCCGTGCGTTACCTGGCGGTGGCTCTGGGCGAGTACGGTATTCGTGCCAACGCCATCTCGGCCGGTCCTATCAAGACCCTGGCAGCCAGCGGTATCAAGGACTTCTCCACCATTCTGAAATTTGTAGAGACGCACGCTCCCTTGCAGCGCAACGTCACCATTGAAGAAGTGGGCAATGTGGCCTCCTTCCTGATGTCCGAATTGGCCAGCGGTATCACAGGCGAAATCACGCACGTTGACGCGGGCTTTAACTGCATCGTTCCGGGTATGCAGGAGTAAGGCTTCACGCTTTGATGGGAATAAAAATAGCGGCCAAGGCCGCTATTTTCTTGCTCAGAAACTTCCAGACAAAACCTGCGCAGCTTGGTATGTGTCGCTGGGATGGGACCCGAACAAAGCCTGCCCAATCCTGCTAAATCCTGTCACAGGCCAATCAGGCAGGACAGACAGCCCTGTAAGGCTCTAGCGAATCAATCACCCTGCGCTCCCTCTTCCACAAAGTCGCTACGCAAAATACCATGCCGCTGCAGCTTGTCGTAAAAGGTTTTGCGCGGGATACGCAGATCCTGCAAGGTCGCCTTGATATCGCCACGGTGGCGTGCCAGCGCCTGACGTATCTGCTGCGACTCGAACTGCTCCATGCGGGCGGGCAGGCTCAGGTCCTCGTTCTCCAGCTCCTTGATCTCCGGGTGCTGCACACCCAGCACTTCACGTTGCGCAAAGTGCGCCAGCTCGCGCACATTGCCCGGCCAGTGATGTGACTGCATATAGGCCAGGCTGCGCGCATCGGGCATCTTTTGCGGCATCCCGTACTTCTTGGCAGCCAGCGCCGCGAAGTGGGCGAACAGCATGGGGATGTCCTCCTTGCGCTCTCGCAAAGGTGGCAGACGCAAGGTGACCACGTTGAGTCGGTAATACAAATCGGCGCGGAAGTTCGCACGCTGGGCGGGGTCGGACAAATCCACCTTGCTGGCGGCAACGACGCGGATATCTACCGGGTGCTCTTCGTTGGAACCCAAAGGAGTCACGCAGCGGGTTTCCAGCACACGCAGCAAGCGCACCTGCGCAATCATGGGCATGCTTTCGATTTCATCCAGAAACAGCGTGCCCCGATGCGCATGCTCAACACTGCCTACACGTCTGCGCTGCGCGCCGGTGAATGCCCCAGCTTCGTGACCGAAGAGCTCGCTTTCAATAATGGTTTCAGGCAAGGCACCACAGTTCAGCGCCACAAAACGATGCTGTGCTCGGGCGCTCCAGCGGTGCAGCAACATGGCCACCACTTCCTTGCCTGTGCCAGTTTCCCCTTCCACCAGCACATCCACATCGGACTGTGCCAGATGCCGCAAGGTAGTGCGTAAATTGACCATGACCTCGGAATTACCCAGGAGCGCCGGGCCTTGGCCATCCTCGTCCAGTTCTTCGCGCAAGGCACGGTTTTGCAGAACCAGACTGCGCTGCATGGCGGCATGACGTATTACCGTCAGCAGGCGTTCGGCCTGATAGGGCTTGGTCAGAAAATCAAAGGCGCCATCGTGCATGGCCTGTACGGCCATATCAATATCGCCGTGGCCGGTAATCAGCACGACGGGTTGCTCGGGATCGCGAGCATGCAAAGCCTGCATCAGCGCCAGCCCGTCCATGCCCGGCATACGAATATCCGTCACCACCACGCCGGGGTAATCCTTGGGCAAGCGGCTCAAGGCCTCCTGCCCGCTGGCACAGGCCACCACTTTCAGGCCCGCCAGTTCCAGACTTTGCACCACGGCGGCACGCAAGTCCGCATCATCATCAACAAACGCGACTTCCATTCTTATCTCTCTCCCTGGCCCAGCTCGCTATCGGCATTGCGCAGCACGATATGGAACGTGGCACCACCCAGGCGCGAAGGCCCTTCTTCCAAACGGCCACCCAGGGCCGCCACAATATCGTGCGAGATCACCAGCCCCAAGCCCACGCCTTGGCGACGACTGGAGCTAAAGGGGGTAAACAGGCGCTGGCGGATTTCCGCACTCAGGCCGGGGCCGTTGTCGGAAACCACAATGCGCACATGCTGCTGCTCGCTCATGACTTCAATACGAATACGCCCCTGACGGCTCCCTTCCAGAGCATCAAGCGCGTTACGCAGTAAATTCACCAGAACCTGTTCCAGGCGTACCGGCAAAGCCCATACACGCACAGATTCGTTCACGCCTTCCAGCTCCAGATCTACGCCCTGTGTCCTTGCCCGGTGTTCCAGCAACTGCCAGGCACTGTCCACGGCTGAGCGTACCCGTACCGGGCCCTCCTGTTCTTGTGGCTTGCGAGCGTAATGACACAACTGGGAGGTGATGCTGCCGATGCGTTGGGTCAATGTCTGGATACGAGACAGGTTCTGCCGGGCCGTTTCCGTCTGGCCCTGATCCAGCAAACGCAAGGTGTTGTCGGCATAGACCTCAATCGCCGCCACGGGCTGGTTGATTTCGTGAGCGACACCAGCCGTCACCTGCCCCAGAAAGGACAGTTTCTCGGCCTGCTCCAATTGCTCACGCAGATCGCGCGCACGCGACCGGGCTTCTTGCAGGGCCTGCATCTCCTGTTCCAGGCGGCGACGCGCCACCTGCAACTGGGCGGTGCGGGACTCCACCGCTTCTTCAAGTGCATCACGCAGCAACTCCTGCCGCGCCTGGGCTTCTCGTCGCTGTTGACTGCGTTGCAGCGCCAAGGCCGTCAGCACCAGCGCCGCGAATAACAGTCCCATCACCGTCAGACGGGATTGAAAGGCCTGGGTCTGCAACGCGGCATCCATAGGAGCCATCGCGTGCAAAGTCCAATCACTGCCTGCGACTGGCTGCTGCACATGCAAAAAGCGCTCCTGCCCCAGTGTCCAGAAGGAGGCCCGTTCGCCGGAGTCTGACATGCTCAAACCCACCGGCTCCAAAGGCTCGTCACCAAACTGCTGGCTGGCCCGCAGCTTGGCCAGTTGATCCGGTGCAGCTTGATCCAGGCTATGCAAGCGCCAGCCTGGCTCACCGCTTAGCAGGATCACGCCATTGGGATCGCTTACAAACATGCGATCACCGTAACCTTCCCATTCTTTTTCCAGCAGATCGAATATCAGCTTGATGACGACCACACCAACCGGCTTGCCATCCTGATCTTGCACCATGCGTGAAATGTACAAACCCGCCTTGCCGCTGGCAGTTCCCAAGGCAAAGTATTCCGCATGCCCCTGCTCCAGGGCTTTGGTGAAGTAAGGACGGAAACCGTAGTGATTGCCCACGAAGCTGTCGGGCTCCTGCCAGTTACTGGACACCAGCGTCTGCGAATGAATATCCAGCAGGTACAGAACAGGAGCGCCCGTATCTTCGGCCAATTGCTCAAACTTGCGGTTCAGGGCATCGGCATCGCCGTAGGCTGGGTTGCCCATCAGGTACTGGCGCAAAGCCTCGTCCTGGGCAAGAGCAAAGGACAGCGTGCGGAATTTGTCGCGAATCGTCCTGATCCAGCCGGCATTACCGCGCATCAAGGAATCAAGCCGCTGTTCGCTTTGTGCCAGCAATCGAGCCGTGCCCAAATCGGCCGAACGCCAGAAGGCAAACAGCCCCAGCACGACGGCCAAGCCCAACAGCAGCAACCATTCGAGCCTGAAGCGCCGCCGCATGCTCGAAGAAACCGGAATGGAGTTCATGAAACCTGTGCGAAATATCGCCAAAAATTAGTAATGCCTGTGCGGATTTTCGCACACATAAGCAGATAGCGGGGAAGTCTCCTGTCCGCAAGCCGCTTATTTACTGGTTTTCTGCCGGCGAACAGATTGGCACGGATGTTGCTTTAGTCATGAGCTTATGGGCCGGGACAAGGATTCCGGCGAGCTTAAACCGCCTGCCCACACACAATTCCAAGCAGGCCACCAGCTGACTGCCAGGTCGGCTACATCAAGTCACGGAGACGACATCATGATGGATATAAGCACAGGAGACCGTTCGGTACCGCAGATCGTCAAAATCAAGTGGTATCGGATTTTGTACGTACAGGTCATCATCGCCATCACTATCGGGATTTTGCTGGGCCATTTCTACCCCTCGCTGGGCGAGAGCATGAAGCCTTTGGGCGATGCCTTCATCAAGCTGGTCAAAATGATTATTGCGCCCGTCATTTTCCTGACGGTAGCCACCGGCATTGCCGCCATGACAGACCTGCAAAAAGTGGGCCGCGTGGTGGGCAAGGCCATGATTTACTTTCTGACCTTCTCCACGCTGGCCCTGATTGTAGGCTTGGTGGTCAGCAATATCGTGCAGCCCGGCCACGGCATGAACATTGACCCCAGCACCCTGGACCCCAGCTCTATCCAGGGCTACGTGCAGCAAGCCCATGACAGCACGCTGACAGGCTTTTTGATGAACATCATCCCCGCCACCCTGATCAGTCCCTTTACCGGCGGCGACATCCTGCAGGTACTGTTTGTGGCCGTGCTGTTTGGTATTGCTCTGGCCGCTGTGGGCGATCACGGCAAACCCGTGCTGAAACTGCTGCAAGCCTTGATGACGCCTGTTTTCAAGCTGGTTGCCATCCTGATGAAAGCCGCTCCCATCGGGGCCTTCGGTGCCATCTCTTTCACTATCGGTAAATACGGGATTGAATCCGTATCCAGCCTGGCGCTACTGGTGGTGACTTTCTACGTCACCTCTGTGCTGTTTGTGCTGATCATTCTGGGTGCTGTGGCACGCTACAACGGCTTTTCCATCACCAAGCTGATCCGCTACATTCGCGAAGAACTGCTGCTGGTGCTGGGTACCAGCTCCTCGGAAGCGGCTTTGCCTACCTTGATGCAGAAGATGGAACGCGCCGGGTGTGCCAAGTCGGTTGTGGGCCTGGTTGTACCTACCGGCTACTCCTTCAACCTGGACGGCACCAATATCTACATGACCATGGCGGCCCTGTTCATCGCCCAGGCTTGTGATATTCCACTGACCTTGCAGCAGCAGGTTCTGCTATTGCTGGTTGCCATGCTCAGTTCCAAAGGCGCGGCGGGTGTGACGGGGGCCGGTTTTATCACCTTGGCGGCTACTCTGTCCGTGGTGCCTTCGGTACCTATCGCTGGCATGACGCTGATCCTGGGGATTGACCGCTTCATGTCCGAATGCCGTGCGCTGACCAATCTGGTGGGCAATGCGGTTGCCACCATTGTGGTTGCCCGCTGGGAAGGCGAACTGGATGCCGATCAACTCAACAGCGCCATGAATGGCGAGCTGCCACCACTGGATACCAGTGTCACCTTGCATCAGCGTGGTGACATGGCGATTCCCGCACAAGAGGCCAGCGAGCCACGTGCGACCGTTGCTGCCTGATTCGGGCACTTAAAAAACAAGGCCGGTTCTCAATTGAAAACCGGCCTTTTGCTTGCCTGCTTGTTCCTGCGAACCTGCTCCTGCAGGCTCGTTCCGGCCATTTCGCTTTAGCTTCTTGAGCCTGTCACTGACCGCCCTGAAGGGAGGAAAAATGCCGTCGATAAATCGCTCAAACGCCCGGCAAATCACTGAGTAAGCGTCACGCGCTCCAACAGCCACAGCATCGACTGCTGAAAACTTGTTCGATCAGGCCGAAGGAAAACGCACTATCTCGCTCTCTGGAGTCCAGGCGGGATATTTATCCATGATGCTCACGAACAAGGGGCTTGTCTGAAACTTCAACAGCCAGGCTGACAAGGCTGACCAGGGCTGGGCATCAAACCAGGCCCGATCCACCTGTGCGAATTGCCGCACAAACGGTGCAATCGCCAAATCGGCTAGACACGGGCGCCGGCCCATCAAATAGCCCTGCTCCTCAATACGTGCATTCAACCCCATCAATTGTTCGCTGGCCTGTGCCCGGTGCTGGGCCGAGAAACTGGACTCATCGATGAAGGCTTCGTCATCCGTATGACGGTCCGGGTACTTGTAGCAATCCAGATGCTTCTTGAATGGCCCATCATTGGCCGCAACCAGGGCCAGCATTTGCTCGGTGCTGCCTTTTTCAGGCTGCAAATAATTCTGGGGGTCCTGAATGCCCAGGGCCCAATGCATGATATCCAGGCTCTCGTCGATGACCTTGCCATCAGGCAGGACCAACACGGGCACAGTGGCCTTGGGAGAAGCCAGGCGCAGGGCCTCGGGTTTGTCGCGCAGTACAACTTCGCGCAACTGACAAGTTACGCCGCTGGCCGCAATAGCCAGCCGTGCCCGCATGGCATAGGGGCAACGGCGAAAGGAATACAAAATGGGCAGATCAGATAAGGACATGCTCGATACCGTTAAAAAGCCGCGCCGCAGGCACGGACTTAAAGCGCTGGCGTTCATGCAAAGCGCCCTTCTGTAGCAGAAGGGCGGACTATAAACGACGCAGCGCCAGAATCAAGCTAGTAGAGGTAACACAGTGGCCCGATCTGGGCTAGGCGTCCTTGCCTTGCTGAGCCAGCAGGCGTTGCTCTTCCGCCTTGCGGCGGGCGGCTTCACGGCGCTCGGTCAACTCGTCCATGCTGACGCCAATGTGACGCTCTTCACGCTCGCGCGCCAAGGCCACTTGCTTTTGACGCTCACGGAAACGCTCGATCTGCTCGGGGGAACTGTGGCCGTGGCAGTAGGGACAGCTGACACCTTCTTCGAACTGAGGCGAGGCTTTTTCCTCTTCGCTGATAGGCATGCGGCAAGCACGACAGAAGTCGTAATCACCGGGTTCCAGACCGTGACGCACCGATACGCGCTCGTCGAACACAAAGCAGTCACCATCCCACAGGCTTTCTGCCGCTGGAATCTCTTCCAGATATTTCAAAATGCCGCCTTGCAGGTGGTAAACCTGATCAAAGCCTTGCGAACGCATGAAGGCCGTGGATTTTTCACAGCGGATACCGCCGGTACAGAACATGGCCACGCGCGGTTTGCCATGCAAGACACCACCTTCCTTGGACTGCTCGGCCACCCACTGAGGAAACTCGGTAAAGCTTTGGGTCTTGGGGTTGATGGCACGGTTAAAAGTGCCAATACCCACTTCGTAATCGTTGCGGGTATCCACCACCACCACGTCCGGATCGCTGATCAGGGCATTCCAGTCTTCGGGAGCAACGTACTCGCCCACCATCTCGGCGGTTTTCAGATCCGGTACGCCCAGGGTAACGATCTCTTTTTTCAGCTTCACCTTGAGGCGGTAAAACGGAGCCTTGTCGGCATAGGACTCTTTATGCACCAGGCCAGAAATACGTGGATCGGAGTTCAGATACGCCAAGACGGCACGAATACCCTCCTGAGGGCCGGCAATCGTGCCGTTAATCCCTTCGCGCGCCAGCAACAGCGTGCCCTTGACCTCGTGCTGCTCGCAAAAAGCAAACAAGGGGTCGCGCATTTGGGCGAAATCGGGCAATTCCACGAACTTATATAAAGCCGCGATCAGGTAGGTAGACATAGGTAAACGAATTCTCTGGATAGAAGCGGTGGCGCAGCCCGCAGGCGGTAGGACAGCGTAGGCCATCGTACACTATACGCGACTGATACCCCTTGGGCCTTTGACGCCCGTCAAAAAAATAGGGCGGGCCGGGGATTCAACTTTAAAATCATAACGCTAAAGCCGTCAGGCCGCATCTGGCCCCGGCCCCTGTTTCACTTCGCACGAGAGCTATGGATTCCGTAACACAAGCAGTCCTGGGTGCCAGCATCTGCGGCTCCCTCCTCGGACGGCAGTATGGCCGCAAGGCGGTCCTGTCCGGTGCCATCATCGCCACCCTGCCCGATCTGGATGTCTTCATTCAATATGGGGACCCGATTACCTCCATGGTCAGTCATCGCGGTTTCTCGCACTCTTTGTTTGTGTTGAGCGCGGCAGGCATCCTGGTCACCCTTTTATGGCGACTGCTGTTTCCACAAGCACGTGCCTCTGCGGGGAGGCTGGGGCTGGCGGTCTGGCTGGCGCTGATTACCCACCCTCTTCTGGATGCCTTTACCAGTTACGGAACGCAATTGCTGTGGCCTTTGGCCGCTACCCCGGCAACCTGGTCCAGCATCTTCATTATTGACCCACTCTATACCGTGCCCTTACTGATCGCTACGATCATAGGCTTGATTCGTGGACCGGCACCCGCAACGATACGGGCCTGCAACTGGGCCTTGCTCTTGAGCAGCCTGTATCTGGCGGCCTCGGTCGGTGCCAAGTTCTGGGCCGAGCAACAGGCGACCACACAGCTCAAGCAAGAGCAGGTGGAAATCGCACGGGTATACTCCGCCGCCCAACCCATGAACATCCTGCTCTGGCGTGTACTGGTGCGCGACACACAGGACCGGGAATGCGAAGTCATGGTGGGCCTGCTGGACCGGCTGCGTGCACCCAAAGGGCATCAATACGAATCCCTGTGCCTGCCCGTTCATAGCGACTACATCCAGCTGTTCCCCCCCTTGAAACAGCTGGAGCAACTGCGCTGGTTTTCGGACGATTGGCTGCGCTACGACATCATCGATGACCTGCTGGTGGTCAGTGATATACGCATGAGCCTGGGCCCTGGCCAGTACAGTTTCCGCTTTGTTGTAGCCGAACGCATTGCCGACGACACCTGGTTGCCGGTGATTCCGTATCGTTGGGCCAGTGGCCACAACATTGCTTTGCTAAAGCCCGTTCTGCGTCGTATTTGGGAGCCGATTCCACCGCTACCGCTACAAGAATGGGCCAAACGCATTGATGCCGGTGTGCCTATTCCCAGGGCAAGCCCAGACTTCCAGGACATGGATTAAGCAAGGCCAAAAACCAGTGATGGAGACGGGCCTGTGCAGGGTGGGCATAGCAAACTCTTGCTAGCCCGCCCGGTCGCGTGTGGTACGCATACCTGAAACATAAGGTCCTAGCTTGATACAAAATACGAAGTGGTGAAGCTATAAAATTGCGTCCTGCCCGATACGGGTTTTAACGTATTGCCAACGCATCAAAAGCATCAATCACTTTCATCATGAATTTAAAAAAACTATCTGTTTTCGCCACGCTGGGCCTTTGCATCGCTATTGCAGGCTGCAACAGCGAAGAAGCGACAGAAGCATCACCTGAAGCGGTCTCGTCCGAGCAAGGCTTTATCCAGAAATACAATGCCTACGTTGAAGTCGCCAATAGCTTGCATACGCCTTTCTACCGTGCGCTTTCCGATTATCAAACCGTCTACGAGCCAGCCGTGCGCTCGGGCAAGAAACTGGATAACTACTCCGTTGTTTCACTGGTAAGCATCAAGAACACCCAGGAAAAACTGAAATCCGCCTTGGCACTGGAAGCCAATATGCCGGAAATAGATGGACCAGCAAAGCAGTTTGACGACTCCTTGACCAAGCTGGCACCTCTCAACTCCGAGTTGAACAACTATGCCGAATCGAAAGAGTTTCTGACGGATGGCGGCAAAAAGGCAGCCGACAATAACGAGGCGTTCGTCAGCGCCCTGACAGAAGTCGTACAGGCAGAGGCTGCATTTCTCCAAGGCATTCAGAAACAGGATGAGATAAACATCCAGACCTCTTTCGATAAAGCTCCCAAGGACTCAATGGAGCATTACCATTTGGGTGCTGTGCTGTTCAGCAAGCAGGCCATGAACAAGGTCGATGCTATTTTCGAGCAGCAGGGAGCAAAAGAGAGCATTCCCCCCTTCCAGGAAAGTCTTGACCAGGCAGCCGCGATGATCAGCAACTGGGATAAAAAATTCAAGGAAGAGACGCCGCAAGGATGCCCAAGAATCATGTCGAAAATGAATGAGTTCCTGGCCCAGGGCAGAAGCGTCATCCAGCATGCCTCTGAAGGCAATTACGTACCTCAGCAAGGCTCGATCAGCTGGCAGATCAATAATCCGATAAAAAATGACGCCAGCAGCTTGCAATTGAAATTCAATGCAATGATCGGAGCGCTTAACTATCCCCGCTGCTAATGGCTTGGCTCGGAACAAGCAGGTAAAAAAAACCCTGGGTGGTATCGCCCAGGGTTTAAATTTACCCACTACGGTCACTACAAAATGACACCCGGCGCTCTGTCAAACCCGAGGATCACAAACAAGCCTTACTTCAGCATCCCTTCAACACGCTGGCGCAAGGCCGGGTCCTGCTGAATCGCCAGACTGATACCGTTGTAGTCCGCCAGATCCATGCCATTGGCACTGACCACGCCTACCAGGCGCTGGTCGGCTTCCTGAACAATAGCCTGACGCTCTGCATCACTTTTGGCCGCATCCAGACGCGGCTGATATTCCGAAGCAGTTTGGGCGACCTTCTTGTAGGTGCGCGCATATTGCTCCAGCTGAGAATCCGTAGGTTTAACGATCTGGGTGGCAGCAGGGGCTGCCGAGTTGGCCGGAGCCGCATTGCCCTGGGCCATCGCAAAAGGGCTGTACATGCCAAATGCGACTGCGGTAGCAGCAAGAAAAGCTTTAACTGAGGGCTGCATGGATAGAACCTCCTAAACAGAGTCAATGAACGATCATCATGACAAGAGCGGCAGCAGCTTACAAGTTTCTCAATGTAGTTTCGTGTATCTGCATGCCACCCTTCTCGTTACAGACTTCAGTCGCGCGAGTAAGGACGCCCGTTAAAGTCCACGGTTACCAAATTGCCGTCCATCTGGCCCATGCCGGGTGAATTGGCGGGCATGCCGGGCGCGGCTACCCCACGCACACTGCCATCGTTCATCATGCGTTTGACGACCTTGGCGGGCACATGGCCTTCAATCAATTGCCCTGTCTCCTCAATCATCGCGGTGTGGCAGGACGCCAGGTTCTCCGGTACTTTAAAAAGCCGCTTCACGTCTTGAATCTTCACGACCTTGACCTCCTTGACCTCAAAGCCCTCATCGCGCATGTGCTGTGCCCAGCCTCCACAACAACCACAGTTCGGATCCTGGTACATCGTAATAGCGGGACCCTCTGCCAACGCCATGGAACTGAAGGCCATCAGGCTGGCCGTCAACAATAAAGGTTTAATCACAATTACATTCCTGTTTTGCAGCGCCACGGCGCTCTGGTTGACACTCTCATGCACTTGACTAAGACTAGGCACTCGCAAAAAAGTTTAACAAAACACACTAATCCGTCCTGATCCGCCATGAGTCTTGATTCCGTCAAACAGTTTTTTAACGAACACGCTGCCGATATCCAGGTAATTGAAACCACCGAAAGCACAGCTACTGTCGTGCTGGCCGCCCAGGTCCATCAAGTTGAACCGGGGCAAATTGCCAAAACACTTAGCTTGAAAGTGGGCGATAAAGTGGTGCTGCTGGTCGCTCGGGGCGATGCCCGCCTGGACAACAAGAAGCTGCGTACCGCCTTTGGTACGCGCGTAAAAATGCTGGATCTGGAAAGCACCGAAGCCTTGACGGGACACCCGGTTGGCGGGGTCTGCCCCTTTGGTCTGGCTACCCCGCTGGAGATCTACTGTGATCTGTCCTTGCAGGAATACGACACGGTCTTGCCCGCGGCAGGCTCTATCAATTCTGCGGTACGCATCACCCCGCAGCGCCTGGCCGAGCTGACCAGCGCACAATGGATTGATGTGACTCAGCCACCTCCAGCTCAGTCCTGACCCCCACCTGCGATTGGGTTAGAGGTTGACCTGCTGCTTGTGTCCCCAGGCACAGGCAAGCCTGCCCGTCGCTGACAGGTAAACAGATGTGTAAGTTGAATACGTACATGTCCGGGCGACAAAAAACACCATCAGGGCCCAAGGCATGGGGACGCGGCCATAAGGTATTTTCAAAAAATAAGCGGGCTCGCCCTTGCCATATCTGGTTACGGATGCACTTTTTTTCCTGATTAGGATAAGACATCGGGTTTCAAATTCACTTTGTCTATCCCAGAGGAAAAAATGCCCCACCTATTATTGCTGGAGACAGATTCAGCTTTTATAAGCCTTTTTTTGGCACTGGCGCGGCAGATGAACTTTTCCGCCATCGCTGCAAATACACCAGAAGATGTTCTGATCCGCTATCACCAGAAAACTCCTGATGCCCTGCTGTTTGGGCCCAGTGTCAGCGCTCTGCAGGCCCAGGAGTTGAGCCGCCGCATCGGAATGGATGCGGTGGAAAGCTATACCTTGCACGCCTACAGTGGCTCGACCCAGCAAGACCAGGCGCAACTGCGTACCTTGTTGGAGCAGTTAAAAGCCAAGTACCAAAACGGCAGCTGTGCTTTCCAAGCCGAGCAGCATCATGACTTTGGCGAGTTTGTAGGCTGTTCCGCCCCCATGAAAAAACTCTATGAAAAGATCAGCAAAGTGGCCAGCACCGACCTGCCTGTGCTGCTGATTGGCGAGAGTGGCACCGGCAAGGAACTGGCGGCCCGGGCCATTCACCGCTGCAGCGCCCGCAAGGAACAGGCGTATGTACCCATCAACTGTTCAGCCATTTCAGAGCAGTTGATCGAAAGCGAGCTGTTCGGCCACGAAAAAGGCAGTTTTACCGGAGCCGAACGTAATCGGCAGGGCTACTTTGAACTGGCTGACCAGGGCACGCTGTTCCTGGACGAAATCACCGAAATGCCTATCGACGCCCAGACCAAGCTGCTGCGTGCATTGGAAAATGGCGAATACATGAAGGTAGGCGGCGACAAGTTGATCAAACATGACGCCCGCATCATCGCTGCGACCAATCGCCTGCCCATGCGCGCTATTGAGGACAAGAAACTGCGCGAAGACCTGTATTACCGCTTGGGGGTTTTTCCGATTCAAATTCCCCCCCTGCGTGAACGCGGCGACGATGCCGTCCTGATCGCCAAGCACTTGGTAGAACAGCTGAACCAGGAACATCAGCAAAATCGCTCTCTTAGCCTGGCCAGCATGAAAGAGATCGAACGCTATCACTGGCCGGGCAATATACGCCAGCTACGTAATGCGGTACTGCGCAGCTATGTGATGAGTAGCAGCGATCAAGTGGAAATCAATATGGAGGCCGACCCCATGGAATAAATGCTTGCCCAGTGTGGAACTGAGCAAGCTTGGCAAAAGCTTACTGGGCCACGGCAGGCTTCATGGAGTCTGCCAGCGCATGAGCATGCCGCAAGTGTTGCTGCAACATGGGCAAAGCGTCCTGGGCAAAACCCATGACTTCCTTGTCTTTTCCATCCTTGATGTAGTCCTCAAAGAGCTTGATGGTGTCCTCATGCGCTTTGACTGCCGCTTCGTTGGCATAGTCCGCATCGAACTGTTCACCCTCCGCGCTCTCAAGCATGGAGATCTTGCCGCGCTGCATCAGGCTGGGCTCGGTGGGCAGCTCCACCTTGCGGGCCTGTGCCAGCGTCTGCAGTTCCTTGGCCAGCTGCTCGTGGTCGTCGATCATCATTTGTGCAAATTCGACCACTCTATCGTTGTTGCTGCGCTCCAGAGCCAGCTTGGCAGCCGTCACTTCAAAATGCCCCGATTGTGCCGCATCTCTCAAAAACCCTTTATCCGGAGAAAACAGCTCAATGGCAGAAGCACTGCGAACACTCAAACCCAATACCAGACCCGCCGCCACCGCCAAACACATCAGATGTTTTACTCGCATCGCACACCTCCAAAAACGTCAGTCATTACCTGAAACCAGAACGCCTTTGCTGACCTGAGGCCAATCCGCATGGCCAGCAAAGCCTTGACGGTGTCCTAGCAAGGACCGTACCCGCGCCTTGGACCTTGGGGCAGGAACGGAACTTGCTATGTAGATACCACAGGGCCCGGATCATCCCGGCAACTGTGTCCGAAGAACTGTCGGTTCTCATCACCAAGCACAAGGAGACTCCACCATGAAGCTGGAAATGGTTCCGCAACTGCACATGCAGCAAACCCTCTCGCAACGACTGCAACAGTCCGCACAAATCCTGCAGCTCTCGGCGCAGGAGCTGCAAACGCTGGTACAAGACAGCCTGCAAGACAATCCCCTACTGGAACCCGCTCCAGAACCCGCCGCCCCCGTACGGGAGGGCCTGTCCCATGCTGTGTCCAGCCAAAGCGCCCACCTGATCGATAAGCACGACATAAGCCCAGCTCCGCGCAGCCGTGACGAACAGATCCTGGAGCACGTACGTTTGAGTCACGCCAGTGAGCGTTGCAAAGCCTTATGTGCCCTGATCGTGAACGCACTGGATGACAACGGTTACTTGCGCGACCACTTTGAAGACCTGCTCCCCGCCGGCTACGAACACATCCCCCTTGCCGAATGGCAAACTGCTTTGGCGCTGGTCCAGTCCCTATCCGTTCCCGGTACAGGCGCCCACTGCCTGTCCGACGCGTTGCGTTTGCAGATCCAGGCGCGTCAGTCCCTTGACCCGGTTCTGAAACAGAGACTGCTCAAGTTAGTGGCTACCGAGCTACCCGCGCTGGCGCAAGGCGAGTGGTCACAAGTGCAGAGCCGCCTGAATCTGTCCGATGCAGACTTTCATCAGGCGCTGCGCGAACTGCAAAGCCTGGATCCCAACCCCGGTCTGGCTTATCTGGAGCCGTTACGCCAGGCCATTACGCCAGACGTCCACGTCTACCGCGATGGCAAGCATTGGCGTGTGCTCGCGGACCCTCGCAGCCTGCCACGCGTTCAGGTGCATCAAGAATATGCCGCCACTCTGGAGCAACAGGCACGCACGCAACAGAGCCGCCCTTTGCACAGCGCCCTGACTCAGGCTCGCTGGCTGGCCGAGAGTCTGGCGATGCGACGCAGCACGGTGTGCCGTGTCGCTGAATTCATCGTCCGGCACCAGATCCTTTTTTTCGAGCTGGGTGAGCAAGGCCTGCAACCCCTGCGCATCAGCGATCTGGCCAAGGAACTGGATCTGCATCAATCCACCATCTCCAGAGCGACTGCCAACAAGTACATGAGCACTCCCTTTGGCACCTTGAGCTTCAGGCATTTTTTTTCCGGCGAACTGGAGACTGATTTCGGTGGCAGTTGCTCCACCGCCCTGGTCAAGGAGCAGATACGTCGGCTGATTGCCAGCGAACCAGAGCGTCAGCCTTTAAGTGATGTCGACTTGCATCAGGCGCTGCGTCAGAACAGTGTGGAGCTATCCAAACGAACCGTCACCAAGTACCGCCTGCAACTGGGTATTCCCAATGCCCGTGAACGTTTGCAACGGGCACGCCTGCGTGCTGTCGGCGGGCAAGATGTGCACCCCTTGAACTGAGCGGGTACGCAATTTGCTGATTCTCCAACGAAGATCCCTTAATAAAACAAAGCGAGAATCAGCATGAGCAAAATCATTGTGGTGTCCGTACGCGTGGCCAGTTCCGATCAACCTTGCACAGGCGGACTGGCCGTCGCGGTAGATCAACTGTTAAAGCACCCGCAGACCCAGGGCATCTGGCTGGGGTGGAATGGTCAATGTGATTCACAGCCGGGTTCGCTGCGTACCGAAGACCGGGGCAGCTACCAAGCCGTCACCTTCTCCTTCACCCAGGAGCAATACGAACAGTTTTATTGCGGCTACGCGAACACCTGCCTTTGGCCCGCCTTTCACTACCGCCTGGACCTGATGGACTTCCAGACCCACCACTTCCAGCAATACCTGGAGATCAACCGGCAAATTGCCGCCTACTTGCACCAAATTGCCGAAGAGGACGACTTGATCTGGGTTCATGACTACCACCTGATGCCATTAGCCCGTTTTTGCCGAGAGCAAGGAATGCAGCAGGCCATTGGCCTGTTCTTTCACACCCCCTTTCCGTGCCCGGAGATTCTGCGCTCCATTCCCCGCTATGAACAATGGCTGCCCATGCTGCACCATTACGACCAGATTGGCGTCCAGAGCCGTGGCGACCATCATGCGCTGACAGCCGCACTCCAGACATTAGTGCCACCGCGCACAAGCGAGCCAGGCGCCCGTACCGTCAGCACAGACGTCTATCCCATCAGTATCGATGTGGATCTGGTTCAGGCTCTGGCCAAGGCCCCCTCATGGACCGACAGCGCCGCACCAATCGAGCCAGTCAACGGGCCTGACACCATTATCAGTGTGGACAGGCTGGATTACACCAAGGGTCTGGCCTATCGCCTGCGCACCCTGGATACGCTGCTGCGCAGCTACCCGACGCTGCACGGACAAACAACGTATGTCCAAATCGCCCCCTCTACCCGCGGCGATATCCACGATTATCAAGTCATGCGTGAAGAGCTGGAAAGTCTGGCCGGGCAGATTAACGGTCAATTTGCCACGCCAGGCTGGAGTCCGGTGGTGTACATGAACCGCGCCTTTCCGGCCGGCCAGTTGATGCGCATGTTGCGGCGCGCCCGCGTCGGTTTTATTGCGCCCTTGCGTGACGGAATGAATCTGGTAGCCAAAGAATATATCGCTGCCCAGGACCCCGCCGACCCCGGTGTCCTGGTTCTGTCCACCTTTACGGGCGCGGCACAATCCCTGCAAGGTGGCTACCTGCCCGTCAACCCATTTGATGCGGACGCCACCGCACGCAGCCTGTATCAAGCCCTGAACATGCCACTAGAGGAACGACGCCGACGCCACCAGCACTTAATGATGCAACTGCGACAGCAGGATCTGAGGCAGTGGTGCGAACAGTTCCTGCATGATCTTGGCATCAGCTCGGGCTTGAATCAGGCCCATGACCCTCTGGCTGAGCTTCCAGCATCCTGACGCGTACAAATGCATCCGGTTGGTGCTGACCCAGATAGGCCACCAAGCGCTCGCGCAACAAACAGCGCAAGTCGAACAAACGGCCCGAGTCGGCAGCACTGACCAGAAAGCGCAACTGCATCCCCCACTCATTGGTATCGGTCACCTGCAACACCTGAACGCGCCCATCCCACAATTCAGAGGACTCACACAAGTTCTTGAATGCCGTATTCAAGCCCTGCATTTCAACCTTGTAGTCCACCCATAGAAATACCGTGCCCAGCAAAGAGGCGCTGCGACGGGTCCAGTTCTGGAAGACAGTTTCCACAAACCATTGCAAGGGAACGATCAGACGGCGCTCGTCCCACACCCGTACCACCACATAAGTGGCCGTAATTTCCTCTATCCGTCCCCACTCCCCTTCCACAATCACCACATCGTCAATGCGTATGGGCTGGGTGAATGCGATCTGCAAACCGGCAATAAAGTTACCCAGCACCGGCCGGGCAGCAATACCGGCTACCAGCCCCGCTACCCCTGCCGATGCCAGCAGGCTGGTGCCCAGTTGCCGTGCGCCGGGTAGAACCATCAAAGCAAACGACAGCCCCAGCAAGACCAATAAAAAATGCACACTGCGTGCCAGGACCCGTGCCTGGGTGTAGATCTGACGCGAACGCAAATTGTCAGACACATTCAAGGGATGGCGCATCACCACAAGCTGGAACAAGGCTTCAACGGCACTCATCAGCATCCAGGTCGTGCAGATAATCAGCACGATCATGTCTCCAACAATCAGATAGGACTGCCACTGGGCCGGAATAGGTGCCAAGGGGATACACACGCGCAAAAAGGCAGCCAGAAAAAACAGCCGTGACGGCCACCGTATTCGCTCGCTAAAAAGACGCAGAAAGTGCTCTGGCGAGGCCAGCCTTTCAATGATCTTGCCGCCTAAAAAATGCACCAGCAGCAATATCGCCCAGCCGCCCAGCAATAACAGCAGCCACATCCACCACGTCATTGACATCATGATTGCTCTCCTGAAAAACATGTCTCCAGATACAGCAACTTGTGTGCCGCTGCCTGAGCCAAAACCGTCAGGCACGCTTTGTGCTGGGTAAGTCATAACCAATCACGTGATTGGTGTTCTTTCTCAAGGAGAGTTATATGACCCAGCACACAGACAAACAGGATCATAAAGATCAACGTGGCTTTGCCTCCATGGACGACAAGAAGCAGCGTGAGATCGCAGCAGAAGGCGGGCGTGCCTCGCACGAAAAAGGCACAGCGCACGAGTTCACCCCGGAAGAGGCCCGTGAGGCTGGTGCCAAAGGCGGCCGTGTAGCCCATGAACGCGGTACGGCGCACGAGTTCAACTCTGAAGAAGCTCGCGAAGCCGGTGCCAAGGGCGGTCACGCCGCCCATGAAAAGGGCACAGCTCACGAGTTCACGTCCGAAGAAGCCCGTGAAGCCGGTGCCAAGGGTGGCCGGGCGGCCCATGAAAAGGGCACGGCCCATGAGTTCGACTCCGAGGAGGCCCGCAAGGCCGGCGCCAAAGGTGGCAAGGCCACCCAGGACCAGCGACGCTAAGCCTTAGCCAAGCCCCAGTTGGACGCGGCGCACCCACCAGGGCCGCCGCGCCCTGTCCCATCCCTTGTCTATTTCAGGAGCCGTCATGACAACGCGTCAAACAGTGAAAGAGCAACGTCACCTGCAAGAACAGCAGGACCAGAAGGACAAGAACGGGGTCGGCCAGAACGAGCCCGTCACCCATGATAAAAGCCACCCAGGCAGCGATTACCCCACTCCCCCCCTGCCCCAACAACACCTGGAAAAGCCTGGGTGTGAAAGTGATCTGGACCCGGCCCCCCGCTACGAAGCCTCCAGCTACAAGGGCAGCGGCAAGCTGGAAGGAAAAGTAGCCGTGATTACCGGTGGGGACTCGGGCATAGGCCGGGCCGTTGCCGTGCTCTATGCACGAGAAGGTGCCGATGTGGCGATTGTGTATTTGCACGAGGATGAAGATGCCGGACGCACTCGTCTGGCCGTCGAGGCCGAAGGCCGCCAATGCCTGACACTGCGCGGCGATGTGAAAGACCCTGAATTTTGCCAACAAGCGATTGAGCAAGTACTGGACCGCTTCGGTCACCTGAATATTCTGGTCAACAATGCCGGCTTTCAGGAACATGCCCAATCCTTGCTGGACCTGACCCCGGAGCGACTCAATGAAACCTTCCACACCAATATCTATGGCTATATCTACATGGCCCAGGCCTGCCTGCCGCACCTTCACGCAGGCGATGCCATCGTCAATACCAGCTCGGTCACAGCCTTGCGCGGGGCCGCTCATCTGCTGGACTACGCCAGCACCAAGGGCGCCATTATTGCCTTCACGTACTCCCTGGCGGCCAACCTGGCGCCCAAAGGTATACGTGTAAACGCGATCGCTCCCGGACCCGTCTGGACCCCCTTGAACCCCGCCGATTCCCCGGCCGAAAAAATCCCCGAGTTTGGTGCCGATACGGTCTTTGGCCGCCCGGCCCAGCCCGAAGAGCTGGCCCCAGCCTATGTCTATCTGGCCAGCCCGATCACCGCCAGCTACATCACCGGCACCGTGCTCCCCATCACGGGTTACCCAGGAAGCTGATATGAATAATGCTCTGCATTTGGACCAGACTGCCTTGTTTCTGGACCTGGACGGCACGCTGGTCCCCTTGGCTGCGCGGCCTGACCAGGTAGTTCTTCCCCCGTCCACCGCCGGCCTGCTGCTGAATCTGCACGCTGCCTGCGACGGCGCGGTGGCACTGGTTTCAGGCCGCGACTATGACAGCCTGCATATCGCCTGCACCAAGCTTCCGCTTGCCATGATCAGCAGCCACGGCGCAGCCATGTATGACGCCGAGGGTCAGGAATGCTGGAACATCCCGATCAACCCCGCTGAGCACCATAGCCTGTCGCGCTCTGTCGCTGCGCTGATCCACCCCTACTCACTGGTTTGGATGGAGCGCAAATCGCACGGTGTGGCTGTGCACTTTCGGCAACGCCCTGAAGTTGGCGAGGCCTTGGCCACAGAACTGCACGTGCTGTGCTCGGAATATCCCGGCTTTGATCTGATCCGCGGACATTGTGTCATCGAACTGCGCATGAGCGGCTTTGACAAAGGCCAAGCCCTGGCCCGAGCCCAACGCCTGCCCGCCTTCGCCGACCGCAAGCCCGTCATGATTGGCGACGACTTGACCGATGAGGCCGCCTTTGAGTTTGTGAACCAGAAAGGCGGGCTGAGCATACGCATCGGTCCGCAGGAGCCGGCCAGTGCGGCCCAGCTTTCCTTGCCACACCCCTCTGACCTGCTGACACTTTTGCAAACCAGTCTGCTGGAGACGCGCTTTTTCTCCGAGCTGGCACAGCGAACGCCCTCAGGCGCCAAAATGGTTGCGCCATGACTCGCTGACACTGGCCGCACTCTCTTTATTTAAAAGGATGGCCCCATGAGCAAGATACTTACCTCTACGCCCAAGACCTCCTTGCAAATCAGCCTGCCCAGCAAGGGCTGCAACAAGGGCGCGCTCCAAAGTCTGGAGTTCATGGCCAGGGAACTGGCGCAATTCCTGGATCTGCCTCGCATCCGTATTGACTATGAAGACCAGCTAAAGCCCAGTATGGGGGATGCCTACTACCTGCCCCTGCATACGTTGAAACTGGAGCAGGCGCGACAACTGGGTATCGAACAGGCCTCCCAACTGTATGGGGGTGTAGTGCCATATGACTTTCTGGCCCATAAAACCGTCGCCCATCCCCTTCCCCAAGATGATATGGATCGCCCGGAAGGCTGGAACAATGATCTGGGCCTGGCGTTACGGCACACGGTCTTGCCAGGCTACAGCGTCTTTTCAGGAAACGACGCACTACGCACAATGAGCCTTCTGGATGAAGCAGGTCAGACCGGCATACGTGCCAAACTGGCCAGTGCTAATGCAGGCAAAGGGCAAAAGGTGATCTACAGCCGTCAGGAGCTGGAAGAGCTCTTGAACCTGCCTCAGTGGCAAAGTGAGCTGGAACACGGCCTGGTACTGGAAGAGAACCTTCTCGATGGTGAAACCTTCAGTATTGGCCAGACCCAGGTGGGCGAACACCTTTTTTCCTATATCGGCCAGCAGCGGCAGACGAGCAACTGTCAGCAAGAATCCGTATACGGCGGTACCAGTCTGCTAATGGTTCGAGGCGGATTCCTGCAATTGCTGAAACTCTCTGGCATGAAGCGCATTGCGCACCTGGTTGAGATGACCATGAGCTACGAAAAAAACATCAGCCAGGCTTTTCCGCAACTGTATGCCTCACGTCGCAACTATGACCTCATCGTGGGCAAGAATGCGCGTGGCCATTACAAGGCAGGCGTGCTGGAACACTCCTGGCGTTTCGGCGGGGCTTCCATTGCCGAGATTCTGGCCATACGCAAGCTGCAATTGCACCCTGAACTCCAGCACACCCACGCGTGGACACGCGAGCGTTATCTGGACGACGCCAGCTCCATAGAGAACTCCCCTCATCTCTACAGCCTCGACCAAGAAGGCGAGGCTTATCTAGCCCGCTTTGGAGGTCCCCTGCCATCATGAGTACAGAAATCTTCCATACCACGATCAAAGTGCCCCACCAGCAACTGGATGCCCGCCTGCTGGTTCCTCAATCTCCTGTCCCTGGCATTCTATTTGTACATGGCTGGGGCGGCAGCCAGCATTTTGACCTGAAGCGCGCGCATACCATTGCCGGTATGGGCTGCATTTGCCTGACCTTTGATCTGGCCGGGCACAATGCCAATCAGCACGAGCGGGAAAAAGTCACCCGTGAACAGAATTTTCAGGACATTTGTGCGGCCTTCGACACCTTGAGCAGCCACCCTATGGTGGACTCCCAGTCCATCGCTATCGTGGGGCATAGCTATGGTGCCTACCTGGCCTGTCTGTTAAGTGAGTTTCGTTCGGTACGCTGGCTCAGTTTACTGGCCCCTGCCCTGTACCCGGACGACAACTGGCTGGCCCCAAAGGATCAACTCAATCGAGAGTTATTGCAGGACTATCGTCTGCATACTCATACTCCGCAAGAGAACCGGGCCTTGCAAGCCTGTTCCAAATTCACCGGGGACGTTTTGCTGTTCGAGGCGGAATACGACGAGCTGATTCCCCGCCAGACATTGCTGACATATCGACAAGCCTTCAGCCAGGCCCACTCTCTGACACATCGGGTACTGGAAGGCAGCAACCACGCACTGGACGAGAAAGTCGCCCAGCGTGATTACTCCGTGCTGCTCTACCGCTGGATTCAGGAAATGATTATTGGTGCCCGTATCGGACACCTGCCCAGCAACGCCTCTTGATTCACGCGACAGCCGGCCGGTTGGCATAGCCGGAGACGAACTCCTTGGCCTGCCCGGTCTGCGGGTCAAAGACATGACGGCGTACCTTGCCGATATCCGCACCATAAACGTGAATGCTGATGGATACCTGGTCGTCATACACATTGGAGACCTCGTGTATATCACCCACCGTAGGTGACACCACTTCCACCACGCCTGGTTCCAAAGTCTGCGTGTCTTCTTCTGTCATATGTCCGGTATCAGGATCACGGTCAAAAGGCCGGGAGCGTTCGGCACCACGCAACATGCCAATCAAGCCCCACACCGTATGGTCGTGAATGGGCGTTTTCTGGCCGGGGCCCCACACAAAGCTGACCACGGAAAAGCGTTCCTGCGGGCAGCAATACAGCAAGTACTGCTGATAAAACTGGGGATGGGGCTGGGTGTATTCCGGGGCCAGCCAATCGTCCTGGGCCACCAGTTCGCCCAGCAGGACGCGGCCTTCACGCAAGATATCCTCCTCGCCTACAGCGGGGCGGGCGGTCAAATCATTCATCCCTTGGATAAATTGCTCAAAACGGGGGTGCATAAGGGGATGTCTCCATAGTTGACTGGGCCTTGCGGCCCAATTCGTGAATCAGTTCTTATTTGTTCAGATACACCGGGGCACGTTTTTCTTTGAACGCGGTCATCCCTTCCTTGGCATCATAACTATCCTCGATCGCTTTCAGTTGCCGCATGGTGCGCGCCATCTGCTCGGACGGGCCTCGCGTCAGCACTTCATTATTGATAAAGCGCTTCAAGGTTTGCAAAACACGCGGCGACATCTTGGCCAAGTCCTGCGCCATACGCACAGCAGCCTGGACTTGCTCGCCTACCGGCACCACTTCATTGGCAAAACCCAGATCGTAAGCACGGCGGGCTTCCAGCGTGCGGCACAACAAGATCACTTCCATGGCGGCATGATGCGGAATGCGCGAGGCCAGGCCGGAGATAATGCCGCCAGTAAAGCCCAGCTTGGCTTCCGGGTAGGAGAACTTGGCGCTCTCGGACGCTACCAGCAAATCCGTCATCATGGCCATCACCAGGGCTCCACCCACACACCAACCACTAACGGCCGCAATAATGGGCTTGTCGGTTTCAAAGCCTACCGTGGGAATGGCGCGCCACAACTCGGGCCACTCATTAATATCGGCACCCGCGGAAAAAGCGTCATTGCCTGCCCCGGTCAGCACGGCTACGCGGCGTGTGGGGTCTTCGTCAAAGGCCAGAAATGCCTGCTGCAATTCCTTGACCACGGTAGCGCTCAAGGCATTGCGGCGATCCGGACGATTGATCGTGAAGATGGAAACACCGTCATCATGGTTTTCTACAAGAATGCACTGATAATCTGACATGGTTTACTCCTCCTGGGTATTTTTCAAAGAATAGGTTTTGGTTTTATTCGCCTATGGACAGGCGGGCATCGACGGCGTGACAGCGGGTAGCCGCCACGATCAAGGGGTTGATATCCAATTCAAAGTTGGTGTCGCGCAGGTCGTGGGCCAGAAAGCTGACTCGCACAATCGCATCGAGCACACCGTCCCGATCCAGCATGCGTCCCCGGTATCCCTTCAGCAGCTTGTCGATCATCAAGGTAGACAAAAGTCGATCTGCATCAGCCAGGGTTAAAGGGGCCGCGGCAATCACCCGGTCCGACAGCATTTCCACCAGAATGCCACCAGCACCAAACACCACGACCGGGCCAAACTGCGCATCCTGACGGGCGCCGATCAGCAGTTCCACGTCTCCCTTGGCCATGGCCTGTACCAGCACCCCTTCCAGACGGGCATCTGCTTTATAGGCTTTGGCATTGGCGTAAAGCCGGGCAAAATCGCGTCGCAAGCTGGCTTCGTCGGCCACATCCAGCGCCACCCCACCCGCTTCGGTTTTATGGACGATATCGGGGGAAACAATCTTCATCACAACCGGATAGCCAATCTGCTCGGCCTGCACCACAGCCTGTTCCACGTCCTCGCACACCTGGCCCAGATTCACGGGTAGGCCGTAATGCGCCAGCAAGCGTTTGGACTGATCTTCATTCAGAACACCGCGCGGCATGACCGTGGGTGCTTGGCAGGCGCTGGGGCGCAAGGCTGGCTGGCGCGGCACGAACTGACCGTGACGTTTCCAGGCGGACAAGGCCAGCGCTGCTTCCAGACTGGAGCTGGCATACGCATGGCCATGCTGGGCCAGTTTCTGCCGCAAAGGCTCGGATGTTGCGCCCGCATCAAACGCCACCATCACGGGTTTGGCCCAGTGCGGTTCGGGATGGATGATTTTTTCAATCAGGGCCGCCATCCATTCTTGCGGGCACATGGAAGCCGTGATCAATACCGCATCACTTTGCTGATCCTGCATCAAGGCATCCAAAGTAGCGCGAGCCACTTCGGTGGAGTCCTGCGTCAGACGCGCTCCCAGATCGACCGGGTTCTCCGCCTGCCCAGCCGGGTAATGGGCAGCCAGAGCCTGCTTGGTAGTAGCGGAAAAACCGGACAGTTCCACGCCATGCTCTGCCAAGGCATCTGCAGCCAAGGCCCCACCGCCACCCGAAGGCGTGACAATCGCGACTTTGGAAATCCTGTTGCAGGTAAAGCGCACCATGCTGTTTGCCAGCAAGAGCATGGCCCCCATATCGTCCATCAGACTGATGCCTTCATCGCGACAGACACTGGCAAACACATCATGGTCGCCCGCTACGCTGGCGGTATGCGAAAAGGCGGCCGCCTTGCCCGCACTGGAGCGCCCTGCCTTGACGGCCAGCCAGGGCTTGCCCGCAGCCTGAGCCCGACGAGCCGTGCGACGCAAAGCATGAGTATCTTTAATGCCCTCTATATAAGTACAGATCACTTGCGTCTTGGGATCATCAATCAGGAAATCCACAAAATCGCACAGGTCCAGATCCGCCTGATTACCGACCGAAAACCCATAGGTAAAGCCACCGCCCATGGCCCAGGCTCGATCAAAGTAGGTAGTCATCAAGGCACCACTTTGACTGACAAAACCAATAGGCCGCTCCGGCAGACTGTCTCTGTCCAGCACCGGCGAAGAGCACAGCACCAGACTGCGGCTGGGGCTAATCATGCCCAGGCAATTGGGGCCGATCAGTCGCATGCCCGAGTCACGGCAGATACGCAGCAAGGCTTGTTCACGCTCCAGCCCACGCTCGCCTGCATCAGCAAAACCTGCCGAGATCACCAGCAGACCGCGCACCCCCATTTGAGCCGCAATCTGCGCCTGCTCCAGGACGGTATCGGCCCCCACTGTAAACACGGCCAGATCCGGAGCACTGTCCAGTGCAGCCAGACCAGGCACAGCGGGCAAACCAAACAAACTGCTACGGCCGGGATTGATGGGCAGAACCTTGCCGCCATAACCGTGCTTGAGCAGCATACGGAACAGTCGTCCGCCAAACTTGGACTGATCTTCCGAGGCGCCGACCAAAGCTATGGATGCCGGGTCCAGCAAAGCGTCCAGCGTGCTGGCGCAAGTGACGGTTTCCATCACGTTTGTCTCCTGTTGGTGGTTCTGTGAGCGTTTAGTCATCACTCATCTTGATGGTCTTGAGCAGCTCGCTGTAATAAGCCCGGCTCTTTTCCAGATCTTTGGCATACGCATCGCCATCTTTCCAGCTGGCACTGACGCTGATGCGGTGGAAACGCTCCTGGGTCTGCGGCTCGGCCAGGATTTCTTCGGTAGCCTTGGCCAGCTTCTTCATGACATCGTCAGGCGTGCCTGCCGGTACCGCCAGCCCCCAGAACCCTTCAAAGGGCAAGGCCAGATCAAAACCGGCTTCTTTCGGTGTGGGCACATCCGGCAGTTCGGGATGGCGCACGCTGGCATACGTCACCAAGGCTTTGGCCTTGCCGCTTTTCACCAGTTCCAGCCCGACACCATCAATAAAGAAATCGATGTGATTGCCCATCAAGGCCGTCATGGTGTCTGCCGAGCCTTTGAACGGCACGTGCAACAGGTCCAGCTTCTCGGAGTTTTCCAGAATCTCGCCCGCCAAATGGCCGCCAGACGCAATACCTGCAGATCCATAGGTCAGGGTGCCGGGCTCCTTGCGGGCCAGCTCGACAAACTCTTTCAGATTGGAGACGGGCAAATCATTGCGCACCGTCATGATGGGCAGGTAACCGGCCAGACTGCCTACAAAATCAAAGCCCTTGATCGGGTCATAAGGCACGTCGCGTATATAGGGCAGCACGGTAAAGGCGGTGCTGGTGGCCAGCAACAAGGTATAGCCATCGGGTTTGGCACGCCCCACGATAGACGTGCCCAGCGAGGTGGTGCCGCCAGGCCGGTTTTCAATCACGATGGGAACGCCAAGCTTGACGCGCAGACGGTCGGCAAACAGACGCGCCAGATTGTCGCTGTTACCGCCTGGGGGATAGGGAACCACAAAGGTCACTTCACGGCTGGGATAGGTATCGGCCGCGATGGCCGCCGGGGCAGAAAAGCTGCTGACTGCCGCCAGTCCCGAGACCAGCACTGTGCGTAGAAACCCGGTGCGCGAAAAAAAAGAACTGAACATGATCCTTGCCTCCTGTGTGAGAGTTTTCCTCTCTTCGTGTTCCAATATATAGAACGCTGTTCTTGTTTTTGATATTAAAAATGCCGTGAGAACGGCTTGAATACAACAGACAGCAACAACACAAGCAACTTAGGACAACGGTTCAAATAGTGGGATATTTGATTTCAGGTGTCAACTATTAAACCCCTTCGGGATTTCCCCAGTTCGATCATCTGGTCGCATTGGGCTTGACCGCAACGAGCTTCTGGATAAAATGAAAACACTGCTTTTCCATGTCAATTTGAAGAACGCTGTTCCAAATATCAGAACACCAACCCTTAACTGATCGAAGGAATTCACTCATGTTCTCTGCCATCGTCATCGACAAAACCGACGGCCAATACAAAGCCAGCCTGCAATCCCTGGACGAGTCCGCCCTACCCGAAGGCCAGGTTACCGTCCGCATCGACTACTCCACCCTGAATTTCAAAGACGGTCTGGCCATGACGGGCAAATCCCCCGTAGTGCGCCAGTTCCCCATGGTGCCCGGCATCGACTTTGCTGGCACGGTAACCGACAGCAGCGACCCGAATTTCAAGTCCGGCCAGAAAGTGGTGCTTAACGGTTGGGGCTTGGGTGAGGTCCATTGGGGCGGTCTGGCACAGCAAGCACGCGTGAAAGGCGATTGGCTGATTCCCCTGCCCGACGCTTTCTCCACCCAGCAAGCCATGATGATAGGCACCGCCGGCTATACCGCTGCACTGTGCGTGCGTGCCTTGCAGCGCCAAGGCGTCACGCCGGACAAGGGCCCGATTCTGGTGACGGGTGCTGCGGGTGGCGTGGGCAGTGTCAGCGTGGCCCTGCTGCATGCCCTGGGCTATACCGTGATGGCCAGCACGGGCCGGCCTAAGGAAGAAAGCTACCTGAAGGCGCTGGGCGCCAGCGAGATTGTGGATCGCAACACCTTGAGCGAACCGGGCAAGCCGCTGGGCAAGGAGCGCTGGGCCGGAGCCATCGACAGTGTAGGCAGCCATACCCTGGCCAATGTCTGCGCAGGCACGCAATACCTGGGTGCAGTCGCCGCTTGCGGTCTGGCCCAGGGCATGGATTTCCCTGCCTCGGTGGCCCCCTTCATTCTGCGTGGTGTGCAACTGATTGGCATAGATAGCGTGCATTGCCCCAAACCTGAGCGTCTGGCGGCCTGGGATTTGCTGGCCCAGCATTTGTCTATCGAAGCCCTGGAGCGCATCGGCGCCAGTACCATCACGCTTTCCCAAGCCATTGATCAAGCCGGCCAGTTACTGGAAGGCAAGGTACGCGGCCGCATCGTAGTTGATGTGAACGCCTAAGGCCCTGTCGGCCCCCATCTACCTATCACGCTCTGGAGCTGATTCATGGATACGACATTGCCCCTGAACGGGGTTCGGATACTGGAATTTTGCAATGTGGCCGCAGGCCCGTACTGCGGTATGTTGTTGGCCGATATGGGGGCCGACGTCATCAAGATCGAACACCCCAAGGGGGGTGACACCTTGCGTAGCTGGCCGCCCATCAACCAAGGGTATAGCGAGAACTTCGCTTCGCTGAACCGCAACAAACGCTCGGTCACGCTGGACTTGAAGAACACTGAAGATGTGGCCAAGGCACGCCAACTGGTGCTGGATGCCGACGTCTTGCTGGAGAACAACCGGCCCGGCGTCATGCAGCGTTTAGGACTGGACTACGAAAGTCTGAAAGCTATTAACCCCAGACTGCTGTATTGCTCAATTTCCGCCTATGGACAAAGCGGCCCTCGTTCGCAGGAAGGCGGTTTTGACCTGACGATTCAGGCCATGAGCGGCGTGATGAGCGTGACGGGCGAAGCAGGTGGAGCCCCCGTCAAATGCGGTGTTCCACTGGCGGACTTTGCGGCCGGTTTGTATGCCGCTTTTGCCATCAGTGCCGCTTTGCCACAGGCCCGCGCCACCGGCCAGGGTGCACATATCGACGTGCCCATGCTGGGAACCACACTGGCCATCGCTGCGCTGCAAACCTCCGAGTATTTCGGCAGTGGTCGCGACCCGGACAAGCTGGGCTCCGCCCACCCCCGTAATGCCCCCTACCAGGCGTTCCAATGCAAAGGGGGTTACTTCGCCATGGCAGCGGGCAACGACGCACTGTGGCGCTCCGTCTGTCAGGTTGTCGAACGCCCTGATCTGACCGAGGACGAGCGTTTCACCAGCACCACCTTGCGCGCCAAACATCAAGACGCCTTGCGTGAACTGCTGGAAGGCATTTTTGTGCAACACGACTCCGAACACTGGCTGGCGCAATTCCGTGCCCAAGGCGTGCCGTGCAGCCCTATCAACCGCTATTCCGACGTCTTGCGCGACCCGCAAGTCGAGCACATGGAATGGGTGCAAAACATTCGCCTGCCGGGCACAGACACCGAAACCCGCACCTTTGTCTCGCCCCTGCGTATCAATGGGGTGGGCTTGCCCGTCCGTCTGGCACCACCCGCGCTAGGCGAACATAACGACAGCATCTTGCACGGAGTCACCCCATGACAGCGCCGTATTGCAGCAGCAGTCCCAGTCTGAATGTGGACTGCGCGGGCAAAGTCTGGACCCTGACACTGAACCGGCCCGACAAGCGCAATGCCTTGTCGGCCGATCTGGTCGAAGCCTTGATCGCGGCCGTGCAGGCCGCGGAAAAGGCCCAGGCGGATCTGCTGATATTGCGCGGTGAAGGCCGCAATTTCAGTGCTGGTTTTGACTTCAGCGACTACGAGCAAGAAAGCGAGGGGGACCTGGTACTGCGCTTTATCCGCATTGAAACCCTCTTGCAGATGCTGGCCCGTACGCCCTGCGCCACCCTGGCCCTGGCACATGGGCAGAACTTCGGCGCAGGCGTCGACTTGATTGCCGTGTGCCATCAGCGCATCGCCAGTGCCGATGCCAGCTTTCGCATGCCTGGACTGCAATTTGGTCTGGCATTGGGAACGGGCAGACTGGCTGCCCTGATCGGCGGGCAGCAGGCTCATCAACTTCTGGCAGGAAGCCAGATTTTTGATGCTGCCAAAGCGGAGCAACTGGGTTTTATTAACGGCATACAAAAGCCCGATGCATGGCCTGCTGTCATCGAGCAGGCTCAACAGACTGCGGGCTTGCTGGACGCAACCAGTCGCGCCTATCTGCATCAGTTAACGGGCTGCACACAACAAGCTGACCGGGATATGGCAGCCTTGGTACGCTCTGCTTCCGCACCCGGCATCAAGCAAAGAATTGCGGCCTTCCGGCAAGCCGCAAAATCTTGAACTTTCTTTCCTGAATGGAATTGCCCCCAAAAACTGAAGATACATCCAGATCTTGGGGGCAATTTGCATCCGGGCGGCTTCTTGCAGCCCGGACAAGCTGACTGGGGCTGTAGCAGCTTAACGGCCGCTATAGCCCAAACGGCGCGAGATCTGTGCCGCTGCCGTCATCAAGGTTTTACCGGCCTGAACCAGCCGGGCTTCTTCCAGACGTTCCGCAGGCCCGGAAATACCCAAAGCCGCCACCACCATTCCACGACTATCGTAAATAGGCGCAGCCGCCCCCACGACCTGCTCACGCCATTCACCACGGTTAATGGCATAGCCCTGTTCACGCACCTGCTCCAGCTCTCGGCGCAAATCACCAAACTTGACCAGACTGCGAGGCGTATAAGGCTTGAGGCGGTTCTTGACCAGATTCAAGGTATCTTCACTGGCCCAGGCCAGCATGGCCTTGCCGGTAGCCACACATTGCGCAGGCGAGCGACCACCGACCGTGGTGTAGGCGCGCACGGGCTGCGGGCTGTCTATCTTCTCGATATACAGCACCTCGACCCCGTCCAGCAGCGACAAATGCACCGTTTCCTGGGTTTGCTCGGCCAGCTCTTTCATGAAAGACAAGGCTTCCACCCGCACATCCAGACGGTTGGCCAGGCCCGAGCCCAGCTCCCAGAGCTTCATGGTCAGCTCGTAGCGACCCGTATCTTCATTCTTGCGTGCGAAGCCCTGGTGAACCAGGGCCTGCAACAGGCGATGCACATTGCTCTTATTGAGCATCAATTGATTGGCCAGTTCGGTAACACCCGAACCGCGTTCGTGCTTGGCCAGGGCTTCCAGGAGCACCAGGCCCTTAACAAAAGTCTTGTCCAATCGAATATCCCATCAGTCACTAAAAGTGCATGAATTGTCTCATGGAACAGAACCACGCCATAGCCAGACAAGTCCGTATAGCAAAGCAGCAAGCGGCTTTCGCAACAGTTCCATCCGCTTTTCGAGCAGACAGGCTTCAAGACTTGAACCTTAAACAACAAGCCTGCTACCCGCCAAGGTCAAACACCGGCCAGCAGCACAGAGGTTTTTCCGCTTTCCAGCCCAGGCCAAATGCGTGTACAAAGAGCCTTGCCTTCCCTTTCTACTGCCCGGAGCCACACCCCGATGGACACCACTTCCCCGCCTCTTGCCCTTGCGGCCATCGTGCACGCAGGCAAAGGCAGTGCCGACGCCTTGCTACTGGAATTCGTGCAGGAATTGCGCGCGAAGAACTATCGCGTCTGTGGTCTGGTGCAAGGTCCGGAAATTCAGAAGGAAGACCATAGCCTGCGCACGGTGCAGGATCTGGACAAGGGCACGCTGTATCCCATTACCCAGAACCTGGGGGCGGAATCCACCGCCTGTTGCCTGGACATTGGTGCCTTGCTGGAAGCCAGCGAAGTGCTGCGTCGGGCGCTGGAAAGCCCGGCTGATCTGGTGATTGTGAATCGCTTTGGAATTATGGAAGCGGACGGCCAGGGCTTTAACAACGAGATCATGGCCTTGATCGACCAGGGCTACCCGGTGCTGACTGTTGTGGCCCACACCTACCTGCCTGCATGGCGTGAGTTTACGGGTGGCCTGGCTGTGGAACTGGAGCCGGAGCGTCAGGCACTGTGGGACTGGTTCGAGAACAGCCGTCAGTCCGCCTGAAGGCCTCCAACGGGGCTAGCGTGATCCAATTTACGGAGCTGCCAGAATCAATCGGCAGCTCCTTATCAAACTGTCATGGCTGACAGATAGCCCTTCAAAACCCCGGCGAACCAAGCCTAGAACGCCCAGTTCAGCGACACATTCCCCGAGATATCCGCCCGGCTATTGCCCAGCAAACGGGTCCCTGCGGAAATACCCAAACGCAAACGCTCGGAGCTTTGTAGAGTCAAACCAGCCCGCAATGCCAGCGCATGGCTATCGACACGCGCATAGCGGCCATCAAAACCTGTCTGTGGCGAAGCCTCAAACTGTGCGTACTGTGTCTGTTTGCGGCCCAGCAAGGCCTGTTCCCAGGAAGCGGACACCTCGGCCTGCAAACGGCGGCCCTGCTTCAATTCCCAAGCCTGATTGACAGCCAGACCCAGCGACGCTTGCAAGGAATGGGCACGGGTCGAATCCAACTGCAAACGACTCCCCGCATCACCCTCTTCACTTAAACCGGGGCGGCTGTAACGCAGATAATCCAAGGCCAGAACCGGACCTATACTGCCTGCTTCGCCCAAAGGCCAGTTATAGGCAGTCTGAACACCCGCTGCAAAGGTATGGCCAGTCCAGTCAGATTTGGGATTGGCCTGATAGTCAGAAAACGCGATGCGTCGGTTCAGCTTGCCCTGCTCCAAGCCCATACGGACTTGTGCCAGACCTTTCCAGCCCTCACGAGCGTCAGCACGGTACAAGGCATGCACACCGGCACCCAATCCCGTCAACGTGCTTTTCGCCTGATAAGGGGCATCTATATTCAAACTTTGCTCATTAGCAGTCGCATGGGCACCCAAGCTCCAATCACTACCGGCAGCGCGATGTTCAGCACCGAACACGACACCATAAGTCTGACTGCGGTGGTCTACATCATTGCTGCTTAACTGCCAGTGATAACGGCCACCAAAAGGCTGGATAAAAGTCTGCCAGCCGTCCTTGCCCAGGCCAGGGCGTTGACGCAGTTGCTCTGACACCAGTTGCTCTCGACGCACGCTGGCAGCCAATTGAGCACCGTAAGCACCGGCACTTAATTGATTGAGAGCATCACCAATCTCGCTGCCATCCGCGCTGGAGAAGTCCAAAGCCTGGTAGATAGAGGCCAAGGGACGCTGATTGTCAGTGGAGGCCTGCTCCAGACTGCGACCTACTGCACCCGCATTCGGATTAGCGGCATAGGGCGAGTAAGCCGCTGCCTGACGGCTGACCGACCAGCCGCCGTTATTCACATGCACGCTCAGGCTGGGCGAATTCAGGCTGGCTGTCAGCAGATCAAAACCACCCTGGGTCTGTGTGGCCTGAAAGACCGTGCTCTGGCTCAAGGACCAGCCATCGGCATACCAGTCAGGCTGCAATTGCAGCTTCAATTCACCGGCCAACTGGGCCAGTCCTTGAACCTCAATACGATCATGCTGGCGAGTATCCGCCTCGATCAGAATGCGGCCTTCGGGGGCCTGAACAAAATCCCCCTGAATCGTCATCTGACCAAAGGAGTTTCCCGGACTCAAGGTGCCGTGGTTACTGAAATTGCCTTCCGGGTTGATGGCGTAACTGCTATTGCCACTTAAGGTAGCGCCCGTATCCACACGCAGGCCGAGCAGCTGATGCTGGCCATTCAGCGAACTTTCGCCCCCTGCAATCACCACGGCCAAATTGTCCGCGCCCTGAATATTGCCGTCGTAACGCAGACGGAAATCAGAGTCGGCCTGTAGCGTGGCGCGCCCTTGTTCATCTGCTTTTTGCCCGAAATTCACATGGGTGACAAACAGCTCGCCATTGTTTTGACGAGTGGAATAGTCAGACAGGATATCGCCCTGAATCCGGGCTCCCTGCATGATGTTGATATTCTCAACCTGGGCATTCCTGGAGATCTGGATAGCGGCTTTCTTGCCCGACAAAAGACCGGCTAAATGGTAGTCCTTGATCAGTGCGCCCTGCAAAATCTCGGGCACATAGCCAACAGGCTTGTTCTCCAGAGGCGAGAACCATTGCCATGAACCATGGTAGCCATCCTGATTGCCCCTGGCGTTATTGCCAAAATCAAACAAGGCCGCTACCCCGTCCTCGCCCTCCGCACGCACTTCACCCTGTTGCACAATCGTGTGATTACGGCCATAACTGAACTGCAGACCACGCCCAACCCAGCCCTGGGCATGGATACGCGTGGAAGCCGGAATAATCAGTGTGTTTTCACTACCGTCCACCCGCACACCTATACCGCCAGGGCCAGCGCCAAGCAAATCCGCCGCTTGGGTAATCGTATTGCGCTGACCATAAATGTGCAGGCCCAGACCTTGAGTCGCTGTGTTGTACTGCCCCGGCAGATACGCCGTACCCTCGGCATTACGCGCAAAAAAACCATTCTGATTCACCAGGGTGACGTCATCCCCGTAAACCGAATAGCCATAGAAATTGCGCCGGTCGATCTGCAAACCCAGATCCTGCATCACCGCAATTTCAGCTTCCATGAAATTGGTGTAATTGCGGTAGCGTTGATGGCTCATCAAGCTGTTGCGCAACTCGCTGTGGCTCATGTAATCCGTGTCTATGCCAGCAGCAGGATCGTCATGAAAAGTCAGAATGCTGACCGGGACGCCGGGCATGGCATCACCCAGCACCTCCTGCACATGCTGGCCAGTGAAGTAACCCTGATCCTTACGCAGATCGAAGGCCTGCGCATCATAGGGATTACTGCAAGGCGTACACAGAACGATCTGGTCAGGGCGGGCCGGGTTGCCATTATCATCCCGCAAGCCTGCCCCCCACCGACTCAGGAAAGGAAGAAACTGCGGCGTGCCCGTGTTTGGCCCATTCCTGTCGTAAACCAGATTCGCCAAGCCCAGGGCATGCGCCAACTCATGAAAAATGACCCCGTTATAGTCCGTCTGACCCGTCAAGGGTAATTGGCTGGGATTGACCGGGGCCGTATCAAAGGGCATCAGCCCGATATTGATAATCCCATGGGGGCTGTCGTAGTCCTCTGGCGACAAGGGATTGAACAGAGCAGCCTGCAGTATGGAAACCGCCACCGTATCATCCTCCATCAACCAGCGGGCGGCGCTGGCAGAGGCACCGGGTGCCGCGAAAGTGCCCAGATGGACAACGCCGGGACGATAATTCGGCGGCAGAATCAGGATTTCAGCCCAGCGCTCCAGCGCCGCACGAATCTTGCGGCGACCGTTTTCGTCCACATCAAAGGCAGACGGCCCATTGTTGCCATAGGGACCATCCTGAGGGCCAAAGACCCGCAGTTCAAAAGCCGCTTCCCCTTTCTTGTTGTAGATAATTTCAGACTGATAGGCGTGGGCGCTGGCCGAAGCCGCCAGCAAGACACCGGCACTGAACAGGGTTTTCAAGATCGCGGACATGAGCTTGGGCTCCAGGCTTGGGGAATACACAAGACGGTCCGTGTAGTAAACACCCCAGGGACAGCCTCCGAACAAGCACCTTAATGCAAATAGCGCGCAGAAAACGTTTAATTCATGCCGTATGCCGTCCAAGATCCTTGTGGCTACCTGCTCAAGGCGTCACGATGTTGAACCACAAGCCGGGTTCCTCAAACAGGCCTGCAAATTCCTGGAACTTGCGACCCGCCCCTTGCAGCTTGGCACGATCCGTTTTCATGGCCGTTTTCCAGTCCAGCATCTTGCCTTGAATCAGCTTGAAATCCGCCAGGCTAACTGACATGGTGGCCTGAGCCGGCAAACCGGGGCGCGTACTGTAATTGAGTACCGAATTGCCAATGCTGATGGTGTAGGTCGTATCTATATCCACAAAGTGGAACGCAACCGTCAGCTCCTTGTCTTTGACCTTATCATCGTCCAGACGCACGGCCATCAAATCAAACATCATCTCTGGCGTCAGTGCGGCCAGCATATCGGCATTGTTATTCGGGGGCACAGGCAGATCCGGCGCACCATTGCGCAGTTCCAAAGCCCCTTGCAGGTAGATGGAACGCCACGGCCCGGACTCGGCCTGATAACCCAGTTGCTCGTAGCTATTGGCCAGCAATTGGCGCGCTTCCGTATCTTTGGCATTGGCAAAGACCAGATGCTTCACCACCATGGCCACCCAACGGTATTCACCACGATCAAAGTCTTCCCGGGCTTTTTGCAGCAGCCGATCACGCCCTATGTATTCCACATACTTCGCCCCCGCTGCCGTGGGTGGCAAGACATCCAGACTGGACGGATTGCCGTCATACCAGCCCATGTAGTACTGATACACCGCCCGCGCATTGTGCTTGAGCGTGCCGTAATAACCGCGCGTCGCCCAGTCATTCTGCAAGGACTCCGGCAGCTCGATAAGCTCGGCAATTTCTTCGCCGGTATAGCCCTTGTTCATCAGGTTCACACTGCGATCGTGAATGTACTTGTACAGATCGCGCTGCTTGATCAGGTAGTCATGAACCTGCTCCTTGCCCCACACAGGCCAGTGGTGCGCCTGAAACTTTACTTCCGTACTGTCGCCAAACAGATCGATCGTTTCATTGATGTAGTTGGCCCACTCCCTGGCATCTCGCACCTGTGTGCCGCGCAAGGACAGAATATTGTGCATGGTATTGGTGGTGTTCTCGGCCATCCACATGGCTTTGAACTGTGGCAGATAAGTATTCATTTCCACCGGGGCCTCGGTGCCCGGCGTCAGTTGCATGACCATTTCAACACCATCAACCACCAGCTTCTCACCGGACTTGGCCACCGAACGCGTAGGCGCAATCAGGGAGACGGAACCCAGCGGATTGGTCATGCCCAGCCCCGAGCCCACGCTGTGCTCCGGACCACGCGGCAAAAAGGCGCCGTACATATAGGTCGCACGGCGCTTCATGGCATTGCCTGCAATCACCCCTTCGCTAATGGCATGCTCCACAAAACCTTCTGGCGCGATGATCTGCACCTGCCCTGAATCCACCGCAGCCTGATCCACCAGCCCCTTGGCTCCCGCGTAATGGTCTATATGGGAATGGCTGTAAATAATCGCCTTGATGGGCGCTGCCTGCACATGCTTTTGCAGCAAGGCATACGCGGCGGCAGCCGTTTCGGTAGAGGTGCCCACATCGAACACAATCCAGCCCGTTGTGCCGCGCACAAAGGTGATGTTGGACAGGTCATAGCCCCGCACTTGATAAATATTGTCCGTGACCTTGTATACGCCATCGAGCAGGTTCAGCTGCGACATGCGCCACAAGCCTGGATGCACCGTGCTGGGTGCAGCGCTATCGGGCTTGATGAAAGCCTTGTAGGAATCCAGATCCCACACCACGTTGCCGCTCGCACCTTTGATCTGCAAGCTGGGCTCGCGGTAAATCAAACCGCGCTGGGCATTCTTGAAATCCTGGGTGTCATCAAACGGGAGCGTTTTCATCCACTGAGCGTGGCGCTCCTGCGTTGCCTGCGTGGCAGGTGCGGCCTGTGCCTGACCCAAACCCGCGCTGACTACTGCCGCCAGCATGACTGTTCTTATCGCTGCATGTGCCATGACACGCTCCTCCTGATGGGCTTTTTCAACAAGCGTCTCATTCTGGGAGCAAAGCGGGTCCGATAGCCCAATCTGCGGATTTGCCACAGTGGCCCGCTTTAAATGCTTTTTCAACGCCGCTTTTCTACCTTCGGTTTTTCGAGGAGGTATGCATATGCAAAAGACAATATCTGGCCTGTTGGCCACCAGCCTGATCAGCACGGGTGCCCTGGCCCAATCCCAGAACGACGCCAATAACCCGTTAAGCCCCCGGCCCATGGTCAGCCTGCACGACTACTACGTGCCCGAGCTGTACAAGCTCGACAATGCCTGGGCAAACCAGACGGTGCTGCGTGCTGTCCTGCCCAACAAGACCTTTGGTCTGCCGCAGCTGTGGCGTTTGAATGTACCGATTGTGGCCTTGCACCACGATCGTCTGGGCAGCAAATCCGGCCTGGGCGACATCACCTTCATGGATGTGTTCATGAAAAACGCAGGCAGTTTTTCCTATGGCATCGGCCCCTTGCTGGTGATGCCTACGGCATCGAACGATTTGCTGGGACAGGGCAAATGGCAGATTGGCAGTGCAGCGGCCTTGGTTGCCAGCCGGGATTGGGGTCTGGCAGGCGGGCTGCTGACCTTTCAACAATCCTTTGCCGGGGACTCGGACCGCGAGAAGGTCAAGATGGCCACCTTCCAGCCCGCCCTGTTCTATAACCTGCCCAACGGCTTTTACCTGCGCTCCAGCGGGGTGTGGACCTTTGACCTGAAAAACCACACCCATCACATTCCTGTAGGTCTGGGCCTGGGCAAGGTGTTCAAGCCCGGCAAGAGCGTGATCAACGCCTTTATCGAACCACAGTACTCCGTGGACAAGAAAGGCGCAGGAGCACCGGTATGGCAAATTTTTGCGGGTATCAACTTCCAGTTCTAACCGGGCTGGCGCTGGATCCACACACTGCGCGCCGCCAGATCGGGCAGGCGCTCGCGCCGATGCCGGATCCAGCCCTCATAGGCGTACAAGCCGCTGCGCAAGACTTCTTGCTGGGCCTGCGCCCAGCAAACCTGCGCCTGCTGTCTATCCGCACGGATCCAGGCCAGATCCCCCCGCAAGCAGTCAAGCTCCGGCAGATACAGGGTAGAAGCCCGCTCCTGCGCGATCTGGCCAACTTGATCCAGAGCTTGGCTGGCACGTTCAATTTCACCTTGGGCCAGATGGCAACGAGCCACAATGCACAGAAAAGCATCCGTCGCCAAAGGCATGCTGCGAGCAAACTCGGGTAACAGTCCCAGCAAGCGCTCCAACTCCGAGCCAGTTTCTTCACCTCGCAGCAAACGGCAATACAGCACATAGGTTTCAGCCACAGCACACCACACACTGCCGGGCAAGACCGGTTGCAACATACCCAGCAAGGCCTGACTACGGCCTGCCAGCATGTCCAGATTGCCTTGCAGATACAGGATGCGCAGCATCTGGATTTCCGCAATCACCGCCGAAATCCGAGACTGACTTTGACTGGCCAGAAACTGGGCATGGCGAGCATTGGCAATGCCCTGCTCAAAGCGCCCTTGCAGGGCCTGAGCCAAACCCAGCAAGCTGTAGACCAAAGCCGGACAATGGTGCCCCAACGCCGTATCCATGGCCGGAATTGGTTGTTCGTACGCCAGGGCACGCAAGGCCTCATCCAGGGCCAGTTCTGCTTGCTGGACCCGCCCTTTCCAGAACAGATATTGGGCCTCGGCATACAAGCCCCAGCCATACCAGGCGCTTTGTCCCTGACGCCGGGACTGCTCCTGCAACTGCTTGGCGTGAGCCAGGCTCTCGGGCAGCTTGCCTGCGCCGTGCAACATGACCCATTGCCCCCACAGCACTGGCAGCTCCTGCTCACCTCCAGCACTACGGCCGGCCGCCTGCTCATAGGCTTGCGTCACCGGCATGGCTGCCGGTCCTTCCCGGCTGATTTCCAATGCCCCCAAAGTGACATAACTATCGCGCTCATACTCGCGACGCAACTGCACATCACTCATGTACTGCAAACTGCTGAGCACCTGCGACAACTGCTCAGCCGCCTCTACGGTTTCGCCCCTGCGCAGGGACGCATCAATAGCCCTCCGCCACCATACTGCTGCCTGTGAACTATGAGCCTGGGTCAGGCAAGCCGCGATCTCCTTGTCGGCCTGCTGCATCTGAATCAGGCTATGTGCCAGACGGGCATACAAAGTCCTGCTTTCCTCTCTGGCAATCAGGCGACGCAAGGCGCTGCGCATCGGAGACAAACAAAAAACATCTCCCTGGCTATCCTGCTGCAACAAACCTTTATCCAGCAATCTGCGCCAGCACTGGAGCACCACTTCCAAAGACAAATGGCAAGCCTGAGCCAGACCCTGGGCCGTAGCACGCTCCCAAAGCACCGTCATCAGCAGGACACAGCGGCTGTCTGCATCCAGCTGCTCCAGTTCCAGCAGCAAGCGATCTGCCAGACGAGGAAGATAATCCAGCGGCATGCCAAAACGCTGCAAATGCAATATGTCTTTGATCAACATGGGATTGCTGACTTGCTGGGCACGTATCTGCCCACTCAGCTCCGGTGCAAGGCGCTTGCCGCGCGCATAAAACCCCATGGCCTTGCTGACATCCGGGTCGGACAAAGCGCGCAGCGACAAAGGCTGAGCGAAGTCCAGATCAGGCATGGCCTGCCGCGACAAAATCAACAGCAGAACCCCGGCAGGCTGTTTGTGCACGGCCGCCCACATTGCTGCCAGACTGCGCTGATCAGCCGCGTCCAGAGCATCGAGATGGTCCAGCACAAGCAGCACGGGGCGGCTCTGACTGGTAAAAACCTGTACCGCAGCCAGCAAGAGTCGACAGAACTCGGGCACCTCGGAATCTGCAGGGCTTTGCACCCGCTCCAGCACCGCGTCCCACTGTAAAGAAGACAACCCAAACCAGCTATCCAGACACTGAGTCAGGGCCAGCGGCATATCCACAGCTCCGACCCCACCGGCATCCAGCCCCGTCTGCATCAACTCGCTCAGCCCTTCCAGTACATCCTGACGGGAGAAATCCAGCAGCAAGGCTTGACCGCCATCGCGCACGATATAGCTGCGCAAGGCCTGGGCCAGACGAGACTTGCCCGAGCCCAGCTCACCATTAATTCTGAAAGCTGCCTTGCGGGAGTCGCTACGGCATTGCCGCCATTGCTTGACCACTTGCTCGAACTCGGGCTGACACCCATAAAGCGGGTCGTTCATCCACCTGCCATCACCCAAGCTGAAATAGACCCCGTCCTGCCCGCGGTGCTGATTGATTTGCCAATCCGCCATGCGAGCCACCGCCTGAGCACTGAGCAAGATCTCGCCATGCCTGGCTTTCCAGACCAAAGGCATGACCACTTGTCCAAACAGGCTGTGCGCATTGACTTGCTGCTCGTCCACCAAGGCCAGACTGACATGCACCACCTGTCCAATGCTGATACCCGGTGGCGTACGCAAATTGCGGATTACACAGGCCAGATCCACTGCCCGATTGACCGGCTCAGACTGTGCATGTGGCCAACCAAAATGCGCCAGCAAAGTGGACCCACTGGACTGGCTCAGCCAGGCACCATGCTGACGCAAAATATCCACTAACTGCTCGTGCCAGGACTCCAGATAGGCTAGCGCCTGATCCGGCACCAAGTCCCCATCCAGATGTGCCGCCGACCCATCCACAGGTAACCAGGACAGCGCCAGTGCTAAAGTCGCCACCGTGCGATGGACCTGAGCAAACTTGGGGGCAACTCTGGTTTGAACAAGCGGCCATTGCGCATCAGCCAAACGACGGGTTTCAGGATCCGGCCTTACACCCAGGTGCTGGCGCAAAGCCTGCTCGCAATGTGCATAAGCCTGCAAGGCAGCCTGCCGATCTCCTCGCTGCATCAAGGCACTGATTAGCAGCCGGTGGTAAACCTCCTGCTCGGGGGATTGCTGAACCCACTCCTGTGCCACGGCTACCGCCTGATCCAACTGTCGGGCCTGCAGCAACTGCTCTGAAAAACGGGCACGCAGCCGCAACAACTCCAGCGCCATGCGATCTTCCCAGCTTTGTCGCCAGGAAAGAAAGGATTCAGTATCGGGAGATTGAATCGCGTCCAGGAAAGGACCGCCATACTCATTCAGGCGCTGCACAAGACGGCTGTCTTGCGCCGCATCGGACTGCAAGAAATGCAGCACGTCTACTTGCAGGGAGTCGGATCGCAATGCCACGCCCCCTTCAGGATGGGAGAGCAGACAAGTGGCCCGCTCTCCCAAGGCTTTGCGCAGAATATGCAAAGCATGACGCAAGCGCGACAAGGCTTTGTCGCGGCTCAGGTCAGGCCACAGCATTTGGGCCAGGCGGTCACGCTGAACAGCCTTGCCTTGAGCCAGACACAATACCGCTGCCAGCAGCTTGACCTTGTCGTAGCTCAGCAATGCAGTGCGATCAGATTGATCAACCGTGAAACGAAACGGGCCTAACAAACCGAGCACGATCATTGAACGATACTCCGACCAAGAGGGCCAGCCACTGCCTGGTCAATCGTGTCAAATTGACAGAAAATCCGACACTAAGTCATAAGAAGGTCGCAATTAGCTGCCGATTGTACTCAAAGCCTTTCAGCCTTCAATCAAAAACGTATTAATTATGTCTAAAGTTTTCCACCACACTGCTTGGCGCATCCTGCCCTGCCAAACGACAACAACGGCCTGACCACCATGCGTGGCCAGGCCCTTTCGTTGCCGTGAGATCTGGTCTACTCGTCCCAACCCTCCAGCACCAGCTTGCCACGTGCCTTGCCCGACTCCAGCAAGGCATGGGCTTTCTTCAGATTGCTGGCATTGATACTGCCAAAGCGCTCGGTCAAGGTTGTGCGGATCAGACCGGCATCAATCAGGTCGGCGACTTCACTCAACAAGCGATGCTGGGCCAGCATGTCGTCCGTGCCAAACAAGGAGCGGGTAAACATGAACTCCCAATGCAAGGACACGGATTTGCGCTTGAGCTGGCTGACATCCAGACTGGCAGGGTCATCAATCAGGCCAAACTTTCCTTGCGGGGCGATGGCCTGAACAATCTGCTCAAAGTGCTGATCGGTATGTGTCAGGCTGACGACATAGTCCACTTGTGGGTAGCCGATACGCTCCAGCTCGTCAGTCAAGGGCTTGCTGTGATCAATCACATGGTGGGCACCCAATTCACGCACCCAGGCCTGGGTTTCGGGGCGGGAAGCGGTGCCAATCACGGTCAAGGAAGTCAGGCGGGAAGCCAGTTGCGTCATGATGGAGCCCACGCCACCGGACGCCCCTACAATCAGCAGGCTCTTGCCGCTGGGAGCCTTGCCAGGGGCGATCCCCAGTCGGTCAAACAGCATTTCCCAAGCAGTAATGGTGGTCAGGGGCAAAGCGGCTGCTGCGGCAAAATCCAGCGATTTGGGTGCATGCGCCACGATGCGCTCATCGACCAGATGCAGTTGGCTGTTCGTGCCCGGACGTGCAATCGAACCGGCATACCAAACGCGATCACCCGGTTTGAACAAGCGGACCTCGGGGCCAACCGCCTTCACAATGCCGCTGGCATCCCAGCCCAACACCTTGTACTCCTGCCCATCGGCAGGTAAGGCCGATTGCCGAACTTTGGTATCGACCGGGTTGACTGAGACCGCCTGGACTTGCACCAACAGCTCACGGCCTGTGGCCACCGGGTCGGGCAACTCAATATCCATCAGGGACTCGGGCTGCTCTATCGCTTGGGGTGCTCTGTACGCAATCGCTTTCATCTTTTTTCCTTTTTAAAATCAGTGATGTGTCTTAGGCCATGCTCGGATAATCGGTATACCCGTGCGCGCCCCCCCCAAACAAGGTGTGGGGATCGAAGCTTGCCAAGGGAAGCTGATCACGCAAGCGTGCAGGCAAATCCGGATTGGCGATAAAGGGGCGACCAAACGCCACCAGATCAGCCAGACCACTCTTTACAATCTGCTCGGCTCTGTGTGCGTCATATTTGCCCGCAACCATAATTCGACCCGAAAAGTGCGAACGCAAGGCATGGCGAAAATCATCAGGGATCTCAGGGGCATCATCCCAATCAGCCTCTGACAAGTGAATGTAGGCCAGACCCTTGCCGTCCAATCCCTTGGCCAACTGCAAGATCGTTGGAATGATTTCGGGGCAGTTCATGGCTCGCTGCGTAATAAAGGGAGCCAGACGGATACCCGTGCGCTCTGCTCCTATCTCTGCCGCTACTGCTTCGACCACCTCCGTGGCAAAACGAATACGATTCTCCACGCTGCCCCCATAGGCATCTTCACGGTGATTGGATGTGGTACGCAGGAACTGATCAATCAGGTAGCCATTGGCACCATGGATTTCCACGCCATCAAATCCCGCTTGCATGGCCTTGGCGGCCGCCCGGCGGTAGTCCTCAATCACGGCTGCAATCTCTTGCTCGCTCAGGGCGCGCGGCACCGGGCAATCCAGCATCCGCCCCACCCCATCCTCTCCCACCACCCAAACCTGAGCCTGGGGCGACAAGGCGGAAGGGGCCACAGTCTGCCCGTCTGCATGGAAGCTGGCATGAGACATCCGGCCTACATGCCACAGTTGCAAGACAATACGGCCACCGGCCTGATGTACTGCATCAGTTACCAGGCGCCAGCCCTGGACCTGCTGCTGGGTGTAAATACCGGGAGTAAAGCTGTAGCCTTGTCCTTGTCGCGAGATCTGCGTGGCTTCGCTAATTAGCAAGCCTGCACTGGCACGCTGAGCGTAGTACTGGGCCATCAGCGCGTTCGGAATATCACCCGGCTGGTCGGTACGGCTGCGTGTCATGGGAGCCATCACGATACGGTTGGGCAACTGCAAGCTGCCCACTTTTAATGCTGAAAACAAAGTAGATGTCGCTAAACCCATGATTCGTGTGCCTCATCAACAAAATGAAAATGTGGATCACAGTGTGCCTTTTCAGACTCTTTAGAAAAACAGGCCATTGTTTGAAATGATCTTCAAAAATATTTTGAAAATAGCGTCATAATTAATCCTATTAGTTCGCTTTCCAGCATAAAAACTTTGAACCCCGCCCAGCGAGACACGCCATGAAAGCCCTGCAGGATCTGGAAATTTTTGTTCGCACCGCTGACACGGCCAGCCTGTCCGCCACGGCACGGGGTTTGGGCATAACACCGGCAGCGGCCAGCGCGGCACTCAAACGTCTGGAGGCGGAAGTGGGAGTGCTGCTTTTTCTGCGCTCCACCCGCCATTTACGGCTGACTTCTGAGGGCGAAGTGTTCCTGGCTCAATGCCGTCCTGCCCTGTCCGCCTTGCAGCAAGCCAGCCTGCAACTGGCTAGCGGCGGCCCAGGCTCCCGGGGCCAACTGAAGCTGGCCGCACCGTCTGACCTGGGGCGCAATGTGCTCTTGCCTTGGTTAAATGAATTTCAGGATGCCAATCCGGGCGTGGACATACGCCTGCATCTATCCGATCGGCTGGCTAATGTTTACAGCGAACCCATTGATGCAGCCTTTCGCTATGGTCATCCGGCAGACTCCAATTTGGTGGCTCTGCCTTTGGCTCCGACACACCGCCGTGTCCTGTGCGCTGCCCCCTCTTATTTAAGGCATCGCGGCACACCCGCTTCCCCTCTGGAGCTGCAGGAGCACGACTGTCTGTGCTTCATGCTGGGGGATGATGTTCACGACCGCTGGAAGTTTGAACGCAACGGCCAGCCCGCCACCTTTGTTCGTGTCCGGGCCGTGAATGTCTCCAACGACGGAGATGTGGTCAGACGCTGGGCTTTACTGGGTAAGGGCATTGCGTACAAATCCTACTTCGATGTGGCTCAAGACCTTGCCAGTGGCCGCCTGCACGCTATCTGCGAGGACTGGCAAGGGGAAAGCACACCCCTGTATTTGCTGGCAGCCGGGAGGCAGCAAATTACCCCGCTCCTGCGCCAGCTGCATCAGTTCATGGTCGAACGACTGGAGCTCTGGGAGCGTCAACACCATCTGCCGAACCAATACACAGCAACGACGATGAACGTCTAGGATATCGACCCAAGGCCGTCATGCTGCCTTGCTCTAATTCGATCGATCCTTTCTTAACGTCAGCGACAAGGCAATCGAATCATGAGACATGTGCACATGGCCAGCCCCCTTTCTCAAGGGCCCGGCTTTCCCCCTCCTTCTGCAATCCGGTATCTGAACGCGGCCCAAGCTGGCAGCTTGCAGCACCCGCCCCTGGGCCGCGCAGGACGCAGCAAAACAGGCCTGATCAAGGCCCTGGCAATAGCAAGCCTGTCTGCCGCTCTGGCCGCTTGTGGTGGCTCTGAAACCAGCTCGGGCCCGGCCACCGACCCCGAAACACCCACCAATCCGGAAAAGCCTGATACACCCAGCACTCGTCACGCCCTGATCATTGATCTGGACGGGGCCACCTACCGCGCTGTACAGCAAGGCATGGCAGCGGGCAGCCTCCCCAATCTGACCAAGCTGAACGTCCAGCTGGCCTATAGCGGCGGTGTGGTGGGCACCCCCAGCCAACAAGCCAATCTGGACATGCCGGGCTGGGCCAGCCTGCTGACCGGCACCTGGGCCAATCGTCACGGTGTGGTATCTACCGCGCCGGATCAGGTCTTGCGTCAAAACAGCCTGTTTCACTCTGCCCAGCCTGGCCAGAATGCTGCTGCCGTTGCATCCAGCGGACTGGCCCATTTGCTCAAGGCTGACCATGATGCCGAGCGTCTGCACGAGCTGGCCGACTGCTCTGCACAAGCCGTGACCCTGTCCTGTGTCTCCACCCAGGCACTGAAGATGATTGAAGGGAACTACCGCAAGGTTCTGGTTCAGTACCGTTCGGCCAAAGATGCGGCCTTGGATTTTGGTGTCGAGTCGCCTGACTACCTTGCCACCCTGAGCAAGCTGGACAAGGAGATCGGTGCCTTGATGGCTGCCACGGCCAAGCAGCAGGATCGCGAATGGTTGATTGTCGTGACAGGCAACCACGGTTTGAGCGAGCATGGTCAAGACAACGGCCTGCCCTTGCTGTCCCAGTCCGCTACCTTCCTGGCCTTCAACCAAAGCGTCAACACAGGGGAACAAGGCATAGGAGCCAGCCTGCCCCAGACACTGGCCGAGCTGTATCAGTACAACAGCCTGGTTGATGTCGCGCCCACTATCATGCGTTATCTGGACACGCTGCCCCCTGCGGCAGAATACAAGCTCGATGGCAGCAGCCTGCTGGGCCCACAAGCCGTGTCCCATCTGAATGCCACCGTCGTGGACAACAATTCTTCGTCCGTGGCCATCACGCTGGACTGGAAAGCTCCGGCCGACGCCCCCATCGATATCCTGCGCGATGGCCAGGTCATCGCGTCACGTCTGCCCGCAGGGACACAAAGCTATACCGACAACCAGCTGACGGCCGACCTGAGCAGCAAAGGCACGTATCAGTTTGACTACACCGTGCAGGCAGGCTCGGGCGAGCAGGCCGCCTGGCGCAACCTGATCAGCCCGCCCATCTCCTACTTGCCGCCTGTGCCATTGGCCACCACCTTGCGCAACGGTCTGCTTTCTTACTACCCCTTCAGTGCGACCCTGCCGCCTGTTGATGCACAAGGCAACAGCAGCATGGCCCCCGCCTCTGCCGATCTGCCTTCTGCCGCAGGGGTAGTGGTGCCCGGCCCCTTTAGCGGCACGCATGGCCTGCTGGTCGATACCAACCATGTCACCGTTGAAGGGCTGGAAGGCTACCGCATGACGCCGACACAAGGCTTTGATATTTCCACCGGCAGCAACCCCCAGTTCACCATCGGCTTCTGGTATCAAGTGCCCCAGTGCATTGACCGCAACAACGTCACCATTCTGTCCAACAAGAACTATGTCAGCGGTGGCAATGCCGGTGTCGCAATTGGCCTGTTCAGCAGCTCCACCAAGAATCAGTGTGGCGTGGCCTTCAATATTGGTTCAGGCGGTGTTCGTGCCGACGGCCCCACCAATCCCTACACGCAAATTCCGGTAGGCCGCTGGGTCTACATTGCCTTTGCAGTGGACGGAGTTGCCAAGAAGATGAACATGCAGATCTTCGACCCGGTCATCGGTCAGACAACGCAGGTTGCAGCTGGCAAATCCACTGGCGCTGTTGATCTGTCCAAGCTCTCTGCCTATCCACAATGGGGCATTGGCGATGATGGCACCGGCAAGTTTCTGATGAACAAGTGCAATGGCTCGGTTACGCCGCCCTACACCGTGGGCAAATGCGCGGTTGCTCCGCCAACCCAGCAAATGTTCGGTGATCTGGCCATGTGGAATCGTGTGCTTAGCGACGAAGAGCTGCAGTCGATCTACTGGTCCAACAAGCCACTGTCCAGCTTGTCCACCCACTAAGCGAGCACGCCATGAACTCTTTGACTCTTCTGGCACGCTTGATGCGAACCCTGGCCCTGACGAGCGTTACGGCTCTGCTGTTGAGTGCTTGCAGCGATGGCAGCAGCGGCAACCCTTCCCCAGCAAGCGATACGAGCTCGGGCAGTGAACAGGTGCCCATCGTCACGCCCCCGGCCAGCGGCTCGCTGGGCGAACAGGGCACGGACAAGCCCGCCACCCCCAACTCGCAACTGGACTGCGCTCCCTGACACAGCGCCCCGGCCGGGCTGTGGCCACTGTCACGCCTGGCCCTCTTGCTACCTTCTATCGACAAGGCTTTCCCATGACTTACCTTAATCGTCGCAATTTTCTGCGGCTGGCCGCCAGCGCCGCTGCCTTGGGGCCCTTTCCCCCCGCCATTCAGAAAGCGCTGGCCATCCCCGCCAACAATGCCACCGGCACCCTCAATGATGTGGAGCACGTCATTATCCTGATGCAGGAAAACCGCTCGTTTGACCACTACTACGGCACCATGCCGGGTGTACGGGGCTTCAGTGACCGCTTCACCATCCCCATGGCCTCGGGCGAATCGGTCTGGCGTCAGCAAGGCAGCAGCGGCGTAGTGCAGCCCTATTATCTGGACGCGACCAAAGGCAATGCCCTGCGCGTGGGCGGTGCACACGACTGGAATGACCAGCAGGAGGCCTGGGACGGCGGCCGCATGGCCTTTTGGCCCAAAGCCAAATACACCAATGTGGCCATGGGCTATCTGAAGGAATCGGACCTGTCCTTTCACTGGTCACTGGCCAATGCCTTTACTGTCTGTGATGCCTATCACACCTCCATCAACACCGGCACCTTCACCAACCGCATGTTCCTGTGGAGCGGCACCAACGGGGCCAATGTCACGGGGCGTGCCTGCGTGACCAACTCCAACTGGGGGGGCCTGGGCCCATCCGAAGACGGGCTGGACTGGACCAGCTACCCGGAGCGTCTGCAGGAAGCAGGCGTGCGCTGGAAGGTCTACAACCGTCCCGGCAACAACAGCAACAACAATCAGTTGGTGGCGTTTGCGTCCTACCGCAAGGTCAATGAAGATCTGGCCTCGATGGGCTCGCCCTCGGCCACGTATTCACCACAAATGGAAGCGCTGTCTCCCTTGTACAAGGGCTTTGGCAATACCATGCCCGACGGCGGCTTTCTGCAAGCCATTGCCGACGATATCGAGATGGGTGCCCTGCCACAGGTCAGCTGGATTGTGGCCCCTGGCCCTTACAGCGAACACCCCAGCATGGGCGTTCCCGGACAGGGCGCCTGGTATCTGGAGCGTTTGCTGAACATCCTGACGGCCAATCCCGAGGTCTGGAGCAAAACCGTTCTGATCGTGAACTATGACGAAAACGACTGCTTCTTTGACCACATGCCCCCACCAGCCCCGCCATGGCGTCACCGCGACGGCACTCTGGCCGGCAAGTCCACCGTGGATGTCTCGAACGAGTACTACACCATGCCCGCCCCGGACGGAGACTCGCGCAAGCTGCCCCCCGATGGCCGCCCCTTTGGCGCCGGCCCCCGTTTGCCAACCCTGATCATTTCTCCCTGGAGCGTGGGCGGCTGGGTGAACTCCCAGCAGTTTGACCACACCTCCGTGCTGCGCTTTCTGGAGCAGCGCTTCGGTGTGCAGGAGCCCAATATCAGCCCCTGGCGTCGTGCCGTATTCGGCGACATGCGCTCCTGCTTTGACTTCAAGTCCCCCAATGCCAACAAGCCTGCCCTGGTGTCAGCCCCCACCCGCGATCAGGCCGATGCCACACTGGCGCAGCAAGTACAGGCGGGCAAGGTTCCCATGCCGCCCGTGGGTTCCGAGCCCATGCCCACACAGGATCTGATGCTACGCCCCTCCCGTGCCCTGCCTTATCAATTGCATACCAGCGCCAATGTGGATCTGGACAAGGACAAGGTCTGGCTGACCTTCAGCAATACCGGCACCCAAGGCACCGTGTTCCATGTGTACGACGAGCTGCATCTGTCCGAGTACCCACGTCGCTTTACCGTAGAAGCCGACAAGATGATTTCGGACTCCTGGACCGTGGGCGCAGACCAGAACGGCGACTACAGCTTGTGGGTGCTGGGCCCCAACGGCTACCACCGCCATTTCAAGGGCAATCTGCACGCCCTGCGCCAGGGCCCCAAACCCGAAGTCCGCGTCTGCTACGAACCCAAAGCCAACACCGTCTCCCTGACCATCATGAACATGGGTAGCGAAGCGGCTACCGTCACGGTCACCGCCAATGCGTATCGGGAAGATGGCCCATGGGTGTACACCGTGGACCCCGGCATGCAGATTGACGCGCGCTGGTCGCTGGAAGGCTCGGCCAACTGGTATGACTTCACCGCCACCATGGGCGAGCATTTCGAGCGCCGCTTTGCTGGCCGTCTGGAAAATGGCCGCGACGGGATCAGTGATCCGGCCATGGGTGTCGCACGCTAGTCATACTGATCGGTCAAGATAAGACAGCCAGTCCCGGAAAAAACAGTTAGAGAAACACGATGACGCTCAACCAGATTCGGGCCTTCGTCATGGTGGCCCAGCACGGTGGCTTTACCGCCGCCGCGCGGGCCCTGAACATGAGCCACACCACGCTCAGTTCACAAATACAGATGATTGAACGCGAATACGGAGCCGAGCTGTTTCATCGCCGGGGCCGGCGTGTCGAACTGTCCACCCTGGGGCTGGAAATGCTGCCCATGGCGCGGCGCATGATCTCGCTGGAATCCGACATGCGCCAAATGCTGGATGGCACGGGCAAGCTGCACTACGGCACCCTCAAACTGGGTGCCGTCAGCCCATACCACGTCACCGAACTGATCGAGTCCTTCCACGCGGTGTACCCGCGCATCAAGCTGTCCGTCAAACTGGGCAACTCCGAGCTGGTTCTGGACGACCTGGACAAGTACGTCTGCGATGTCGGCGTCGTGGCCAGTTGCCAGCCCCAGCGCCGCTACTACATGCAACCCTATGCCCGTTATCCGGTCATTGCCTTTGTGCGCCATGACCACCCCTTTGCCAAGCGCGATGCCATTGCCCTGGACGAACTGGCTGGCGAGCCTTTGCTGATGCGTGAAGAGGGCTCCACCACTCGCAAGGCCCTGGAAGATGCCTTGCATGAACACAAGATCAAGGTAGATATCGCCATGGAAATCGGCAGCCGGGAGGCCTTGCGCGAATCCGTGGCTCGTGGCCTGGGAGTGGGTACGGTCTCCGAGTCCGAATACGTGCCAGACCCACGCCTGCGCGTGGTGCGTATCCAGAATGAGCCGGTCTGGACACAAATCCATGTCTGCTGTCTGCACGAGCGACGTGAGTCGCGCCTGGTGGCCGCCTTCTTCGAAGCGATTGCTCAACATCAAAGCGCCCTGTCCAGCGCCTGCAGGCTACGTGCCTAGTCGCCTCGCGGCGCAATACCTGAAGCACGCCCGGCCACATTGATACCAGGCATAAAAAAAGCGGGGCATAAAGCCCCGCCCTTCCCTTCACGCCTGATTCAATGCCCCCACGAAATCAGGGGGTTTCGCCTTGTGCCAGACGCGCCTGGATCGCCTGAACAATGGCTGGGAAGTCCGCAATGGTTTCAATCACGTAGTGCGCGCCGGACTGGCTCAAACGCTCGCTGGCTCGCTCGACTCGTGCTTTTACTTCAACTGGGTCTGCAGTCTCCAGTTCAGCCAGAGACAAGCCCACTTCGTTACCCGACAGGCTCAAGCCCACCGTCCACATTCCCGCACGGCGGCCTTCTTCGATACCGGGCACGGTATCGTCCACTTTGATGCAACGACGCACATCACCTACGCCCAGAGCCAGAACATTGGCCAAGGCCATGAAAGGACCGGGACGGCCACCTGCAGGCAACTCATCACCAGCGATAACGCAATCAGGAGCCAGGCCCTGGCTGGCTGCAGCAGGTAACAACACATCAAGCACCTGACGAGGGTAGCCCGAGCAGGAACCCACTTTGATGCCCTTGGCACGCAACTGCTCCAGAACAGCTGCCGCCCCTTCAATCGGAGCCGAGTACTCGGCTACCTTTTCGATCTGCATGGGCATGAAACGCTCATAGATGGCATCAATATCAGCATCTGTGGAAGCACGCTCGAACTGGGCCACCCATTGGTCCTGAATCGATTCAGTCGCCAGCAAGGTACGGATATGATCGCGCTTGGACAAGCCCATGGGACCACGTGCCTGCTCCAGGCTGATCTGAATCCCGAAGGAGGCAAAGGCATCCACAAAAATCTGTGTCGGTGCCAGAGAGCTGAAATCGACCAGCGTGCCAGCCCAGTCAAAAATAACGGCCTCCACCTTGTCCGACAGAAGCGTATCCAGAGCCTTGAAATTCTGAGTCATTATTGAAAAACCTTCAGTTTTGAAAACAAACCGGATCAATAGCCGGGCTTATACCTGCACAGCATCCAGAGTCTGTGCACCAATGAAATTACGTCCTCGCGGGCCTTCCAGAGCCTGGGCAATTCGTTCTTGCCACTGCTCGGGAGCCAGACCGTACGCGGCCGGGTCTGTACTGACACCCAGCCCCTCCAGAAAACGGGCCATAGCCGTCACCGCCTGCTGGCCGTTCTGCGCATCAAAAATGGACAGCAGCAAGCGGTCAAGATCGGCATCCTGCCCCAGTGCCATTTGCATCACATGCGGCAAACTGAAGGAGCAGGCGATGCCATGCGGCAACCCTTGTTCCAGAGTCAGCTCGTAAGACAGAGAGTGAGCCAGGGCCGTCTTGGTATTGGAGAACGCCAGCCCTGCCATGACGGCCGCAACCGCCAGTTGGCCGCGCAGCTCCAGGTTGGACAATTCCTGCATCAGCAGTGGCAGGCTGTCCATGATCTGACGTGCTGCCGAGACCGCCAGACTGGCCGACACCGGATTGCGGTTGACGTTCCACAAAGACTCCAGAGCGTGCGACAAGGCGTCCAGGCCGCTGGCCAAGGTCGCCGCGGCAGGCAGGCTGCGCATCAAGCCCGGATCAATAATGGCGGCCTGAGGCCAGGTCCAGGGCAGATGCAGGGAGTACTTGCGCCCCTGTCCCTTGTCCCAAATCGTTGCCCAGGGGGTAACCTCGCTCCCGGTGCCTGCCGTGGTGGGCACGGCAATCAGGCTGCGCACCCGCCCTGGAGGCTGGCTCAGGCTGGTCTTGCCGGACAGGCAGTCCAGCAGTTCGGAAAACGTGCCCGAAGGCGTGCTGCTCAGCATGGCTTTGGCACAATCGATCACACTGCCACCACCCAGAGCAATGATGCACTCCACATCGGGATGATCACGCCACAGGCGCTCATACAGCGGGGCCAGCCAGGACACATCCGGATTGGGCTGTATATCGGTTTCGATCGCCACCAGTTGATCGCCCAGCAAAGCTTGCAAACGATCGCACTGGCCCAGTTCACGCGCTTCGGGAAAGGCAATCAGAATGGCTCGCCGTGTTCCCAGATGTTCGGGCACACGCTCAAAAGCCCCGTGCCCTGCATCGATCTGAACTGGATTGAAAAAATGCCACATAACAATCTCAAAAGAAAAACTGCAATCAATCGCGCCCGTTGTGGCGAATCGCTTCGCGCAGGCGGTTGGAGATAAGGTCGGCCACCACCACCATCACGGTAATGACCACAATGCAGGTCGCTGTTTCCTGGTACTTGAACAGTTTCAGGCTGCTGACCAGTTCAAAGCCCAGGCCACCGGCCCCCACCATGCCCAGCACCGTGGCCGAACGCAGGTTGACCTCGAAGCGATACAGAATCACGGCAATCCAGGCGGTAATAACCTGCGGCAAGACACCGAACACAATCACCTGCAAAGGCCGAGCGCCGGTAGCACGCAGGGCATCCAATGGCCCCTGGTCAATTTCCTCAATGCTTTCGGCAAAGAACTTGCCCAGCATTCCCACTCCATGTACGGCCAGGGCCAACACTCCGGGAAAGGGGCCCAGGCCCACGGCAGCCACAAACACCAGGGCCAGAATCAGTTCATTGATACTACGGATGATGTTCAGGCTTTGGCGGGTAAAACCGTACAAGTAGCGGTTGACCTTCAGGTTGCGGGCAGCCAGAAAAGACACGGGCACTGCGCCGAACACGCCCAACACCGTGCCCCAGATCGCAATCTGAATGGTCTCGATGGCCGGAGCGAGCAAATTGCCCAAAATGCTCCAGTCCGGTGGAAAGGTGCGGCTCAGAAAGTCGGCAATTTGTGGCAGGCCGGCCGCAAACTCGGCGGCGCTTAACTGCGCCCCCTCTGCGCTCCACTGCAATCCCACCATAATGGCAGCCACCATCAGGGCGGTCAGAACCCAGCCCTTGGCACTGGTCGGGGTAGACATGACCCAGGAGTACTTGCTGTCCATCATCACGCTCCCTTGGTAGCAATGCTTAGCGGTTCGGCCAGAAAAGAAGCGGCATCACCCGTACTGCCCGACACATCGCTGTGCCCGGGCTCGGGGCCGGGGTAAATGCGGGCCAGATCATCCTCAGTCATCTGCTCCGGGGCACCGTCATACACCACACGGCCATGAGCCAGACCCACAATGCGATCCGCAAATTCGCGTGCGTAATCAACCTGGTGCAGGTTGCAGACCACGGTAATGCCCAGTTCCCGGCTGGCATCGTGCAGATAACGCATCACCAGACGGGCCGTTTTAGGGTCCAGGCTGGCAACCGGCTCGTCGGCCAGAATGATGCGCGGACGCTGAGCCAGCGCACGGGCAATCCCCACCCGTTGACGCTGACCACCGGACAGGGAATCGGTACGGGCCTGGGCCTTGTGCGCCAGCCCGACCCGTTGCAGACAGTCCTGGGCCAGAGCGATATCAGCCCGGCTGAACAGCTGCAAAATGGAACTCCACACGGGCACCGCCCCCAAGCGCCCAGTCAACACATTGCGCAGCACCGACAAGCGCGGCACCACGTCGTGATGCTGGAAAATCATGGCAACCTGGCGCCGCAAAGCCCGCGTATCCTGGGCGGACATGGCGTCGATACCAGCCACGGACAACTCGCCCGTATCCGCTTGGGCCAGCCGGTTCATGCAGCGCAGCAGGGTGGACTTGCCCGCCCCGGACTGGCCTAGTACCACCAGGAACTCGCCAGCCTCTGCATCCATGTCCACACCACACAGCACCTTATTGCTGCCGTAGCACTTGTTCAGGCCACGCACACGGATCATTTCATGCTCCGCAGATCCAGATCCAGCACCTTGGCGGTATCGCGCACTACGTTGTAAGCCGCGTCAGTGGTAGGCTGGAAGCCATTGAGCATGCCTTGATCGCCCCAAGGAACATCCTTGATATTGGCCAGAGCCTTGGCAACTTTCTCTTTCACGCTTGGGTCCAGATCCTTGCGCCAGACCATGGGCGACTCGGGAATATCGCTGGACGACCAGACAACTTTCAAATCGCCTTCGGCCAACTGGCCCTTGGCAATGGCGCTGGCATAAATACGGTCTGCAACAGCGGCAGCGTCAACTTTCCTGTTGGCCACGGCCAGCAGGCTGGCATCGTGCGAACCGGAGAACACCACACGGGAAAACAGCGCCTCGGGCTTGTAGCCGTCGTTCTCCAGGCCCGCTTTAGGAAACAGGTGGCCGGAGGTGGAGCTGGGGTCAACAAAGGCAAAGGTGCGATCTTTCAACTGCTCCACATTTTCAATGCCACTGTCTGCGCGCACCACGATCAGGCTCTTGTAAGCGCTTTTGCCCGTCTTCTTGGTCACAGCCACAGCAAAAGCTTCTACATCGGCCACCGAATTGGCCAGCACATAAGAGAATGGGCCCAGATAAGCCACGTCCAGCTTCTTGGCACGCAGGGCTTCGATGATGCCGTTGTAGTCCGTGGCGACAAAGGGCTCGACCTTCATGCCCGACTCTCGCTCCAGCTGTTCAATCACCTGCTTGCTGGATTCGATCATGGCTTGGGAATCCTCGGCAGGGATCAAGCCAATGGTCAGCGTGTCCTGTGCGGCCTGAGCCGCTGTACCGAACACCGAAAAAATAGCTGTAGCGGCCGTTGCCGCGATGAAAGAGCGGCGGGCAGTCTGAAATACGTTCTTGTTCACGGCAGTCGTCCTTAAGGTTTGCAGGAGGAATGCCGACATCTTAGGAAGGTCACATTGCCTTCATGTTATCGATTTAGGATTGAAAACATCAGTTATCTATAGATGGAGTCTATATGTCCGCCGCACGCCTACGTGCCTTTCTGGCTGTTGCCCGCCACGGCAGCTTCAGCGCCGGGGCCCGTGCCCTGGGACTGGCCCAACCCACCGTTACCAAACAGGTTCAGGGCCTGGAACAACAACATGATGTCGAGCTTTTTCATCGCCGGGGGCGCGGGATTCAGCTAACCCAGGTCGGGCTGGCCCTGCTGCCCGTGGCACAGCAACTGGGGGCTCTGGAAATAGATGCCTTCAACCTCCTGCATGACAGTGGCAAGCTGCACGTGGGGCGCTTGCGCATTGGGGCCGTGGGGCCTTTTCATGTGATCGAAATGGTAGAGGCCTACCACAAGCTGTTTCCAGGGCTGGATATCTCCATTCATATGGGGAACTCGGCCGAGGTGCTGGCAGATCTGGCGAACTACGCCACCGATATCGCCGTGCTGGCGGGCGCCTGCGACGACAAGACCTTCCACACCGAGCATTACGCCAGTCATGCCGTCATCCTGTTTGCCCCCGTGTCTCACCCTCTGGCCCGTTATGACAGCGTACCCTTGAGTGCCTTGCAAGATGCTCCCTTGCTGCAAAGGGAGTCGGGCTCAACCACCCGCGCATGCCTGGAAGCAGCCCTGGAGAAAGAGAATATAAGGCCACGCGCAGTCATGGAAATTGGCAGCCGAGAAGCCCTGCGAGAAGCCGTGGCGCGCGGCCTGGGCATAGGCTCGGTATCCGAAGCAGAGTTCATCCCCGACCATCGTTTCAAGGCTGTTCGCATTGACGGCGATCCGGTCCGTACCGACACCTATCTGTACTGTCTGGCCGAACGTCGAGAGAGCCGAATGATCACACAGTTTTTTACGGAAGCCTTGGCATTGCGCAAGCAAACATAAACGACTGCGTAGACGTATTTGTGAGTTTCAGGCTACTGTTCCTGAAGAGGCCATGACAGTCAGTGGTGTAAATTCATCCATCTGCTGCTCCCAATCCCCATGTTGTAGGGCCCGTCAGTTCTGTTTGATTTACTCCCAGGGAGGACGAAGACCATGCTTGGCATGATGATGAATACCCCACTGCTAGTATCATCCATACTGCGTCACGCAGCGAACTATCACGCAGACCGAGAGATCGTCTCGCAAACCGTTGAAGGCCACATTCACCGGTACACCTATACCGAGCTATCCAAACGCAGCCAGCAACTGGCCAATGCGCTGAAAAAAATGGGCCTGCAACAGGGCGACCGCGTCGGAACCCTGGCCTGGAACGGCTATCGTCACCTGGAGCTGTATTACGGCGTTTCGGGCTCGGGCCTGGTGTGTCACACCATCAACCCGCGTCTGTTTCAGGATCAAATCGGCTACATCATTGAACACGCGGACGATAGCGTGCTGTTTGCCGACCTGAACTTCATGCCGATTCTGGAAGCCCTGGCCGACCAGCTCTCCAAGCTGAAAGCCGTGGTCATCATGACTGACGAAGCACACATGCCCAAGTCGGACCTGCTGCCCAACCTGCAGTGCTATGAAACCCTGATTTCGTCTGAATCCGATCATTTCGACTGGCCGGTGTTTGATGAGAACACGGCCTCCGGCCTGTGCTACACCTCCGGCACCACGGGCAAGCCCAAAGGCGTGCTCTACAGCCATCGCTCCACGATCTTGCATGCCTTTGCCTTGAGCATGCCCGATGCCCTGTGCCTGTCTGCCTCCGACACCATCACCCCCATTGTGCCCATGTTCCACGTCAATGCCTGGGGCCTGCCCTATGCGGCCTTGATGGTGGGCGCCAAACTGGTCTTGCCCGGCCCGAAACTGGACGGCGCCAGCCTGCATACCTTGTTTGAAAACGAAGGCGTCACCATGACAGCCGGTGTGCCTACCGTCTGGCTAGGCCTGCTCGATTGGATGCAAGCCAATGGCAAAACCTTCAGCAGCCTGCAACGCCTGGTGATTGGCGGCTCGTCTGCGCCTCCGGTCATGATTACCCGCTTCCAGAAACTGGGCGTCAAGGTACGCCACGCCTGGGGCATGACGGAAACCAGCCCGGTCGGTCTGGCGGCTGCCTTGCTGCCCAAGCACGAGTCCTTGCCGGACAAGGAGAAACTCAAGCTGCTTGCCAAGCAAGGTCGTCCGCTCTTCGGGGTCGAGTTCCGGGTAGATGGCGACGATGGTCAACCCATTGCCCGCGACGGCAAGATGTTTGGAGCCATGATGGTGCGCGGTCCCTGGATTGCGGCTTCTTACTTCAATAGCAATGACAGCTCTGCCCATACAGAGGATGGCTGGTTCAATACGGGCGACGTGGTGACCATCGATCAGGATGGCTTTATCCAGATCGTGGACCGAACCAAGGATGTGGTGAAATCCGGTGGCGAATGGATCAGCTCCATCGAGCTGGAAAACATTGCCCAGGCTCATCCGGCGATCAAGGAAGCGGCGGTCGTAGCCAAGCCCGACGAGCGTTGGGGCGAGCGTCCGGTTCTGGTGGTGCAATTACAGGACGACGCCACCTTCACCAAGCAGGACATGATTGATCTGTTTACAGAACAAGTCTCCAAATGGAGCATTCCTGACGAACTGATCGTGGTGGATGAACTACCTCACACAGCAACCGGCAAGCTCTTGAAAACCGCTATTCGCAAGCTGATTCAGGAGGATCTGGACAAGCTGGCTGCACAGAACAAGGCGGGTTAACCAAGCTGCATCCAGCCAGATGCCTGACAGCAAAATCAAGGGGCCAGGCTCGGCTTTCTTGACGCGCAATCGCAAACAGCCCCCCGACAGTTATCCAACTGTCGGGGGGCTGTTTTTTGCCTTTGCCATTGGCTTTTTTTAAGGACCAGAATCAAGGCCAGTATCTATGGCTGATCGCCCCTATCAACAGCATGCCCCCTTCAAGGATGCACGGGCGTAGGAATATCCCAGATATTGAGATCCGCATTCTGGCGCTCCCAGGCCCGCACAGAGAACCTGGCACGATTGAACAGACCCAGATAGTTTTCATAGCGAATCTTGTTGCCTATGGCCACTGGCAACTCGTCCAGAAACTCCCTCATCTTGGACAAGTCCGCATGGTACTGAGCCGGCTCCATCAAACCGCCCGGCGTCACTGACGTGGGAGGGTCCGACTCAAAGCGATTACGCGTAAAGATCACCACATCTGAACCCCACAGAATCCGGTTCTGGTATTCATTGAAGAAATTCAGCCAATCCTGGCGACTGGGCATGCCCGGCTCGGGATTCAGCATATAGTCCTGCACCAGATCCCAGGAAATATCGGTAGACCAGCTGGGGCAGGCGTCCAGCACTTTTTTCACGCGCGTAATGTGGTCGCTGGTGGGTTTCACAAAACGCCCCAGGCCCGTATGCGCCCACACCACCTTGGCTTTGGGCGCATGTCCGCACACATGCTTCAAGCCGTCCACATAGTCCTGATCGGGATAGGAATGCTCCAGCTCACCCTGGTAATTGACCTCTACCCGGTACATATCATTGTGCAAGATCGCGACCAGACCAATCTCTTCAATGGTCTTGAACAAATACTCCAGCGACTCGGAATACAGCGATACCTTACTGCCATCGCCCGCATCAGGCGGTAGCGGCACAGAGGGAGCCTTGGTTTGTTCTACCGTTTCACCCGCCAGCTTGCTGGACACCAGCTCCTTGTGAATGGTGAACTCTCCCACCCCGGCAAACACGCCTGGAAAACTGAGCACCGCACGCTTGATATGTTGCGAGGCATATACGTCCATGGGATTGAAGGCCGTAATCATGACATCCAGCTTTTCCTGATACTGGGGCGGCAAGCGTTCGTACTCGCGTGCAAACATGGCATCCACAAAAGAGTAGTAATACAAATCTGCTTTGGGGCCTATGTAGTAGTTCGGGCCATACATCTGATCGCCAGACTGTGCCTGGTACTGTTCAAACCCGTCCCAGCGTTGCTGCAAAGGAATCGGCATGATGGTGGAGCGCACAATCTGCTGGCGATTGGCGCTCATATAGCGCTCTGCATATTCCTTTAAAGAAATACCTTGCATGGCGTAATTGGAAGCGTGGAAATGCACGTCTGCATACAGCTGGCTGGTATCCAGCCGGGGCTCCGGGCTTTGAGCCATAGCACTGCTCTGAACCGCTGCGAATAAAGCCAGGCCAGACGCAGCCAGCGCTTTTGCGTTTATATGATGGCAAGTCATTCTTGTCTCCCTCTCTACAAGTAGTGTGCGAAACCTGAAACGGCAACGTATCAACCATACCCAGAGCGCCGTCAATAAATAACAGAAGATAACAGATATTCTTTTAAATAATTTAATTCACATTCTTTTCCATACTTTTATATTTTTATTATTAATAGCCATACAAATATAATTCAAAACCATATTAAAAATAAAATACCCAATTAAATTCTGAATTTAATTCAAACCAATTTATTAATCACTTCAATAATCAGGCAGTACGAATCGCCTGTGCACAGCACCTGCTCCCTCATGGCCGCCCTAAGACACCGAGTTGGCAAATAGCAGCGAAGCGCCCAAGCTGAACAAGGCCACGCCTATCGCCCTGTCCAGCAATCTTTGTCGGGCTAGCATGGCTGCCCGCAAGCGCTTGTTTGAGAACACCAGCGCCACAATGCTGAACCAGACCCAATGGGCAAAAGACATAAAAAATCCATAAGCGAAATTCAGCCAGAACGATGCATCCGGCTGCACCAGCTGCGTAAAGGTGGCCACCACAAACAACATGGTTTTGGGATTCAAGGCATTGGTCAAAAACCCCATGCCAAAAGCTTGCCAGGCGCTGGGCATATTTCCCGCCTCACCGTCCGTATTCAAAACAGTGCGATTACAGAAAGACTGATAGCCCAGGTACATCAAGTACGCTGCCCCCACCACTTTCATCACCAGAAACAAGGTAGGAGACTGAGTAATCAGAATCGCAACGCCCAGCACCGTGTAGACCACGTGCACCTGCACCCCGGCAGCAATACCCAGAGCCGAAATCAGGCCAATCTTGCGGCCAAAGGAATAGCCATTACGAGTGACCATGGCAAAGTCGGGGCCTGGGCTGATCACGGCCAGGATAGTGATAGTGGCAACGGCCAACAGTTCATGCATTTTTAACAAGCCTAAGTTTGATGAAATCGGTGTGACCAGCCAGGTCAAAGGCAGCCAAACCGCAGAGCCAGTCCTACACTTTAGAAATGAGTTCATTCCTTCGCGAACGGCCTGCCAGTCTGCAAAGACAGCGCCAGTCAGAATTCGAAAACCCTTCCTGGCGAGCTATGTATTCATCCAATTTATATAGTTTTTGCTATTCTCAACGGGATCAATCCAGATTTTCAAAACCCAAGAAAAACCCTCCAAACTACTATCGTTTTCTTGTTTGAACATTCGCTCTCAGGATTTCATTATTGATAATCCTGTGCTAATTTAAAAACGATAAATCCTGTGCTATTTCTGTGAGTTTTCATCGATCATGCAAATCCCTAATCTCACGGCCTTCCGCTACTTCGACACGGCCGCCAAGGCAGGCAGCTTTGTGCAGGCAGCCCAGCTGCTGCATGTCACTCACGGCGCGGTCAGTCGCCAGATTCGGGCGCTGGAAGAATCTTTGGGGGTAGAACTGTTTGAACGGCGCAATCGAGCTGTATTTCTGACACAGGCAGGCCGCCAGCTTTTGCATGTGACCGCGCCCATGTTCGAGCGCTTGGAAGACGTGGTGTATCAGTTGCAGCAGACACAGCGTGAACATGCGCTGGTCGTTTCCTGCGAGCCCACCATTGCGATGAAATGGTTGATACCCCGACTGGGGGATTTTCATACTCTGCACCCCAATATCACCGTGCATCTGATTACAGCCGGAGGGCCAGTGAATTTTGCTCAAATGGGAGTGGATCTGGCCATACGCCGTGACGACTTTCATTGGGCAGACTCGGTCTGCGGCCTGAAGTTGTGCGAAGAAATGATAGGCCCGGTCTGCCAGCCCCACTATCCTCACACCCAGGACACGGCCAAACAGGTGCTGATACAAAGCAGCTCCCGTCCGCAAGCTTGGGCCACCTGGGCGCGACTTAGCGGCCAAGTTATACGCTCTGCCAACAAGCTGGAACTAGAGCATTTTTATTTATGTATCCAGGCCGCCCTGTCCGGACAGGGCATGAGCATTGTGTCGCGCCTGATGGTGCAAGATGAACTGCAAAGCGGGCAGCTCATTGCCCCGCAAGGATTCATTGCGGACGGCTCGGCGTACTACCTGCTCTCTGCCCAGGCTCTGGATCAAAACCCGCGTGCGGAAATATTTGCCGACTGGTTAAGTGAGCAGTTGGCGGCTTAAGCCTTTTACTGGCGGCAAACAGCAAAATGGGCCATACGCGCTATACCAGAACATCATCGTGACTTTGTCTTTCAAATAGATGGGCAGTCTGCAAAAGTACCGTGCTTGGAAATCAAGAGTTTATTCAACAATTCTTGAATTGTTGTATTATTCCCCCATGGAAGAATCTCAAGTTATCCGCTCCCTGGCCGCCCTGGCCCACGAAGCCCGCCTACGGGTTTTCCGCGCACTGGTTGTTGCCGGCCCCCCCGGACTGACACCCGGCTCTCTGGCCGAGCAGCTAGGCATTGCCCCCAACGCCCTGTCCTTTCATTTGAAAGAGCTGAGCAATGCCGGGCTGATCCACGCCGAGCGGCAAGGTCGCAATCTGCTCTACAGCGCCACCTTTCCCGCCATGAACGATCTGCTTACTTATCTGACCGAGAATTGCTGTCAGGGTCAAACCTGCCTCCCCACGCAAGACCTGTGTCAGAACTGCTAGAGCGCCGGACACTTGATATCCGCGTCCTGCAAAAACCACTCGGAACTTCACTGCCTTGCTGGCTATCCCCCTGATCAGAGCACTCCGTCATGCTTCTTGCTGTACTCATTTTCATCGCTACCTTAACCCTGGTGATCTGGCAGCCCAAAGGTTTGGGCATTGGTTGGAGTGCCTCTTTAGGCGCAGTTGCTGCCTTGCTGTCTGGCGTCGTGCACTGGACTGACCTGGCCCTGGTCTGGAATATCGTCTGGAACGCCACCGCCACATTTGTCGCCATTATCATCATCAGCCTGATCTTGGACGAGGCAGGTTTTTTTGAATGGGCCGCCCTGCATGTCGCCCGTTGGGGAGCCGGTAACGGGCGCAAGCTCTTTGCCTTTATCGTGATTCTGGGCGCGGCAGTCTCTGCCCTGTTTGCCAATGACGGGGCCGCACTGATTCTGACGCCGATTGTCATGGCCATGTTGCTGGCCTTGGGCTTTTCACCAGCAGCAACTCTGGCTTTTGTCATGGCAGCCGGTTTTATTGCGGACACAGCCAGCTTGCCGCTGGTCGTATCCAATTTGGTGAACATCGTCTCTGCCGACTACTTCAAACTGGGCTTCACGGACTACGCTGCCATCATGGCACCGGTCAACATCGTGTCTGTACTGGCCAGCCTGGTCGTTCTGATGCTGTACTTCCGTCGCGACATTCCCGCCCACTATCGCCTTGAACAATTAAGAGCGCCTGCTGAGGCTATCAAGGACAGGGCCAGTTTCAAGGCTGGCTGGATTGTGCTGGCGTTATTGCTGACAGGCTTTTTTGCACTGGAACCCCTGGGTGTCCCCGTCAGTGCGGTTGCCGCAACAGGCGCCATCATTTTGCTGGCGGTTGCCGCCCGTGGCACAGTCATCAGTACGCGAAAAGTGCTGCGTGGCGCCCCCTGGCAAATCGTCGTGTTCTCGCTGGGCATGTATCTGGTGGTTTACGGCCTGCGCAATGCCGGGCTAACCGATTACCTGGGCTTATTGCTGGATCAGTTCGCCCAAGCTGGCGTGTGGGCGGCGGCCATGGGTACCGGCGTCCTGTCTGCGCTGCTGTCCTCGGTGATGAACAATATGCCCACGGTCCTTGTCACCGCCCTGTCCATTGACGCTTCCAGCGCCGAGGGCATCGTCAAGGAAGCCATGATTTACGCCAACGTCATTGGCAGCGATCTGGGCCCGAAATTCACACCTATAGGCAGTCTGGCCACCTTGCTGTGGCTGCATGTCCTGGCCCAGAAAGGCACAAAAATCAGCTGGGGCTACTACTTCAAAGTGGGAGCCATCCTGACCACACCCGTCTTGCTGATCACCCTGGCAGCCTTGGCGCTGCGACTGGGTATCGACCACTAAACCCTGATATCAAGATCGCGCCATGACAGACATCATCATCTATCACAACCCCGCCTGCGGCACTTCGCGCAACACCTTGGGCCTGATCCGCAATAGCGGACAAGAACCCACCATCATCGAGTATCTGCAAACACCGCCGGACCGCAGCACGCTGACTAAGTTGATCGCAAACTGTGGCCTGAGCGTGCGTGAAGTCCTGCGACAAAAAGGTACGCCCTATGAAGAACTCCGGCTCGGCGACCCGAAATGGAGCGATGAACAGCTGATTGATTTCATGTTGCAGCACCCGATTCTGATCAACCGCCCTATTGTTGTCACACCATTGGGAACGCGCTTGTGTCGCCCCTCGGAACAGGTGCTGGAGATACTTCCCCAAGCACAACAAGGTGCCTTCCGGAAAGAAGACGGCCACGCCGTTATTGATGAAAAAGGACAAAGAATTGAGCAAGCCTGATTTACCCAATCTGGACGAGCACGCATTTAACACTCCAGATATGGCAGAACTGCTGCCTCCAGCACGCGCCACAAACCCACCTCGAATTCTGCTTTTATATGGTTCCCTGAGAGAACGCTCCTACAGCCGCTTTCTGACGCAAGAAGCAGCACGGCTGCTGGAAGCAATGGGCGCAGAAACCAGAATTTTCGACCCGCAAGGCCTGCCCCTGCCCGATAGTGCAACAGAAGACCACCCGAAAGTGCAGGAGTTGCGCCAACTCGTGCAGTGGGCCGAAGGCATGGTCTGGACATCGCCCGAGCGCCACGGTGCCATGAGCAGCGTTCTGAAAGCACAAATTGACTGGATACCTTTAAGCATCGGTGCTATACGCCCAACACAAGGCAAAACACTGGCCGTGATGCAAGTGTCAGGCGGCTCGCAATCCTTTAACGCCTTGAACCAGATGCGGGTTCTGGGCCGCTGGATGCGCCTGATCACTATCCCCAACCAGTCTTCGGTTGCCAAAGCCTTTCTGGAATTTGACGAAGAAGGCCGCATGAAACCTTCGTCCTACTACGAGTGCGTGGTGGATGTGATGGAGGAACTGATGAAGTTCACCTTGCTGACGCGTGACTGTGCGCAGTATCTGGTGGATCGATATAGCGAGCGCAAGGAGACGGCGCAGGAGCTGTCTGCACGGGTACAACAGCGCAGCATCTAGCGCGCCAATCAGAACGGAAAACACCTCGCTGCGCTTTTCAAAAACACACAGTCGCTATACAAACAAGGTAGGGGCTTGCCCCTGCTTTACCTCATACCCCGCAGCAACATCAGTTTCCCTTCATCTTTCCCTGCCAGGCTTTGCACATGCGTATTCTCTTAATCGAAGATGATCCTTCGCTGGGCAGTTCCCTGCAGTCCTGGCTGCATCTGGACGGCTATGCTGTGGACTGGTTACAACGCGGCGACCAAGTGGCCACGGCCTTGGCAACTCATACCTATCAATGCATCTTGCTGGATCGGGGCTTGCCTGGTCTGGATGGCGACGCGGTCTTACGCAGCCTGCGAGGGGCCAATGGATCTCACGCACAGGTGCCCGTCATTGTGATCACTGCCCGCGATACCTTGGCTGACCGGGTGCAGGGCCTGGATCTGGGCGCGGACGACTATCTGGTCAAACCGTTTGATCTTGAAGAGCTGTCCGCGCGAGTACGTGCGGCCTTGCGCCGCAGTGCCGCCCAAGCCTCTCCCCAATGGCGTCACGGTCCCGTCGCCATTGACCCGACAGCCAAGCGCGTCACCTTGAACGACAAACCTGTGGCCGTAACAGCGCGCGAATTCGCTGTTCTGCAAGCCTTGATGCACCATCCCACCCATATTCTGAGTCGTGCCCAGCTTGAAGAAGCCCTTTATGGCTGGAGCGAAGAAGTGGAGAGCAACGCTATCGAAGTACACATCTACAATCTGCGCAAAAAACTGGGCAGTGACTTCATCGTCACTGTGCGTAATCAAGGCTACGTTCTGGCACCCGCATGAAAAGCCTGCTTCAGAAACTGACGAGTATCCGCTCTACCGCCAAGTCCCCGGTGTCACGCCCGAAAGGCTGGTCCTTACGACGTCGCCTGCTGCTTACCGTCATGGGCACCAGTATTGGGCTATGGCTGGTCAGTCTGGCCATCGTAGTCGGAGTGGCCTGGCACGCAACCGGCGATGTGCTTGATGATGCCCTTGAAGAAGGGGCGCGTCTGGTACTGATGCTGGACCCGCAAGAGGCGCAGGCTTCTGCCAATACTACAGACACAAGACTGAACCGTAACGCGGCTCTCAAGCTGCGCATGTATTACCAGCTCGTGTCCGCCGACGGCCGCGTACTGCTGCGCGGCGACGACACCCCAAAAACGGCTTTTATCCCCCAGGCGAAACGCAAGCAAATCACCACTGTCTGGGTTGATGACGAACTCTGGCGGGTTTACGTCCGCCCCGGAACGAGAGGGGTCACAGCCCAGGTCGGCCAGCCTATGGAAGAACGCCTGGAGCTGCTTGAAGACATGGCCGAGAACCTGGTTTGGCCCGCAGTAGGACTACTGGCGCTGCTGGGCCTGTCCAGCTGGTTCCTGATCCGACGCCTGATGCGTCCTTTGGAGGACACGGCTAAACGCATCAATTCCAAATCGCCCGATGACCTCACTCCTGTAGAAGGCGGAAATCCCCCACGCGAGCTGCAACCCATGCTGAATGCATTGAATGCGCTCATGGCACGCTTGTCTTCAGCACTGGAAAGTGAACGGCGCTTTACGTCCGATGCCGCACACGAACTGCGTACGCCCTTGGCCGGACTGCGCATGCGCGTTCAACTGATTGAGCGCGAGCTGCACCTGCCTGAAGCCCATCTGCAGCAATTGCGTGCAGACCTGGACCGTTGTACCGCCCTGGTAGAAAGCCTGCTCGCCCTGACGCGACTGGAGCCGCAGGCCGAACCCTTGAAGCGTGAAACCGTAGACCTGAATCAGGTCCTGGACAGTCTGATTCCATCCCTGCCCTCGGCATCCATAAACATGGAAAGAGCCCTGGCCGTCACAAGCGTACAGGCTGCGCCGGTGCTGTTAAGCAGCGCTTTACGTAACCTGATTGGCAATGCCATTCGCTACGGCGGCGCAGGCGTCCGAGTACGGATCGAAACAACACGCAGACACGATGGCGGTGTACGACTTGCGGTCCGAGACAACGGACCTGGCGTTCCCCCCGAACAACGGCCCAGACTGGGAGAACGCTTCTTTCGCGTATTGGGCACCGGCCAAACAGGGAACGGACTGGGCTTGTCCATCGTGGCTCGCATCGCGGCCTTGCACGAGGCCAGGCTATCCTTTGAAGATGGGCTGGACGGCCAGGGTCTGAGTGTCGTGCTGGATTTCCCACCCACTTAAGTATCTTAAGATTGCCTTCAGGTTCGGGGGGTCTAATAAAACCATTCCGCAATCGGCGGAACATTGACCCGATAACCCGATACAGGAAACCCAATCATGCGATTCACTTTACCCACTCTTGCCGCCGTACTTGCTCTGAGCGCCACCACTGCCCTCGCGCAACCAGCCAACTACACAGGCCCAAGCAATGCCCCTCAAGCCGCCACGGCTGCCGGCTCCTACTCCGGCCCTAACAATGTGCCGCTCATGACCGTCAAGCAGCTCCTGGAAACCGGCCGCGACGATCAAATCGCGCGTTTGCAAGGCCGTCTGGTGTCGTTTGAAGGTGATGAACGCTATATTTTTGAAGATGCCACCGGCCGTATCACGGTAGAGATCGACAACAAGGACTTTCCGGCTGGTCAAACCATCAGCGCCGAACAGAAAGTGGAGCTGACGGGCGAATTCGACAAAGGCCTGCGCAAAACCGAATTTGAAGTCGACCGCCTGAGCCTGATTCCTTGATCCTGCCTGGTCTAATGCCCCAATGAAACGGGTGCCGGGCAAGCTAAAATCAATTGGCTTATCCGGTACCAGGCTCCCGGTCAGCCATCACCCGCATAAGCCACCAAAAGCGAGGCCGTCAATCCGGCGGTCGCTCAAGGTGGCAAAATCAATCGGCAAGCTCAGCAACAGAGCCATCAAGCTGATAACAAGATACCGAAACCATTGCCTGGAGCGTCGCCCGCTATCTGACAACACCAGCGCATGGAAAGTCAGTACGACAGAAAACAATAACGTCAAAAACATCTGTCCCCCTCATTCCAGCGTCTCAAGCAAGGAGCACCTCTGCAAACTCTCATGCTCCTGGCCCAGAGAAATCCGTAGTGCCCAATCAATATCCTGCTGCAAATCGCCAAGCGACTCCAAGCCCACAGACAAGCGCACGAGATTGTCCCCAATCCCACAGTGCATGCGATCCTCCGGCGACCAGCGTCCATGTGTCGTTGATGCCGGGTGCGTGACCATGCTGCGTGTATCTCCAATATTGGTGGCAATTGAAATCAGCTGCAAAGCGTCCATGAAAGCCCAAGCCTCTTTTTGGCTCGTGCCCACTTCAAAGCTGACCACCCCTCCAAAGCCGGCCTGTTGCGCGCAAGCGATTTCATGGCAGGGATGCGACTCCAGGCCCGAATAGAACACTGCGCCTACATTCGGATGCTGATCCAGCCAACGCGCTATCGACAGTGTGGTGGCACTGATGTGCTGCATACGCAGCTCAAGCGTCTCAAGACTCTTGAGCAGTAACCAGGCATTCATGGGACTCAGGCAGGCTCCTTGCGACCGTAACACCGCCCGCAGAGGCTGCATCAATGCCTCGGCCCCACCTACCACGCCAGCAATGCACCGACCTTGGCCATCCATATACTTACCGGCAGAATGCAATACCAGATCCGCACCTTGCCTTAATGGCCGCTGCAAAACAGGCGTCAGCATGGTGCTGTCTACCAGAAGCAATGCCCCATGGGCATGAGCCATGCGTGACAGCCGGGCAATATCGGCGACATGCTGCATTGGGTTTGCTGGAGTTTCAACAATAAGCAGGCAGGTAGCGCTATCGATCGCCTTTTCCCAAGCGTCGTAATCCAACATGCCAACGACGCGCACCTCCACTCCATAAGGGGAAAAATGCTGACGCAACATCGTCAGAGTCGTGCCAAACACATCACGTGCGCACACGATATTGCGACCACTCGCGGCAAACGCCATCACCACCGCTGACAATGCGGCCATGCCGGATGCAAACGCTACCGCCGCTTCAGCCTCCTCCAGAAAAGCAACCCGCTGCTCGAACGTCTTGACTGTTGGATTGGTAAATCGACTATAGACATTACCCGGCTCCGTCCCGCCAAAACGAGCGGCTGCCTCACTGGCTGAACTGAAGCAATAGGCAGAGGTCAGTGCAAGCGGCTCGCAAAAGCTGTCAGAGACATCGATACCCTGTCCAATCCTGAGCATTTGAGTAGCACCTTGGTCATTGAACATCATGGAGATCTCAGTTGAATTCAGATTGAGTCCGTCGAAACGCAACAGACGACAGAAAGAGTGAAGAAACACCGGCAATCGCGGTCAGCATGGCCAAGACCATGACTGTGGCCTGATAGCTACCCAAACGGTCATAGCCGTAAGCACCTAATTGGGCAGACCCAAAAGCGCCGATCTGGTGAACCAGAAAAAGCATGCCAAATACCTGTCCCTTGACGGCGCCTCCATAGCGATCCAGGCAGATCGCTGAGGTCAAAATGACCGTTCCGAGATAACTGGCCCCAAATACGGCAGCAAATACATAAGTCGTCACTATCCCGGAGGGAGCCAATAACAAGCTCATGGCCAGACAGCGTAGTACGTAGAATGCCGCCAGCAGCCGATGCTGGGAGAAGCGCAGCGCCAACCAGCCAGCCGGCGTCTGTCAAGGCAGTTGGAACCTGATTCATGCGGCCTCTAATACTGGATC